>JALHPE010000001.1 GCA_022842645.1 Minisyncoccota bacterium
GTAGCGGAAAAATAAATTGATTGTTTTGGATCCAAAGCGCGCCCCGAAGGGGCGCGCTTTGACATTCTAATGCTTTCGTGTTAGTAAGCGTTCTCTATGGAATACCTAAAGGATTGGGACCGCGAGACAACTATTCTCTTTCTTGGCATGATTGTTGGCTCGTTTGTATGGGTCGTATCGGAGCGAATTGCGCTTGGCATACTCATGGGATTCCTCACACACCTTGCCTTTACGGCAGTATACGAAGCATGCGCACGCACCTTGGGACTCCCCCATCTCTCATACGTTAAGGATTTCGAACGAAACTACCTCCCACGTATCATGCGTATGATCCCAAGTTTAAGACTCAAGCGCCAGGTGTAGGCGCCCCCGAATCTGCCCAGTCAGCTGCAGTATCGGTGTCATTGGTGAGCTGTACGCGACGAAGCGAATGTCCATCCGTTGGAGCGGAGATACTCACATTCGGACTCACCGTCACATTCGTGCCGTAACCAACACTATCAACAACTTCGCTCGCGACATTTAGGAGGCGGGCACCATCGCCACTGTTTGCAAAACCATTCTGTCCAATCGAACTTGAGAGCTTAATGACCGAAACCCCACCTGGAATTCCTGCGGGGGTATTCGAGGCGACAACAACTACGAATCCGCC
The DNA here is from genome assembly GCA_022842645.1 of Minisyncoccota bacterium. Taxonomy (GTDB): domain Bacteria; phylum Patescibacteriota; class Minisyncoccia; order Phycocordibacterales; family UBA2100; genus UBA10103. Next base: position 653 of record JALHPE010000001.1, read on the forward strand.
AGCTGGCACGGATACATTCGCGATGATTTCATCGGTTGAAGATGCATCCCCCACAAACCATCCCTGAAGATTTACCGCGCTGCCTGTGGGATTGTAAATTTCCAGCCATTCATACGACGCATCATTGGGTGCCGAGGTCGTCGTCGAAGCTACATCGTAATAGACTTCGCTAATCAAGAGATGGTCTTCCGTTGGCTCTACGGGCGGAGTCAAAACCGCGTCGATGATATGGATCACACCATTTGAAGCCTGCACATCGACAACGGTTATGAGCGAGTCGTTCACACGCACATTTTGACCTTCAACGGTAATGTCGACGTCTTTACCAAGAAGCGTGGTGAACATGTCGGCCGCGACAACGGCCGCCGAATTAAATTCTCCGGAAACAACGTGATAGAGGAGGACGTCACGAAGTGCACCGGTCGGATCTGCAAGAAGACTTGCGAGGACGCCATCCGGAAGCGCATCAAATGCGCTATCCGTTGGGGCAAAGACGGTGAATGGCCCGTCGCTATCGAGATCATCGGCGAGACCAGCAGCACCGACCGCCGCCTCAAGCGTATCGAATCGATCATCGGCCACTACAATATCAGTGATGGTTGGTTCTGGCTCAGGTTCGGCATCGTCATTCGTGATCGTACATGTTTTGTCTTCCCCGGCGGCGAGTGTGACAGAGCCATTTGCCGCACAATCCCCTCCCCACGCACCCGCGACATATCCTGCGAGATTTGTTTCTGACGCAGTATGTGCACCGGGCGTTACGATAATTGCCGTATTCCACGCAACGTTATTTCCATCAATCTTTGCTTGGAAGTCATCTGCGTCTGCCACTCCTGCATCATCATTCACTACAGTCTTTACCAGTGTGAGCGTTGCCGCTTCTGGCGCCGTTACAGTAACAGTTACAGAATCATTTGCCGTGCCACCCGCCCCCGTGCAGGAAATAGCATAGGTGCTCGTTATGACCGGCGTAACACTTTGAGAGCCCGTGGTTGCTTTATCGCCACTCCATGCGTTTGAAGCAGTGCACGACGTTGCGTTTGTAGAGACCCAAGAAAGTTCACTTGTTTGCCCTGCAGTTACTGAGACCGGGTTCGCAGTAATATCCACTGTCGGCATTTCTGGTGCTGGCGTGACGGTGATTGTCACACTTTTTGCCACACTTCCGCCTGCACCGGTGCACGAGAGCGTATAGGTAGTGGTATTTTCTGGCGAAACCTTTTCTTCCCCCGAAACATTCTTCGCGCCGCTCCATCCGCCACTTGCCGTGCAGGATGTTGCGTTAGTGGTGCTCCACGAAAGTGTTGCATCCTCACCCTCGTCTATTGTGGTTGGGTTTGCCGCAAGCGTGAGCGCTGGTTCTGCCGGCGTTCCCGCACAAATCGAAGGCGCGATAATCGGGCGTGGCAAACGTGCGGAAAGTTCTGCTTGTCGCGCGCACATGCGCGCAGTCGCACGATCGGCGATTTCTGCGCGTATCTCTGCGCGCGATGTCGCATGCGTGAATAATGGAAATACAAACGCGCTCATGACGAGCGCGATAAGTGCGAACGAAAACGATGCATGATACCGATTTCCCATAAGTAACGTGTCTACGCACGTCCCCCACCGTGCGACGAATAATATATTTACTATACCGTGCGTATTTCACGCATGTTCAACGTGGATGTGTGTATAACTCTGCAAAACCCCTTTACGCGATCAGTCGGCCTTCAAAATAGTGGCGGTGGATATGAGCAACAGTGTTCGCGTATCGTGTTTCAGAAATGATAGCGGAAGCCTTTTCTTCAAATGACCTAAAACTCTCGGGTAAAATATTGAGGAGTTCTGGCGCGGCATGTTTTGCATTAAAGAGAGGAGAGGATATGCACCCCAGCCTTAGGAGATACCAAGCGGCAATGAAAAGTGAACAGGGATATTTCTTTCTTGTTTGCACATATTCAGTGATCGAATCTTTCAATTTTGAGTCAGTGACTAAACCCAGCACCTCATCGCACAGTGGTATAAGTTGTGACTCGCGAAGAACAATGTCCGGAGCAAAACCTTTATGCGCAAGTTCTTTTAGAAAGATGTTGTAACTAAAAGTAGGATCGGGAAACGAGTAATCATCTACCAAAACAACGAGAGAGGCTGTTTTGCCAAGCGCTGCGTACTCTTCGCGCGCCTTTGAAAGCACGTCGAGAGAAAGCACATACTCGGTATCAATACTGCCTCCGGTGTATATATGAGCGTATTCAATCGAGACGTCTTTCATAAATATAGATCCATTGTATCGTATTTCTACGCACACCGCCTAGTGCCCATAATTGACAAAAATATGCGAAAGTATATACTTTCGCATATGAATTCGAAGACCAGTATTTTAATAAAGACCGACACCCAGGTAAAAAAAGCGGCTCAGAAAGCGGCGAAAGAGATTGGCATCCCACTCGGCACCGTGCTTGGCATGTATCTACGTAAATTTGCGAGGGAGCGCCGAATTGAATTCGACGCCCCTTCTTCCCCAAACGCGCGTACCGCAAAACTTTTGCGACAGTCGCAGCGTGAATTTGAAAAAGGCACATTTACGGGTCCGTTTTCAAATCTCGACGACCTGCGCTCCTCACTTCTTAAGTAATGGTACATGCACTTTGTCTACTCGCGCGTGTATAAACGACAATTCAAGAAATTGCCGCGTGATGTGCAAGAGAAAGCGATAGAACGTCTCTCTCTTTTTATTGCAAACGAGGCGCATCCACTGCTCAAAAATCATCCGCTCCGTTTTGAGTGGAGTGGTTACCGAAGTATTAATGTCACCGGCGATTACCGTCTTATTCTCAAAAAAGAATCCCGAACACTTGTTCGCCTGGAGCAAATTGGTACACACAGCGAACTCTACGGAGCCTAAGCTCGACCGAAGTCGGCTCTCGATAGATTAGTTGAACACATTCATTGCCACTTCACGACCATCGTGGACAATCGCATGAATCGCCTCGCTTGTGCGCTTAAACACTTTCTTAAGCTGCGTGAGATCGTCTTTTGAAAAATCGCCGAGAATAAATTTCTCAACTTTCTCCTCGCCGTGCGGCTTTCGCGTGTCGCCACTCACTCCCACGGGCGAAATTCCAATGCGCACACGCACAAAGCGGCGCGTTTTAAGTACACGCATAATCGAATCAATACCTTTGTGCCCTCCCGAACCACGATCAAATGAAATTTTTATACTCCCCAGAGGAAGATCAAGATCGTCATAGGCAACAATGAGCTTCTCCGCCGCTTTAACACTCTTTATATAGTAGGACGCGGCCATTCCCGACTTATTCATATAGGTATTCGGAAGAAGCGCGAGCGCGAGCGCACTCCCCACACGACCGCGCGCAACGAAACTCTTTGCTTTTTTCTCATCTTTCCACTCAGAAAAACCATGCACCTCGGCAAATTTTTGCACCGCCATGCGCCCCGCGTTATGTCGTGTGCGCGCGTACTCCTCATCCGGATTTCCGAGACCAATTATTACCCAAGTCATCAAAAGAAGTATACCGTATGGAGTATTTTGTTTGAAGCATAAGGAAAAGACGTGCAAAAAATATTTTGGACGTCTTTTTTTCACATCCAACACTTGAAATACTTTGTGTCAACGTGATGCATGTCGTATACTGCGCCGCGATGAATACTCCTGTGATGACCGAAACCACATCACAAGAGCACGCTCCTCGTGAAGCGGCGCAGAACTCTTTTGTGTCGTATGTTTTGCTCGCGCTCGCGCTCGCTATCTTTATTCGTTCGTTTGTCGCGGCACCGTATGTGGTCTCCGGCGCCTCTATGGAACCCACGTTCCACGGCGCCGACTATCTCATCACCGACCGCTTCTCGTATCGCCTCCATGAACCAGAACGTGGTGACGTCGTTGTCTTTTGCCTCCCCAACACTGGCCCCTGTTCGTTCTTCGACAGAATCCGTGCAGGACTCTGGTCTCCGCCGCGCACTCTCATAAAACGTGTCATTGGTCTTCCCGGAGAGACCATTACCGTCAACACCGCAGGAATTACCATCTCCAGCGCTGAAAACCCTGAAGGTTTTATACTGACAGAAACATACCTTTCACCTGAAAACATCGGTGGGCCCTCAAACGTCACCGTAACGCTCGGCTCGGGCGAATATTTTGTGCTCGGCGATAATCGTCGTGTCTCTTCAGACTCACGCGTCTGGGGCACGCTCCCACAAGAAAATATTGTGGGTGATGTGCTGGTAAGACTATTCCCGCTCTCTCAAATCGATATACTGCCGGGGGACGCAAGCTACCACACGCAATGATCCGTCTAAAAGACACACGCCTGCAATCGACCGCATCCATTCTTGAGCGGGCACTTCGTACTGCGGAATATTATGGCTTCACGCCCCTTGAACGCGCCCTCGAGGGCGGGAAAACACAGCTTCCGTCGCAAAAAAATACAGCCCTATCGTTCGCACGAAAAGATGAGCGTCCACTCTTTGCGAGTGCTCGCCTGTGTCTCTCGGTCAAACGGAATCCTGGTGACATCATATTGCTCTCGCGACTCGTAAAGAACACAACCGGCGCACCATCGTATACCCTCGAACTGCATGTGGTTGGTGCGCCAGCCGCAATCGCCGAAGCCTTGCTCATCGTAGTCGTTTCCGGCATCGCAGAAGACATTGGCGTCAGCGATCGTGTACTCACCATCAATTCGATCGGTTCTCTTGAGTCTTCCAACCGTTTTGTGCGCGATGTGGGACATTTTCTCCGCAAACACCTTGATTCAATTGCGCCAGCACTTCGCCCGCGCGCTGCGGAAGATCCGCTGGGTACCCTCATCCAGCTCTTTGAAAAAGGACATCCATCAATGAATCGAGCTCCACAAAGCGTTGAGTACCTTACTGAAGAAGAACGCCGACGATTCTGGGATCTTCTGGAGTATCTTGAAATATCTGATGTCCCCTATGAACTCAGCTCTTCGGTTCTAGGAAGTAGAGACGTTTGGGCGCACACACTTTTTGAAGTATCGCGCAAGGACGAAGAGACGGGGACGCGTGTACCATTTGCGGTTGGCGGTCGGTATGATCCACTTGCGACACGTCTCTTAGGACATCCAGGGGTTGCTGCTGTCGCCGCAATCACCTGCGAAATACGAGGGAAAAGCAAAACAACACCAACGCGCATTGCTTCAACCCCGCTCTATTTCGCCCATCTTGGGGCTGAGGCGCGACGTAAATCGCTGCCCATTTTGGAAAACCTGCGACGCGAAGGCATTCTTGTTGAGCAATCCCTGCTGCACGACCGTCTCCAGGAGCAGATGGATCGCGCAAAACGGAAGAAGATTTCTCACATGCTCATCATGGGACACAAAGAGGCTATGGAGGGTACTGTTCTCGTGCGCGAAATGGCAACGAATGCTCAGGAGGCAGTGCCTGTCCGGGAACTAACGAGCTATTTGCGGCGCCAGAAAGTGCGGGTGTAGCCCTCCCTTGCTGACCCAGAAGACCCGTGTTACAATTCCCCTCACATGATAAATGCACAAGTAGAAAAAAGTGGTGCCGAAAGTGCGCTTTCGGTTATTCGCAAATTCTCTCGTAAGGTACAGGGCACAGGACTCATCCAGACCGTGCGCGGTCGTCGCTACTATGAGCGCAAGAAGTCGAGCACTGTCTCGAAGAAGAGCGCCTTGAAACGCATCGCACGCCACGAAAAGCGACGCGAACTCATTAAAGAAGGTAAGCTCACGGAACGCGATCCGAAGGCTCGCCGCCCTGCGCAGCGCGAAACAGCTCCAACAACAACCGGACGCTCGTCTGGACTCGGTGACGAAACTCCTATTGCTCGTTAGATTAAAAATATCTCTCTAGACGTGAGGCGCACCGCGCGAAGCGCGGTGCGCCTTCCGTTTTTACGCCTTGCAGAACACACGCTCCCACAGGGATACCACCTTTCACTCGTCCTCTGCGGAGATGCACTTTCTCGCCGCCTGAATCGTAAGTATCGTAATAAAACGTATACACCGAACGTACTTTCATTTCCCATTTCCAAAACCGAAGGCGAGATTTTCATAAACGTGCGCGTTGCGGCGCGCGAAGCGCGTCGCTTTCGTGTCTCGCTCCAGGCGCGCATTGCTCACCTTTTTGTACATGGATGCGCTCATCTTCGTGGACTCCCTCACGGAAACGCAATGGATGCACTTGAGGCGCGCGCACTTAAAGCCGAGGGGTTTTCACGCTGGTAACCATTTGGTAGTCCACGGGCGTGTGAAGCCCATTCTTGCTTTGGTGCGTTACAATACGCCTAATGCAAAAAACATTCACGGGAATCGATATTGGTACCGACTACGTGAAAGTTGTTATTGCTGCACCGCCGCAAGGACCCGAGGCTCCCTTGCAAGTTCTTGCAACGGCAACATCTCCTTCCAAGGGTGTTCGCAAGGGCTACGTTGCAGATCCGCGCGACGCAACACAGGCGATACAAGATGCGGTGACGCGCGCCGCTCAAGCCGCAAGAGTGACCGTCAGTAGCGCTCGCGTCTCCGTAGGAGGGGTCAGTCTTGAAGAAGTTTCCTCAAGCGCAGAGATTACCCTCACGGCCTCTGGTGGCCTGGTAGGGCACCATGATATTGAACGCGTACTTGCAGAAAGTGAAAAGCGTGCAGCATCACGCCTCACCAACCGCGTCGTAGTACACACCATTCCTCTCGAATTCCGCATCGATGGAAATCCTATTCTCGGCAGGCCACTCGGGCTACAGGGCACCAAACTCAGTGTTGATACACTCCTCATTACCATGCTCGCTCAGCATCATGATGACTGCATTCAGGCAGTTGAAGGCGCGGGCATTGAAGTCGAGGGGGTCATGGCGTCTCCGCTTGCCGCGAGTCTCGCCATACTCACTAAAGCACAGAAAACCGCGGGTGTATGTCTCGCTAATATTGGCGCAGAAACACTCTCGCTCGTCGTATTTGATAACGATCGCCCTGTATCTTTGAAAGTCTTCCCGGTCGGAAGCGCCGATATCACGCACGCAATTGCGCTCGCTTTCCAGTTACCACTTCCTGAGGCAGAGCAGTTAAAGCGTGGCGCGGTTACCGGAAGCACAATCCCGCCAACGAAACTTAATACGGTCATCGTACATCAACTCAAGACGATGTTTGGCCTCATACACGCACACCTAAAAACACTGAAACGCGACCGTCTTCTTCCTGCGGGAATTGTGCTCACCGGCGGTGGCGCTTCTCTTGGAGCAGCAGTGGATGTTGCCCGCTCGACACTGAAGCTCCCTGCTCAAATTGGACTACCCGCCATGTCCGCGCGCGTATCTCCCCTTGACGCCGCATGGGCCTCAGCGCTTGGCCTGTGTCGATGGGGATATGCCGAGGCGCGCATGAGCACGCAACGCCCGCTTGGCGACCTTTCGCGCGCCATGATGGACGGTATCCGATCGCTGTTCCGTTCGTTCCTTCCATAACTCACAAAGCGCGAATCGGGAATGCGTTCCCGTCAAGATAGGCACGCGTGCGAGTCATGCTACTATGCCTTCAACATGGCAAAGCAAGTACGACCAGATGTGGAATCCTTTGCGCGAATTCGTGTCGTTGGCGTTGGCGGCTCTGGTGGTAACACCATTAACCACATGGTCTCGTCGCATGTGATTGGCGTCGACTTTCTCGCAGTCAACACTGACGCACAGGATCTCGCAAAATCAAAAGCAAAACGCAAGATTCATATTGGTAGAAACCTTACACGCGGCCTCGGAACCGGCATGGATCCCGATTTGGGAAAGCAAGCAGCTGAAGAGACACGCGAAGAGATCCAGGAAGCACTAAAAGGTTCTGACATGGTGTTTGTTACCTGCGGTATGGGCGGCGGCACTGGAACCGGCGCAGCACCCGCTGTCGCAAAAATTGCACGTGAGCTTGGAGCCCTTACTGTCGGTGTTGTAACAAAGCCTTTTAGTTTTGAAGGCGCTCAACGCGGACGTCTTGCAGAGCAAGGTATTATGGAGCTCCGCAAATCAGTCGATGCAATCATCATCATTCCCAACGACAAACTCCTCTCCGTTGTCGCAAAAGAAACGGGCATTAAAAATGCGTTTGCGATGTGCGACGATATCCTGAAACAAGCTGTTGAGGGTATTTCAGATCTCATCACGACGACCGGTATCATCAACGTCGACTTTGCTGATGTACGTTCAATCATGCACAACGCTGGTTCCGCACTCATGGGTATCGGTATGGCAATCGGTGAGAAACGCGCAGAAACAGCCGCGCGTCTTGCCATCAACTCCCCACTTCTTGAAGTGTCCATCAACGGCGCAAAGGGTGTACTCTTTTCTGTCGCAGGTGGTGATGATCTCTCTATGCTCGAAGTGCAAGAAGCGGCAAATGCGATTACTGAAGCTATTGACCCCGAGGCAAAGGTTATTTTTGGCGCCGTAACAGACGAAACTCTCAAGAAAGGACAAATCAAAGTTACTGTTATCGCAACAGGATTCCCAGAAAATGTTGGCGGGCGTGTAGCATATCCGGCACAACCAATGCCTGCACGACTCGCAAAACGTGAGCCCGAAATGCCTCCAGTAAGAAAAATGGAGCAACCGACCCAAGCTCCTGCATCGACACCCATGCCAGCTCCTCAGATAATAAAAGAATCGACACCCCCCGTGAAAGATCAACAGAAACCCCGCGAACTCGCGCCCCAACAAAAGCAGGATGTGAATGAAGAAGATGATATCTGGGGAGGCTTTCCTTCATTTCTTCGCAGGAAATAGTCTGTAGACTATAGTTTGTAGTCTGTAGTAAAATATAGAGACTTTTTGTTTACTACAAACTACAGTCTACACACTAAAAACTATGTATGATCTCGCAATTGTTGGTGGTGGCCCAGCTGGAATATCGGCGGCCGTCTACGCTGCGCGCAAGCGCCTTAAAACAGTGTTGATTACTGATGACTGGGGCGGGCAAAGCACGGTCTCCCCCGAAATTCAAAATTGGATCGGGGATCCTTCTATCTCTGGTGCTGATCTTGCAAAGAAACTTCGCGGACACGTCGAGAGTTATAAAGGCGAGTGGCTGGAAATCGTCTCGCCCCACCGCGCACAAAGTGTTAAGGAAGTTGAAGGAGGTGTCGAAATTTCGTGCACCGATGGCTCAACGCACACTGCTCGCACACTCCTTGTCGCAAGCGGCTCAAATCGCCGTAAACTTGAGATCCCAGGTGCCAAAGAGTTTGATAACAAAGGCGTCACCTACTGCGCTTCATGTGATGGCCCTCTCTTTGCTGATATGGATGTTGCGGTAGTGGGAGGCGGAAACGCGGCATTTGAAACCGCTATGCAGCTCCTCGCATATTGCAAAAGTGTCTCGCTCTTTAATCGTTCCGATGTATTCCGCGCTGACGAGCTCACTGTCGAGAAGGTTTTGAAGCATCCAAAGATGAAAACGTTCACCAACACACAACTGGTTGCGATTGAGGGGGAAAAGTTCGTCTCTGGCCTGCGCTATAAAGACGCGAACAGTGCAGAGCAGGTACTCCCTGTTGCTGGCATCTTCGTAGAGATTGGACTCGTCCCTAACACTGCGTGGCTTGGGAGTATCGTAAAAATGAACGAATACAATCAAGTCATTGCCGACCCGTACACCCAGCGCACTTCACACTCTCGTCTCTGGGCAGCGGGAGATTGTACCGACGGCAGATATCATCAAAACAACATCGCCGCCGGTGATGCTGTCAAAGCACTCGAAGACATTTACGCTTTTGTGCACAAAGAAAAGAATTAGATTCTCCTGCTGAGATATGAGAAAAAAGACCCGGCTCTAAGGCCGGGTCTTTCGTTATCGTGAACTCATCAACTTTGTAAGTTCATCGATTTTATCTTCGAGACTTCGTAACCGTTCACTCGTTGTGTCTTCTTGCATGGCGTTCGCGGCAATACCTACGATCACACTCAGAAGGAGGAAGACTGTGGTCGCAATAAAGAACACGAACAGAAGCCATGACCACGGATACACTTCCATGACAGGTCGAGCGACGTCAGACCATGCGTCAAGCGTCATAATCTGAAAGAACGTAAAGAGCGATATGAAGAGGTTGCCGAACTTCTCAGGAAACGCTTGGCCAAACATCTGGGATGCCATCACTGCTGCAACATAGTGCAGTAAGACGAGTACGCCAAGTACAGCTGCGAATCCTCCTATGGCACGCCCAATGCCCGTAACCACATTGCGAAGTGCCGGTACAACAGAAACAAGTCGCAGCGCACGAAGAATACGCAGTGTTCGTAGTGCCGAGGCGTTTTCAACAAACGGCGCCATGGTCAGCGCGACGATGATGAAGTCGAACCAGTTCCAGCCCTGTTTCCAGTGGAAGAACGCTGCGCGGTGAACATAGATCCTAAGACTTAGTTCACCCACGAAAAAAACAATAAACGCGAGATCTATTGCGCGCAACAGCGTGCCGTGAGTTTGCATGACGCTGGGGAAAGTTTCTATTCCTAGCACAAGTGCGTTTAAACAAATCACGGTAATAACCGTTCGTTCAAAGCGCGGATCTTCAATTATCGCGGATATACGTGTAGTCATGCGAATCTCCATTACCTGCTACCCCAATGGATATATCACGCGCGACCCGAATCTACAACGTATGTGATTGTGGGGGGTTATTTTGAGGAGAGGGAGAGATTCGGTCACAAATAATTCTTGTGCCGACGCACAAGAATTTCCGCGACCCCGACTCGGCGACCCGCGTGCTCGCGGGTACCCCGCCTCCGTCTTTCGAATCTCCCCCTCTTCCTGCAAAAATATAGTCGCCCAACACATGTGTTGGGCTCGTTATTTTTGCGGAGAGGGAGAGATTCGAACTCTCGAGGCCTTGCGACCTGGCGGTTTTCGAAACCGCTCGTTTCAACCACTCACGCACCTCTCCGTAGGCACGATACTAACAGAACATAGGCCTTTTGCACACTTCAAGTTGTTTCCGATGGTAAATCCATTTTTCCGGGATGAGAAGTAAGCGCCTCTAGAATGGCGCGACGCAACTTCTCTGCCCCGTCTTCAGGACGGGGTAAATGTTCAAAAGATTCTTTCACCTTTTAAGCATACCACGTCCTTTAATCCGCCCCCTCCCATACCCTCTTCATAAGTGCCAAAAAGTGTTGTAGTATGCGCCGCGTAAGGCCTCATCGTCTAACGGCTAGGACAGCGCCTTTTCAAGGCGTTAATCGGGGTTCGATTCCCCGTGAGGTCAAAGACAGAGATTTATCAACCTTGAATTGTTCAGAAAGCCTGAAAATAGGCTGTAATTTTGGTGTTCCATTAAGGATTTCGTGGTAGGTTGGTGTTTTCTCAAAAAACAACGACATTAAAGCCCTTCGAGACTGTAAATCATCAGCCTTTTCGAGTATTTCAGCAGGGTGTTCCATTACGCGCTTTGCGTAACGAATAAAGCCCTTGATTCCTTTTTCGTTTACCTCAATCGTGCCACGCTTACTCTCCGCATCTTTGATCTGTACGTCGAGCGCTTCAATCTCTCTTTCAAGCATCTTTCTCGTAATGATGCTTTCTGCAACTTCAAACGCTTTTAGTTTCTGGGCTTGCTCTGCCTTAAGTTCGCTTACACTCCTGCTGATTGCCGATGACATTTCAACAATGTCTTTCTCTTTCGAGCGATATTTGCGTACCAACTTCTCTTCAAGTTTCTCCAAAAAACCCTTTTCAAAGCGAAGATTATCAATGTAGTTTTTAACACACTTCTCAAGATCTGCTTTTCTAACTCTGAATCCAGAGTGTGCTCGCTTTCCGTTTTTCACTCCTCCACAATGATACGCGGGAAAATGCTTACCTGACTTTCCGCGAGGTGCACTACCCAAAAGTTCCGAGGTGCAGAATGGGCAAGTAATCACTTTCCACGGATAGTCTGGATTGTTACGTAAACGTTTGGTTTTACCCCACGGAGAATAGTTATAAAGTACCTCCACGCTCCCATCCCCATGCTCCTTAACGAAAACTTTGCCGCGATTTGCTCGATTAAAAAGATCAACCGAAACCAGTCCATTGAATTCTCGTAGTCGTACTGGTTGATGCTTTGTCCACGACTCACAAACAATGCCTGCATATTCTGTTTGCGTAATACGTCTTTGTAATTGTTTAACAGTAAGTAATTTGCCGCCCTTCTTTCCAACTACGGTCGGATGCTCTTTATTACTCCGATCCCAGCGTCGAGTCGTTAAGGTGCGATATCCCATTGCGTTTATGGTTTTAACAATCTCATTGTCATCAACGCCAGCCGCGCGCATCTCAAATATTTTTACCCAGTAATGTGATCGCTCTGGATCAGTCGCGCGAATCACACGGTCTTTTCCATCATAGAAAAATCGCTTATTAATCATTCCGTCTGGCGCACGACGAGTTGCCCATCCTTCTCTGGCATAGCGAATTTGTGCACCAATCATTCTCGTTAAAATCTGTCTTACTTCTTGCTCACCATTATAGGCTGTTATCATTTCAGCCGATTCACTTGGGTAGTATTCACTCCACTTATATTTAACCCCAAGGTGTTCAAGTGTGTTACGTTCAGGCTGAATTATTCCATATACGTCGCACATTTGAACACCTAATTCAGCAAGTTCGCGCTTCATCCTCTCGTAAACCACATAACCTGCCCTTGTTGCACGATCAATACATTTGATAATGTATTTTTTAATGGGCTTATCAGTGTGTATTCGACTACGGATGTACATTTTTACTTCCTCAAAATCTTGTCTTTCTTTAGTGGTTCCGGAATGCGGTTTCTTGAAAACCTCTGCAACGATCCAACCACTACGTTCGGCAAACTGTCTTCCAAGTTTTTCCTGATCATCCAAACTGTCGCCCTTAAGTTGGGAGGGGTCGCTTACACGGCAATCAATTACGCAGTATGTAGGTCTTTCAGTCATACTCCTACATTTTAACAACTTTTCTTCTTGTAGAAACTATATTCTTCTCACGAATCCACATATCTAACAGCGTATCTGCAAGATGATCTAACAATATATCCACATTAACATTTAAGTTGTTATCTGACGGATTAGATTTTGTAGCGGTCAACTGTTGGAGGAAGTTATCTTGACCCGAACTCATAAAGTTCAGGTTCGTGTGTTATGACTCGTTGCGCAAACGAATGTACAAGTTTCTAAAATTCAGTAAAAAATAAAAGTCGGCTATATAGCCGGATAATTTTTTTACGTTTTTTATGAAATCGGCTATATAGCCGACTTTTAACTTATCCCCAACATATGGACTTATTCATGACAACACAAAGCGGAACCTTAACCGTCAAGAGTTGTTGTGTTGAGCGTACGAAGCAAGTAAACTGTCTACGTTCGCCCTCAAAGCGAACATTTCAAAACAAAGACCTAAACCCTCGCTTCGGCGGTGGCATGGTCTAAAAGTCGGATGGAGCGTAGGAACCCCGTCATGTGGTTGCTTCATCCGCCGTATCGGGAAACCGGTGCGTTCGCGTAAGCGAAGACCCGTGGCGGGTTTTGTGTTTTCTAAAATTCCGCCTTTACAAGAAAAGTGAACACATATGGACTACGATGATCTGACAAACGAAGTGGAAGAACTTAAAGCGCAAATCTATAAACTGCGTAGTGAATTAAACTTCTTTGCCACATGTTTTGGATTTGTAGTGCTTATGATCCTGATATGGAAATAACTAAACTCCTATGCAATATCTAACCCTCACAATACTCGCAGTCGCTTTCTTTGCAGGGCAAGCGTTTTTAACTCTCACTCTCCAACAAAAAGAAAGTAACGAGGAGTTTGCAAAACACGTTCAAGAAAAGATCTTTGATGATTGTTTCGACTACTACGCGGCAACCTCACGAGAAAGAGGTATTGATAAAACCACAATTCAGACATGCGTAGACAAGACGAGCGATTGGATGAAGTCTATAAACAATCTGTAAATTTATTCCGCGCGGAATGAGAATTAAGCAAACTCGGCTTTATCCTCCTCGGCAGGTTCCAACATTTTTGACTGCAACATATCAAGCCGCTCCTGTGCGAGAGTGAGTTCAAACCCTCGCGCATTCCTCCCAAATTCGTCTGGACAGCGTTTTTCCAAGTATCGCATGGCAAGATGCGGGTCTCGCTCTAAATTGTCTACAACGGTCTTTTTTGCCTTTAAAATGGGGTTCAGTTTCCACCTCGCTTTTTGCTCCACAAAGTCTGGGGTTGCCGTCTGATAGTTATACAGCGTTTGTGGTGCAATTTTGGCTGAATTACAGGCTTCTTCGTCTGTTGCCCCTATCTGAAAAGCGTCTTCGAGTTTTTGGAGTACGCGAGGAGTGATTTTTTTGGGTCTGCCGAGTGTCATATCACTATTTTACCGGAAATAAACACGCTGATACAATGCTGTCCAATCTACCCACCATGTCTGGATTCCTGAAAACACGAGAAGTCTTTGAAGAAACGTATCGCGTTGACGATTTGTTGGATTTTTCGAGTGAAATCAATCGTCTTGATTCGGTAATTCAGCAAGCACCTTACTCGGCGTTGGTTGGATACGTGGGACGTTTTGGCTCTGGAAAGAGCACGGCTATTTACCAATTGCGTAAACAGTATGAGCAAGCAAAAAAATCTAAGTGGTTTGAGTTTGATGCATGGAAATATCCCGAACGTCGTGATCTGTGGGAGGGCTTTGTACTCGATATCGCAGATCAAATGGGGAGCAGAAAGAGAGTGAAGAAGCAGATTGACGGCGATACGAAAACATCGAAAACAGTTGGTGCGATCTCTGAAATCGCACAAGGGCTTGCCGCTTTCACTGGTCTTTCCTACCTCGTCAGCAAATTTGCACACCTATTCGATAAACAACCCATTGAGCGCGTTTTTGAGTTGCAAGAGATCCTTGTTGCGATGTTCGGCGCAGTAAAAGAAAAAGACATTTTCATTGTGGTCGAGGATATAGATCGATCAGGTGATGCGGGGCAATATTTCCTGGAAACACTGCGGCAATTTATTAAGAATAACCTCGCTGAAAAGCGCATCGTTATTCTCGTGCCTATCGGCTCAGAAATTTACGACAAAGAAGACGATCTTCACGACTCCTTGCAAAAAGTACTCGATTACCAGGTGCATTTTGAACCTCGGTCGGTGAAATACTCAAAGTTCCTGGATTATTTTGATGAAAGTACGTTTCCTGCAACTCACACCGTGCAAGCGAACGTGCAGGATAAATCTCTTTGGCGAGAGCATATTGAAGACTGGTTTGCTCTTGCGGCTCGTAATGGTCTAAACATACGAAAGATTAAATCCGCTGTTCGTGAAGCAAACGCCGCCTTTATTGATCTCCGAGCAAAAGAATTTAAACCCGATCCTCGAATTGTACTCGCAATCACTCTGCTTAATTATGTTTACACAGAAGGAAAGAAACGATGGGTAACGCGACTTGAAACCAAGCATGATATTACGAGTAATTGTCCTATTTATAATTATCTGCAAGTTGTCGCGCGTAACCAGCGACTGTCAGAATACCCAGGGCACTGGAGACCAGGAGCAACGCATTTTGTTGAGGATCGAGAGTTAATCCTTCCGGCGTATGTGACTGATTCTAGAGCGCCGAACGGAGAGCCGACAGGAAGATTTTGGCTCTCGGATTTTTACTTAATTCCCTTTGGTAGAAATACCCAAGGATAGTAGATAATATAGTTCGATAGATCATTGGGTACATAAAATTCAGTGCTTCTATTGCTCAAATACCTTGTTTTATGTGACAAATTCAGTACCCGATGATCCAATACGTACAAGGCTAAATACCTGATTCCAGTGCAAAACAGTATTTTCTATAGTGTTCCAGTCAAAGTACAATGGGCTCAAATCGAACGAAGTGAGGTTTGACCTCACGGGGAAGAAAGGGGTCGGGAAAACATTCTGTTTTCCCGTGGAGGAAGGATTGGGAAAACCGTGGGTTTCCCAGAACCCCGTTGTGGTCAAAATTCATGCCGATGCCTTAACGCCTGGTACAATGTCTCCATGCGAGAAAAGATACAAGTACCGTCGTCTGCTGAATCCTCCGAAGTCACGGTACCGCTGGCAGAGGACAAGATTCTTCACCGACTTCACCAATGCACAAACCCCGGCGCAAATTGCTCGCCCGAAGATGAGGAAGAACTACAGAAAGACCTTGAACGCTGTGAGGTTTTCGAGATGTACAATGCCTATATCGAGAGTCGTGTACCAACCCTCCCTCTCTTGGGGAAGAACATCACTGACTTAATCGAAAGAATCCCCAATAAACTACGCAATGACCCAGAAACAATTTCTATTGTTAATTATTTGAAGGGGCGACACGCGTCGATTGGTCACGATCTCCGAGCTTATGTTACGCTTGTTATTAGATTTGTAACGCTTGAGCAATCAACTCTGAGATTCAGAGATTATGAAAAATACATCGATCAAATAAAAAAAGTTGACGCTGATCGCCGAAGAATGCACGACAACCTCTTAGCTTCCTTGGATATGCTCCGCCAAAAAATGGAAGAGGTGTATGATTTGGGATTGTGCGAGAAGAATGATTTTTATGTTTGGTCGCCAGGTGAGACACGTGAGATTCCCATAAACGCAGTGCCGGTTTTCGCCTCCACAGCAATTGCGAATCGAGACCTTATTAAAAATTGGGCGCTTGCCGCGGACTTTGCAGAACATTTTGAGAAACTATCGCAACTGCTGGCAGAAAAAAAATAGGCATCCTGTGGTTACAGGACGCCTACTGATTGGCTCGATTTGCCTCTGCTTTTACGACAATACAGTAGCAGAGCTTGAGAGCAAACGCCGCATACGCAAGATCGTCATCAGGTAGTGCCAGCGCACTGCGGTGTGATCGCAAAAGATCATAGAGATCCTTGCAACGAACATCCGTCCGAACTATTTCTGCTTGCTCATGAGGGTTGTATCCATGCAAAGCTTCACAAGAAGGCAAAACAAGACTGAGAATGTGCGTTGCTTCTTGCGGATGCGTTTGTGTAAATTTTTTCCAACGACGGAGCTGGCTCATGTGCCACCTTCCTTTCCTACTGCACTATAACACAGATGTACAATTTATGCAAAACTTTTTTCGCTCCCTACTGAAATCACCCCCTCCCGCAACACCTGAATATTTCCCTCACTCACATCCACAATCGTCGAAGGCAATCGCTCCGGAAGCTCACCCGCATCAATCACAAGGTCGATGAGCTTGGCTCGCGCACCCAGTTGCGCGAGTATTTTCTCCGGAGAGCGGTCTGGTTGCATGCCCGCAAGATTGGCGCTCGTCGTCGTATAGGGTCGCCCAAACGCACGCGCCAGCTCGAGACAAAATTGAGTGTCTGGCATGCGGAATCCGAATTCATCCCTTCCCTCGCACATTGCAATAACCGCATCGGCACGCTTTCGGAGAATGAGCGTGAGCGGCCCCGGCATATACGCACTCGCGAGCGCAAGCGCCATCTCGTTCACTTCCCCATACTCGGCCGCCATGTGTAAATCGGCGACAATAGCGTGTATAGGCTTTCCCTCTTCTCGTCCCTTAATTTCTCGCACTTTTGCAAGTGCCTCATTCGAAAGCGCATCTGCACCCAGGCCATACAGAGTGTCTGTGGGATACAAAACAACACCTCCACTACGAAGAGCTGTGACACTCTTCGTGATTGCTTCCGGACTCTTTATGGAGATGATTTCCATCGGTGCGCGCTGAGGGGATCGAACCCCCGACCCTCTTCACGTCAAGAAGATGCTCTACCACTGAGCTAAGCGCGCTTGCGGCCGAGTATAGCAGAAACCGGTATTTTATTCATCCTGCAGGAACCCTCCCGCTTGATGTTGCCAGAGCGTGGCGTAGAGCCCTCTTTTCGCGAGAAGTTCTTGGTGTGTCCCCTCTTCCGCAATTCGTCCATCATCAAGAGCGATGATGCGATCCATTTTCATGATGGTCGAAAGACGATGCGCGATAACCAGTACCGTCTTCCCACTCATGAGCTTTGCAAGTGCATCTTGAATTAAAACCTCTGACGCTGAATCCAGGCTCGCCGTTGCCTCATCGAGAATAAGAATCGGGGCGTTTTTAAGGATTGCACGCGCAATCGCGACGCGCTGACGCTCGCCCCCAGAAAGCTTCACACCACGCTCGCCCACATACGTCTCATACCCATGAGGAAGTGCTGCGATAAATTCATGACAATGCGCCTTCTTCGCGGCGGCGATTACCTCTTCATCACGTGCATCACGGTTGCCGTAGCGAATATTTTCCATGAGGGTACGATGAAAAAGAATCGGCTCTTGCGGCACAAAACCTATCGCGCTCCGCAAACTTTCTTGTGTCACCGCCGCAATGCTCTGCCCGTCAATCTCGATACTGCCCGATTTCACGTCGAAAAGGCGCAGGATGATTTTGGTAATGGTGGATTTCCCAGCACCCGAAGGTCCGACGAATGCTACCTTCTCGCCACCTCGAATCGTCAGATTAAAATCTGTAAAGATGGCGCGCTCGGAGTGAAAGGTGAAATCAACATTCTTAAATTCGATAAGGCCCTTTGAGACACGAAGCGGTTGGGAACCGGGAATGTCGCGAATTTCGTGCTCTGTTGCCAAAAGCTCCGACATTTCTGCAGCGTCCGCAAGCGCATCGTAAAATCCGCGAAGCTGAAACGCGATACTGCTCAAAAGCCCGAACGTCCCTACAAGATAGGTTTGTATGAGGACAAAATCTCCTATAGTAAGCTCGCCCCGTTGCCAAAAAATCACCGCCCCGTAAAGGAGTCCGACGTTAATAGAAACCATAAGGAGTCCCTGAACACCCCAAATCGTCGTCATGATAAACCACGCCTTCCATTGCGCGTCACTCCAAGTCTCAACAAGTCGTGAGAAACGTTTTTCTTCGTGCCTCTCTCCAGAAAATAAGGTGACTGCATTTTGATTACCGATCACATCCGAAAGCCCCCCAACCATCTTGCTGTCGGCCTCGGAACGAAGGAGACGATAGGGACGATGAAAACGAGACAGTACTATTTGAACGATAATAAAAAGTACCGTCCACAGGGCGAGCACGATACCGAGCGTGCGATTGTGTGTGAAAAGAATTCCCGCCGCACCGACCA
Source organism: Minisyncoccota bacterium (assembly GCA_022842645.1). Taxonomy (GTDB): domain Bacteria; phylum Patescibacteriota; class Minisyncoccia; order Phycocordibacterales; family UBA2100; genus UBA10103. Next base: position 19,743 of record JALHPE010000001.1, read on the forward strand.
CAAACACCGCCGCGGGGAGAAAGGAAGTCATGGCGGTATCAAAAATGGTCTCAAACGCGCCCGCATATTTACTGACGCGACGAGTAAGGGTGCCACTAAACTGCGATGCGAAAAATGTATGCGAATGCCGGATAAGATATTCAAATGAAGCGCGATAGAGCTGCGCCATGGCACGGTTCTCTATCACCATTTGCGCGAGCGCGCTTATGCGTCCGAAAAGCCACTGGAGGAAATAAATACCAGCAATGATGCTGACAACACCCAGAATGTACTCCACGAGCTGAGTACTCCTGTCACTTGATGCGAGCGCATTGAAAATTTCACGCAAATAGAGCGGTGCTATTAATCCGGCAACCTGAAATGCAACTTGCCCCACGATGACCACAAAAAGCATCCATGGTGAATGAAGTGCCTCACGCACGTATGCTCGCGGAATATATCCGTCACGCCGCCGAGGGGATTGCATTTGACCAAGAATAGCATGATGGTATACATGGCTGATGCGCATCCTTGCCATAGAAACCAGCTGCGACGAAACGGCTGTCTGCATCATCGAAGCAGAAGGAGAGGGGTTAGGTGTTAGGTTCCAGGTGTTAGGGAATGCCCTTCTTTCGCAAGCAGTCCACGCACAGTATGGCGGAGTTTTTCCGAGCCTAGCCCGGAGAGAACATGAACGGAATCTTGTTCCCCTCTTCCAGAAAGCACTGGAGGAAGCGAAGTTGTTGAAGTCGGCACATAATCAAGGCGACACATCGTTGATAGAGAAGGTTTTACATCGCGAAAACGATCTGCGCCCGCAACTTGTCGCATTTTTGAAAGAGCATGGAAAACCCGATATTGATTGCATTGCGGTGACGCATGGCCCGGGGCTTGAACCAGCTCTTTGGGTTGGCGTTAATTTTGCACGCGCGCTTGCACATGCGTGGAATCTACCCGTTGTTCCGGTGAATCATATGGAAGGACATCTCATCTTGTCGGCTTTAGCCGGACAAGATGAGAAGTATCAAGTATCAAGTATCAAGTATCAAACAAAACACAAAGTCCAATTTCCACTTCTCGCACTTCTTATTTCTGGAGGGCACACGGAACTTGTTCTTGCGCGCGAATGGATGAAATATGAACTTCTGGGACAAACGCGTGACGATGCTGTGGGCGAGGCGTTTGATAAGGTAGCGCGCCTGCTTGATCTTCCCTACCCTGGCGGACCGGAAATAGATAAACTCGCCAAACGCGCCCGTGATGTGGGACTTACGAAGTCCCACATTGAATTGCCGCGACCGATGATTGATACAGATGATTATGATTTCTCTTTCTCCGGGCTCAAAACCGCTGTTCGCCGCCTCGTTGAATCGAAACAACCACTGTCAGAACAAACGAAGATGGAGATTGCGCGGGAGTTCGAGGAGGCGTGTGCGGATGTGCTTGTGGCAAAGACACTCCGTGCCATTGAGGAGTACAATATCGAATCGCTGGTCGTTGGCGGCGGCGTTTCGGCAAATGAGTACATTCGCGAGCGCCTTGCGGAGAGTATTAAGAGCTATGGCTTGAGTACGAAACTGCTTATTCCCCCACGCGAGCTTGCAACCGATAATGCACTTATGATCGCACTCGCAGGCTATTTCCGTGCCCTTAACAAGGAATGCGCTGAACCAGAAACGATTCGAGCGAATGGGAATTTGAAGTTGGTATAAAAATAAACTCGCCTATGGAGGGGCGAGTTTATGTGCAGTAGAAAACGGGGGTTGTCTCTCTAGACAACAATCCTACGCTTATGCGACCGTCTTCTTAAGTTTAGTTCCCAATCTACAACCCTGCGCGAACAGGAGATCTATACATGAGGTCCATAAGGGCCTCTCCCGACAACACTCATGTATATTGCTCTTTGACGAGCGGATCCAGATTGGATACCCACGAAGAAGCCTCTGCACTTGCTACATTCGTGTCTAGAGCCATAATAAACTATTTTATAATTTTGTCAAGTCCTGCCCTTTTTCCAAATCATGCTACGATGGCGAAATGTCAAAAGACGGCTCAAAACCTAGCCACATTCGCAATGACGCGGGTATTCCCGAGGCGTTTCTTAAACCCTACAACCCCGCCGAAGAGGAGTTGAAGACGCGGGCGCTATGGGATGAAAGTGGCTACGCTAACCCCGACAAAATGATCGCAGACGGACTTACCGCCCCCGATGCGGAACCGTACTCCATCGTCCTTCCCCCACCGAATGTGACGGGGACGCTCCACATGGGACACGCCGCGATGCTCGCGATTGAAGACATCCTCATTCGCTACGCGCGCATGAATGGAAAAAAGACGCTCTGGATTCCTGGCACTGACAGCGCGGCTATTGCCACACAAGCGAAAGTGGAAACCGATATTTATAAAAAAGAAAAGCAGACGCGGTATGACCTCGGCCGTGAAGAACTCATGAAGCGTATCGATGAGTTTACTGAGGAGAGTAAGGCGACCATTATCAATCAAGTGCGGACGATGGGAGCAAGTCTCGACTGGAGCCGCTACGCTTACACGCTCGACGAGACGCGCTACAAGGCGGTGATGGAGGCTTTTGTGCGCATGTATGATGCAGGGCTCATCTACCGCGGAAATCGCATCGTGAACTGGGATCCAAAATTGCAGACGACCGTTTCGGACGACGAGATCGAATATCTGGAACAAAAAGATCCCTTTTACTATTTCAAGTATGGCCCGTTTGTCATCGGCACCGTACGCCCAGAAACAAAATTTGGCGATAAGTATGTGGTAATGCATCCGAACGACGAGCGGTATGCTGGGTACAAGCACGGACAAACAATTGATCTTGAGTGGATAAATGGACCCATCACGGCAACCGTAATCAAAGACGAAGCTGCGAACATGGACGTTGGCTCTGGTGTCATGACGATCACCCCAGCCCACTCGGGTGTGGACTTTGAGATTGCACAAAGACATGGGCTGGATATCGAACAAGTGATCGATGAACGCGGTATCCTCCTCCCCATCGCGGGAGAGTTTGCCGGACAACACATCAAGAAAGCCCGCTCTCTTATCGTGGAAAAGCTCACCGCAAAAGGACTTGTTGAGAAAATCGATGAGAATTATGTGCACAATGTCGCCACCAATAGCCGTGGCGGCGGCCTGATTGAACCCCAGATAAAAAAGCAGTGGTTTGTGGCAGTGAATAAAGAATTCACCATCTCCCACTCTGAAATGAGCGGCATCCCTACCGGAACGATGACGACGCTCAAGAAGCTTATGCGCCACGTGGTTGAGACGCAGCAAGTAAAAATAGCACCCGAGAGATTCGAGAAAATCTACTACCACTGGATAGACAACCTCCGTGACTGGAATATCTCGCGGCAAATATGGTTTGGACATCGTATTCCTGTGTGGTATCGAAGCGACGAGGTCTATTGCGGCACCGAGGCGCCTGGGGGCGATGGATGGGAGCAGGATCCGGATGTGCTCGACACCTGGTTCTCGTCGGGCATATGGACTATTTCTACGCTCGGCTGGCCGGAAGAAACTGCTGACCTGAAGACTTTCCACCCGACCGCGGTACTCGAGACCGGCTACGACATTCTCTTTTTCTGGGTAGCACGCATGGTCTTGATGTCGGGCTTCTTGGTGGGACAAGTACCCTTCAAGCAGGTATACCTGCACGGGCTTGTGCGCGATGGACAGGGGCGCAAGATGTCGAAATCCCTCGGGAATATCATTGACCCACTCGACATGATTTCAAAATACGGGGCGGATGCGACGCGACTCTCCCTCATCATTGGTGCCGCGCCGGGGATGGATATCAAACTCTCGGAAGATCGTGTACGCGGCTACAAACACTTTGCGAATAAACTCTGGAACATCACACGTTTCGTGCTTGAAAGCACGCACGATATAGATGTGGATGCGAAACTCTCTGAAACTGACGCGAAACTCGTTACTGAAGCGCACGAATTGGTGAAAAACGCCTCGAAAAACATTGATGCATTCCGCCTCGACCTTGCAGCTGATGAGATTTACCACTTTGTGTGGGATAGGTTTGCCGCTGAGATCATCGAGGAGTCAAAGCCGATACTCAAAGAACCTGGAGAGGCTCGGGCTTCACGACAGCGTATGCTGCATAAGATTCTCATCATTTCTCTTAAAGCACTCCACCCGTTTATGCCTTACGTCACAGAAGCTGTTTGGCAAAAGCTGCCCCAGAAAGATGCGGAGCTCCTTATGGTTGCAAAGTGGCCTAAGTAGAGCTGGTACAATAAGAGCATGTTCGCGCTTGAATCCTTCGCGATTGCTATTTTGGGAGGGATTTTCCCTGCACTTGCGTGGCTTTGGTTTTGGCTCAAAGAAGACACTCACCCCGAACCACGCCGCTTGATCGCACTGGCCTTTATTGGCGGCATGCTCACGGTTCTTCTTGTTGTACCTTTACAAAAATTCGCGGCGGGTATCCTCGTCACACAAACCGCCATGTTTGCGGCGTGGTCAACCATCGAGGAGTTTGCAAAATATGCCGTTGCGTGGCTTCTCGTCCTCCATCGCCGCGAGAACGACGAGCCGATAGACGCGGTTATTTACATGGTTGCCTTGGCCCTTGGCTTCGCAGGGCTCGAAAACGCACTCTTCCTCCTCTCGCCCCTTGCCGGGGAGACTCTTGTGCAGACTGTGATTACAGGGAACCTTCGCTTCATTGGCGCAACGCTTTTGCATGTGTTCTCATCGGCAGTTGTAGGACTCTTTCTTGCGTATGCATTTTACAAATCCGTACTGGTACGAGAACTCTACACAGCGGCAGGGGTTATCCTCGCCTCCCTTTTGCACATCGCCTTCAACTTACTTATACTCAACACGGCAGAGGAGCATCTGTTGCGTACTTTTGCCGGAGTGTGGGTTGGCGTTATTATCGTTCTCTTTGCACTCGAATTCGTGAAGCGAATTAAGCCACGAATGCGTTAGTTACTTAATTATCTTTTCCATGAGCAAACAATCGTTCTTTTCTCGCCTCACTGGCTCCGACGACAACTACGACGACTTTCTTGATGATCCACGCGCAAATCGTGTTTCTTTCTCGCCGCAACAAGGCTCAGAGCGCCACGCGAGTATTCCCGTGCAGACATCCACACCAAGCCGTTCCGCCTCTACTCCTCAACCAGAAGGCGAACTTGCAGTGGATGTGTACCAAACACCTGATCATATCGTGATAAAAGCGTTGATTGCTGGGGTTCAGCCGCAAACTATCGACATTTCCCTCACCCGCGAGATGCTCACCATTTCCGGCGTACGCACAGATGAGCGCGAAGTAGAAGAAGATAATTACTTCCAACGAGAACTTTATTGGGGATCATTTTCTCGCACCATTCTTCTGCCGGAAGAGGTGGATGTGGATGCGGCCGAAGCCTCAGAAAAACATGGCATTCTCATGATTCGTCTCCCAAAAATCAACAAACGACGCGAAACGAAGCTGAAAGTGCGAGCACGTTAGTTTGCATATACGCTCCACTCCTGTACTCTTCTTTCTAGGCGGATGATCCGCATAAAGGGAGGAAAAGCTAATGGTTCGATACATACCGACCGCTCTTACATTGGCGCGATTCCCATTAGGGATCGCGTTTGCGTACTGTTATTTTTATGACTTAACTTACGCAGCGCTTGTGTTCGCAAGCTTAGGGTGCATCACCGATTATCTCGACGGATACTTGGCTCGACGGTGGAATGTGTGCACAAAGTTCGGCAAGATCATGGACGCCTATGGCGATAAGTGGATGTGTTGGATCATGACGATCGTCGCGTTCGATATCGTGGGCCCGCACGTTACGCTTATTGCTTTAACGATCATTATTCTTGCCTATGACCTGGGGTTAAGCTTCCTCAGATACATTCTCGGCCATCGGCATATTACAGTCTCGTGGTACGCCAAGTGGAAAACAACGCTTCTTATGCTTGGGCTTCTGATCATTTACGTCGATTGGACACTCGGATACCCAGGACAAGGACTCATGACACTTGGTGCACTTTGGTTCGTCTTGCCTAGTGCCGCGGTAGTCGCCCTTCTTTCAATCGGTCGATATTTGCGAGAATATCAGCTCGAGTGGCTAATTCCCTATCCCGTGAGGCTGATCTTTTGAATACGAACACCCGACTCCCCCAGGAGCCGGGTGTTCTCTTAAAATAAAAGAGGTACTATGCTATAGTTTTCGGACGCTTGGGTAGCTCAGTTGGTAGAGCATTCCCCTGAAGAGGGAAGGGTCACCGGTTCGACCCCGGTCCCAAGCACTTGAGTGTAAGTAAACAAAGCGACCCCCTTGAGGGGTCGCTTTGTTTTTCAACGACGGCGAAATATTTATTGCCCTCCGAAATACTGCGGGAATTGGGTGCGGATCTTGTCGAACGCTGCCTGCATGTTGCTGAATTGTTCCTGAGTCGCTGAGCCAGTGCCCTGTATCTGCTGCATAGCAGCCATGGTGCTCTGCATAACAGGAGCTACATACTGCATGTAGAGCCAGAGTGGAATGATGATTAAGGCAATCCACACTGCAAAACGCACAATGCCCCCAATAAAGGCGTTGCGGCGCATGGCGTGCAACATACGATTATTCTCACGTGTGAGACGGAGTATGTCGTCGAGTTTGTCGGCGTCGTATTCAATACCCATGGACTACATGTGCCCAGTAGTGTCGCACGTCGCACAACCCTTACAATCAAGCTTGATTGGCGTCGCAAGCACCCCGAGAACCAGTGCGTTCCAGAGGAAAAAGAGTGGATCAAAGCGACCAATCGGTGCCTGCATAAGAACACTAATCCACGCAAGGATAAACGCGAGAGCCGAGAGAACCCACAAACCCTTCCACAACCAACATTTCATAAGGTGTTTATTCATCATAGAAAAACGAGTTATTTCGTAAGTAGACTCATAATACAGTGTTCCTCGTCACTCAAGGAGTCCTATCCACAGGGGCCTCAAGCCCCAAACGCTCAAAGATAAGTCCCCTCTTTTCTTCGGCAAGACGAGGGCGAGCATATTCTTCTATTACTACCGGATAGTACGCGGTTGAGAGTACCGCGTCTTTGCCAAATATCACCTCGAGCATGAGTCCCGTTCGAGTCTCCTCAGACCACATCTGGTCGAACACGAAATTACCGAGACTGTAGAAGATCGGCTTTCCCTGGTATATTTCCGCGCTTTGTACAACATGCGGGTGGTGGCCTATGACAATATCAGCACCCGCGTCGATTGCTGCGCGCGCGAATGCAATCTGCATTTCGTTTGGCTCAAGTTCGTATTCGTTCCCTGAATGCATGGATACAATCACGATGTCGGCGAATGTGTTTGCGCCCGCTACAGCCGCCTTCATGCGCTCTAAGCGCATGAAGGCGGCGCCAGGACGCCCCTCCCCCGCTTCGCGCCCCGAGAAACGCTGATCAGTGTACGCAAGAAACGCAAACTGAATACCGTTTGCATTCACAAACATCGGCTGCCCTGCCTCGGTATCATCTTTGCCAGCGCCGACGTGCATAATTCCCTCCGCATCGAGCGCTGAAAGCGTGTCCAGTAAACCCTTTTCACCAAAATCAAACGTATGGTTATTTGCGAGCGAAAGCACGTCAAAACCAGCGTCTTTCAAAGCCCGTGGCGCATGCGCGTCGGCACGAAAGCGCATTTCAAAAGCCTCGACAGGGTCTCCCTCGGTAATCGTCGTCTCAAGATTCCCAAATGCGATGTCTGCGCGCCGAATAATGTCTGTCGTGCTTCCAAACGGAAAATCCGCTCCATGTTGGAGCATTTTCTTAGCAACGGTTCTCGAGAGCATGATGTCACCCACAAATACAATACTCACCTGCGGCGGAGGTGTGGGTCGCGCATACTCAAGAATTCGCTCTGGTACACCAGGGATAGTGAGGGGTGCGACCGCAAGAAGAGCGCCGACAAAAAATATGCGGAATGTACGCATGTGCCCTCGTCCGGAATCGGACCGAAATCGTACCCTTAGGACGGGTCTGCACTATCCATTGTGCTACGAGGGCAGGCGCCCCCACTTTAGCATGACTAGAGCTCGAGAAGGGTGCGAAGTTCTGGTTCGTCAAAGCCAACCACAAGATTGTCGCCCACAGTAATTACTGGCACGCCCATTTGTCCTGATTTCTCAATCATGACACGGCGCTGCTCGAGATCGGCAGCAACATCGTGCTCGGTGTATTCGACATTATTCGCCTTGAAAAACTCCTTCGCCATGCCACAGAAGTGGCAAGTTGGGGTCGAGTAAATGGTGACGGGTGCTGTTGTCATATCGCCATGCGCTTAGATATAAGGACATGCATTGTATCACACTCTTTATATGCGATATAAAAAGACGCGAGCTTAGGCTCGCGTCTTGGGCTTTCTAGTTCAGGAGCATCGGCTCATCATTGAGTCCAGGCTCCTCCCATGATAAGGCAGTCTGTGGAGCGAACGTGACGCTCGCCAGGATCTTTATATAGTTATCCAGAAAGATTTGAGAATCCCTCGGAATTCGGTGGATCGAATCCACAAGTGCAATGAGCCAATCAAGAGGATCGATCCTACAAGGCTTTTTCCCTGGAAAGAACCCGACGTATAAAGACGCGTCGGTATCTCCAAAGTATGCCCAGACGCCGTCCATGATCGACTGTTGGATACCCATGGCTTTTTTGATCCTGGCCACGTGACCAGAGGGATCATGGATCGAACTACTCCCGATTTCTTGAACAAACACTCCTTCCCTTCGAGACTGCTCAATATGATTTACCAATTGAACCAACCCATGTAAGCCTCGCTGCATAAATGCACGGCGAAGTCGATAGATTTTCTTTTTTTGTTTCACTAGATCCTCCTTACCTTGTCTGTAAGGCACAGTACAAAAACAAAACATATCTGTAAAGACAGCTGTTTTTCTCACCGTTTGTGCGGGATAGGAGAATCGAACTCCTATCTACTGCTTGGGAAGCAGTCGTTCTGCCACTAAACTAATCCCGCCTTTTCGAACACAAGCGATTTTACCTAAAAATCCAGCCTGAAGCGAGACGAAAGTGGGGCGCAAAATGCTTCACGAGGGACCCCGCAGCTGGCGAGGATCTGCCTGTTTTTCAGCAGGAAAAACAGGTCTGCCCGAGGGAAGCATTTTGCGCCCCACTTTCGCGAGCGCCCCCTGTCACACATAAATTGCTGCTGCAATTTTGCGCGATCCTTACAGGATCAGTACACTCTGAGGATTTTCTTTTCGCGAGCACGCTCAAAAAAACCTCTCAGAGTCTTGCGAGGCTCCAGGTGTTCGCCTCTCACCCGCCTCGCAGCCAAGCTGCTCCGGCCTTGCAACGGGGCCCCACCCCCGTCTCACCACCAAAACCACCCCCTAACCCGCTCCAAATTCGTCGGGGCTGGAGGAGGTTCTGAAGACGGTGGTTCGACGATAACAACCACCCCTTCGTGATCTTTTCCGAGATCAAAACGCTCACGCAAGACCTGCTCCATACCTCTCTCGGTCGAAAGAGATGAAATATCGCTGTGAAGCTCGGCCTCTCGGATCCGAAGGTCCCGCAATTCCGCCTCTGCCTCTTCCCGCAAAGCGCGCGATTCTCGCTCTTTTTGATAGACCCCCCAGACACCCTGTAGAACAACCACCAGAAGTGCACAAAATATGAGTATGAAGAGTCGGCGCCACATGAGGCGCACAGGATCGCGCTTGTGCCGGACGAATGCCATGTGGTACGATTCTAACACTTTAGAAACGCCTCAAACCTATGAACTTCCTCTTCCACCACAAAACAAAAAAGGTCCTCAACTTTGTCTGGGGTATCGTTGCCGTCCTCATCATCGTAAGCATGGTGCTCTTCTTTGCGCCAGGGCTCGTGGAGTTGTTTATCTAAGCGACCAAGGTTTACTCATCTCCTCCGCGCACCACCTTCAGAAACACCTCGTGAGGGATATCAACCTTCCCGCGTGCAAGCATTTTCTTCTTGCCTTTCTTTTGCTTTTCAAGAAGCTTCATTTTACGTGTGATGTCGCCGCCGTAGAGGTACCCGGTTACGTCTTTGCGCATCGCTGACTTCCTGCGCGATGCGACGATCTTTCCATCGCATTTTGCTTGAATTTTGAGCTCGAAGAGCTGTTTCGGAAGAAGCTTTTCGAGCCGCTCAACAAGCGCTTCGGCTTCGTGGCCAACGCGTCGTTTTGAGACGATGCGCGCAAATGCAGGCACGAGCTCGTCGGCAACAAGAATGTCCAGTCGAACCACATCCGCACTCCTCAGTCCCAGCAACTCATATGAGAGCGATGCAAAGCCTGAAGAGACGCTTTTTAGGCGATCAAAGAAGCCTCGCATAAGCTCGCGCAGCGGCATCTCAGCTGCGAGCTTTACCTTGCCGTCGGGAAGTGTTTCTGTCTCCCCCACTACCGCTTCATGATCGAATAGAATCTGCGAAATACCGCCGAGATAACTCGGGGGTGTAATGATATCAATTGCCGCCCATGGCTCGCGCACTGATTTAAGCGTGCCGTCATCAGGAAAACGTGCAGGATTATAAATTTCCTCCACACGCCCGTCTTGGAGTGTAATCTCGTACACAGTTGTGGGACTTGTGACCACAAGCGGTAAATCAAATTCGCGCTTCAACCGCTCGATAACAATCTCGAGATGAAGCATCCCGAGAAATCCACACCGAAATCCTTTCCCCATGACACCAGAGGACTCTTCTTCGTACGAAAGTGAAGAATCGGAGAGGCGCAGACGCTCAAGCGCCTGGCGGAGCTGTACTAAATCGTCTTGCGACTCTGGGTACACAGACGCCCAAATAACAGGCGCTGGAGCCCTGTAACCGCCGAGCGGAGCGCCACTCATGCGCGCAGAGAGCACTGTGTCGCCCACAGAGGCAATACCCGGCTTTTTAATGCCAGTCACGATGTAGCCGATTTCCCCTTCCCTAAGCTCATCGCGCGGGGTTTCGTCGGGCGTGAGGACTCCCACTTCAAGTGCCGTAAACGAGGCGTTTGCTGCTGCAAGCTTGAGTGAATCTCCCTTTGAAACGCGCCCGCCAAAGAGTCGACAATAAATGATGACGCCGCGATGGTCGGAATATGAAAAGTCATAAACGAGTGCCTGCATTTTCTCTCCCGAGCTTCGGGGCGGAGGAATACGCTCAACAACCGCGTTCAAGAGTTCTGTAACACCAACACCTGTCTTACCTGAAGTAAGAATCACGTCGCGCTCGTCACATCCAAGCAGCATAGTGAGTTCTGTCTTCACGTCATCAACACGTGCGTGTGGTGCGTCTATTTTATTTACTACGGGGATGATCACCCTCTTCAATTCGCGCGCCGTCGAGAGAACCGAAAGTGTCTGCGCCTCAACCCCCTGTGTGGCGTCCACGAGGAGCACAACCCCTTCAACGGCCGAGAGTGCACGTGAGACTTCGTAGGCAAAATCAACGTGGCCGGGAGTATCGATCAGATTTAGTGTGTAGTTTGTAGACTGTAGTTTGTAGTTCATCCGGACGGGAGCCATTTTAATGGTGATGCCACGCTCGCGCTCGAGATCCATACGATCCAAGACCTGTTCTTTCATGGCTCGCTTTTCGATCGTGCCGGTGAGCTCGAGCATGCGATCGGCCAGGGTGGATTTCCCGTGGTCAATGTGCGCGATTATCGAAAAGTTTCTAATGTGTGAAGACATATTCATCGAAGACTAAAATGAGAGAATTTGAGGGCGCACATTGTAGGAAAGGGGTCGGGAAAACTCTAGTTTTCCCGTGTCGGAGAGCAGGTCGGCGAGCGAAGCGATGCCGACCGTTGAGAACCGAGGGTTCTCAAGGAGCGACCCAGACGCGACAATGGGTGCGATTATGGAGAAATTACGGATGTGAGACGACATGCCGTCTTATCCTACGTTGATTGCTCCCCCGAAGCAATCGGTTCCACATCACGCCAGATACGACGTCGAAGCGCGAGTGCATTCTCGGCGTATTCCCTGCTTCCAAGAAAATGGTAGGCGAGCGCAGCAGCAGCAACACCCACACCGCCCGCGAGAAGCGCCTTAAAGAGCACCGAGGCAAGAGTCGAGAGCAGTGTGATGTCTCCTATCACTTGCAGTGTTGCGTATGCAGCACATCCGGCTACAAACGCAGCAGTGAGCGCATGCCAAAATGAACGTTTAATCTGAGAAACGAATCCGCCAAAATGCCATTCAATTGAAACCACGAGTAGAAAGGCGCCCATAATGGAAGCCACTGAAAACGCAAACGCGAGTACCACAACGTCGGTTCCCACTAGGTTATCAATGCGCAGCAGTGCTTCAAGAAAGCTTGCGACGTCTGCATTTTGCACACTGCGTAGATACGTGTGCGCAAGAATAAGAGTGGTGAGGGCTGTCACGCCAGATATGGCAAGTGGAATAAGCGTTCTCCCCGCTGCATACCATGCACGAATGAGAAGAAGAGAAACACCTTGGCTGGCGAGAGAAAGCGAGAAGAGTGCGAGTGCTGCAGCGGTAAGGCGCGTGTCGGTCCAATCAAACGCGCCCGAACCAAGCGCAGCGCGTACAATATGCGCGCGAAGCACGATGACGAGCGCGAGCGCAGGGAGCGACCAGAAAAACATTTGACGAACGGCGAGCGCCGCATGCGCCAAAAACGCGTGTGTTGCACCGCGCGCATGCGCCTCGGCAAGGAGTGGGAATGCGGCTGTTGCATAGCTTGCGCCAATCACAGAAAGCGGAACTCCCTGCAGATTGTAGGCAAACATAAATACCGCGATTGAGCCCGCGGGGAGTGCCGCAGCAAGCGAGAGAAGGCCAAAGAACGCAAACTGACCAAAGGAGAGCGCCAGTGCGCGTGGAAGTGAAATGCGAACAGTAGCCAAAAAGCTGCGCCATTCAGGAAGTGATGCCATCTCTCTACCAAGACCTTCGCGCAAGAGTGGTGGCAATTGAATACCTAAATGAAGTACTGCACCAATCACAACGCCATAGGCAAGTCCCATAAGTCCCTGCGATGGAACTAACACTAACGCACCGTAAATGATGCCGAGATTATAGACAATCGGCGAGAGTGCATAGAGTGCGTATCGATGTCTAAATTGTGTGAGGCCCGCAGCAATATTTGAAAAGCCCAGAAGCACCGCTTGTATCAGGAGTATACGTGTGAGGAGCACCAACTCTTCCTGTGCATAGGAAAGCGCGGGGAAAAATGTTGCAAGAATTGAGGGAGCAAACACTGCAGCACCACCCGCAACAAGTGCAACCAATGCACCAAAACACACAATGAGGCCGTCTATGTACCGCCGTTGCGCCGCCTCATCACGACGTGCAAGTTCTGGTATGAGCACGTACGCAGAAACCAGCGCCCCTACGCCGATAAACACGAGATCCGGTACGCGGAACGCTGCGTAATAGACGTCGAGCTCGGCTCCTGCGCCAAAGAGATGTGCGAGCACACGGTCACGCACGAGCGCGAGGAGCGACGAGGCGAGAGATGAAAGTGCGAGAATATACGCGGCCGCCTGAAGCCCGCGCACCTCAAGAGAAAGATAGGACAAAGCCCATCCCGCTCCGCTGTAAGTCTTTTCAAGCGTCGTGCGCCCGCTTTTAAGAAAACGAATCATAGAAACACGATTCTAACGTGCTCCTTCGATTCCAAGAAAAGGATCCTTCCCACCACGCACATTCTCAATGAGTTGTGGAATCCATGTTTCTGATGTATTAAGCTGCGCAACACGTCCCAAGACGATAAGCGCATCATTGGTGCGACCAACCTGATTATAGGAAAGCCCCAGGATGAAGAGTGCATTGGCATAATCTGGTGCAAGAGTCCCTGCACGTTCAAGCGCTTGTGCCGCCTCAGCATATGCGCCACCAGCGTAGAGTATGTACCCCAAGTTAAACCAGCCAAGCGGATCTTCTTGTACGAGCTGTACCGCCTGCGCCGCCGCCGTGACAGCAGCGTCGCCATTCCCTGCCGACGCCTCAACTTGAGAGAGTAAATAATATGCGATTGCGAGATCGGGTTTGAGAGCGATTGCCTCCTGGAGATATGTCCTGGCACGCTCTACATTTCCCGTCGCAATAGCAATCTGTGCCAAGCGCACTTTCGGCACCGGATTCGTCGGCTGCACCTCAAACGCACGCTCGTACGAAGAGACAGCACTTTCAAGCGCCCCATCGACATTTGCTCCTGCAAACTCTCCGTATATCTGCGCGAGCGTCAGCCAGTTTTGGTAGTTGTTTTCAAGCTCAACGGCGGTCAAACCATGCCCGATGGTGCGCTCGAGTGTTGCCTGCAGCGTTGCACGAGCCGCCTCATCGTTTGCTCCACTTTGTGCAAGCGCCGCAAGCTGCACCACGCCAAGCTCGGCAGCAGCACGGTGTGCGCGGTCATTTTTAGGTGAGATTGTGAGCGCCGTTTGAATGAAAGAGCCCGCGCGCGCAAGATCGCTGGTGTCGCGGTACGTGAATGCTGCGCGATTTACGAGCGCGTTGGAAGCCACCTCGCGCACAGCTGTTCCGGCTGAAAAGACAACGCCGACACAAAGAATGAGCATGAGTACTGCACAAAGAACTTCGGGCACCTTCGCAATACCAATACGGAATGAGCGTGGCGATGCGTCGCCAGCCGCACACACAGCAAGAAGAGCTAGAAAGAGGAATGTGACCCCTGTAAGCGCGACACCTGGGGTGTAGATCATGTGGTACCCAACAAGATAGATGGTGCCTACGAGCGCAATACCAAAGAGCGCCCTGCCGCGCACAAGCGGCCGCACTTCCCGAGTGAAGCGCACAAAGAAAAAGAGAATCGCAATAATGATGCTCGCCCACGCAATGAGACCAAGTGCGCCGACCGCAAAAATAGAGGTAGGAATGATGCCGACACCAGTATTGAAATCGGAATTCCAGAATGGTGTGAGATTGACTTCTTGAGGCTTGTAGAGGCCCCACTCGCGGATGAATGAGTTGGGACCCGCGCCAAACACAAGATCGCGCGGTGCGCCGAGAGACTGCCTTGCAACGTCAAACGTCCCCTGCCATGACGGACGCACTTCCACCTCGTTAATTTGAATGCGCGATGGCAAGCGTTCCGCAAACTGTACATTAAAGAATCCGAGAGCGATAAAAAGGATGGCACCTACTGCCCACGGCGCGCCACGCTTTACACTTTCAAGAAGCGATACACCATCCACTTTAAGTGCACTCCGTACGACGCCAAGAAAACCAAGGAGCAAAAGTGCGCCCGCCCCCCAGAACACGTCTTTAAAGTGAATAATGAGCACGATAAAAAGCGCGGAGAGACCAAGCGGAATAAGCACGAGTCTCTGAGCGCCCTGCATGAGCCCACCAACAAAGAGTGCTCCCGAAAGAAAAAGCGCGAGGCCGGCGAGAATGCCAAGGTCATGCCACGATCCAAAAAGGTTCGCCGTCGGCGTTTGGAGCACACCGAACGAGAACACCGAGGGAACGATGACGTAGAGTACTTGAAAGACGAGGAGAACGGTGAGTCCGTAGGCAAAGGCTCGAACAGCACGGGTAATCGTCGGACGATGGTCGGTGAGGATGAGTGTTGCGAGTACGAAAATTGCATACCAAAGTATGACGGCCACTAATGTATCCTGCTCAACACCCGCGCCCACGATCGACGACATACTCCAGCCTGAAGCGGCGGAGGAAACAAGATAGGCAAGGGGCAAGAGCCCCAAGAGCGGAATAAGTATTGTACGAGACACACGCACTTCTCCCTCAGCAAATCGTGCGACCGTCCAGAAAAATGCGGTGAGGATAACAAACACACTCGCAAGAAGCACCTTCCCCTGCCCTACACCAGCCCACGCGACGGGGATGAAAAGAACGGGAAGTAGTGCAAAGAGTGCTATGAGCAAGAAACGAGAGACGGTGTCACCCCAGTGTGTAAAACCCCGTTCATGCTGTGATGCTCGTTCTTCAGTGCGCGGAACATGCTCGGTTTTTTCTGGTGCTGATATGTGCTCTGACATAGTCGAGATGTGCAGGGGTTTTTGATCCATCTCGCTATAGTACCACCGAGACGTCGAAAATCCCCACCTGTTGGGTGGGGATTTTCATGTCTACACCGTTAAGCCGGATTCTGTCGAGGGCAGTCATGTATCTGGGATGATTGTTGCCAACCACCTCAAGCGGTTCTCCGTTCAGTTTTTAGGCTGGACGACACGACCTTGCACGCAGGTAGGAATTTTGCCGTTGCACCTCTCACGTTTCCATGAGAGCTACTCCTTGCGGAGCCTCTCACCTCTCGGCTCGAGCGTCTCTGTTCGCATCCCTTGGATTCCGCCAGCTGGCGGACCAGGCGGGCGTTACCCGCTACCATTTGAACTTAATCACGCGTGTCCGGACTTTCCTCTAGGACTTTCGTCCCAGCGACTGCCTAGTGCAGATTTGCATTATCCCACACCTGAATTTTTTAGCAAATCACTAGTTTCCAGTACCCTCCACAGGTTTGGCTTGGATAGGACTCACCATCGGCTCGTTGGGAAGGCGTCCATCAATCACAATGTTGTTTTTCTTTTCTATTTCTTCCACCTGAGCTGCAAGACCACGAGAGAGCTTCTTTGTAAGATCAAGCGGAAGCGTGAAGGCGTGTTTCTTCTCGCCAGACGTAAACACAATTTGCAGAAGCCCGTTCAAGATGCGCGCATGAAATCCTTCAATAAAAATCTTGTCCCCTCCCTTCCCGAAATCGTATTGTGGTTCCATACCTCTATTCTACTCCCTCTCAGGCCTGAGCCAAGAACTGGTTCATTTGGCGCCATTTGAGCCAGTTGCCAACCAACCCCTCACCAAGGAGCATGGAGGGGTGACGACATGGTTTTGAGGGTCTTCGCAGGCGCGACGGCGCCGAGACTGAGCGCTGGGCGAGCACGCCCAGATAGCGACCCGAAAAGCCATGTCGGCAATCCGACTTGCTCTGCCCCTCCCCCTCTTCTAATGCTTGCCCGAATCCACCTCGTAGTTCGTATTCTGCGCCTCGAAGAAGTTCACGAGTTCGAAGACGTCGGTTGAGGTTGTCATCCACTTTGCCGGGTTCGTCACATTGTAGTGCTTAGGAAGTCCAAGCTCTTCCAAGCGACGATCTGCAACATATTGCACATATTGATTTACGTAGTCGGCATTGAGTCCGAGGATACCGTGTGGGAAGAGATCTTTGTTGTAGGCAGTTTCGAGATTCACGCCCTCAACGATAATACCTGCAATCTCCTGCGCGAAATCCGCGCTCACGAGCTCTGCATTTTCCTCAAGAATGTTGTGAATGAGGTTGATGCCAAACTTCAGGTGGAGGGATTCGTCGCGAATGACCCAGTTGATCATGGAACCGAGGTTACGAAGCTGATTACGCTGACGGAATGAGAGCGCGACCATGAAGCCCGAGTAGAACCAGATGCCTTCCATCACGATGTTCGTCGCAACGAGGTTTCTAATGAAGTCCTTCTTCCCTTCTGGCGTCTCGATATCGAGCGAATCCTCCATCATGCGCTTCATGTACTTGTTGATGTATGCCTCTTTTGCAAGCATTGAAGGCGTCTGGAGATGAATCGCAAAAACTTCATCGCGGTTGAATGGAAACGTCTGCAAGACATACTCAAACGCGACGCAGTGATTTGCCTCCTCCCACATTTGCTTTGCGAGATAGAGATGGCACTCGGCAGATTTGAGATAGGGATAGACCCCAAGTGCGATCGAGCGATTTACGATGAGTTCCGCCGGGTTGAAGAACGCCATCAGGAACTTCACCGCATGACGCTCGTCATCGGTCATTTTCTGCCAGTCATCAAGATCTTCTTTCAGAGCGATTTCGTGCGGGAACCATGTGTTACGCACGGCCTGGTTGTAGAGATCATACGCCCATTGATACTTAATGGGGTGCAAATTCATGTCATCCGGCGTTGCTTTTCCTACGAGCATAGAGTTATGTGAAGTTTAATTTAGATAAGTTCTACTTTCTGGATTTTTAATTTCCGCAGACTACTGACAGGCATCGCACTGTGCGCGCTCTGCCGGATCAACGGGACACACGAACGCCTTTTTTGCCTGCACTGGTGCTTGCGCGAGCGCGGGAGCGGGAGTCGCAGGTTCTGAAACCGAAGCTTCTCCAACTGTGGCAAAACCCATGCGCGATACTTCTTCTGTGGGAGCCACCGCAAGAGCAGTAACAGCTCCTACCGCAAGAGCAGTTGGGGCGGATGAAGGGCTCGATGCCGTAACTGGGAGTACTTCTTGCATGGCGGGTGTTATAGGAAGTGCGCCTTGGTCCGCCACAGCAGCAAAGCCTCGTGTTGCAGGTTGTGGCACCTCCGTCGAAACCGCTTCAGCCTTCACTGGAACCATTTCTGGCACCTGCACAGGACTCATCTGGATAGGCGAAGCAACGGGCTCCTCGTTGGCAAAGACTGGCTGTGCGACCACGTTCGCGAAGCCGCGCTTGCCGGTTATTGCCATCTTATTCACAGAGGTTGTTGATTGCTCCGCAGTATGGCGTGGCTTCATGTGGAGGTAGTAAGTGGTCTTCAGTCCCTGCTTCCACGCTGCCATGTAGACGTTTTTCATTTCGTTCATGTCACGGCTTTCAAGATACATGTTGCGTGAGAGTGCCTGATCCACCCACTTCTGCGCACGTGCAGCAACCTCGATGAATGCGTAGGGCGAAGTGCTAAACGAGGTTTTGTAGATCTGCTTCAGATACGACGGAATTTCAGGAATACTAGAGATATCGCCCTGCTGTTCCACAATCTTTTCTTTCACCTCGTCCCAGATCCCCATGTTCTTAAGATCTTTTACGAGGTTGTGGTTGATATCCATGTATTTACCGGAGATTTTGTTTCGTGAGAAGACCTGGGCGAAACGTGGGTCGATGCCTGGCGTCGTGCCTGCAACAAGACCAATGTTTGCGTTCGGCGCAACAGCCATAAGCGTCGCGTTGCGCATGCCGCCCTTCACTTTTTCACGAAGGGCATCCCAATTGAGCTGTTTATTCCTTGACTCACGCTTCATACCGGTCGAGATGCCACGATCTTCTTCGAGCGCTGCGATGGAATCCACGGGCACCATACCCTTTGACCAACGCGAACCTTCGAAGTGCTTGTAGACGCCGCGCTCGCGTGCAAGATTGGCACTCTCATCAATTGCCATGTAGCTCACGAATTCGAATACGCGATCAGAAAAATCTGCCGCATGTCCGCTCTCATACGCCATGCCAAGTTGTTCTAGGGCATCTGCAAAGCCCATGACACCCAGTCCAATCGCGCGATTCTCCTGATCCCCTTTGACTGCTTCTGGAATAGGGAGTGTGTTTATGTCGATGAGGTTGTCGAGCTGACGAATGGCAAGGCGCACACTCTCTTCAAGCTTGTGCCAGTTGAGCTGACGGCCCTCGATGTGCCCTGCGAGGTTGAGTGAGGCAAGGTTACAGACCGCAACACTGTCTTTGCTCTGCGGAAGACAGATCTCCGTGCAAAGGTTCGACATGTGAATGGTGCCGGTGTTGTTGTTGAGGGCACGGAGGTTGATTGGATCTTTCCACGTGAGCCATGGATGCGATGTGGATTGAAGTGCAGTGAGAATCTGGTGCCACTGCTCGGTTGCCGGCACTTTCTTCCACATGCGGAGCTCGCCTCGCTTTGCCATTTCTATATATTCGGCATAGCGCTTTGCAAATTCTTTGCCGTAGAGCTCATTCAGATCCGGCGTTTCCTTGGGATCAAACATGTACCAATCTTCCTGCTGCTCCACTCGACGCATAAAATCGTCGGAGAGGTAGACGGCGGTGTTTGCCGTGCGCATGCGAAGGTAGTCATCGCCTGCATTGTGCTTCCAGTCGATATATTCGGGAAAATCATAATGCCAGTTTTCCATGTAGAAGCAGAGTGCTCCTTTCTTCTTGCCGCCACGCTGAACAGCGCGGATTGCAGTGTCCATAATCTTTGCGAACGGCGTGGGACCAGAAGAGACTGTGTTTGATGATTTGAGAGGAGAACCCGCGGCACGAAGCTTGGTGACAGAAACACCGATGCCACCCGATGCTTTTGATAGCTTCAAGACATCTGCCACCGATTTTGCGATGTGGTCCATGTCATCATGTACTTCAAGGAGGAAGCAGTTGGAGAGTGCGGGGCGCGGTGTGCCTGCCGCAAGATTTGTGGAGCCACCTGCGACGTACAGGTGCTGCGACATGCGGTCGTAGAACTTCTGCGCCATTTCTGTTGGATTAGCCTCGTTGTACGCAAGACCCATCGCGATACGCATGAAGAAATACTGTGGCGTCTCGGCAGGCTTCTGCTTCGTATTCTTCAAGGCATAGCGATCGAGAAGTGATGAGAGTCCAGCGTAGGTGAAGATCTCGTCGCGCTCGATCATGAGAGATGCGGCAAGTGCCTCGAGGTCGTATTTTTCCGCCATGCGGGTATCGAGGAGGCCGCTCGCGATACCTTCGCGCACGTATTCGGCGAACCGCGTGCGGTACTTTGCCGCAAGTTCAGTCGGGTTGTCGTTATATTCGCCTATCACGCGACGATATACTGTCTTCAAAAGAAGACGCACAGCCACTTTGTCGTACTCAATGTCTTCTTTAATGTTTTGCACCGCGGCGTTGATGGTCGCAATATCCATCTCTTCCGTGGTGATTCCGTCGTAGAGCGTGAGCTGCGTCTCGCTCGCGATCTGGGTCACCATCGAGATGGGGTCAGTGAGCCCTTGGCACGCTCGTTCAATCGAACGATTAATTTTGTCCGCGTTGAACTGTTCGCGCGCACCGTCGCGCTTCGTAATGGTCAGATTCACCATAATTTTTTCCTATAAAAGTTAATAAATTCCCCGATTACTAACTACTTCCTCTCCTCTTCGCGCCATACGCCAGGGGGCAGAAAACACGCTCGTCGCGCTTGAAGCGACAAGTTTTCTACATCCCGGGCGTACGCACGCTCAGTTGACTTAAAGTAACACACGCCCTCTTTGTAGGGACTTTTTCCACAGCTGTGGATAACCCGATTTATGGCTTTATAGAGAGAGATTTTGAGGGAGGGTTGCGCGATCACCAATTTTAATGCGATGTGTGTCGGAAAATCCAGCGGGAACTTCGAGCACGAATCTCGCGGGTTTCGGAGGGGCAAAAGAGGTTGGGTAACTCTCGGGAGAGGCAGATTTTTCTATATGCACTACTTCTCCCTCTTTAGAAAACCAAAGAATGTCGATCGAAATCAACATATCCTTCATCCAAAACGTATGAATGCCCTCTTCCTCAAAGACAAAGAGCATACCTTCGTTTGATCCGAGCGATGAGACGCCACTCAAGCCCTGCGTTCGTGCGGCTGGTGAATCTGCAAGCATGACGCGCACGTCTACCCCACCAATACGGACGACGCCGGAAGGGGTTATAACCCCTTCCGGCGTCGAAAACCACACACTGAAAGCAAGAATCGCAAAAAAACCAAGAGTAATACTCGCCCACTTCATTAGGCAAAGAGTACCAGAATGAGGGCCATTACGATAAACGAAACGAGCCAGTATCCAGCGGTGATAAAGAAGTATTTCATTGGCTTCATCTCCCAGAGAACCGAGCCTAGAAGCACTGGTGCCGTAAAGCCGACCCACGACCAGATACCAAGCTCAATCGCGCCAATCCAGTCATAGACACCCCATGCAATCCCGAAATGCGCCATGACCCATGCCGCAACGACAGCTGCGAGAAATGCGAGAAATGCCATCATCGGCATTTTTTTCTTCCCTTCTTCCATTTTGCTCATATCGAGCCCTGCGGCTTTAGCCCAAGAATCACCGAATACTTTCGGGTGATACCATGCCATTCCAAGAATGACATTTGCAATACCGGCTAGGAGAATAGGAACGAGTGTGACTTCAAACATAGTAAAAAGTAGCTAGGTGTATAAATCCCCGTTCCTCTATCGTAGCTCCCCGCGCCCCGCGCGCCAGTGGGGGCTGTGTGCAACTTCTCTCTTACTAGCATATGAGTTGCGGAGGCGGTGAGATTCGAACTCACGGTACCTTGCGGCACGCCGACTTTCCAAGTCGGTGGAATAAACCACTATCCGACGCCTCCTTTTACCACAAACTACAAAGATAGCCGAAATACAGCACCTAGACAACCGAAGCTTTAAATCGTCTGTCAGGCACCTTCGCTTCTTTCCACGATTCGTATAGGCCGGAAATTCTGGGATTCGATGTTCCAAAGACACGCAAATACGATTCCACTGCACGCGCACTACAAAGATAGATTCTGGTGTTTTGCGCGATTATGTGGGGTTCGATATCATTTTGACGAAAGACGTCTGCTACTTGTCGGATAAGTTCTCCTGATTCGCTAGTAAAGCAAAGTCCGATGTTTTGGTACTTGTTGCCAAGAGTCGTGTGTCGATGAATATACAAACAACCATCAGTATCCATTAAGCCACGAACGCATGTAGTTCTGTATGAAAAATTTGCAAGAACCCATGATGGAATTCGAAGACCTTTTTCAAGTTTATTCCCACTCGACAATCCTTGGGAAATTAAAAAATCTACAACTGTCGTACTATTTAGGACAAGGACGAGCGCATTAGTATGTTGCCGCTTGCGTGAGGTGGGACGAATACCGAAAAGATGATCACATAAATCAGAAATATACTCAGCATACTGTGCGTCTTTTTCGGCATTCATTGTGATACTCAATTGCCAGGGATTTCCAATACCTCCATCCCCGAGCATAATGCCAAAAAACTCGGCAAGCTTAGATGACTTCTCAGGCAATCGTACAATTTTTCTGTGACTTTTTGCCGGGTAGCGTAATGTAGCTACTGAACTCATAACACCATTGTAACAAGTGTTTTCGAGCTTACATTTTTTGATTTTTTATCCAGACATGTGATATATATCAGTTAGCAGCATCCGAGCTCAAAAGAAAGGAAGTGGACCGATGTCGAAAGAGTGTTTTTGGTTTGTGGCGAGTGCCTGTCTTGTGCTCATCCTTCTACCAGGATGTTCGACTGAGGTTAGGCGGCAAAGTGATAAGGAAGAGGTGAAACCACCTCCTCCCCCAGCCCACCGGCCAACGCCTGTACTGGCACAACCGCCGTCATGTCCTGACGAACGGCGCGCATACTGCGCATGAAGTTCTTAACAGCCGCATACTCTGCGGCTGTTTTTATACCTGCATCTGCGACAGTGCACTGATACGCTCTTCTACAGGCGGATGTGTTGCAAAAAGCTTTGCAACAAACCGCCCCATGTCGTGCGCACCAAAAGGATTTGAAATGAAGAGATGCGCTGTTGCGTGATTGGCGCGCTCCATCGGCGCTTCGTGGGAGGAAATCTTTACGAGCGCAGAGGCGAGCGCATCTGGATAGCGCGTAAGGAGCGCGCCCGAGGCATCGGCGAGGAACTCTCGGCGGCGCGATATGGCGAGTTGAATGAGTTGCGCGGCAATCGGCGCAAGAAGAATGCCAATAAATCCAACAGCCATGAGAATGATATTTGCTCGCGCATCCCTGTCCCCCGCACCATAAAACGACGCGCGGAGAAAGAAGTCGGCGAGCATTGCAACAAAACCAGCAAGCACGACGGCAACCGTCATCACGAGAATGTCGCGGTTCCCGATGTGTGCGAGCTCGTGCGCTACCACGCCCTCAAGCTCGCTTCTGTCGAGTCGCTCTAAGAGACCTGTTGTCACCGCAACGACCGAGTGCTTCGGGTTTCTCCCTGTTGCAAAGGCGTTCGGTGCCGGATCATTCACGATGAAGACGCGCGGCTTGGGAAGCCCTGCAGTAATCGCAAGATTTTCGACAATGCGATGGAGTTCGCGGTAGGTGTTCGGATCCGCCTCGACTGCTCCCGTGGAAGACAGCGCCACTTTATCCGAAAACCAATAGGCCGAGATATTCATGAAAAGCGAGAATGCGACCGCAACCCACAAAATCCCCGGCTGTTGTAAATACCACGCCGTCACATACCCAATAGCTACAACAAAGACGAGAAACCCGCCCATAAGGAGCCAGGTGCGACGGATGTTTGCTGCCTGATGCGTGTATAAACTAGCCATATCTGTTAGCCTATCTTCAAAAAAACCAAAATCAAGTGTATTTAGAACTTCACTGGAACCGGCTGACGCGCGGCCTCCTCACTTTCCGCAAGCGCAAAGAATTCGCTCGGCTTGAAGCCAAATGCGGAACCGATGATGTTTGAGGGAACTTGTTCGAGCGCGTTTTTCAATTCCTGCACGACGGAATTATAAAAGCGGCGTGCGGCTTGGATTTTATTCTCCGTGTCGGAGAGCTCACGCTGAAGCTCGAGGAAGTTGGTATTTGCCTTCAAGTCTGGGTAGCTCTCTGCGACAGCAAAGAGTGATTTAAGAGCACCCGTAAGCATGTTTTCCGCGGCGGCATGTTCTTCCACGGTGCCCGCATTCATCGCCTGTGTGCGCATCTCCGTCACTTTCGCGAGCGTCTCTTTTTCGTGCGTCGCATAACCTTTCACCGTTTCAATAATGTTCGGGATGAGGTCGTAGCGGCGTTTGAGTTGCACATCAATATCAGCCCATGCTTCCTGCACACGATTAGTAAGCGCAACGAGGCGGTTGTAGCCCAGAATCGCCCAGAGGACGACGGCTGCAACAACACCGAGAATTATGTATAGGATTGTCATGTCTCCATTTTATCACACGACTATCTTATCTCAACCCGCCCGGAGGAACCGCGCACCCGGCAGGATTTGGTTCGGCTTCGCAGAGGCATTGGATGAACGAATTGATTGGTTGTTCTGGCTCGCAGGTGCGCACGTCCTCTGGCGTAGGGTTTCCACTTTGCCCGCTGGACCCGCCCCCTCCTCCATTTCCACTGCCCGAACCGCTTCCGCCTGTGCCTACGGGCGTGCTCTGACTTCGCGCGATTTCTTCCGGCGTGAATATACGCTCCGGATCAGAATCGTCGCCACGCACACGCACCAGTGTCTCATGCAGAAGTTTATCGGTTGTATTCTTCGTGTTGCACACCAAGCCAAAACGAGTCGATTCGGTGATTGTTGGCGAACTGATAGATCCGTTCTGAGGGCCACGATGGAAGACTTTGAAGTCTGCGCTTATAACAGCGCACGTTGAGCTTCCGACATCGGTCCCGACACTCGACCACGAAAGCGTTGTTGTGGATCCAGAAGTTATGAACGAGGGATTAGCAACAATTGCACCCACGATAACCACCGGCTGCGGAGTGGATTGCGGCTCAGTCGGTGGTCGAGGAGGCTCTTCCTCCCCTCCTCCACCAAAATCAAAGAACGCAAATAAGCCCTGGAGGAGTCCTTGCAAAACACTCATCCCACCGCGAGAGAATCCGCCCGAGCCACTGCCAGAAGAAGGAGGACTGCCGGGCACATCTCCAGAAGCAGAATCTTCAGGGGTGGAATCCCCCGGCGCACGACCATTTGTTTTTCCACTAGAACCAGAATCTGCATTGGCGCCAGGAGCACCACCTTGTCCGCCACGATCGCCGTTTGCACCCCCATCTGCAACAGATCCTACGCCGCCTCCGTCTCCTCCTGTTGCATCTTGTTGTGCCTTCTCTTCTTCTCCACTTTCACCTGGCGTAGCGGGTGCAACTCCTTGTGGCTCACCACTTTGCGATTCAGAGGGGGGCGCATCTCCAGGAGGCGTAGAAGTAAGAACACCACTATTCTGATTTTGAATGGTCGTGTCGGGAGTAGATGGCGCTTCTGACGTAGCAGGAGTTTCTAAAGGCTCTTCTCCCCCAGGCATAATCGCATACACCCCCGCGCCACCTAATAACATACTGACCGCCGACAAACATGAACGGAAGCCTGTACACATATCCCACGCTCTGCGTGCAACAGACGTTTGATTAGAGGGTGTATTTTGGGGCGATGCCGTGTTTACCCCTGCTCCCGAGCCGCGTGCTTGCGCCTCAGCCGTAGCCCCCCTTGCGTAATCATCAAGCGCACCTCGTGCAAGCGCGAGCACTTGTGGATCATCTAGCTTGGCACCGTTTGCAAGTGCCCCATCAACGTCATCGAGCTTGCGTGCAGCATTGTCATACAACCCGGAAGCTGAAGTACCCTTCGTTATTACAGCCTTTTCGATCGCTACATCGCGAAGGAATTTAATCTCTGCAATCTGTGCTTCGCGCGCAGCTTGTGCGCGCGACCACTCATCAAGGCGTTTTATAAAATCATCGTTAATTGGAGCCACATCCCTACTAACTGGAGCTACAGCCTCAGGAACCACAGCGGCTGGAGGAGTGTCTGGAATGGGCGGTGGGGTTGGGGTGGTATCGCGCGGAATCGGAGGCGGCGTTTGCGGGAGCGGAGGTGGAACCGCATCAACAATCGGCGCACGTGGAAGAT
This sequence comes from Minisyncoccota bacterium, assembly GCA_022842645.1. Classification (GTDB taxonomy): domain Bacteria; phylum Patescibacteriota; class Minisyncoccia; order Phycocordibacterales; family UBA2100; genus UBA10103. Next base: position 46,094 of record JALHPE010000001.1, read on the forward strand.
TTGCATTAGGCAGTGGTGACGGCGTTGTGGCTGGTACGTCTGGAAGTGCATCTCGAGCCAGGGCACCTGTGGGTAAAACGTCTCTTGTAAACCACCCACGTAACGATTGAGCTGCGTCTCCGATCGATGATCGAAGAGATGTCAAAGAGAAACCTTCCGAAACAGGCACAAGCGCATCCGCTCGATCCGGTACAAATGCACCAGCTTCTCCTAACGAACCTTTTATTTCTTTTTCCTTTTGCCCCGGACGGAACGTGAATGGCGAAGGGGGAATGGACGGTGGAGTAGTCACTTGTGTATTTGGCGGTGGCGCAATGTCTGCAGCTACGACAGGCGCAGCAGATGGCGGGCGTGGCGTATCGCGGACAAGAGCAACAAAACTCGGTGACTCCGGAAGAGTTGGTGCAGGTGTGCCAGGCGAGCGTGGAGTTGTGGGCACAGGCACTGCCGGTGCCTCAGCCACAGCAGGAGTGTTGTCGGCAACAGTAATTACAGAAGGAGTTGGTATATCCTCCACATCAACTGCTCGAACAACTACATCAAAAGAACTATTCGCGATCACGGTTGGAGCAGAGATAGTATCAAAAATCGCGAGGGCAGTTACAACTTCTCCATGAGATAACGATTGGACGGTCGGGATATCTACAGCGGAGACTGTACGAACTTCCGGAATAGTAGAAACTTTTGCTAATAATGTATTTATTTCGATGACCGCATTCTCAACTTTTGCTCCCTGAGAAGCGATTCTTGCTTTGAATTGAGCTTGGTTCGCGGCTTTGCTAAAAATATTACGTGCATAAAAGTTATCAACCTCCTGAGCCAAACTGCTCACATTTGTGCGCGCTATTTTCGCCTGCTCCAATAATCCTTCTCGAACATCACTGGGCACGAGAGGATTTTTGGCGACATTCTCTGCTGCGTCCGCTAATCTACCGACACCTGAACGCAAAGAGGGAGATGTGTTTTTTAATATCTCAAGGCCATCTAAACCTCCGATTTGCCTTGCTCGCAATAGTTCTTCCTGCATTACCTTTAAACGTCTAATACTCGGGGGTATAGCAACTTGTGCTTTTGCCAAATCTGCTTCTGCGGCAGCCACTAATTCTTTTCGAGGATTCGGTGCTATTGGCGGGTTTGTCTCAGAAACCAACATTGAAGTAGGAGAAGGGGGCGGGAGACTCTCTTCTGCTGCTCGGCGTGCACGTGCGGCAATCTCTGACAAATCGGCCAAAACAGTCGCTTGATCGGGGGAGGAACCGATGCCGGCGCGCCACACTTCGTCCATGGCAGCAAGTTGTTTACGCAAAATTTCCGTCTCCCCAAGTGGTAAACTTTCTCGACGAAGATCTGCAACGAGGTTCTCACGTAATACCTTCGTAGCTTGTTCTTCAGCACGACGTGCAATCTCATTCGGATCGCCTTGTATTCTACTGCGCCCGATCCCCTCTTGGTACTGCCGATTTGCAATCTCAATCGCACGCCGATTTGCTTCGACGGAGACATTTTGATTCGCAACCTCTCGAGTGGCTTCGGGACTTGGCGGTTGGTTTCCTCGAACAAAATTCCTCACGTTATTCATAAGACCTTCGATACGATTTCCTGCTGCAATGACACCCTCCGTCACACCGTATAGAATCGCATTCTGTATACCCGCACCCGAAGTCTCATTACCCACCGAATTCATAGCAGGGGTATCCCCGCTTTGAGGAACATTTGCAACAACTGTCGGGCCATCCAGAGCTTGAGGAGCATCCGCAACTACAGGTCTCGCAGCTGGTGTTGGTTCGTTTATCAATTTTGGTTCTGTGGATATCTGCGCCACATACGTCTCTGTCCTTGAAAAATCCGGACTTATAGGGCGTGTTGCGGCGATGATGGGATTATCTTGATTAACAATTGGCGTTGCCCTAACATCCAGCGGCGAAGGAACATCTGAATAGACTTGAGCAATTTGCGCTTCTACTGCTGCTTCCCTTCCTAACGCGGCCTTCATCAGACCTCCTAACCCACGATCGCCAATAGGGATTTCTGACACAACGCTCTGATCCGGCCTAAGGATAAAGGGTGATCTGCCACCATCAAGATCCTGCGCTATACGGGGAGCATCCGGAGAGACTGCGGATTCGGGCACCTGGGCAATCTGCGTACGTGGCAACTTCGCCACGGCATCGATATCTGCCTGAATAACAACATCTGCTGCCGTCATCTCTGCAATCGTAGGCTCGGTTCCCAGATCAGGGCGGCCTGCTATATTTTTTGCAAGGGCACTTTGGTATCGCTTGTATGCTTTTGTGTCTTCAAACCCAGCCTGTTTCAGTGCCGAAGCGATTGAGCGATTATATGCAAGAGAAGTTGCTACATCCGGATTCGGAGTAATTGGGTCAAGCGTGCGAGCACCGATTATCATTTTTGCCGCCTCACGTTCGCGCTGGGCAAGTTGTATTTTCGCTAGATCTTCGCTGGCTCTCGCTGGCAGACCTCCCGCCGGTGCACCCAAAGACGCTTCACGGAAGTTTGCAAACCCCGCGAGCACGTCCGCCTCACCAGTCTGGTGATTTACAATACGGATATTCGGATTCCATGCGCGAGCGGCATCAGCCATAATGAGACTGCCCAGTACCTGCCCACCATCAGGCAAATCCCCTTTTTGCATGACGGTCTCCACACCGATACCCCGGTGACCAAACTGGCGAGCATGGGCGTAGTATTCATCAAAAGGAGTGAGTATGCCTATATCCACCACTTTCTCACCGGCAATATTTGTCTGGGTTCTTCCTAGGTACGCTGACACATACACGCCTGAGCCTCTTCCGTTGTTTGCATTTGACTCAAGGATTTTGAACATATCGTATGTATTTGCACGTGTCTCGTGAAATACCAATAAGTCTCTCTGTGCAGGAGTACGGACCCTACCAACGTTCTCACGATTAGCCCAAACGTCGTTCATATACCACAATCGAACTGTGTATGTCTCTCCATTAAATGGAATTTTTTTAACCGCAACTGAAACATCTACCTCACCTTTTCGCGCCGTCCTGACTTTCAGTGTTTGCATGGTTGCATCCGGCAATATAGGCAAACTTGATGGATTAATAGTTGCCCCCGTGCTGCACATTTTTGCGTCAGTGCAGACAGCGGTTGCAACCGCATCGTTACTCGCAGGGACAGGTGCTGTTGTATTTGTGGGCTCTGAAGTTGGGTTACTGGGAGGAACTTCGCCGTCTCCTGAGCGCACAACCGGGTTCGCGACCTCCGGAGGAGTATTTACTGCTCCCTGATTCGCATTCGGCACCTCAGCAATTGCAGTAGGCCTTGATGTTTGAGCGTACCACTGAGCCGCTGGTTCTGAGCCGAATACTTTTGCAAGACCGTCACGTAACGCCTCATTTGTAATGGGATCCTCGATTCCATATCTTGCCAGTGCTGGATATTCTGCTTTAAAGATTCCCTTCGTTAGAGCCGCCCGAGCAGCAAGATCGTTGCGCGCAATGGGTGTAGTAAGTGTAAGTCCCCCTGTTTCTGCATGGCGCAAACGAGACAAATCATCAAAGGAACCGTTGATCACATCAGTACCAACCCACAACTTAACCACATCGTTATAAGTTTTTGCATTTACGTACGCTGGTTGGTAATCCAATTTTGCTGAAACCATAGCCGCAGCGTCTGCGTGAGAGGCAAAACATGCGTATGGAGCGTTGCAAGATATGATATTTATTTTCTCGGGCACAACCTTTGTTAAGTCAGGCTTGCCATTGACAATTGGGACATCGTTGAAAAGCTCTGGTTTGATTTTCTGTACTTCGCGCACACCTTCCCATTTCATTCCCCCGAGATTGTTTAATTCTTTAGCAGCGGCAACATGCCTCGAACGAACGTCGACATTTCTCCATTGAGTTTGATTTCCTAAAAAACTTACCCTACTGGTATCACTACCATCGCGACCAAAAGAAAGAGTGACGGGGCTTTTCTCCCCCGTAACCACACTAGCTGACACAGAGTCTCCTGCTTGCGCAAGACCAATCGAAGAACCTTCCGGCATAAAAAGAGAAAATGGAGGGAGCGCGGCGGGATTCGGAGTGGCTGCAAGTCCAACGATGACAGCCGCTTGCTTTAATACACGACCAACTGGCGTCTCGCCTATTCGAGACAAGACTGTAGGGGCGGATGGTATCAAACGATCGACTCCTGCTCCGCCTACAAGAGAATCTATCCCACTTCCCCCACTTGGAACATTTGATGGGGCATTTGAAGCGCGCATAACTGGGGGAGGTTGGATATTGCGAAGCGGAATACTCTCCACGTTATTGATTCCAGACACACTTGGCACCTCGACAGCACGCCCCCTTGAAGGGATTGCCGCAGGAATCGCATCGGACACGGGCGTAATCGGCGGCTCATATAATACAAGTGCTCTACTTGGCGGAAGCGGTGCGTCTGGGCGAATACCGCTGAGTGCAGCTCTTACTTCTTGCGCATCAGGTCGCAGATCAAGCTCAGGATGGTATACACGATCCGCAAAACGTTGCGCAGCAACTGTCTCAAACTCTGAAGCGGTACCCGACCATCTTCCAGCAGTAATTTCATGGTTGAGTCCGCTAGTGACGGAGCGACCCATGCGATCCGCAAGAACCGCAGCATCAGTACTTAAACCTGCAGTTGGAGGACGAAATACCCCTGAAGCAATGGCGTAATCGTCGCGCGCAACGTCGAGAGCGAAATTACCCAAACCCCTTCCTATGGCTCCCGCTTGTTTAAAAGTGACAATACCAAGAGGTCCGACGTATTGTGTCGAATCAACAATAAAAGCTCCAAGTGCAGAACGGGGGCTGCGCGCGAGTCCAGCGATTTGCACATCCGTGACCGGAGTAACTCCAAATATAGACGAGACGTTAGAAGCCCCATCCCACAGACTTTTCATGACACCTCCACCAAAAAGTTTCGGGTAATTCCCCTCACGCCACGCATTTTGTACAACTTCGCCCCAATAATCTGAACGCTCCTGCAGCCACTGAGGAGGAGCTTCAGTACCTGTAATGGTATTAATTCTTTGTTGCAGAGAAGCATCGGTGACTTTGCCCTGAAGGATTTGATCAATCCGAGCGTTTGTGAGGGTCAGATTACCCTGCGGATCGTACCATCCAGGACCTTCTGTGCCGGCGATGCCTTCCAACGTGAATGGAGTAAGCGCTGATTCAAGCATGACTCTTCCCAAACTCATGTCCCCACGCTGATACGCATCAATCATTTCAGAGAAACTCAAATTGCTCTGGAGAGCATCTTGTTTCTGCTGAATGAGTTGCGGTAGTATTTCTCGCATTGCAAGTTCCTCGCGCGTCATGGTCGCCGGGTCACGCTTCATAAACGCTACATAATCCGACGCACGCGGGTCGTTCGTTAGAAATCCTAGAGTATTACGGCTCGTATTAATATCGCCCTCAACGTCTGAAAGTTGTGCTCCTAGCGAAGCAATCTCCTGACGTCTATCGTAAAGAAGTCCTGTATCTCTAGGAGAAATCGCGACATCATTCAGGGCATCTATTTCAGAGCGCAACTGAAGTGCGCGCAGATTTGCTTTATCAAGCGCGCTCTGAGCGCGATACCGCTCGTCTAAGACACTTTGCACGGGATCGCTGATGCGCTCCTGATATTCCCGATTAACTTCCGCAAAACGAGCACGAGCTGCTTCAAGGTTATTTACAGCCTCAAATCGCTCTTTCTGCAACGTATCAAGTGGCGCTGCAACAGAGCTAAAGTTCGCCAGGGCTTCTTGTTGTACCCGTGCTGACGCATTTGCTTCCGCAATCGCAACGCTCCGCTCTTGGAATAATGCACCCCTCTTTGCATCAACCGATGAAAACGTCTTCGTCAAACGATCATTATCGGTATTGAATGCTTCGCGAAGTCCGTTATGTTCATTCGCTAGACTTTGATACCGTTGAAAATCTGCTTGGCTTAATTTTTTTCCATTTGCCTCCGCTTTTGCGTCCAGTGCGGAGAGCTCTGTGCGTATGGCATCCATCCGCGCGATTCGCGCCTCTTGTTCGGGATACGTACGAACCCGCGCGATCACATCCTCCGTTTTGCTGGTCATTGCCCCCACTGTGTTTGTCTCGACTGTTGTTTTAAACGTGCGTTCCGCCATGACGCATCCGTTTGTTTGCGCACACAATGACTCTTCTGCGGCATTCTGCGCTGCAATCGCTGTATTTTTCTCCTGAATCGCGGCCTGACTACGAGCTTCTGCCTGCGCGGCATCTCGCACAACCGCCTCGCGCGCCGCCCTCATTCTTAAAACCTCCTCTTCACTCCGCCCCCCTGAAATAGATCCGTTTTGCGAAAGATTTAATTGCGTATTCTCACTATTTTTTAGAACGTCTTGCAAACGCCTCTCCGCCTGAACGACATCTTGCGCCGCTTCGATGCGATCGCGCTCGATGCGTAAGAACGTTTTGTCTGTTTCGCCAGTTTGAGTGCCTTTTTCTCCTGCAAATGTATCAATACCAACTCGAGATCCTTCGGACACCCCGGTGCTATACCCTGGCAAACCCTGTTTTCTAAATGCATCGTCGCTAGGTCCGCTTGGGGAGTTCTTAAGACCCGCCTGTTCATTAGCCGCGATTGTGGGGTTGATCTGGTTTAGGGGATCCTGCACACCACTCGGTCCCCCGGCGTTCTGCGCAAGATACCGAAGACTCTCCTGTCGACTCGCTTCTCTCTCTACTCCGTCCAGCGCCGCAATCGCTTGGGCACGATCAGATAACTGAAGCCCCAGCGAGTCACCAAGTTTTGTAAACCATGCACGATTGTCTGGTTGTTCTTCCACCGCCGCCTTGAGCGCAAGCGCCTCGCCTGAGGATATGAGTTCCCCTCGCGCCTGTTTTTCGAGTACATATTCAGCAACTCCCTTCTGAAATTGCTCCGGCGTCACACCTTCGAATTGTTTTATAACATCTTCTATTGAAGCAAGGGAATCTAGGTTCGATTCTTCTGGGCGACTTCCCATGCTGTCGAGAATTGCTTTGCTTGTTACCAACTCCCCACTATTCACATCAACTATTTCCGCTTCTCCGAATGGGCTCTCTGTAAATTCGGTTGTGTTTAATGTGGGGTCAACGGAACCGGTGGCTAATGTTTTCAACCCGGCCCACGCCTCTGCCGCAGTTGCTTTCGCGGTTTGCCACATTCCATTCAAGCCATCCGCAAGAGTTGAAACTGTTGACGGCCGAGATGTCGGAAGAGCAAAAGGATCAGGAGATCCTGTATTGCTGAAAGTTCCTGTCGGGCGAACAAGATCACCCAACCCCTGATAAAACGAACTTCCACCGTTTGCAGCGGAGACTGAGTCTACGTACTGCTGGTATGGTGATGGACTGAAAGTCCCTGAATTATTAGCAGTGGGTAATTCAGATAAGTCGAAAGTATTTCTGCCACTCCCTTGCAGATATTCGTATAATTGCGAAGGATTGATACGCCCCTGATCGATGAGTTTTTGATAATTTGCGACGTCCCCCAAACTACCAGTGGTATTTATTGGGGGTCGTACCGTGCCTGCCTGTACTGCATTATTAAAATTAATGTTTTGGTCTATAAGCGCCTGTTCGTAACTTGAGAGATTAGGATTTAGTGCCCTATTCATACTCTCATTCAACTGCATTTGACTTTCGTTGGGACCGAATAACTGATCCCAATAATCACCTAATTTCCCTCCTAGGGACTGCGAATCTGCAGAAACACCACTTGGAGTTCCGGGCTGACCTTGCACAATATTTTTTCCCCCAGACATCGCTTCTATTGCTTTTTGCTGCAAATCTTGGCAGGTTGTAGCTCCTGAAGGAACGGTGCAGGACTTTTCTTCGACGCCTCCACGAATACCTTGCTTCCAACATGTTTGCACACCACCGCTTAAGCCAGTAAGGTTTGCTTTGTCACACTCGATGGCCTTGGCAGCGCTTGCATCTTTATTTGTGTTAGAAGAAACAGAATTTTCTTTTTCTCCAGCTGAGACATTGTTTTGTTGTTGCGCGGGACACTTTTCAGGACACACATTTACAATAGCTCCATTCAACGCGCAATTAATCTTGCGAGCATTACCAGCACATTGTTCCTGCGCGAAAGAAGGACTAGGGATTAACAAAAGGACAGAGGAACAAATAGCAAAAAACGTGACGTGTGCACGATTCATTACGAGTAATTATACGTATATAAAAGTAACAAAAATGGGATTTCCCCATTCATACAAAAAAGTGACCCGAATTACTCCGGGTCACTTGATGACGTGGTCGTGGCTCGCGCCTCTTGGATGCGCATGTCCGCCAAAAGCCCTCTTACGAGATAGCTCGGCATCATATCGCTCAAGTCGCGTACGTATGCGACCGTGTATTTTCCTTCCGGAAACACACCGGCAACATGGCGCACATCAGGCACACATTGCCGAAGCCCAATAACGAGCTCTTCTTTGGGGGTTTGTACTCCCGAGAAGTACTTGGCCAGTATTTCAGCCGAAAACCGATCTGAGCAGAAATAGCCTTCCACTTGACCAGACTCGACTGTGCCAACTACCGGAATATCGGGATCTTTGAGATCAACCGTGACCTCTTCCCATCCGAGAGCTGCGCTTCCGAAGATGCCAACGAACACGAACGTCAAGACTGTACTTTTCATGACAAAAGCGTCCTTCGGCGCTACTACAGTTTTGATCTGGATTGTTTATACACGAAAAAAGTAAATAAGTCAAGTTTCTGCTGGGGACAGCTACATCCCCCTTGGAGAAACAGAACATCCCGCGGGGTTGGGTTCGGCCTCACAAAGACATGCAATGAATGCGTCGATCGATTGTTCGGGATCACAGGTGCGGACGTCTATGGGAGCTACTGATGATTCGCCGCTGGCACTTGTTCCACCTGTTCCAGAAGAAGAGACTGCGCTCGAAGCGCGGCCGGAATTAGAGAAGAGGGGCGGCGTGGTGGAAGCACTGCCCTCCACGCGCACCAACACTTCGTTAATGAATTTGTCTTCCCCACGCTCGATGTCACAAATAACCGCGAAACGTGTTGTCTCGGAAATGAGTGGTGATTGCACTTTTCCATTTGCGCCGCGCGCAATCACGCGCGAGAGCGCATCGACAACTGCGCAAGACTGCGCACCCACACTCGACCACGAAAGCTGCGTGGTTTTGCCCGAAGCGATTTCAATCGGATTTGCAGTAATCGTCGCAACAGGTGTCGTACGCGGCTCAACTTTCGCAGGAGATGGATTTGCTGAATTCGCACCCGGAGGAGTGAAGAATGAAGCCAGGGCTTTTATAAGCGTGCCCATTATTTGCATTCCTCCCTGTATAAATCCTGAGTTTGATTGCTGTGCACTCGCCCGAGGCTCTGGTGGAGTTTCTGATGCGGGTGGTGTCTCACTTTGCGCCGGAGGCTTCGGGGGGGAATTCGCCTTCGCCTCCTCAGTTTCTGGCGCAGAAGGCAGCGAGTCTTGAGGTTCCGACACAGAAGGAGGTGGTGTTGGCACTGGAGGTGGTGGTGTGGGTGCGGTTGGAATTGAAGGAGGTGGTGGAGGAACCTCGGCAACTTGGGTTGGAATCTCTACCCGAGACGCGCCAGGAAAGTTGAAACGCTCCTGAATATTCCCAAAAACTTCTCTCACGTTCTGTGCGATTGCTGAAAGGCCTGAAAGCAGCCCTTCTCCGGGTGTGACTACCTCAGGAACTTCTTGTGGTGGTGTCTCTGATTCAAATCCAAGTGCCGAGCGTATTCGTTCTGCAACTAACCCACTGAGCGTGCCCGGGCCTGTGCCGAAGACGCTAATTGCATTTGCTTCGTCAAACTCAAATTCCGGCTCCGCGGCTTCAAGTTCACCTGCGTTTGCGCGGAGTCTCACGAGTCCTTCCGCCTCGCTGAGTACGCGCTGCTCAGAGCGCGCATCTTGCAGCGCGCGATACTCGTTTGATTTTATGAAATCGGGAAGCCAAGGAGTCCTGTCAATCCATTCTCGAAACGGGAGCGCGCGTGTTTCGTATGCAAGATCGAGCGCATACTCTGCTCGCGCAACATCCTCCTCAAGAATACGTCGCGCTGTCGCAACTTCCGGATCATCTGCACCGATGCGCCCACCAACAAGTCCACTGAACGCCCCCTCAACTGCAATCGTACGTGCACGCTCGAAGCTTTTCGCAACAGGAAGTCCCTGCTCAAGACCTTCTGCAAAACGATTTGGAAGAACAGTACCTTCATCCCACCACAAAGGATACTGGGGGAGTTTCGGTGATACATCAGAAACAGTGCCTGTATCTATTTCTGCGGTTACGATATCAACTGAAGGAAGTATCTCTTCTTCGGGAGGTGACTTAGGTGGCGTAAAAGGGTTTACATCATATGGCGGACGAATGGGGTTGCCTATGTCGTTGGGCGGATTATCTGTCACCGGCTGCGCAGGACCGCCGCTCAGAGACGGAGCTTTTGGTGGAGGCGTTTGTGGATTGTTACTCGCAACAACCGGCCCGGGACGAGGAACGCTAGTATTCCCTCCGTTTCCTCCGGAAAATCCTGGCGCAGAGTTTATGCCAAAGAGGTTACCAAAAAAATCTATGACGCTCGGGAGAAGTCCTGAAAATACACTCCCCACCACGGGAGAAACAATAGTGCTAGAGATACCAGAAGCTCCAAATGTCGTGAGATGTTCAAATGGATTTCCACCACTAAATACCCCACCTTCGCCAAAGGTGCTTGCGGGGCGCTTGGGTTCGAGCACTGACGGTTTTCCCGTGGGAACTTGAGGCTTGGTTTGTGTCGGTGACGGAGCTTGTGGAGTCACCACCTCAACTTCTGGTAGCACTACACTACCATCCGGATTGACCGCGGCACCACCGGTTGGATCAACAGATCCGCCCGGGAGAGGTTCCCCACTTGGAGGTTCAAACGCATCGAGCGGATCACTTCCAGAAGGCAATGTGCCACCCGAACCACCCGATGAACCTGAACTTCCCGAGCTACCCGCGCCACCACTCGGAGGATTGGTGGTGCCGCTGTCGGGCACGTCAGGAGCCCCGGTCAGAGGCTTTCCGTCGCAGCCTATTTTTGCCAAACACTTCGACGCGTCACATTTCGAAATTACCACCGGGTTTGCTATCCCATCACATTCAAGTCCAAGTGCTTCGTTGTCGCCGACTGGTGTGCGCATGCATTCTGCGCCTTGCGGCAATGCATCTGGATGATTAGGCTCGGTAACACCCAGACCACAACGAATATCAGCATACTGAATCGAGCCCTTCAATTGAGCGTGCGTAATGAACGGCGCCGTTACAGAAGAAGCAACCCCGAACACTATGGTAAACACTAAACGAACGGTCATCCCTACCATTATACGAAGCGCGGCCGCCCTTCGGGCGGCCGCGCACGCATTTCTGTTGAGAAGTCTTGGGGTTACATGTCGTCCATACCCATACCACCTCCCATAGCAGGAGCATCCTTCTTCTCTTCTGGCTCATCTGCAATCGCGGCTTCAGTGGTAAGAAGCACAGCGGCGGCAGATGCAGCGTTTGCCACACCGGAGCGCGTCACCTTCACCGGATCGATAATACCAGCTTCGAAAAGATCGATGATAGACACTTCCTCACTCTCGCTTGCGGCATCAAAACCAAATGCGCCACCTTTCTTTATGACTTCTTGTAGGAGGACAGCGCCGTCTTCTCTGCCACAATTCTTTGCGATCTGGAGAAATGGCGCGGAAAGTGCCGCAACAAGAATACGATACCCGATGGTGTATTCATCGTGCGCCTTTGCATCAATTTTTTTACTCAGCTTATCTCCCACTTTTGCAAGTGCTGCACCACCACCAGGAACCACACCCTCTGCAATCGCGGCTTTTGTTGCATTCACCGCATCTTCGATCTTATCTTTGAGGTATTTCATTTCAGTTTCTGTCGCGGCACCAACACGAATCACCGCAACGCCGCCAGAAAGTTTTGCAACACGCTCATCAAGCTTCTCGCGATCAAACTTTGAATCTGTGTTTTCTGCTTGCTTTCTGAGCTGTGACACGCGCGATTCGATGTCGCTCTTCTTGCCCTTGCCACCGACGATAACCGTTGAGTCCTTCGTTGCAACAACACGCTGCGCTTTGCCGAGCATGCTCACCTCTGCGTTTTCGAGTTTGATACCGAGATCTTCTGAGACCGTCTGTGCACCGACGGTAATCGCAATGTCTTGGAGCATATCCTTCTTGCGATCGCCATAACCCGGGGCTTTGACCGCAAGCACATTGAATGCGCCACGAAGTTTGTTCACCACAAATGTTGCAAGTGCTTCACCGTCGACATCATCAGCAATGATGACAAGGTCTTTCTTGCCGCTTTGTGCAAGTTTCTCAAGGAGTGGGAGAATTTCCTTAATGGTTGAAATCTTTCTGTCGGTGATCAAGACGGGCACATCCTTTGCCACGGCCTCCATGCGCTCTGCATTCGTAATCATGTAGGGCGAGACATAGCCCTTGTCGAATTCGAGACCTTCAACGTAATCGGTTTCGATACCAATTGATTGCGATTCTTCCACCGTTACCACGCCGTCTTTACCAACCTTCTCAACAACATCCGCAATCTTCTCGCCAAGTTCTTTGTTTTCTGCAGAAATAGAGGCGACGTATTGAATGTCTTTCTTCCCCTTCACCTCACGCGCCATTTTCTTAAGTTCTGTAACCGCATCCTTCGCTGCCGCTTCAATACCGCGACGAATCATCATGGCATTCGCGCCCATTGCTGTGCGCTTCAAGCCTTCATGCACAAGCGCTTGTGTGAGGACAACGGCTGTTGTTGTGCCATCCCCCGCTTTGTCATTCGTCTTCGTGGCAACTTCCTTCACGATACCAGCGCCCATGTTCTCAAATTTGTCTTTAAGTGTGATTTCTTTTGCGATGGAAACGCCATCGTTCGTGATGGTCGGTCCTCCCCAGGAGCGATCGATTGCAACGTTCCTGCCGCGAGGCCCAAGCGTGACGCGCACAGCACCCGCAACAATGTCCACCCCTCGCTTAAGGGCGCCACGTACTTCAGAGTCGAAAATAACTATTTTTGCCGACATAAGGTTTTAGGTTCTAGGTGTTAGGTTCTAGTAACTACTGTATGATCGCGAGAATGTCAGACTCGTGAATGAGGAAATATTCAGTGTCGTCTCCTTCGAATTTCACCTCATTGTCCCAGCCGGAATTGAAGTAGACCTTCATTCCCTTCTTAACAGTCATGGGGATAAGCTCGTTATCGTCACCGTGTTTGCCGGGGCCGACAGCGATCACCACTCCGCGCTTGGATTTCTCCTTCTGCGCCGTGTCGGGAATGTAGATGCCTCCGGGAGATTTCGTTTCCTCCTTGTCTTCGCGCTTAACGAGCACACGATCGTGAAGCGGCTGAACCGATACTTTTGTACCTGTGTTGTTACCCATACAAAAAGAGATTAGTGATTAAAGCGGTCGCATTATATGTGAGCGAGGGGGCGTTCGCAAGAAAAAGTACCCCTTACACAGGGGGTAGGAGGCGCTTTGACTTACCCTCCCTCTTTTGCTATCCTCTCGCTATGGAACTCTCGGGTTTACTGCCGTACGTGCAGATAGCCCTCTCGGTCCTCCTCATAGTTGCGATACTCTTGCAACGCACGGGAGCGTCACTCGGAGGTGCATTCGGAGCTGATAACTTCAGCACCGGTTTTCACACGCGCCGTGGCTTTGAAAAAGTTCTCTTCAATTCTACGATCGTGCTTGGTATACTGTTTGCACTCTCCGCGCTCGCGCACCTCTTTATCGGTTAATACTGGCCAGACGGCCTTCGCGCGAGACGGGTTACCTCGTCTTATACTCCATGTTCGGCTCGATTCCACTTGTTCGTCGTTTGTACGACACACTCCGCACCTTCTCACCATTTGAGAGGCTACTTCTCTATGTCTTATCTCTCGCGCTCGCACTCTCTGCGGGCTGGATGCTCATTTCCCTCAGCGCTGTATTTTCAACGCAAATCCCTGCGCGTGGCGGCTCATTTGTAGAAGGTGCTGTTGGCACCGCACGCTTTGCGAACCCGCTTCTTGCCTCCTCTCAAGCAGATCACGACCTTACCGCACTCGTGTACTCAGGACTCACACGACAAGAAGGAGGCACCTTTGTGCCCGACCTTGCCGAACGTGTGAGCGTCTCTGAAGACGGCACTGAATACACGTTTACACTTCGTGATGCAACATTTCATGATGGAGAGCCGGTGACCGCGGAGGATGTTGCGTTCACTGTTGCACTTGCGCAAGACCCCGCAACAAAAAGCACTCGTCGCGCGAACTGGGAAGGGGTTGAAGTACACGTCGATGATCCGCGAACCGTGCGCTTCACACTACCGAACGCGTACGCACCTTTCATTGGAAACACAACGCTCGGCATTCTTCCAAAACACTTGTGGAAAGATGTTTCGGCAGACGAGTTTTCCTTCACCTCTTTGAACACAGTCCCCGTGGGGAGTGGCCCTTTCAAAATAAAGGATGTCTCGCTCGACCCTGTCGGTGCGCCAACAGAATATGTGCTCGAATCGTTTGCAGATTTTACACTCGGCGAACCGCATCTGCGCCGAATTACCTACCGCTTCTACCCAGATGATGACGCACTCTTCGAAGCGTTTCTTGCGGGAGATATTGATAGTTTTCTATCACTTTCGCCAAAAACACTCTCTAATGAAATTACACAAAATGCACGTCTAGTAGAACTGCCACTCACGAGAGTGTTCGCCGTGTTCTTTAACCAAAATCATGCATCTTTCTTAGCAAATACCGCAGCTCGTCAAGCGCTCGCAGCGAGCGTTGAAAGAAGCGCGCTCATTGATCGAGTACTGGGAGGCTTTGGAGAGCCTCTTACAGGTCCAATACCATCCGACATATTATCGCTCGCCGCGACTACAACCGAAACCTCTGCAGCGTCGAAAATTCTTGAAGATGGTGGGTGGTCGCTTGAGACAGCAAGCACCAGTGAGGCGCGGCCTTTGTGGAAACGGAAGGACGCCACACTCTCCTTTTCGCTTGCGACCGCAGACACCCCCGAACTAGTTGAAACAGCGCAACTGATTGCAGAACAGTGGCGCGCACTCGGTATTGATGTGAGACTCGAAACATATCCACTATCCGATTTCAATCAAACAGTACTCCGCCCACGCGCGTATGATGCAATTCTTTTTGGAAAGGTGCTCACGCGCCCACTCGACCTGTTTGCCTTCTGGCATTCATCGCAGCGCAACGACCCTGGACTCAATCTCGCGCTCTACGCAAACACATCTGCCGATAAACTTCTGGCCGAGGCGCGTTCCGAAAACGACACGGATGCGCGACGCGAACTTTATAGAACATTCACAACACTCGTTGCAGAAGATGCGCCCGCTGTGTTTCTCTACACGCCAAGCGCACTCTATGTTGCACCAGCACACATCACAGGCCCTGCAAAAATGACCGTCACCTTCCCTGCCGAACGATTCCTTGCCGCTCACACGTGGTATCGCGATATCGAATATGTGTGGCAAATTTTCACCAAGTAACCACTTTATTAATTATTAATTGTTAATCACAGAAAGATCTATGTTCAGTCCTACAGAACCCACCCGAGGAGGTGGAGCACCAAGGAGAGGGCCACACCCACTCGGGCCTCGAGGTCCGCGACCCGGCGGAATGCGACACTCACGTCCACGACCACCACGTCGAGGCTCCGTGCGTGTTGAGCACTCATCTCCCGCGCCGCGCCGCGAAAATGCAAAAGTCCCACCAATTAGCACCGACACTGTGCGCATCATTCCACTTGGCGGTGTGGAAGAAATTGGCCGCAACATGACAGCCGTTGAAGTTGGTGATGATATTTATGTCCTCGATTGTGGCTTCCAGTTTAAGGAAGACGACACGCCGGGCATTGATTACATCCTTCCAAACACTGGCTACTTGGAGCAGAACCGCCACAAAGTGCGCGGCATGCTCATCTCTCACGGTCACCTAGACCACATCGGTGGCATTCCCTACATCCTCGACAGGATTGGTAATCCAATGATCTACACCCGCCGCCTCACGGGCATGATGATCAAAAAGCGTCAAGAAGAATTTGTGGGGAGTAGCCCAATTCAAATTCGCGAAGTTGAAAAAGGTGAGACCATAAAACTTGGCAATCACACGGTGCGCTTTTTTGGCGTGACTCACACCGTGCCGGATTCCATGGGTATTATTATCGAGACTCCATGGGGCGATGTCGTTTTCACTGGCGACATTAAGCTCAACCATACGGATGGTACGCCATCCGAGGAAGAACAGCGTGAGTTCGCTATCTTCAAAGACCGCAACGTCTTAGCACTTCTCATGGACTCCACGAACGTCTGGCAGCCAGGCTTCTCGATTCCGGAGGTAAATGTCTACACCACTCTCCAGCGCATCATTACGGAAACGAATGGCCGCCTCATTATCGCGATGTTCGCCTCGCACCTTGAACGCCTCATCCGTGTCATGCAGTTTGCGGAAGAAAATGCGAAGAAGGTGGTGATCGACGGCCGCTCAATGCGCACCAACATCGAAATTGCGCGCGAACTTGGTCTCATCAAATACAAGGATGACACAGTCATCCAGGTAGAAGACATCGATCGCTTCCCTCCTGAGAAAGTGGTAATTCTTGCAACGGGTGCACAGGGTGACGAATTCGCCTCTCTTGCCCGTATCGGCAACAAATCACACAAATATTTGCGCCTCAAACCGACTGACACCATTGTGCTCTCGTCGTCGGTCATTCCGGGAAACGAACGTGCGGTGCAAAAGCTGAAAGACAACCTCTCGCGTCAAGGCGCACGCATCATCACCTACCACGCGTCCGATGTGCACGCTTCGGGACACGGCAACCGTGAAGAAGCAGTATGGATTCACAAACAAGTGCGTCCAAAATTCTTCGTGCCCGTGCACGGCTATCACTATATGCTCCGCGTGCATGGCGACGTTGCTGAAGAGCTCGGCATGCCACGCGCGAACATTATCATTCCTGATAACAGCGCAGTGGTTGAGATTGTGAATGGCGAAAAAATTGGTGTGCATCCAGTCAAAGCTCCCAACGAACTCCGTGTTGTTGAGGGACACACCGTTTCTGAACTCTCTGATGTCTTAATGCGCGACCGCAAGGCACTCGGACAGGAGGGATTCTGTGTTGTCGTGGCAACGGTTGATCGTCGTACTGGAAAACTCCACAAATCTCCCGATATTATTTCTCGCGGATTTGTGTACCTCCGAGACAACAAAGACCTCATGGATCAAACGCGACTGATTGTGCGCAAGAGCGTTGAGACTGCAATGCGCAATCCTCGTGCAGCAGACCTTGATAGTGCACGCGATGACCTCGCGGAAGATGTTGCTCGTTTCCTCCTTCTCAAAACACAGAAGCGACCGATTGTAATTCCCGTGATCGTAAGTATCTAAAAAGAGAAAGCCCGGAAAAAATCCCGGGCTTTCGAGTATGAGGCGACGCTAGTGGATAGTGTGCTCATCAGAAAAACCGATGGCACGCACGACAAGCGTCATCATGCATGCGATAAGCATGACAATCCAAAGCGCGCCTAAGGCCGTCGTGAACCCATGCTCGATGAAAAAAAGTAGCATCGAGAATGCACACGATGCCGACAGTGCACGACGTTCCCATTCAGACATAGGATCAAGGAAACGCCAGATGAGCGCAAGAGTGGTGCCGAACAACATGACGGTTACCGGCACCATCAAACCGAAAGCAAGATGCAGATATGCACACACGATCTGCAAGCTCCCGAATACAATTGCGCGCCTAAAGAACTGACTGGTTGCCCAAACAAAACGCATGGAGAGGACCTGATTCAACACAATATGCGCCGTATCAGAGCCTTGAATGCGAAGAACGCCCAGCTTTCCAAGCATAGTACCTCCAGATGGGGATGATCCCCGTGGGCGACTATACAATGAAAATATCTATTCTGCAATACACCACGAATTTTTAGTCCTAGCAATCATTCCCTCTCGTTCGAGGGCGACCAACGCGGGTACACAACGCTCATCACCAAGAAGGGGTTGTAATGATTGGCGCTCTGTCAGAGCCCGTAGAATAGCACCTCGCATTTCCCGGGTAGAGCCAGAAAAAGATTTTTGACGCACATGATGACGACTTCGGCGAGAAGGATTCGGGTGTTGTTTTTTGATATGAGCACCGTAATCCATTAACGCCGCATACCACTCCCGAGGATTGCGCGTGCGCATCACACACGTTCTGAGAATGGGTATTAGTTTCGTATCAGGAACCGACCGCGAGCGCGGAAAGAAATGATGAATAAGTGCAGCGCGAATATTAGTTTCAATAAAAACGTCTGATTCGTTGAAGGCGAACGCGCGTATTGCACCCGCAGTGTAAGAGCCAACACCAGGGAGAGATTCGAGTGCAGTGCGATCCTTGGGGAGCGCTCCACCGTATTGCGTCACTATCGCTTTTGCACATTCGTGGAGCATTTTCGCACGCCGATTATAGCCAAGCCCACTCCATTCTCTGAGCACACGCGAAAGTGGTGCTTGTGCCAGTGAGTGTGCAGTAGGAAACATACGCATCCACCGTTCAAAATATGGAACGACACGATCAACTTGTGTTTGTTGTAGCATGATTTCAGACACGAGAATGGCGTAAGAGTCGCGAGTCTTACGCCAAGGCAGCGTGTGGCGTCCGTACTTTCGGTAGTGCATCAAAACAACTCGACGAAATGTAGTGCTTGTCATGGCAATACCTTTTGCACCTCTTCAAACCAGAGCGCATACCCTTCTCCCGATGGGTGGAGCATATCGGCAGAATAGTAGTGCTTTGGATCTTTCGTGAACAAATCCTCTTCACGTGACTTGTAGAGATTGACATACGTTGTGCCGGTCTCTCCTGCAATACGCGCAAACTCTGCATGGTAACGAAGGGTGGCGCGATGATAATACGGATTCAGGAACCAAGGGAAAAATCGTGTGCGTCCCACGTCCCCTGCGGTCAAAAATATAACGTGAGGAGAGAGTTTTTTTGCCTCGCTCAAATATGCGGAGAGCTCTCTCGCCGCATCCCCTGCCTGGCGAAAGCGGATAATGTCGTTCGCACCAATGTGGATGAGTATGAACGCATATTCACTTCGCTTTACCTCAGCAAGTTGTGCAGGAAGATCCGCAATACGCGCACCAGAAACAGCATGATTCTCAATAGCGTTTTGTGGATAGAGTGACCCAAGTCGACCAGCAATACTCTCCTCAAGTTTTTCTGCCCCCACACCAACCCCTAGAGAGTCACCAAGTATCAGAATGACGGGATGCCCCGTGGGACGTTCGAAAGGTAGTGCTATACGCACCAATGATTCGCTAGTTATGCGAAGTGATTGAAAGCGCGCATATGCATACCCAAGGTATGAAAATGACGCCGCAAGAGCGACAAGCATGAGTATCTTCATACTTCGTACACCACATCCTTACGTTCCACTATCACCTTCCACCCTTCGCGCTGCGCATGGCGATACAGCTTCATGTTTGGATTGAAACAAATAGGGGTTTCGACAAGTTCAAGAAATGGTATGTCGCTTTCAGTATCTCCTACACCGATTGAGCCCTCGAGCGTCAATCCCTCTTTCTCAACTGCGCGGTGCACGATTGCAGCTTTATTGAAAATAAGATGCTCATCAACAATCTTTCCCGTAAAGGCTCCTTCGCCGCCTGTTTCGTAGATCGTGCCGTACACCTTATCGAACCCGAGGTGTGGACAAAATTTGTCGAGAATGGTTTTTGGAGAGTGCGAGACGGCAAGAAGAAAAAAGTCGTCCTGCTTTAGTTGTTTGAGCAGATCGCGTGTATAGCGATACACGCGCTTCGAGTGCTCTTCGACGACATGCTCTGCTGCATCGGCAAGAACCTGATATTTGACTCCTTTCAAGTGTCGCAAAAACGCTTGCACAACTGCGTGAATGTATGCCTCGTAACCACCCTCGCGATTGAGCCACCGCTCGTGCTCAAACTCAAACTCGTCGCGCGCCTCTTCTGGAAACGCTCCAACAAAGATAAGACGATCAACGATTTCTATTAAAAGCGACGAGCGGAAAATGGTGCCATCGACGTCAAAAATAGCTACTTTCTTGTTTTCGGACATGCACCCATACTACATGATGGGGACTTGGCTAAGAAGCGGATATGAGTATAGTGGTGCAAGCCCCGGCGAATCGGGGACATGACGGTAAAGGAGATGGATATGTCGAAAACAAGCGATGCCATTTCGGCTTCTGTGCTCTCGCATCTCAAATCAGTTACCAAGGAATGCCAGTTTCGTGAATGGCTCCAGGTAATCCTCCAAGAAGACATCTCTAAATACCAAGATGAAATTACGATGGCGATTCAAGCGGCAGTGGAACGGCTTGGATTGAAACATTCCTGCGATGAAAACCTCGTCGAGCAGGCGCTTGAAAAACTGCAGGAATCGTCTCTTGTGAGAGAACCTGCCCATCTATAATTCACGCTTGTGGCCATCTGCTTCCTGCAGGTGGCCACAGTTTTGTAAGTGCATGAGCAGAGCAGTCGTGTTTTCGCGCCTTACACACATACCGCCCGTAGAGCACGAGCCCGTTGTTTACATATTTCCAATCTTTTTTCGGAATAAGAGATTCAAGGTCGTGAGAAATCTTTTTAAGGTCGGTGTGGTTAGTTAAATCAAACTTGCGTGCAAAACGCTTCACGTGTGTGTCGGTTGGTATCCCCTCCCAAGTCTCATACAGTTCTCCGAGGATAACGTGTGCTGTTTTATAACCGACGCCCGGGAGTTTCTGGAGCTCCTGTGCCGTCCGTGGGACTTTGCCACGAAATCCGCCGGGCGGCGGAGCTGCGACGATTTTTGCGGCCAGGCGTATATGCCGCGCTTTGTTGCGGAAAAACGGAATCGTTGAAAGTTCTTTTTCAAATTGACGAGGGTCTGCATCTGCGAAATTTTTTGCAGTCTTATATTTTCTAAACAATGTTACAGTCACTTTATTTACCGCCTTATCGGTACACTGTGCAGAGAGTACAACCGCAACAAGAAATTGAAACGGTGTTTTGTAGTAGAGTTCGGTTTTGGGTGCTGGGTAAGTCTTTTTTAAAAAGCGTACAAGCGCACGTGCGCGCATCTCACGAACTGACACTCGCATATCGTTTAGGCAGTGACATTACCCCCGGAACTTTCCTCCCAACGCTTTTTTAGAATGGGTTCCAAATCGCGAATCTTTTTTTCGATATCTTGAGGCAAGGTATCGGTTTTATTGAGGATGTGCTCTGCAATATCCACCAAGCGCAGTGCATCCCTTCGTATCAGAGGGGCGTTCAGTTTGTCTGCGACCAGAAGAAGATTAATAGAATTGTATACCTCATAAAAATCTTTGGATGTGATATTTGCATTTTCTTCTGCTTGCCGCATCGCCACCAGCTCATCCAACACCGCCGGCGCAACAATTTCTTCTATACGCCTGAGAGACTCCGCCCGCTTGCTTTTCCTTCGCTCAGCACCAAGATCTACAATCTTACCTTCTTCCATATGTTATTAGCGAATGATAATAGGAATAGAAACTGACGCGGCGTTTTCAGGAAGCCCGGACGCATTATCGTTTTTCAAAACTAACGTAGCAGGGCCAACATATCCTGGTATTGATACCGTGAATGCGAATGGTACGAACTCTGGTGTCATCCACTCCCCCTCTGCGGTTACAGGACCTTCTGCGATCAAGGCACCATTTACATCGAGTACTTCGTATGGAAAGTTTGCTTCAAAGTACCACCCGCCACGCGCCTCACCCTGCACACTGAAGACTGAAGACACAACCGCGCCCGGAAGCGGTGTGTCAACACGAATCCGATTGGTGTCTGCATTCTCGTAAACCGCTTGCGCTCGAGGAGTACTGTCTTGCTCTTCAATCGGCGTCGGCTCAGGCATTACAAAACCACCCATATACCATACGCCCGCCCCAAAGGAGACGATTGCGATGAGGAGCATGACGATATATTTCATGCCCCTAGTGTACCTCGTATACGTCGCTCGACAACGGCCGCAAGAAACACCGAAAGCGGGAGAAGTAATGTCATTTGTATAAGCGGCGAGACGGGAAGTCCCCAAATAAGGGGCATGGCGTCCGTATATTCCCAGCGCCCGAGCGCCATCGCTTTATATTCAACAAAAAGGGCAATCCAGAGCCCGATGAGTGCAAGGCCTATTATTTCTCGAGGTTCGACCTTGAAAAACCAGGTGAGGGACCCCTTAAAGAGAGCAACGAGCCCAACAGCACCAAACGTATAGACAACATCACCGATTGTCGCAAACACAAAGACCGGTAACACTCCCTCCATCGCCTCATATCCTGTATAGAGAACTATGTGGGAGCGCTCCCAAATGACGTGCAGCACGAACGCGGTGAGAACAAGTAGTGCGTACAAGCGCATAGCTAGAGCTTTGCAAGAACTTTGGCAAGCTTCTGCGGACTATGACGAATAAAGGAGCGTTGCAACACGTCTCCCTTTGCTTTCTTGGCAACACCATCAGCAAGCACATCGACTCCGATGTACTTTCGTGGATGTGCAAATGCGTTTTTATCAAAGCGAACAGGCGTGCCTTCATCAGCGTATTTTTTGATAAGCGTAGCCGATGGCATTTTCGTGTTGTAAACAACGGTGTCAAAAACACCTTCTTTCCCGATTGTTGCCTCAAGAGCTCGAACATAATCGGCGACCGTAAAGTCGTCGGTGTGGCCGTGTCTATTCATAAGATTAGCGACATATACTTTTCGCGCTTTCGATTTTACAAACGCTTCGCTAAACCCTTGTACAAGGAAGTTGGGTATGAGCGACGTATACAAATCCCCTGGGCCTACAATGATGACATCTGCTTCTTTGAGAGCCGCGAGTGCCTTGGGGTGTATCTTTGCTTTCGGTTTGAGTGACATCTTCTTTACGCCAAACTTCGAAACCAACTGATACTCACCGAGAGCGTCTTCACCGGTGATAACTTTTCCGTTTTTAAGTTCAGTTACAAGCTCCGCAGTGTCTAATGTCACAGGAATAACTTTCCCTTTGATGTTGAGAATGGTGCCAACAATCTCAAGTGCCTTATCAATAGATCCACTAATCTTCTCGAGCGTTGAAATGAAAATATTTCCAAAGTTGTGTCCCTCAAGACCACCGTTTTGATAGCGGTGACTGAAGAGTTTGCGCATTAAGGTTCCGCTCTCGCCGAGTGCGATGAGAGACTGGCGAAGATCCCCAGGAGGAAGCACCCCGAGTTCGTCGCGCAGGCGCCCGGTCGAGCCGCCGTCATCAAACATAGTTACGATCGCTGAGAGCTCAACGGGATAGCGCTTCAAGCCCAAAAGGACGGGAAATCGCCCCGTGCCACCCCCTATAGTGACCACCTTTTTCATCCCGTTAGAAGTCGGGCGCGAACGAAAGACCGTCGCTCCAGACTTGGCTATGAATAATGAAATTTACGTGCATATGATATGTCTGTCTCCCGTCTGTCCACGACTTCTAACGGGATTCATCCGGCCACTATACCTGTGCATAACGCTCTGCGCCACCCTTGCATCAAATACGTTAGTTGCTATGCTCTCTATACACCCCCAATACATCAAGAGTGCGGTGAAGGTTCTGGCCTTTCGATCCGCCCCCAACCCCTCTTCCGAGGACGGTGGGAAACCAGTCCTTCGGGCAGATGCACTATTTAGATGTCTCCCGTATGGGAGCTTTTTATTTACCAGTCTGTAGTGTGTAGTTTGTAGACTGTAGTCGAGAAATTCCTCGCAACGCACATACTACAAACTACAATCTACTTTCTACAAACTATTCATATGTTGCATTTACTGAACACCTATACAACTGAAAGCGTTACCAGTGGCCACCCTGACAAAGTGTGCGACCAGATTTCTGATGCAATTCTTGACGCATGCCTCGCGCAGGATCCAAAATCGCGTGTTGCGGTCGAGACGTTTGGCTCGCACGGAACTCTCATGATTGGCGGCGAAGTCACCACGAACGCGAAGGTTGATATGAAGAAAATTGCAAACGAGGTATACAAATCCATCGGCTATACGCAGAAGTTAAAGATTCTTAACACCGTTGCGCGACAATCAAACGATATAGCACAAGGGGTGGACACCGGAGGCGCAGGTGACCAAGGCATCATGTATGGCTACGCAACCGACGAAACGAAAGAAATGCTCCCCCTCGGAGTTGTGCTTGCGCACGGACTTGCGCGCCGTCTCGAAAAACTTCGTCGTGACAAAACGCTTCCCTGGGCGCGCCCTGATGGGAAGACACAAGTGACTATCAAAAACGGAAAAGTGATAAACGCACTCTGCTCAACCCAGCACGCAAAAAACATTTCTCAAGAAGATATTCGCAAAGACCTCGTCAAACATCTCTTCAAGCCGATTCTGGGCAATTTGAAAGACATTGAAATCTTAGTCAATCCGACTGGAAAATTCGAGGTGGGAGGCTTTGAGGCGGACGCTGGGCTTACGGGGAGAAAGATTATGGTTGATACGTATGGCGGACTCATGCCGCACGGTGGGGGCGCCTTCTCTGGAAAAGACGCGACAAAGGTAGATCGTTCAGCAGCCTACATGTGCCGCTTTGTTGCAAAAAACCTAGTCGCCAATGGCTACGGAAAGAAGGTATTAGTGACAGTCGCCTATGCAATTGGTCGCGTTGAACCGGTGATGGTGGAAGCGTTCAATGAGAAAGGAAAAGATCTTTCTAAGATCGTACAGAAGCACTTTGACTTCCGCCCACGCGCGATCATTGAACGCCTCGAACTTCGAAAGCCAGTATTCCGCGAAACCGCTGCCTATGGTCACTTTGGTGTCACAGGACGCTCGTGGGAGAAAATTGAGAAGATATAATCCTCTAAAACCGAGGATGAAAAAGACTCCCTATTGGGAGTCTTTTTCATGGGATATCCCTTCTTTACTTGGTAGAAACGCAAGAGCGAGTGTTGCTGCGGTGAGACCAAGATCGCGGACACCGATTGCGGTCGCGCCGATCTCTACGGTGATTACGAGAAGGTGGAGCGCGAGCGTGAGCGCGACCCAGCGCGTCCAGATATTGAGCGCAAGAAGCGCGCCGGCAATTACTTCAAATAAACCGTTCGCGAGCACAATAAATGCGGGAGGAATATTGAGGAAATTGACCGCCCACTCAGGAACCCACGAGACCCAATTGAGTCCATCAAAAAGCTGAGAGAATCCAAACCACAGAAACACTACTGCAAGTCCGTATCGAAGAATGGCAAGACCGAGGCGTTCGTGTGTCATACACTATTGCGCAAGAGCACCAATTTTAAAACCAAAGAGCATCTTTTCTTTGGCAGAATCGCCACCGTGCTGTCGATTGAATTTCAGACTACCATCTGTGCCACAGATCTGGAGAATTGCCTGTTCTCCACCGGGGTGCTTCGGAATCCATGAAGTGAGGTCATAGACGTTTCCATTTACTATAGACCAACAACTCGCACGCGTGCCATGCTGCGCCACGAGGGCGGCAGTCATGCCCGAGGGCGCAGGAGGAGGGTTTGCGGCAGTTTCTGAGCCGGCATTGGTATCGTCGCTTTCAGAATCTTTACGCTCTCCCCCATTGTCGTCCACAACCGCATTCGTACCTATGACGCTTGGTGCAGGGGCGCTGTTTTCCACTGTAGGGGGTGTTGTGCTAACCACTTCATCCGCGCCGTTTTGCCACCATACAAAACTACCCACAACAACAATGAGTATCGCGCCAATAACAGTAGAGACGTTCATGAAAAACACTATAGCACTACCGAAATACCCCACCAAGAGATGCGACAAGGAGAATGCCGAGGAAATTCATGCTGTATGAGATGGGAATGAACACTTTCAAATTCATGTGTGAAAGCCCCATAAGAGCGAGACCGAGTTCATCCGGTAATGGTGACGCGATAATGAGCGCGCCAAAAAGTGGCAAAAGCCAATGTAAGAATGGGTGGCGAAAAAATGCCCGCAATTGCCGACGTTGTGACTCTTTGAGAAAAAGTGTCGTCCGATCTTTCACCGCCTCGCGCACAAAGAGAAAAAGAAATAGATCTCCTATGACCGCGCCCGCTGCTCCGACGGCGGCAATGACGAAAGGGTTAAACACTTGGGTAATTTCAAAGAAGACCACTGTTGCCGGAATGACTGACAAGAGGGATGTGAAGAAGACCCCTGCGATAAAACTTGCAGGAAGTGCGCGCGCAAGCGAATCCCCCACCCACGCATTAATTGCTCCTGTTATTAAAAGCTCGTATGCAACATAGAGGGAAATAACAACCAAGAATGTTGCGCGGGCACGATGCAATCGTGCCCGATGTTCTTCTGCACGAGCGCGACTCATATGAGAAAGAAGAATATAAATGCTGCAAGAACAATCCGATACCACCCAAACCACTCAAACGAATGAGTGCTCACAAAGTGAATCAGTGCACGAGCACTTACATACGCAGCACAGAACGCAGCAACAAATCCAAGCATGAGCACGTGCCAGTCCCCAAACGCAAACGAAGAGCCTGTACGCAGAAGATCGTACCCCGTTGCCGCGAGCATCGTCGGAATTGCGAGTAAGAATGAAAACCGCGCAATCTCAACTCGCGGAAGTCCAAGCGCAAGTCCGCCAAGAATCGTTGCGCCGGCACGTGATACCCCCGGCACAACCGCGAGCGATTGTGCGCACCCTATAACCAACGCTTTTCTGAGCGACATATGCTCGGCACGTATGTCCTGCGTGGGTATAAACCCCCTCTTTCGCGCACGCTCGAAAAGAATAAATACCACACCACCAAGAAAGAGTGCCCACGCGATGATGGTCATACTCTCAAGAAAGACCTCTTTAATAACTGAATAGAGTGCAAAACCAACGAGTGCCGCGGGGAGGAATGCAATCAGGACGCGAAGCACGAGGCCGTGATCAGAAATAAGTGTCTTTCTATAAAGAAAAAGCAGGCTTGCAATTGCTCCAAGCTGAATTGCGATAATAAAGCTGGTCAAAAAAGTGTCTGAAGGTATATCGAGGAGGTGCGCACCAATGACGAGGTGCGCAGTAGAAGAAACAGGAAGAAATTCGGTAAATCCTTCAAGAAGACCGAGGATGATTGCGTGGAACGGACTCACAGCGTGTATTGTACCTCCTTTCTGCAAATTTTTATGCTTTTTTCTTTTATATATGGAGTGCAAATGTCTCCGAACCTGTTAGTATCAATATATTATGAAAAGCGAGGGCTTTAAAAAAGTGAACTCAACGAGCGATATGCCCAGCTTGCCCTCTCTTTCAATCGAAGAAATGCTGGAGGTTTCTAAAATCGATCCTTTACTATTTGAAGAGATTTCAAAAAAGGCAGGGCACGAGAAGCCTGAGACGTTTCTGGAGGTGTTACGGAAAGCTCAAAAACATAAGGAAACCAGTCCGGGCAAGATCACATTTGATTCCTATAGCATAAAGAGATACGCAATGGAACCCGATCCGGCCTTTGATCAATACTATATAGATCTTGAAATTCGTATAAACCGGTACATAAACACAGCGAAAGGAAGTACCCCGCGCACGTATGAAAAAATCATTGCACGCGTCCAAGATGCATATCGTCAACTTTACGACCGTGAAAAACACAAAATGATTTATGAACGAGTGAAGAAAGGAGTCGACTTGGTAACGGCGTATAATGAAGTTGAGATGATTTTCAAAAAACGTTCTGAACAGAACATGACACAGTCGGATTTGCCATATGCCTTTCGCGAGGCAGAAAGCAAGGCGATGCTTGGTATATACGCAAAAGGTATTGGTGAGGTAGATATGGCAAGCGACATACTTGGACCATCATTGAAATTCGGTGAGTTGGGAATACAAAATAAAAGAGGGGGCCTTTCGGGTGGCAGAACGTATTGGCCTCGCGGAAAACCCGACACAAGCATTGATGAATAAATATTTTTCTGTTGGACATTTCCCTGTTCGCGAGACATAAACGCTTCACTGGAGCGTTCGTGTCTGTCTAAGAGCGAAACATGATTCGCGCACGAGGCTGGTACCTACCAGAAACCGAAACCTTTGCCTGCAAGATATGCACCCATCACAACTGCGAGCATACCGCCCGAGGTGTACCACGCTGGGGTATTGAACTGCTTTACAAGCTTTACCACCTTCGTATACGGCGCTGCGAGATAGAAAATTGCCTCAACAACAATCCACACGCCAATGAGCGTAATGACGCCACGCCAATCAGGTGTCCATACCCAGTGCGCAAGAACCAAGGAAAGTCCGGCAAACAACTGACAGATCGCAACGATCATCAAAAGCCCCTTGTCTCCGAGCACATCCATGATGATGTGCATGTAAGACTTTTGACGCATCATAATGATGCCGCCTGCAATTAAAAAGTACAAACCGAATAATTGAGCTAAAAATATGGAGAGTTCCATGGCGCATTGGTGTTCCCTAAATAATAGTTTTATTGTAGCGCCTTTTTGAGAGGAGCAATCCCGAGAAATGCAACGACGGGGATAACTCCCACAGCAATCGCATCAATCGTACATCAATCAACTTTCGAGAGACATAGAAAGAAAAGCGAGAAGAGAATAAAAAGAGTACATAGACAACTACCCCATGTGTGCGAGAAAAACTCCGCGCAGAACGAGAAAGCTCAGCACCACTGCGACACTCTAAAGAATTCCCATATCAACCAAATGTAAATGTAAATGCTTGTAAGCCTTTGCCGCGAACGCGTAGTTCAAGCGTATGCTCTTCCCCGCCCGGATTTCGTATGAGGTGGTAGAGATCCTCCTCTTGAATACGCACAACTCCCTCTTCGGAAACATCTGCGCCGCGGGCGGTGCGGAGCAGTACTCCATCCTGCCACACCTCAATTTCCACACCTTTCTGCGCACTTGCGACCATAAATACATCCTTCGCACGATAGCGGAAAATAATGCGCGCATCCTCGGACAGAGATTCCGCGTATTCGGGCTCTATATTCCATGTGCCCGTCAAATAGAGTGCATTTGCAACCGGCATCGTTGGCTCTTCAAATGATTGTGTTCCCGAGACCAGCCGTTTTGCTCCTGCCAAACGCTCATTGCGCGCCGAGCCAAAATAGATCTCAGGACTTTGCGCGAAACGCTCTCCTTCAGGAATACCCTCTGCCGCAAGCGCTCCTGTTTCTGGCGCTCGCTCACCGAGTTTTTCAGCTCGCTCTCTAAGAGCGGCGCGAATCTTTTCTTCCGTCTCTTCGTACGCCCCTTCACCAATGTGATCATAAATAATATTCCCCTCGATATCGATGAGGTATTTGCGTGGCCAGTAGTTATTGCCGTAGGCACGCCAGGTTGCATAGTCGTTGTCCAAAACGACCGGAAACTCAATGTCGTATTTTTTGAGGGCAGCGCGCACATTCTCGATATCTTTCTCAAACGCAAACTCGGGCGTGTGAATACCCACAATCTCGAGTCCTTCTCCTTGGTATTTTTCATACCACGCATTGAGATATGGAAACGTGCGAATGCAATTGATGCAAGAATACGTCACGAAATCGACAAGGATAACCTTCTTCCCCACCAGCTCTCCAAGAGTAAAAGGTTCGGCATTAAGAAAGCCTGCAGGGCTCGCAATTTCTGCATACCGTTTTTCAGAGAATCCGAACGTTGGACGCGCAGTCTCGGGCATCTCCGGATTCTGCAGAATGATGAACGCCGATGCGAGCACGCCCGTTGTTATGATGCCGCCTAAAAGCACGATCGGATTCTTCATAGCACGCGCTCGAGAATGCTTTGTTCAAACTTCACCACATCCACAAATCCGCTCTCGAGAAGCCACACTTCAAAGCGTTTTTCATACCCGCTCACAATAAGAAGCCCGAGCACAAGGAAAAGAATACCGATTGTGCGCTTGAACCATCCATGAGAATCAGCAACGCGCGTGAGACGATCTGCAAACCGCTGCCCTAAAAGTGCGATGAGGAGTAACACCAATGAAAGACCCCCAGCATACGCAACAAGGTAGAGTGTGCCAAGCGCAAAACTTGCCGGAAGCACCGAGGCAAGGATTACGAAGTAGGTGGGTGAGCATGAAGAAAACACGGGGCCAAGCGCCGCGCCGATAAGTACATCACCCCAGAAACTTTTCTTTTGGTATCCAGAACCCACGAGTTTATTCGAATCGCGCGAGAGACGGTTTATTCCTGGAATACGCTCCCACAATCCTGGGAACATAAGGACGAGGCCAAAAAGAATGAGAATACCCCCTGAAAGCCCTGTCCAGAATGCTTGCGGCACCATGATGAGCGCCGTTGAGAATTTGAGGAGAAAGGTGAAGAGAATGATTGAGAGTGCAAGCGACCCAACTACAATGTAGGGTGTTGCCCGACTCCTTCCCGTCGCCGAAGAGCCAAGAACAACGGGAAGAAGTGGGAGTATGCAGGGCGCCAAGACCGTGAGCACGCCCGCGAGGAACGAGACCGCAAGAAGCGTCATCCCGTTAGAAATAGGACGCGGGCAATTGAAAAATGATCGCACCCTAAGACACTATTGCGAGTAAATTCAACCAAAGGGCTAAGCATATATACGTCCGCGATTTCTAACGGGATCATGTGGTTATTGTACCTTGCTTAAAAGATCAGAGAGCGCAAGGCCGCCGCTCCACTTAGTGATGAGATTTCCCGAGGCGTCAACCTGCACAAGCGTGTGCTGATACGTCACACCATATTTCTGCTTGAGCGCAGTTTCAGTGTCATAGTTCACATCAAGAATGGTGACACCTCTCGGAATCTTTGACGCATTTGCCTTGATGTCACTGTCGAGCGCACGGCATGTCGGGCACCACGAGGCGCGGAAGAAAAGAATAACATCGCCTTCACTTGCCTTTGCAAGCTTCGACGCGGCGTATGATTCATACGAACCCTTTTCCATCGCACCCCCTCCATCGACTGGCGGATCCATCATCGCATCATCCTTCATCATCGCGTCTTTTTTCATAGCCTCTTGCGTCATTGCATCTTTCTCCATTGCGCCCTCATCTTTCATCATTACCAGATCCTTCTGCATCATCTCGCCTTGTCCCACCTCTTCACCTATCACTTCTTTCTGCATCGCATCTTCGTTACCCTGACCTGTAATCAAAACTCCGCCCACAATAAGCGTTAAAACCACAACCCCTCCAATAAGCCACTGCATCATAAAAAATATAGTGATATATACTCGTAATGTATCTAGTGTACTGATGTGCGGGAGAATGTAAAGTAGGCTTTACATTTCTTCTGTGGATTAACGATTCGTGTCTCCGTACACGCGCGCACCGAGCTTTGCGACCATCATGACAATGAGTGTGAGTGGGATCCAGGGATCAATTGTGTGCTGAAATCCCTGAACAAGAAGTGCAAGTGTGAGTATGGTAACGCCGGAGAGATATGCGGCACGCCCTGCGAATGCTCGGAGTTGTATTTCACGCTCATCACCTTCCCCCTCTCGCATAACGAAGGCAACCCACACGAGGAGCAAGGCGGCCGCTATGGTGAGCGACGCCACCTGCACCATGCTCGGCATCCAGTACATAAAAGGATCCACAAGCGTAAAAAGCACAATCGCAAGAAGCCCGAGGATGATGAACGAGAGTATGTTGGTCATAGTGAAAAAATGTCTTCGACTGGCACCTTAAAGATGCGCGCTATTTTTAAAGCAAGCAAGACCGAAGGTGTGTAATTCCCCTTCTCGATGGCGATAATCGTCTGGCGAGAGACACCCGCTTTCTCCGCAAGCTCCTCCTGTGTGAGAGCGCGATTGAGTCGCAATTTTTGGACAGTGTTTCTAATGATTTCCATGTACCAAGAGACTACGCGTACAGCGCTGTATGTCAACCCTGCTTTACCTCCCCCAGAGACCGTAGCGCAACAACATACGCCGCATCACGAAGTGTAATGTTTTTCTCGATTGATTCGTTCCACACTTTTGCTGCAGCCATCTCCATTTTTTCTTTGAGTCGCGCCAGGACGTCGTCTTTTGCCCATCGCTCACCCGCACGGTTCTGTTCCCATTCGAAATATGAAACAGCAACACCACCTGCGTTTGCGAGAATGTCGGGGATGACAACAATGCCCCTTTCTTTGAGAACGTCATCGGCTTCGATTGTTGTGGGGCCATTGGCGAGTTCGAGAATAACTTTTGCCTGCACGTGCGATGCATTTTCCTTCGTGATCGCGTTTTCGAGCGCGGCGGGAACAAGAATATCAACCGGAAGCGCGAGAATTTCCTCGTTTGAAATATCTGTGCCCGCACAGCCCAATAGCGTGCCTGTTCCTTTTTTATATGTTTCTGCCGCAGAAACATCAATGCCCTCTGGTGCATAGATACCGCCCTTCGAATCAGAAAGCGCAACAATCTTGAATCCGCGACTTGCCGCATAATGCGCAAAATATAGACCGACATTTCCAAAACCCTGAATCGCTACTGTTCCTGTTTCTTTTCCCAGCTTCACAAGAATCGCCTCGAGTGCATAGCCGCCGCCGTAGCCTGTCGCTTCTGTGCGTCCTTCGGAACCACCGTGTTCGACTGGCTTTCCTGTCACAACGGCAGGCGCGTCTTCGCCAACATGTTTTGAATATTCGTCCGCGATCCAGTGCATCATTTGTGCAGTGGAGCCGACATCGGGCGCCGGCACGTCTTTCTCGGGTCCGATCACATGTGCGAGCTCCCGTGCAAAGTTGCGCGTAAGGCGTTCGAGCTCCCCTCCAGAGAGTTCCTTCGGATCAACCTCAATGCCGCCTTTTCCCCCGCCAAATGGCACGCCAATGACGGCATTCTTCATGGTCATCCAAAATGCGAGTGCTTTTGCTTCGTCGAGATCAACTTGTGGATGAAATCGTAAGCCCCCTTTGTAGGGACCGCGCATGTTGTTGTGCTGCACGCGGTAGCCGCGGAAGGTCTTTGTTTCGCCGCTATCCATGGTGACGGGCACGTTTACCTCAACAACGTTGTCAGGCTCTTTGAGGCGGTGGTGGAGATCCGGGTGAGTATCAGTAAGTTCGAGGGTCTTTTGAAGCTGGGACAATGCGCGTTGCCAGGGATTATTGGACATTCGACCATTCTACTCCTCACGCGGAATTATGCGAAAGACACGGTCGTCGTTTCGAGCGGCGGAGCCGCGGCCGTCGCGGTTCGAGGTGGTGAAGTATATGAAGCCGTCTCGGCCTTCTGTTACTTCGCGGATGCGACCATATTCTCCATCAAAAAGTTTTTCTTGTCCGCGCACACTATCTGGATTACTCGGATCAAACTGCACACGCCACAATCCCTCTCCCCGCAATGCGCCGAAAAAAAGATTGTTTTTGAATTGCGGGAATACTTTCCCAGAATACACGAGTGCCGAAGCCGGTGCTTCTGCAGGAGTATAGAGTGCTATTGACGCGATGGTACCCTCGCGTGTTTTTTCGTGCGAAACCAAGGGCCAGCCGTAATTCCCTCCTTTCACAATGCGATTCACTTCATCTCCGCCACCTGCCCCGTCGAATCCGGAGGGACCATGTTCAGTTGAATAAAGGTTCCCTTCTCCATCCCACGAAATACCTTGTGGATTACGATGGCCATAACTCCAGATTGGCGAACCGGAAAATGGATTATCGCTCGGAACAGAACCGTCGTCGTTTATGCGGAGAATCTTTCCGGCGAGCGAATCCATATCCTGCGCAAGATCGCGATCAATCGCGTCACCTGTTGTGATATAGAGCTTCCCATCAGGACCAAATGAAAGCTCGCACCCGGCGTGATACTGCGCAGCGGGAATGTTGTCGATGATCGTCGTTATATTTTCCGCACTTTCGCCCGCGTCGGTAAAGCGCACAATTTTTACAAACATATCTCCCGAGCGTTCGTATGCATAGGAGGCATAGACAAATTTGTTCTGTGCGTAGTTCGGGTGGAGCGCGAGTGACATTAAACCCTCTTCCCCGCCAGTCGAGACTTCAGGAAAAATGTGGAGCGGCTTAGCCGCAATCCGCCAGCCGGCGGAGCCATTTTCAACCATGCGAATACGCCCCGGTCGTTCGCTCACAAGCATGCGCGAATCCGAGGTAAACACAATCCCCCACGGCACTTCAAGTCCGCCCACCACTTCTTCAACTGTGTATGCAACTTCACGTTCTCCCATTGGCTCTATCGTAGCAGTTTTGTTTTGATAGAAAGGTGGAAGTTTTAACCAGTACACACTCGCCGAGAAAAGAATCGCAGCGGCAAACATCAAAACGAGTAGTGCGCGAATCATTGAAACGTTGCGGAAGCAACGACCTGCGCAAAATGCGTACGAATTGGGTCTTCGGGTGAGAGATGAGTGACTGAGAACGCATATATCTTGTCGCCGCGCGCCTGTGCAATCGTAGTGCCGGGATAGAGGCCGTCCCACGCGAACGCGAGTGCTGACTCTGTTCCCACGAGCACCTCGGCTGGCGTACCGCCAGAAAGGCGAAAATTCGAGAGCGGCGACGAACGGATCCATTCTTCCGTCGTTTGGTTCTGAGGATTGGGAATGACCTCCACGGTAATTGAGGTTGGTCCCTCACCCGCCTCGGGGAGTGGTAAATCTTTTTTGTTGATTAACGTGATGGTGTGGGTGCCCGCTTCGTCTCGCTCGCTCAACTCGTAGCCATCGGGATAGGAAAAAGAAATGCCGTGCACGTCCGAAGAATACGTGTTCCCCGTTTGCACCGGTGCCTCAGCCGAACCCCACAAAAACCACCAGAGACCGAGCGCAGCCGCGACTACAAGAATGACCGCGGAATACTTCATACACTTACTTGTTCCTCCGCACTCACCTCTGGACGCATCCTGCGATACACGATGAGAAGAATGATGACCGACGCAAGAAGAAGAAGTGTGGTGACCACTGGCCAAAGAAGGAGTGGTGTTGTGTACGCCTCAAGCGCAGATTTCCCGAAAAATTCTGATTTGATGGTTGGGAGCGCACCAAAACGACTTATCACCTGCCCAAGTAAGAATCCGTCCTCGCCTTCAAAGACCAGTACATACGCCCCCTGATTGTCTGGGCTTGAAACCTGAATACGATATGAACCTGTGGTTACGGTGTTCTCTAACACCGGCCCTGCAAGGTAACTGTCGCGTCCGGAGGTATCGAAAAAACGCTGCCACTCGATCATGCCGCCATCCACACGCGCAAATGATTCTCCAGGATTTTTATCTGAGATCATTTCTGCAACAATATCGGTGGAAACGTCCTCTGTATCTGGTGCAAGTACGACCGCCTTCACAGTGTAGCCGTCGCTGGGCACATTAAAGGTAAATACGTGCGGCGAACCCGTGAGTTCACCGTAATACGCGCGATATACCTGTGGGTTGGAAACGCGCGTCTCGGCATTTTCAACAATAATAAGTTCCTGAGCACTGAGCGAAAGTGGCAGGACGAGCAAAAGTGCAAGAAAAATATGCTTCATAAGAGCATGATACCAAGCTTCCCACAGGAGGGCTAGCGTGCTACTCTCGGAGGAAGGAAACCAGCCATACAATGGCTCAAAATATACTTATTACCGGCGTCGGCGGGTTTATTGGCTCCAATCTTGCACAGATGCTCCTCGATGAGGGGCACGAGGTTTTTGGTGTTGATAATTTTTCGACAGGTACAGAAGAAAATGTTGCACATCTCTCTGCTCACTCACGCTTTGCTTTTCATGAAATAGACATTGCGAGCGTCGGATTTCGCGACATCTTTCAAGGGGTGCGCTTTGATGAGATCTATCATCTTGCGTGTCCTACCGGCGTCCCTAACCTCGTCACTCTTGCCGAGGAAATGCTGCACGCCTGTTCATTTGGTACGTACAACGTACTCGACCGCGCTCGCAACGACGGCGCAAAGGTGCTCTTTACTTCAACCGCAGAAATGTATGGTCAGCCAGAAAAATTTCCTCAAGACGAAACCTACAATGGAAACGTTGACCCACTTGGGAAGCGTAGCCCCTACGAAGAAGGCAAACGATTTTCAGAAAGTATTCTTGCGACCTACGTGCGCAAATATGGCCTTAATGCACGCGTGGTACGCGTGTTTAACACCTATGGTCCGGGAATGTCGCTAAACGATGAGCGTGTCATTCCTCACTTTTTGAAATGCATTCTTGAGGGACGCCCTTTGCGCATCTACGGCGACGGATCACAAACGCGCTCGCACCTTTTTGTGAGTGATTTGTTAGCAGGGCTTCGTATTGCCATGGAGAAAGGTACACCGGGTGAGGCATACAACTGCGGCGGCGGGAATCCGATTCCTATTCGTGAGCTGGGAGAACTTTTGCTCGAGCTCTCAAGCCATCCGCATGGCATTGAACACCATGAACACTTCATCGAAGATCATCGCGGACGCCTTCCGGGTGTTGAAAAAATTGAGACGCTCGGATGGAAGCAAACCATTTCACTTGAAGAAGGATTGCAAAAAATGATCGCGCACTACCTCCCTGCCCGCACCTGATATGGTCGGCATCTTCCAACTGCTCGGCGTAAGTTTTCTCTTCTGGACAGTCGTCGGATGCATACGATTTATATTTGAGCGTATTGAAGCACTTCGAAAACTTTCGGGTGAGGGTTCGACAGTTGCACTCCTTCTTGCCGCACTTTGCGGTGTCGGAGTTTCGCTCGGCATCTTCGTAGTCATCCTTTCGCTCTTCAATATTACCCGTGTTACTGAGCCCGGCGTGGGACTTGCGGTCTTTGTGCTCTGGGTTGGGTGCGCAGGGCTCGGCGCGTATGCAAGTGGACGCATTGATGCACGCCTCCCCAAAATCGCGGGCTTACTCTCAGGGCTCATAAGTTTTGTAGTTTTGGTACTCTCTCTTGGCAGAGCGCTTGGCGTCCCCGCGCTCGCAACCGATACACCACTTTCATTTGCAATCGGGCTTGGCTTATCACTCTGTATAGGGTTTTTTGCAGCAGTAATCGCTCGACACGTGAATGCGCGCGAAGAGAAACAACTCCTTGCACTGCGCGCACATGTTGATGCAGCACGCATCACGAAAGACGAGATCGCAGTTCTTATTGCCGCACACAATGAAGAGGTGTCCATCTCCGCAACTATCGAATCACTCCTGCAATCCGTGCGTCCAGATCAGATCTACATCGGAAGCGATGGCTCGAAAGACAAAACGGTGGAGATCGCACGCTCATACGGCGTGCATGCGGATGACATCCAGCCCAATCGCGGGAAAGCGAGCGCACTCACGTATGTCATCGAAGAAAACGAACTTCTTACGAAGTACAAGGGAGTATTCCTCATTGACGCCGACATTAAGGTCGATCCTCTCTTTATTGAACGTGCTGCAAAACATTTTGATGACCCAGAAGTTGCGGCGGTCTCGGGTTATTTCGTCGCCATTTGGCCAGCGCACATCATTCCTCGCTTGGAACTCCTCGTGACCGCCTATCGTGTGCGCCTCTGGAGAATACTCCAATTCTTTGTGCGCTACGGACAAACATGGAAATATCTCAATGTCTCCCCCATTATCCCTGGTGGCGGCTCAATCTATCGCACGAGTGTTTTAAAACATATTCAAATCAACACTCCGGGATTGGTGATTGAAGATTTCAACATGACGTTCGAAGTGCGACATAAAAATCTCGGAAGAGTGTCATTCGAGCCGCGCGCCTATCTTTACGACCAAGAACCGTATTCTGTCAAAGATTTTGTTCACCAGATAAAAAGATGGTACCTGGGTTATTTTCAAACAATGCGTCGACACGGGTTCTGGTTTAGTTGGTTTTGTTTTTTCACCTACCTTTTCACGTTTGAGATGCTTGTGAGCGCTATTGTGTTCCTCCTCACACCATTGATGGTACTTGAGCTTATTCTGAGCGGACGAGATTCTATCGTCGTTGATTTCGTGGTCTGGGGCTACCCCATCACACTCCTCACCATCGTGCTTGCAATATTTGTCGTTGATTACATCGTGACGATTGGCGTTGCGATTGTCGAAAAGAAACCACTCATGCTCGTGTATGGTGTCCTCTTTTACCCCTTAAGATTCATCGAATCCGCCGTGTTTCTCTGGATGCTCCCGCAGGCGTTTCGCGCAAAAAGCACCGGCAGTTGGGTCTCGCCAAAGCGTGTGATGTTTGAGGATAAAAAATGAGTGGACATTTTAATTACAAAGCGTAAAGTTTCTTTGAAGAATATGGAAAATACCATCGATATAGATACGATCTACCCGAGAAACCTTCTTTATTGGGATCGCATGAGCTCGGCCGAAATTTCGGACTATCTTGTGCGCGTCCCTGCGGAGAAACGCCTCATCCTCATCGTCTGGGGTGTTATCGAGTCGCACGGACCCGCCTTGGGTCTTGGAAGCGACAGCATGCTCGCCGGGCTTGCTGCGGACGAAGCGGCGAGGCGCCTCTACGAAGAGAAAGGGCTTGAGCCAATCATTTTCGACGCGTGGAAAAATGTCGGGAGTCTCTCGGCAACGAGAAACTTTCCCGGCGCAATTGGATTCCATTCCTCAGTACCTGTAATTCGAGAGATCTGGGAACAGACGCTTTCGCGCATGTTTAAGGAAGGGTTCTCAAAGTTCTTTTTGGTGAATGGCGACGGCGGCAACTGGATGAATCACTGGTACGGCCTCAAGTGGGACTCTCCGGTGATTGATGCACTCTTGAAACAAGGCATGCAGCTTGAAGGTGGCAACTGGGATCAAGAAGGGGGTGCGCCGTACTTGCATGGCGGACACCACGAACACGCGCTCACAACGTGGGCGTGCTATCACGCTCCCGAGCACATCCGACTCTCGGCAATTCGCAATCGATTGCGAGCGCCAGATACGGAAATACTCAAGAAGATTGACGGGGCGAACTATGCCTACCTCGAAGATGTATCCCACCGCGAACACGACTGGAGCACCTATCCCGATCAGGATCGCCTCCGCTCGGTGACCGAATTTTCGCTCGCTGAGTATCAGAAACTTCTTGATTCGGGCGACATTGGGAAAGACTTCGACGCAAAAATCGCGTGTCTCATGAAAAAAATCGAGGCGATGTTTTAAGTACAAAACTGAACGAAGCCTTCTCAGGCTCCGTTTTTTATTGTTTCCTACTCTAGCCCAAGGAATGCACGCCTCGTAATGCGATCCTGTTCTCTAAGCCTCTTTTCCTTCGAGCGCTGCTTTGGGGTCCAGAGTCCGGCTAAAAGACCAAGAAAGAACATGCTGATTGATTTCATTGACTTCCCTTTCTTCTAGAATGATTAGAACATAGTACTTGCTCCCGCACCGAGAAGCAAGGCTCATTTGCCTTGAGGGGCTGGTTGTGATTAAGTACCCTCCGGCTACAACAACAGAAAGAACTGAAAAATGACACAGGCTGAATTTGTTGCAAACTACTGGCCATGGATCATCGGGACGCTTGGCGTCCTCAATCCCTGCTTCATGTTGCCCCAGCTCTACAAAATCTGGAGCAGCCGAAAAGCAGACGACGTGTCTCTAGCCATGCTTGGACTCCTCATGTTGATTCAGTACGCGTTCTCATTGCACGGCTACTTCATCGGCGACAACCTGCTCCTCATGAGCAATCTCGCCGCTGGAACAGTGACCGTGATCACGGCGCTTTCTGTTTTGCATTTTGCTAAACGGACAGCAAGTACATGACCTTACGGAGCCCCTCTCGGGCTCCGTTTGTTTTTTCCTGGGTGCATGATAGGTTGTTTGCAGTCCCCATAGGGGGCTTTTTTGTTGCAACAAAAAAGAAAGGACGTGTGATGCAAAAACTACGCATCCTTGCAATTACTGGTCACGATGATGATCTCACTCTTCATTGCGGCGGGTTAATTATCGAGCTACTTGAGCGGGGCCACGAGATTACGCCGATCATCATGACACTCGGTCAACGTGGCCAGCGCTTTCCGCAGTTCGGAAATGGACTTGCATGGGAAGTACGAAAAGCAGAAACTCGCGCCGCGTACGCCACGATGGGCATGACGCCGAACTTCGTGCACACGAGGTATGAACAAGAATGTGACATCGACGCACGTAGCCGCGATGAGATGAAGCGACTCGTTGCAGATCTTGAACCGCACATGTTCCTCGCTCATTGGCCAGTCGACGTGAATCCAGATCATCGAGCAGGCGCAGTGCTTGCGATGGAACCTGCGTTCCAGCGCAATGTAAACACGGAGCTCATCTTCTTCAAGCCACACTCGGCTGGACGGGAAACCGCGATGACGAGACCTCAGGTGACATGCTTCATCCCGACACACTATCTTCCACTACGAGAAGAGGTTATCGAGATAAAGCGCCGATCGGTTATTCATCACGTGTCGCAAGACCCGGAGGCAATGCTGATTGGTCAGCAAAAAGTCCAAGAAGAAGACGCAGAAGAATTACGCGCACACTTTCCGAACTTCTTGCCGGGCGTTACGGAAGTCGAGGCGTACATTAGAGGAAATCGTGCCGGGGCACTGCTCCCAGAACTTGCCGATATTCTTTATCCGACGCCATATCTGTTACCGAGAAGCGTTGTGCGACACGACCCCAAAGTCTATGGTGTCGATGCGCCTTCAACGCTGTGACCGCACACAAGAATACGAGCGACGGGTTTCTTCGGAAACCCGTCGCTTTCTTTTTCTACTCTCCGAGCACCTCGTAAATGCGCTCGTCTTCTCTGCCCTGGCGCCAGAACATGACACCCGCGACGCCAAATTCTTCGGCGAGAGAGAGGCGGGGCGTAAAGCTTTCTACGTTTTCAAACCAGACTTCCCGATTGACATCGTCTTTTCTATAGAAGAAATAGGGCGTTTGCGCCACTTCGTCAAAGAGCACATCGGCATCGTAGGTGTTCGCAATCTTTACAATATCCTCATACTCACGCCCTGTCGCCCGACCCCAACCATCACCTTCTTTGGGCCAATCGTAGCCATAAAGCGGAATGCCCATAAAGATTTTTTGCATGTCGACGCCGAGAGAGCGAGCGTGCTCCAACACTTTGCGCACCCATGGGAGTGATGCAGGAGGCCCCGGCTCGCCGGTTTCCCAATGTTCGTCGTAGGTCATAAAGGAGAGAATATCGACATGCTTCTGGAGTGCTGGAATGTCTTGACCGCGTGTCTCTCCCCCTTCTGTTTGTGCATGGATAGCAACGGCAAGAAGCTTTCCTTCCGCACGAAGTGCTGTGCCTAATTCCTCGATGAAGAGTGTAAAGTCGTCCTTCTGGCGGTCGCGCAGAAATTCGTAGTCGATATTCACGCCGTCGAAATTTCCCTTTTCTATGAGCATGAGAATGTCGTTAATGTGTGCAGTACGACTCACCTCACTTTGGATGACGCGTTCCACAAGGTCAGGATCCCAATCATCATCTTCAGGA
This sequence comes from Minisyncoccota bacterium, assembly GCA_022842645.1. GTDB lineage: Bacteria > Patescibacteriota > Minisyncoccia > Phycocordibacterales > UBA2100 > UBA10103. Next base: position 87,465 of record JALHPE010000001.1, read on the forward strand.
AGGTTCGCAATGAGTGCGAGCACTTTCACATCATTCTCATGTGCGAACGTAATCAATGATGCATCTTCTTTTGCGTAATCATATTTCACGATGTTTCCTTGTGCATCGAGACGATACCAAAACACGGAAATGAAATCGAAAAGTTCGACGTGCTTTTTAAACATCGCAACCGCGCGCGGCTGATCCCAATACGGAATGGAGCCAAATATCTTTAATTCGGTAGCACGGATTACCTCATTCTTCGAGGACGGTTGAGCTATAATTGTACTCGCTGAAAGCTCAGGTGTAGACGTCGCTATGGTACGGCCTCCATGCGACGTGGGGGTTGGAGCCGGATCAGGGCGCATGGCGAAAACAAACCATCCGGCATATATAAGCGCGATACCCGTTATCGCTAGGAGATAGTAGTCGCCACGCATACTCTAATCGGTACTTGCGAGAATAGCACGAGCCTCCGCCGGCGTAACGTTCATCAGAAGATCGATGATAGAAAGGTTACCGACAAATTCCCCCCCGAGTTGCGAATACGGGGAGAGCTTCCAGTTTTGCTCTTTGAGTGCAATGCCTGCCTGTTCAAACTTTGAGAAATCCATGTAGGCACCCGCTCCTGTGCCACCAAAATAGTATTCCTCCGCCTCGTACTTTTTACAGAGATCGACGAGCCAATCGTTTGCGTCGCGCCCAGATGCTTTGTCGGATGTTGTAACTCCGGATTCAGACGAGAGCACGATCTCACGGAGGCGAAAATCTGCATGAGGCAGTGCGTCGTGTAGGTTTTTGAGATCAATGGTTGGAAGCTCGAAAAGCTGAGAGAGCGCCCACCCTATACTTGCGAGATCTATGTGTGCCACAGTCTCATACTCAGTTTCCCAAAAAGATTCAAGCGAAGGAAAAACGCGCGAAAACTGTGGCGCGTTCCGGTAGTGTTCGCGAATGATGCGTAGATGCTTCGTGCGTTCTCTTTTATCAGCAAACCCGAGGTATGTTTCGTGTATAGCTTCATTTGCTTTGTGTTTTGTTGGAACATCGAGCATGAGAAGTCCTTTCACGCTTTTTATTGGCATGTGCGCCTGATATGAAGGGCCGATCGGATTCGAGCCGTCGGGCTTGTGGTAGGCGTGCTTGCGTACAAATTGCACATTGTCGGCAACGCTGAAGATGTCGGCATTCAAAATGCGCGCGAAATAATGGAGGCGCGGAAAATACTGCGGCTGGTATGAGACAAGGCGCTTCATGCTAAATAAACATACGACGCAGGAGAAACGCTTCTGCCGCATCGCACCCCGCATGAATACCCCGCATGTGCGCAAGCGTGCGCGCTCCCTCAACAGAAATCGGACCGTTCTTCACTTTCATTTGGCTTTTGTAGATCGAAAGTGCTTTTAATTTAAGCGCGAGCGTTTTGTGATCCATGGATACAAAAATATTCGGCGTTGGCTTATCTGCCTCACTTGTCCATGTAAAATAAGGAAATTCATATTCCAAAACCGTCGGCACAAAATGTTTATAGTGCCCCGGCACCGGGCGCGTTGCAGTGATTGCTGCACGATTTGCAGCACGGTGATCTTGGTTGTAATCGTGCGCAGAAGGAATTGCGAGGGTGGTCGGCTTTATCGCCTCAAGCGAAATGCCTTCACCTCGCTCAATTTCATTAATGAGCACTTTTTGAGGCACAGCATCAAGTTGCAAGTGGTAATCATTTCCTGGAAACGCGACTTTGTAGCCATCGAAGCGCATAAGCTTTGCAACACGCGCTATTTCTTTCATCCGCTCCTCGATTGTGGATTGCCCTTTCTTTGAAAAGTCCTTAGTGGTGCCGACGGTAAGATAGAGCACAAACACCTTGCCGCCTGCTTCTTTAACACGACGAATAAGACCCCCACAGCCAAAAATTTCATCGTCGGGATGGGGTGCAACAACCAAGAGTGTACGATCTTTGGGGAACGACATACCGGAGGGCGCTCAAAGCGCGCCAGCCTGTGTTCCCCTCACAGTGGTGGCAGTATAGCCATCTATCCACAACTCGACAAGGATTGGAATATGTGGGAAATGGTGGTACTGTGCCCCTTAAGGGGAAACCGGCGAAATCGCCGTGGTGCAAATTCAGGAAAAAGACATTCAGACTGACGCCGTCGGACTTCCGGTTCCGACCGCTGTTTTTAATGTTGCAGTGATTGGCCTTGGTTACGTTGGACTTCCGCTTGCACTTCTTGCAAGCAGAAAGGGTCATCGGGTTATTGGCATTGACATCAGCGAGCGAAAAATCGCGAGCATCAGGGGCGGTGTATCACCTTTTTACGACGAAAAAATACAAAAACACTTGGACGCAAAACCACTCGACGTGGACACAAATTTTGCCCGCCTACGCGAGAGTGAGATTATCGTTGTCTGCGTGCCCACACCAGTACATGAAGATCATCTTCCCGACCTCACCCCTCTCTCGGGTGCGTGCGAATCAATTGCGCCACATTTAAAGAAGGGTTCGCTTGTCGTAATTGAATCAACGGTGAATCCGGGTGTATGCGATACGATCGTGATACCTGCGCTTGAAAAGCATTCGGGACTCAGGGCGGGCGTGGATTTCCTTGTCTCCCACTGCCCGGAGCGCGTGAACCCTGGAGACGAACGCTGGAGTGTCGAGAACATCAATCGTGTGGTGGGGTCACTTACGCCCGAGGGATTAGAAAAAACACTTTTTTTCTACCGCTCTATCGTGCGCGGTGAGGTTCGCCCCATGGGATCCCTTAAAGAAGCCGAGGCGGTGAAGATTGTTGAGAACACGTTTCGTGACGTGAATATTGCATTCGTGAACGAACTCGCACTTTCGTTCGATAAGCTCGGGATTGATGTCGTCAATGTTATTGAAGCAGCTTCCACAAAGCCATTCGCCTTTATGCCACACTTTCCCTCGTGTGGCGTCGGCGGTCACTGCATTCCGGTTGATCCGTACTACCTGATCGAAGAAGGGCGGCGCAATGGCTTCGAACACGAATTCCTTTCACTCGCGCGCTCAATCAACAATCGCATGCCAGTGCACACCGTAAATCTCCTTGCGCGCACTCTTGAAGAGCACAACGAAGAACTTCGAGGCGCACGCATCGCGGTGCTTGGCCTTGCATATAAATCTGACATCGACGACACGCGCGAGAGCCCTGCGCGCATCATACTCAAAGAACTCACCGTGCGTGGCGCAGAACCTGTTCCCTACGACCCGTTCGTAAAAGGCGAGGGCGCTGCATCTCTCGAAGAAGCACTCAAAGGCGCACGCGGGGCGATTGTCGCTACATCACATCGCGCCTTCCGCTCACTTTCACCTGAAGATTTCCTAAAACACAACGTGCGCGTCGTGATTGATGGTAAAAACTGTCTCCCTAAGCAGGTCTTTCTCGACGCAGGTATCCACTATCGCGGGATTGGGCGCTAACCCATATGTGGGACTTACGAAGTCCCACATATAGAAATCGTGCGGAAAACACGTTTTTAAGGTAGTCTTGCGAGAATGTTTTCCTTCAAAATACTCAAACGCTCAAAAAAGAGCCGGGCGCGGCTTGGGGTGATTTCCACGCCGCACGGCGAAGTGGAGACTCCCTCGTTCATTCCTGTTGCAACGCGCGCCACCGTGCGCACACTTGATAGCGATGAAATCGCGGAAGTGGGTTCGCAGATGCTCATTGCAAACACGTATCACCTTATGGTGGCTCCGGGAGAAAAGACAGTCCAAAAAGGCGGCGGTGTTCACGGTTACATGCACTGGAAAAAGCCGCTCATGACTGATTCGGGTGGTTTTCAAGTGTTTAGCTTAGGGTTCGGACGCGATCACGGTGTTGGAAAAATTCTGAAAGACGAGAAAGATCGTCATATTGAGGGTGGTGCCCAACCGGTTTCAGTGAAGATCACGGAAGAAGGTGCACACTTCCGCTCCCCCATCGACGGTAAAGAACATTTTCTTTCCCCCAAAGTATCTGTAGGTATTCAGGAAAAACTTGGTGCAGACATTATCTTCGCGTTCGACGAATGCCCTTCCCCACTAGCAAACGAGGAGTACATGCGCCGCTCGCTGGAAAAGACGCATCGCTGGGCGCAGGAATCGCTTGACGCACGAAAGAACGCGAAAAAGCAGGCAATGTATGGCATTGCGCAAGGTGGTGCTTTTAGACATCTGCGCAAAGAAAGTGCGCGCGCAATCGGAAGCATGGAGGGATTTGAAGGATTTGGTTTTGGTGGTGAATTTGGTTACGACAAGAAACAGCTTGGGCGAGGTATTGCTGAAGTGGTGGATGAACTGCCGGAAGGAAAGCCCCGCCACGTGCTCGGCATTGGTCACCCCGAAGATTTCCCTATCATCGCAAAAAGTGGCGGCGACACGTTCGACTGCATTGCGCCGACACACTATGCGCGTCGCGGTGTCATATTTACGTCGAAAGGCAGGATTGACTTGCGCAAGCCTCGTTTTCTCAAAGATTGGAAGCCCTTGGATAGCGCGTGTAAATGCATGATCTGCAAAAACTATTCGCGCTCGTACGTTTCGCATCTTCTGCGCGGCCATGAGATCACCGGCCTCAAACTCGCCACCTATCACAACCTCTTTTTCTTTAATGCTCTTGCGGCAACAATGCGCAAACGTATAAAAAATGGTGATATTTGATGTTGCGAATAACTTGCTTTTTGTTTTAATGGTTGTATAATAAATGCAGTCTCCACCAGCAGAAAGGATCGCCAATGGCGAAACGAAGCAAGTCCAAAAATCCAAAACCTTCCAAAGACCCCCGCATGGACAATGCGTACATGGCGTGGGTCGACGATGTGCGGCGAGCGGTAAAAACGCTCCTTGAAAAGAGCGGGAAAACGCCACGCGAGGTCGCAACCGATGCGAAAGTATGCTTCACAACGTTGAAGAACTTCGTGAACGGTAAGACCATGGCACCGCGTGCGGATACCCTTTTCGGGCTCACGCATGCGCTCGGGATCCCGTTCGGGGTTCCAGAATCGTTTAAGAGAAGACACAAGATCGGAGGACGGTGAGACAACAGCGACAGCTGTTTTACTTCGGCGCGAAGCGTAAGCTTCGCGCCGATCTTTATTCAGCTGATCCCATTTCAAATCCCACAATCACCTGCATACCGGGCTTCAAGCGGTCATCTGGCTTCGGAAAACTAATTGTTGCTTCGAAAACAACGATGCCATCCTCGTCTTTCTTCCCTACTGCGTCCATTTCCTTCACTACACCGGGAACTGAAATGTCGGTTCCTTCTACTGACACAAGCACGCGGGTACCCACATTCACGCGCGCAGCTTCCCCTTGCATGAGGGTGATGTGCACGTTCTCTTCGCTTGCAACAAGGAGCGCAACAGTCTCGCCGTCATCAACATACTGCGCCGCGCGTTTGTCGAGACGTGCAATCGTGCCCGCAAATGGTGCATGCAATTCATAGTATGCAAGACGCGCCTGTGCTTCTTCAAGAGCGAGTTCGGCGCGCTGTATTTCAAGCGCAGCGCTCTCGGGGGATGAGACTTCGATCGACGCTTCACCGCTCAAAACTGCACGCGCCGCCTCCACCAAAGAACGCGTACCGCCTACGATACTTTCTTGATCGCGCACCTGGGCACTATAATTTGCCAAAGACTCTTCGTAGATTTCAAACACTGACGGGGCGGCATACCCGAACGACCCACGGTGTTTTTTTATAAATGAAAATAATTCTTCGGTCGCATCGAAAGCATTTCCCAGCGTTTGAAGCATCTCATGAGTCGTGATGATAAGACGTTCTCGCTCAGAATCGCTTGGATTTGGTTCTCTATGAAATAATGCGAATGCGGACTCGTACGCACGCTTTGCTTTAATATATTCGTCTCCGGCACGCGCAATGAGGGGACTAATCGCTTCATTGTCAGCCTCAATAGTGCCCGCGTGTGCCATCAGATAATCACTTTCGTCTCCAAATCCTCCTCCGCCGTAGAGCATGCCCGAGAGTCCCGAAACCACGTCGGGAAGAAGAGGGAGTATGCCGGTAATTTCTTGGTGTCCTTCAATGAGCGCAATCCCAAGTTGCGCAGATGCCTCGTTGCGTGTCGCAGAATCAAGAGAAAGTGCAGAAACAGCGGCACTTGCATTCAAGCGCGCAGAAAGTCGCGCGGCTGCAAGAGATATCTCTGCAGAACGCACCAAACGACGCATATCGGTATCATCAAGACGCAGAATGACGCCATCCGCGTCGACAGAATCACCAACGCGCAGCGTTTCTTCTATAACTCCGCCAGTATGCACTGAAAGCGCAAGCTCGCGCGCCGACACAACCTCCCCTTCCACAGAAATACCGGAAAGGACGATGGGGTTTTCTTGAATAACTACCGACCCACTCACTGCCGCAAGGAGTGCCGAACGGAGCGCGCCAAGATTTTCAGCCCCGGCGAATGCATATACCGTCCCCACTCCAAAAACGCCAATCCCAAGAGCCACTGCCACACGAGCGGCGTAGGTGATATGCGCATAGCGATCTAAAAGGTTCTTTGCCCTGATACCGAATGCACGCCCTTGTTTCTGAAGCGCTTTAATGTGTGGGAGCCGCATAAAAGGGGCTCTGCGCTTTGGTTTCCTTCAGCCTATTCTCTCCTTTAATAGACTCGGGCGATATGCGAAACCTGTGGATAGCGTGGGGATTATATTTATAAAGAAGTACCCGGACTACCTAGTCCGGGTACTTTTTAGACGCCACATTCGCCATTCCCCTCGCGTCCTATTCGGGAAAAAAGTTCGAGGAGCTCGAGTGTAGGCGAACGACCGCATTCCCTGTTCGGAAACACCCGGCTTCGGAACGGGAAATACTGCTCTATGTTTTTCAACGTAGAAACTATTTTGAGTACCTCCAACACAGACAGAATATCGTTCTCATCATCAACGGGCGTGTTTTCGATGAGCGTAATCCAACGCCCATGTATCTCTCGGCTGATTGCCCATCTTCCGCCCACAATGGGTGGCAAGTATCTCTCGTCCATTCTGTACTCCTTTCAAAGAACGAAAAGAGCCCGCTTGAAGGCGGGCTCTGGTCTGGATTTTTGTGTTAGTGTCCAAACCGCAACCCACCTTCCGGGGCTTCGACGAGGACGAGTACAGTTGCACATGTCATAGAATGTTTATATCACAAAACAGATTATGCACCAGGGTGGTGCTGAGGACCCTCATGCTTCACTTCCACACGTGGCGCGAGTGGGACAATGAAAAGCGCGAGGATGTAGGCGATAACCCCAGGGAAAACGCCGGTGAAGATAACAATGAGAAGCCACGCGAGGCGAATTGCAGTTGCGTCCACGGAGAAATACTCAGCAATCCCGCCGCAGAGTCCCGCGATCATCTTGTTAGTCTCTGAGCGATAGAGCTTTTTCTGCATATACTTATTCTATGCCAAATACTATCTTTGTACACTCGGCCTGATCGTGCACAAGCGGCATCGCTAATGACTCTTCAGGAGTGACCCACTGAAACGCCTGATGCTCAGTAGGGCTTAGTGCGATCGCAGGCTCTTCTGCGGCGGAAAGTGTGAACATGTGGTACTCAAAGTCCTTCCCTGCATGCCGCACAAAAATCGAATCACAAAGCGTAAGGTCGCGCTCATTCACCTCCAGACCTGTTTCCTCACGCAACTCGCGCATCATTGCATGCACAATACTCTCCTGCGATTCTTTTTTTCCTGCAGGAAGTCCCCACAAGCCACCGTTTGGCTTGTGTTCATGGCGATGCAGAAGTAAGAAACGACCGTCCCATACTACAAAACAACCAACAACATCAACTTCTTTATTGAAATCACTTGGAGGTGCCCGAAAAAGCATATTTAGCCGAGCACTTGCGAGAGTGAGTGCGGGTGATTTTCTCGGAGAGATGTCGCTGAAATCCGAATGAACTCTGCGCGCTTCTGGAATTCCGTAACCGTTTTTGCACCGACGTACCCAAATGAAACTTGGATGCCACCGACGAGCTGTTCGACCGCCGACGTAAGCGTACCCGTGTATGGCACGAGCCCAGCAACACCTTCGGGAATAATCTTCTTTGATTTGCCGAGATAACGATCGTTGGAAACTCCTTTTTCAAGCACCGCACGCGAGCCCATCCCGCGGTATTCTTTAAATCGCCTCCCACCGTGCGTTACTAACTTCCCTGGCGCAGCATCGGTGCCCGCAAGGAGATTCCCAAGCATCACAGCAGAGGCACCTGCGGCAAGCGCTTTTGCAATATCACCCGATGTTCGGATGCCGCCATCAGCTATGACTGGAACGCCGTGCTTTTTTGCAACGCGCACGACATCCATGATGGCTGAAAGTTGCGGGACGCCGACGCCGGAGACAATTCGCGTCGTACAAATAGAGCCGGGGCCGATGCCCACTTTTATACCATCGGCAAACTTCACTAATTCACGCGCGGCCTCCGCGGTCGCAATATTCCCCACAAGGAGTGGCACATTCCCGATCGCGTTTTTAATCTTTTTTGACCCTTCGATCACATTTCTGTTGTGGCCATGTGCAGAGTCGACCGCGATAACATCCGCCCCCGCCGCAACGAGGAGCCTCGCGCGCTCGATATCAAATGGTGAACAGGCCGCGCCCACGCGGACACCTGCTTTCTTTGCCCTCTTCACCATACTCTCTTCTTCCGCGGCAGTATTTGAACGATGAAGAATGCAGAGCCCACCGAGTTTTCCGAGCGCAATTGCCATGCGCTCCCCACTCACCGTATCCATCGCGGCCGAGAGTATGGGAATATCAACAAAAAATCCGCATGCAATCGCGGTTTTCGTTTCTGCTTCGCGCGGCTCGATAGAACTCGCCGCGGGCTTAATGAGAACATCATCAAACGTTAATGCTTCACTATGAAAAATCCGTATACCCATGTGCAAGTGTAGCATGGGCACATACATGGTCAACTCACGGTTTCGGCGCTGTAGCGAGCGAGGAGGCCGGTGCGCACCGCGCGGCGGTACGTGCGGTAAAGCACGAGGTACGCAAGTGTGCAGTAGAAAAACGCGAGCAATATTCCTGGGATGAAATATGAGAATGAGACACCTCCCCCAGCTAACACGGTACGGAGTCCTTCAAACACATACGTCGAAGGTAATGCTGTTGCAACTACTTGCATCCACTCGGGCAACACAGTGATTGGATAAAACACACCCGCAAACGGCGCAATAATCGCGGGAAGCGGCCAAATAAACCACTCTGCGGATGGGCCAAAACGTAACACAATGGCAACGCCGAGAATGCCGAGTGCGATACCCAAGAGAAACAGAGTGATAAGAAATGGAAACGCTGCGGCACCGTAGGAAAGAATGGAGAAATCAAATACGACACTCGCAAACAAGATAACCGCAGCAAAACTGATCGTCGTCGTAGCAATCGATGATGTGATCATGCCGAGCACATATTCAAATAGTGAAAGTGGTGAGGCAAAAATATTCAAGAAATTACGCGACCATACATCTTCGAAAAACGTGATGGTGACACCGTACATCGCGCGCACCAAAAACTCCCAGAGAATAATGCCCCCGAGAAACGCCACCGCAAATTGCGCCTCCGCAACATCGGCAAGATAGACGCTGATGAATCCCCAGAGCGTAATTTCAAGGAGCGACCATACGAAAAGCTGCGACAGTCGTGTGGGATTGTGTCGAATAAGGTAATACTGCCTGAGGAGGATTCCTGAGATACGGGAGAGAGGCATATTATTCAGAGAGCGAAAGTGGCTCGCGGGCGACGGTGATAAAGAGTTCTTCAAGGTCTTTTTTAGCATACTCACCTGGAAGCGTACGCGGATCGCCCTCAAGGAGCACTGCGCCGTGAGAAACGAAGAGCACGCGGTGACAAACCTCCGTCACCTCGTGCATATTGTGAGATGTCCATAACACAGCTCCCCCATTCTTTGCATACGTACGGATTTTTTCTCGCACAAGCTGCGCAGACGACGGATCGAGTGACGCAGTGGGCTCGTCAAGAAGAAGAAGTTTTGGTTCATTGAGAAAAGCTTTTGCGAGTGCGACGCGCGTTTGTTCTCCGGAAGAGAGAACTCCCGCTTTTGTGTTTCGAAAACGCACAAGATCCATTTCTTTCAGCACGTGTTCGATACGATCTCTCAGATTGCGCACGGAGTAGATTCTTCCAAACACATTCATATTTTGCTCGACGGTGAGGTTCCCCGGAAGCTGCGCATAGACCGCCGCAAAGTTGGTAGCGTTTAGTGCCGCGGTGCGCTCAGTCTGAACATTATGTCCATCAATGGTGATCGAACCTGCGCTCGGCTCGAGAATGCCGAGAATCATGCTGATCGTCGTTGTCTTTCCTGCACCATTTGGTCCCAGGAGACCAATGATTTCCCCTTTCGCAACGGTAAAAGATACCCCCCGAACCGCTTCGGTCTCGCCGTAACGTTTCTTGAGATCCGTAACTGCGAGAACAGACATCGATACATTCTATCTCAAACGCTTCGTTCGAACGAGTTTCCAGTGTTCACCTGCACCAAAAAGAAGGAGGAGCACGACTGCCGCAAAGTGCGGCACATGCCCTGCAAGCTCAATTGGACCGAGCAAGAAGAGCGGTATGCTGAAGAACACCGCAACGACAAGTGCGTTTAAGCGGGTAACAATCCCGAGTATGAAGATGAGTCCGAAAAGCGCTTCAACGGAACCCGCAGAAAGTACGAAGAGGTAATCGCTATATCCAGTAAATCCGAGGTGCTGCATGAAATTCCAATCATATTGTTGAAGAAAATTGGCACCAAATTCAGGAGCGAGAATTTTTTCAGTAAATCCTAGAACGAGGAGTGTTGCGCCCGTGCCAAGCCGAAGAAGCGGAAGAGCATAGGAGTGATAGGGTTTTGCGAGATGTGCAAGAATACGTACTTTTACAATACTGAAATAGTCGTTCCCCATGATAAAAATGAATGCGGCACTTCCAAGTACCCAGATGTCTTCGAGCATAGGCACGAGCCCAACCGCAAAAACACACAAGAGCCACAATCCCCCGAGAAGCAACGCACTCACGCGCGCGAAGATGCCGAGAAGAAATGAGAGTCCGAGCACAAACTGAAAAATAATAAGAACTGGCGGGATGCCGTCTTGATGAGAGAGATTGGGCGAAAAAAGATAGTCGTGTGTCGCAGCGATCATGAGGAATGAACCAACAACCATGGAGAAGGTTGAGGCCGCGCGCTCAAAAGCATGCGACGCCTTCGGTCGTAGGAAATTAAACTGAAATACCTGCTTGTGCTCGAGCCACACACCCACGGCGACAATGAATGCCGCTATAAGCGCCCACACGGTAAGATAGAGCGCGGTGGGTTCTGTTGTTGTAAGCGGCGCAAGCGATCCGTGCGCAAACCAACGCGTGTGTGCGAACGCAAATCCTGGCAGTATAAGGACCGAGAGCGCGAACAAAAGACGCATGTGCCCATTCTCGCGCATTTTAGGCTTTGGTGCTTGTGGTATGTGTGGAAATCATTTCGTGAGCCCATACGCCCTGAGAGCGCGATCGCGCGCTTCGGCGTGAATGACGATGCGTTCCGGGTATCCCGCAGGAAGTCCTTCCGGAGATTCCCAGGGTTCGTGGATGTATTTTGTAGGCACACTGTGGAGCTCCGGTATCCATTTTTTGACATATGCACCATCGGAGTCAAATTTCTTTCCTTGGAGTGTCGGGTTAAAGATGCGGAAATAAGGCGCCGCATCCGCGCCGCATCCCGCGACCCACTGCCAACTCGCGGAATTATTGCCAATATCCGCGTCTACAAGTGCGTCCCAAAACCATTTCTCACCCTCAGTCCAGTTGATAAGAAGGTCTTTGATAAGAAATGAGGCGGTGATCATGCGCACGCGGTTGTGCATGTAGCCTGTCGCCCAAAGCTCGCGCATCCCAGCATCCACTATCGGATATCCGGTCATCCCCTTTTGCCAAGCACGAAGGTTTTTTGGATCATGCGCCCAGGTGAATTTTGTAAATTGCTTTTGGAGCGGCACACGCGGCATGTCGGGGTGTTCATTGAGAAGGTGATAGGAAAATTCGCGCCAGAGTATTTCTTTCAGGAACGTGGTGCCGCCCTCGTGCGCGCCCGCGGAGCGGGCGCGCGCTTCCCCCTCCTTCCACACCGTGCGCACACTCACTTCACCGCAATGAAGATGCGGCGAGAGTCGGGAGGTTGCCCCCAGACTCGGCACGTCGCGTCCGGTTTTGTATTCATGCACACGCGTATCGAGAAAGTGGGCGAGTCGTTTATGTGCACCCACTTCGCCCGGCTCCCAGAGATCCCAAAATCCGACATCCCACTTCGGCTTCGTGGGAATCAACTGCCACTCGCTCAATGTTTCTGAAGATGGAAATGAGTGGGGTGCAGGAATCCCTTGAGGTTTTGGAAGTGGCTCTTCAATATCCTTCGCCGCGTCAAAACATGCGCGCGAAAACGGCGTGTACACATGAAAGGTCTTCCCTGCCCCCGTGCGAATACGCTCGGGTTCAAAGAGAAGCTGCCCGGGATGCTCAATGAGCGCAACGTCGGGAAGCATTTCCCGAATACGCTCACTCCTTGCGTGCGCCCACGGCGCATACTCCTTCTGCGCATGAATCTCGATCGCGCCCGTTTCGTCGGCAAGCGCGCGCAGCACCTCCTCCGCCTTCCCGCGCCGGAGAATAAGCTGCGAGCCGTTTGCCTTGAGCGCCGCATCGAGGGAAAGAAGCGAATGGTGGAGCCACGCACGTGAGGCGCTTCCCATTTTCCACTCCGCCGGCGTTTCGTCGTCCAGAATATAGAGCGGAATCACGGCGCCGCCTTTGCAGGCGGCGCGGAGTGCCTCGTTATCCGCGAGGCGGAGATTGTGTTCGAGCCAGAGAATTGAAGTCATCCCGCACAGTGTACGTGCGATGAGCGTCTTCATGCAACTTTATATGCTACAGTGCCGCGATGCTTGCGCGCTACAAATTCTCTCTCCTCTACCTTCTCGCGGTATTGGTCGTGATGGTGGGCTTCAATAATTATCCCCTACTCATCCCGATACCATTTAGTGAGGAAACGTTCTCGTTCTGGGCAATTGTCGTTGGCGCGTGGTTTATCTTGCGCGATTTCGCACAGCGAGAGATCGGGCACAAAGTGCTTTTTCTCATGTCACTCGTCGTGCTTCTCGGTCTCTATTTCGCTTCGCCGGGATATGTTATCGCAAGCGTCGGAGCCATGTTTTTGAGCGAGATTCTCGACTATCTCATTTTTACACTCCAGCGCGGCTCGTTTGCGCAGAGGGTCATACGCAGTAGCGTCGCTGCATCGTTCGTTGATACCCTCGCGTTTTTTTACCTTGCCGACATCTTTTTGCCAGAGAAAGGTTTTTTACTCTTCACGCCAGCAACCATCATTGCGGAGACGATCGCGAAGATTACCGCTATTGCCATTTGGTACTACTGGCTCGGCGGTAAGGAGAGAGCCGGCGGGCGCTAACGTGCGCTACTTAAATCTTCCACTGCACGTGCACCTTCTTTGGCGGACGGCGGCGCTGGGCGTGAATCGGGCGCTTGCGGAAACCAGTGCGTGGGGAGCGAGAATCGCGGGAATCATGAGGGCGTGCGGTGTGCCCAAAGCTTCTGCCGCGACCATATGAAGGACGCGGAGCATCCGAGTGCATAGCGGCGCGTGGCCCCGGAAGGTCTTGTGGAAGTGGAGAAACGGGCACTGTTTTGCGGATCAGCTTCTCGATGTCGCGCACACCGCCGCGCTCTTGTGGCATGGCAAATGAAATTGCGTGGCCTTCGGCGCCTGCGCGTGCAGTGCGTCCGATGCGGTGCACATAGTCCGCACTGTCGCTCGGAAGATCGAAGTTCACGACAAGCTCGATACCTTTCACGTCAATGCCGCGTGAAGCGATGTCGGTTGCGACAAGTACGCGATACGTTCCCTTCTTAAAGCCTTCGAGTGCCGCTTTTCGCTGAGAGAGTGAGCGATCGCCGTGCAGTTCTGCCACCTGGTGGCCGATGTCTTTAAGGTGCTTCACAATCTTTGATGCACCGTGCTTGGTGCGCGCAAAAACGAGTGTGGAACCTTTGTACTTTTGGAGCGTTGCCTCAAGAAGTGGCATTTTTTGTTCGCGATGCACGATGAAGAATTCCTGAGAAACTTTTTCTGCTGTCGTTCCCTGCGGCGCAACTTCAATAGAAACCGGTGTCTTCATGTGCTTCGTCGCAATTTCTGCGATATCGCGCGAGAGTGTTGCAGAGAAGAGCATCGTCTGGCGCTCATGCGGCACGGTTTCAAGAATGCGCTTAATCTGCGGCTGGAAGCCCATGTCGAGCATGCGATCAGCTTCGTCGAGGACGAGGATCTGCACTTTGCCGAGGCGAAGTGTGTCTTGCTGGAGGTGATCGATCAGGCGGCCAGGAGTTGCGATCACGATGTCGGGATTGCGACGAACCGCAGCGACTTGCTGGCGCATGTTGGCGCCGCCGATAAGCACGGCGGTGCGCATGCCGAGCGCAAAGCCCACTTTTGCAATCGTCTCATCTACTTGAAGTGCGAGCTCGCGCGTGGGAACGAGGATGAGTCCTTTCCCCTCTCCGCGATGCAAACGCTCAAGCATCGGAATGCCGAAGGCGAGCGTCTTTCCTGTGCCTGTCTGCGCAATGCCGATCACGTCGTCGCCTTTTTGCGCGAGCGGAATCGCCTTGTGCTGAATAGGCGTTGGCTCGGTGATGCCGAGCTTTGCTAAAACTGCGAGAATCTCAGGCTTAACGCCGAGCGTCTCAAATGTCTGTTGTTCTGAATTCACAAATAATCTGCCCAGCACTTAGGTAGGTAATTCCGCGATCATGCACCAACAAAACTTCGGTGCATCTCTCGACGGGTATGAATGCGTGCTGGGAAGCCGCTTCTAGCAAATACGAGAGCGATTTGGTAGTTGCAGGCATCATACCTCATTTTGCTTTGACTTGCAAGGGTTTGTGGTTTAGAGTCCTGGTAGACAACTCTTTTCAACCGACATAGGAGAGAAAGCCGTGCGTCGATTTTTGTCGGACACTTTCGCGATGATCACCTTTTCGACAGTGGTCGGAATGGCGATAGAAATACTTATCTCGGGAATGACGTTTGGTCAATCAGTTCAGGCTCGCATCACTGCGATTCCTATAAATCTGTTTACAGCACGACCATACGGAATGTTTCGAGATTGGATGTTCCACAAAACAGGAGCTGAAACGGGATCGGCATTACAAAAAGGAATCGCCGACATTCTGACATTTGTCCTTTTTCAGGTTCCAATATATGCCACGGTGCTGTGGTCAACTGGTGCAACTTTGCATCAAATCATGGTCTCATGTGGCACTGTTGCCGTCCTATCAGCCTTCACGGGAAGGCCGTACGGACTCTTTCTAGAATTTTCTAGAGAGCTGTTCGATGCAAAGTAAAAAGAGCCGCTTCCTTCGGGCAAGCGGCTCTTTCGTTTTCTTAATTCCCCTCCCTGCGTGCTTTTGCGGCGGCGCTTTCGGTGAGGTGAATCTTTCGGAGGCGGACGTTTTGTGGCGTCACTTCCAAATATTCATCCTTCTGCATGAGCTCGAGACCGCGTTCGATGGTGAGTTCGTAGGCTGGGACAAGATTAATCGCTTCGTCGGAAGACGATGCGCGGACGTTCGTGAGGTTCTTCCCCTTTGTCGGGTTCACATACATTTCTTCACCTTTTGAGGTGTCGCCGATTACCTGCCCCTCATACACTTCTGTTGCGGGCGTGATGTAGATACGGCCACGATCCTGCAAGTTCCAGAGCGAGAAGCCGAGGGACTTTCCGGTTGCCATGGAAACCATCGAGCCTTGTGCGCGACGTTTGATCTCGCCTGCAAATGGCTTGAAGCCAATGACGCGTGCCGCGATGATGCCTTCGCCTTTGGTGTCGATCACAAACTGGTTGCGGTAGCCGAGGAGTCCACGCGTCGGGCCTTCGAAAACAAGGCGTACTGTCGCTTCATGCACGAGCATGTTGGTCATCTGGAATCCGCGCGTACCAAGCTTTTCAATAACGGCACCTTGATACTCGCTCGGAATATCGACGACGACTTCCTCAAACGGCTCTTTTTTCACACCATCTTCCTCGCGCACGATAACCTGCGGCTGGGAAACCTGCATTTCAAAACCTTCGCGACGCATGTTTTCAAGAAGAATAGCAACGTGGAGCTCACCACGGCCGGAGACTTGGAAGTTGTCTGGTGATTGAAAATCAACTTTGAGGCCGACGTTGATCTCGAGCTCTTTCTCAAGGCGCTCACGAAGCTGGCGCGAGGTGACGTACTTCCCTTCGCGGCCGCCAAACGGTGAATTATTCACGAGGAAACTGAGTGTGATCGTTGGTTCATCGACGGCGATTGCAGGAAGTGCCTCCACATCAGCTGTGGTAGAAACTGTCTCGCCGATTTCGATATCAGGAATGCCGGCAATGATGCAGATATCCCCTGGGCCGACTTCAGTTGCTTCGACGCGCTTCAGCCCCGAAAAGGTGAACATCTTGGTTATTTTTCCGCTCCGAGTTTCGCCTGTTGGCTTTTTTACAAAAACACTTGCGTTGGTCTTGAGCGTTCCTTCGTAGACACGGCACACTGCGAGGCGCCCCAAGAAGTTGTCGTACGCGAGGTTGAAGGGCTGTGCGCGAAGCGCGACTGAGGCATCGGCATTCGATGCAACAGGCACTTTCTCAAGAATCATGTCGAGAAGTGGAGTTAAATCTTTCCGCTCGTCGTCGAGCTTCTTCATCGCAACGCCCTCGCGGCCGATTGAATAGATGACGGGAAATTCTGCCTGTTCGTCGGAAGCACCAAGTTCCAAAAAGAGTTCCAAGACCTGATCTTCCGCACGCGCCGGATCCGCCGCCGGCTTATCTATCTTATTGATGACGACAATCGGCTTGAGGCCTAGCTCGAGCGATTTCTTAAGCACGAAACGCGTCTGCGGCATTGGGCCTTCTTGTGCGTCGACGACAAGAAGCACGCTATCAATAGAGCGAAGCACGCGCTCCACCTCCGAGCCGAAATCGGCGTGTCCTGGGGTGTCCACGATATTGATCTTCGTGCCCTTATATTCCACCGCCGCGTTCTTGGCATAGATAGTAATCCCGCGCTCCTGCTCAAGCTTGTTGGAATCCATCGAGACCCCCTCCTCCGCAGCACCCGTCTGGCGCAGAAGTGCGTCAGTAAGCGTGGTTTTTCCATGATCCACGTGGGCTATGATTGCAATATTTCGTATTTCCATAAAATAAAGGCCTCGCGGCCTAAGTTGGACAATAGTAACCCAAATGCGTCAAAAATCAAACCTTGTTACTTCTTTCTCGCAATAAAATCAAAAATGTGCCAATACTTCTCTCCCCCTCCTGCCAGACGATCTCGTCCCTTCACTTCATTAAAAATTATAATCTCGCATTCTTTCAGCAAATCCTGCGCGTGCTCCCGCGTAAGAAACGTCATAGTGCCTGAACCGTCATTCCATTCATCACTCATGCCGAAAAACTGACCTGTTATGATGCCGTCTTTCTTGAGAGAGCCTATGATTTTTGTGAATGTGGAGTCGAATGTTTCAGGTCGATTAAACGGAAGTGAGTACTGAGCATTCACGAGATCGTATGTATCTGGCTCAAAATCGAAATCTTCAAAATTACTCACGCGATATGTAAATCTATCTTGCGGGAACGAAGTTGCCCGCTCGCGTACCACTGGATCGCTCTCCAAAGAATCTTTATTGACCGCAGTTACTGAGGCAAATCCCTGCTCGAGCAAGAACTTAGATTCGTTGAGTGCGCCAGGTCCGAGATCAAGAGCTGCACCTCTTTCTTCGACGTATTTCAACGCCTCAACCAAAAGTTCCCGTGGCGGTCGTTCTTTTGTCCGCTCGGAGTATCGTTTCCAAAGATTCTCCATCGCCCAAGCATACCCCTCACCCAGCACATAATCCACCCCAAACCCCGAACGGCTAAAATAGCGCTATTTTAGCCGTTCTCCCAAGCCCCCCTCAGGTCAAACGGCGTTGTTTGACCCGACCCTTACCAAGAACCGATCTTGGGGAAATGGAAAAAGAATCGACCCCCGGCACATAACCGGAGGTCGAAGATTTAAGGCTTGTCCCAGATATATGCGGCAATTCCCGATAGCACGGCAACAACCGCAATGAGTCCGCCCACACCTTCAGCCACTGCCTCACCCGAGTAAATCAAGAGCATACTCAGGGGCAGAACAAGTGCGAGGGCCGCACATGCGAGCGCCCAAAGACCATATTTAAGTATTGGATCTTGTGTCTGGTTTTGCATGTTGCACCTACCTTTCTTTGTGCAGGACTTTCTCGATGGTACACGAACACGACTTCATCACCAAGCACCAGCACCTCGGAGATACGAACCTGCAATAATTGACACAAGGAATATAAACCCCCAAATGCCAATCATGCAGGTGCTTAGCGTTTGTATACCCTGTCTGAAGCGTAAGCCACGTACAAGTGGTTCGGTACTTTGTTTTGCGAGGTAATTGTCATCCGCAAATACAAAGACACCGCTTTCAGTGCCATACGCCCGCTCTATACTCTCGATGCGTTCAGTGAAGTAATCGATCCACTGATTCGCACGGGAGACAAGTCCCTTGAAAAGTAGATTGGCACCAAACATTACAAGCGCAATGAAGGCGATTCCAAAAAGAGTGTTTGCTTTCCCATATTCAAACACCTGGAAGCACCACCCTCCAATCGCGCCGTTCAGAGCCATAAACACAATCGCCTTCTGCCAACGCAGGTTTGCCGATTGTGCTCGTGTCGTGCAGAGTCCGATGTACATTGCTCCCGAAGGAACCGGACTACCCTTAGGCGAATCCGTCTTTTCTGGAACGTTACTTTCTTTAGTCATCGCAGGAATTCCTTTCCCTTATTGAGACTAAGGCCACCCTATCACTTCGTGAACAGGAGAACAATTACCAAAGATCGACCCCAGAAAAGCAAAACCCGGAGCACTTAGCCCCGGGTTTCATTGATTTAAGACAGGTCTGGTACTCTGAATTCGTAAATCCAGTCGTGAGCCAGATAGTTAATGGCGCACCCCATGCGAGTGAGGTATTCATGCTCCGACGACGCGCCTGTCGATCGCTCCCAGCCCGGCAAAAACCACGCGCGAGCAAAGAGGCGCGACTCGAAGAGTGGTTGGTAGAATTCTGTGAGAATCGGGTGACAATAGCCGTTGCCGTTCACACCCTTCCACTCTGATTCCAAACGAGCTAGTTGAAACTCATACGGAATCTGATTGAACATCGGTCGCCCTTCTATGAGCAAGAGCTCGATTGCATGATTAAAGAGCAGCGTGTTGTAACCCGGGTGGCCGAATCCGCCGGTCGTGATGGGGCCGCACACGATTTCAGCCTTACCCTGCATGCCTCGAATTTGATCTTTCGCATGCAGAACTAAATCTTCGTACGTCATGTCTTTCCCGGCGAGGCCATGTTTCTCAGCCATCCGCCGCACGAAAATGGGTATTACTTTCGTATCCATGATGTTCTCCTTATCAACCACGGACAAGCATACCCCTCCCCGCACACATAATCCACTACGGCCTCTGCCATGTGAGCAAGGGTTCCCCTTACTGATTTCACCCAGCCGGCACTACACAAGATAAATCGCAACTAAGGCGAGAGCCGCCATGCCGAAGTCCTCGATAAGCGTCACATAGGTGAGCGGAACTTTGAGGAATGTACCGAGGCACGCACACTGGAATTCTTCCCCTGTGGCGATTTTCAATGCGACGCCAACACCACTGAACGTCATGACAACAAACTCAGCCCAGAGAATCCCTACGCTATGGAATCCCGCAAGCATCACGAGCCCGAACGTAAGTTCAATAAAGGGATAGACGTACCCATACCCAAACCACCGCTGCGCCAGGAGATCGTACGTCGAGTATCCTTCTGCAAAACCCTTTAGATCCATCAGCTTGAATCCGGCGAATATAAGAAAGAAGCCGGTCATGAAATAGAAGATGGTGTTCTCGATGAGAAACGTTCCGTGAGAAGCGTCGCGCCATGAGAGTGTCAGTGTGGCGATAAGAATAAGACCCACAACTACAATGAGCGGTGTGTAGTTGCGCCAGGTGATAGCACCAAGTCCGCGATCGGGCATGTGCGGTCGCGGCTTCGCCGCGACCGCCCCCTCCGCAACAAGCGCCATGCCGCACTTTGGACATCTCCCCAGCTCTTCTTGGCGTACTTCCGGATGCATCGGACACACGTACATGAAAAAAGTCTACCACGTACAAACGGCGGCTAGCGCCGCCGTTTGTCGCCCCTTTGTGCGCCCTCTCTAGTACCACGCTACGAGCCAGCTACGCATCATCTCGATCTCGCGAGATTGCGAGGTAATGATGTTGTCGGCGAGCGTTTTCATCTCGTCGCGCTCCGTGGAAGCCGCGAGCATCGAGGCCATCATGACCGCCATCTCGTGATGCGGAATCATTTGCTGGATGAAGACGCGATCGAATTCCGCGTCGGACGTCGCCTTGAGGTCGTCGAGGTCGCCTGTCATGCCGCCCATATGCATCATGCCGCCTCCGCGACCACCCATCCCCATTCCCCCTTCGGGCGGCGCAGAACCGAACCACTCCTTATACCAGCTGGTCATGTCGTTGATCTCACGCGTCTGTGCTTCGATGATGTCGTTTGCAAGCGATAGCATCTCCGGACGCTTCGAACGCTCGAGTGCCATTTTCGCCATCTCGATTGCACCTTCATGATGCGGAATCATCTGCACGATGAAATGCTGGTCAATGCTTTGACCCATCATGGTGCCGTCCGCCATCATGTGCCCGCGCTCTGCGCTACGCGGCTTCGAGCCATATGTGCTCTCTTCATTGGATTTGAGCGCATACCCGCCACCGAGACCAACGAGGAGCATAACGAGACCGACGATAAGTGTTTTCTGTTCCATAGTGATGTACGTTACGTTGAATAAAAGAAACATCAGTACCTACGGATCTTTTCTATTATGAATACCGCGCGCGAATAACTCTTGAAAGAGCGTGGGGCGAAGTCGAAACACTGTATAGAGCCGGTACCGCACCTGCTCGTGCGCAAAAAGCGGAAGCGGTGCGCGAACAACAAAGAATACAAAACCAAGAAGGAGGATGACGCTGCTGAACGTCGACGCGAGCATCGTGTTCCAGAATGACGCATGTTCAACGACGGTGCTCGTGCACATCGTTTCGAAAACCATAAGGGGGCAGCCATGGTGATGCGCAGGATGCAGCATGAGGAAATACAAACCGAGAAGGGCGACCATGAGAATCACAAACACCATCCCGAGCGCAACGATTCTTTGAGCCATAGAGCCAGCATACTCCTCGCACATCCACGCGCAAGAAAAGCTCCACTGGCCACAATGGCGCCGATTTGGCCAGTCGGCTTTCTAGCGATAGCACGCAAGGAGCGAGGCACCTTCGGTGAAGGTTGGTGTTGCGCCGCCTTGAATTTCTGCGAAACGGGCGGCGCCAAGTTTCTCTTGTGCACACGCGATCATAGCTGTAGTAATGGTTATCGCATCTGCGTTAATCCCGAGCTTTGTGAGGAGTTCGCGCTGCCCTGCCGAGAGCTGTGTCGTAGGAACAGTGACTGGTTTTTCTTGTGCAGAAGCTGGTGTGTTAGTCATTTCTTCTTGACCAGCGTCACTGGCTTGCATCGGCACAAAGGATTCTTGAGCGGGAGTTGTCACGCGACTACCGAGCGCAAGATCGGCTAGAGGAAGGCGCCCCACATACACGCCAGCAGCGAAAGCGGCAAACATGAGAATAAGTATGAGAAATTTTTTCACAGTGTGTGCTTATTGAATAACGGCACTCTTAGCGGAGCGAGAAGTCGGCACGCACCGTCACCATCACATCTTTCATGCGGCTTTGTGTGTCGTAGGAGCCGTAATCAGAGACATCAATACCACCTTGGGAGAGTACTTGTACGACTCCCGATGATGCGACACGCAATTCTCCCACCGATCGCCCACTCTCTTTTGCAATCGCTTCAGCGCGTTCGCGCGCGTCCTTGATAGCACCCGCGAGGAGCTTCACGCGGAGCTCAGGAAGTTTTTGATACGTAAGTTCAAGAGGACCAGATGAGAGTGTGTATCCCGTCCCCGTAAGCGAACCCATGTCGTTCGCAAGCGCAGTGAGTTTTTCAATGTCGGCACTATGAATCATTATGGCGCGTGATGCGGAAACACCTGTCTGCACCGGCTCGCCTCCCTGCGGATAGTAATACGTAGCATTGACTGATGCGATTGGTGTTTCGATCTCGGTAAAGCCCTTGCCTCCGAGCGTGTCGCGGATGGTGGAAACCGCTTTCTCAAGACGATCGATGGCAATCTGTTCCTCTCCAATACCCGCCCTCGTATCGAGATTCAGACTCCAACGCCCAAAATCTGCTGTAACTGTTTCTTTTGCTGAACCAGTCACGGTGATGGTGTCGTCGGCAACTTTAATTCCATATGCGACATATCCGGCAAGCAGCGCGCAGATAATGAATGCGCCGCCAAGGATGGTTGATCCTGCAACAAGTGGTTCTGTGTAATTGATGAGTCCCCGCATGTTCATACAACTAGTCTACTACCACATGAAAATGTCGCAAACCACCACACTTTGTGAAGAACGTTCAACGTCCCTCGCTCCCTATAAAAGACCGCCTGGCATTTAACCGGCGGTCTTTGTCATTTCCACTACCTCAAACGTGCGCGCCTGCACGTGCAATCCGCGCACGCGCACACGAAACCCAGAACTGCCGCTTATCGGGCGGACGTTCACTCCACAAACGAGGCGGTCTTTTTTCCCATCGCGCGACGACAGCTTCGCGAGCCTCGTACAGCCGCATCGCGAACACTTCAATACGTTTATTTTTGGGGACAGGAACTCGTGCGAGTGCCAACTGAATCTCGCATATTGCTTTTGGATTGTGTAAGCACTTTATCATCGTACACCCTTTCTGTTATGCCTACCGACAGCATACGACAACGACACCTGTTTCCAAAGTGAGACACTCGAGCATGTGTTCACGACTTAGAACCACGCCTCTAACCACCCACGCATAATCTCCACCTCGCCTGTCTGTGCAGAGATAATATTTTCTCCTAGCATCTTAAGTTCCGGACGCTGTGTGTTTGCAAGAAGTATCTCTGCCATCTCAATCGCACCTTCGTGATGCACAATCATGTCTTCAAGAAATACTTTATCGAGAGCATCGCCCGTCTTCCCTTGCATATTTGCTGTCATGCCCTGCATTGCGCCGTGCATAGTTGCATTTTGCATCACCGTGCCATCTGGCATCGTATGTATGCCCGTTTCGGGTGCAGGTGACGGGACAAAAGATGCGCCGAAGAAGCCAAGTGCGACCGAGACGAGTGCGATTCCAATCATTTTTATATCCATAAATTAGTTAGTCCCAGCAGGAAGTGATTCACACACGCGACCGTCTTTATCGCCGTCGAGCCGGAAGACGTCCATGTTTTTGCCAAGCTCGGAGCAGCGGCTGTAAACACTCATTGCTTCTGCTTGTGTTTTAAAATCAGAACAGTTGTAATCAATTTCTGCGGAATTACAGAATGAATCAACGTTAATAAGGTTTCCCCCTGCATCGCGCTGAATCTTGGCCGCGCTCATCGAGCCAGTCTCCCAGGCCTTTCCAAGATCGTAATCAGTATTCGCTACTTCCATGCCGAACGCGCCAAGAAGAAGCGCCATAGCAACGCCAAGCGCTGCTTTTGCCCAAGTTCCTTTGACGAAGAAGAAAAGAATGGCGACAAGTACGATAAGCCCACCAATAATCCACAGGCGCACCTTCTTGGATTCACGCCACGAAGGTTGCTTTATAGAGTCGTTTTCCATACCAGGATTTTAGCATGGGGCTGGAGGGGCGCTAGCGCCCCTCCAGCCTCCCTGTATACTTATTATGTACATTATTAATACTATCAATAACGCATACATCTACATGAATATGCTGAATTGCAATTGTGGAAGCGGCTGGAGCGAATACGCACACCTCTTTCTCCGCGTCGTTTTGGGTCTCGTCTTCTTTATGCACGGCTGGCAGAAAGTGTTTGAAACCGGCATTCCTGGAGTCACTGGCTTTCTTGGAAGCCTGGGCTTCCCTGCACCAACCTTATTCGCCTACATCCTCGCCTACGGCGAACTCGTCTTTGGCGCGATGATGATCATCGGCCTTCTCACGCACTGGGCAGCGAAGTACCACATCATCGTTGCACTCGTGGCACTCTTAGCAGTACATGCAGGAAATGGCTTCTTCGTCTCAACCGGCGGTTATGAGTTCATTCTGCTCATCCTCGCGGTTTCCATCGCAATCTTCGCTATGGGTCCTGGCAAGTATTCAGTGGACGCAAAGTGGGGCAAGGGTCAAGGCGCAATGTAGTCTATGCAGAATTTCCTCGTTGCGCTCGTTCTTGTACTTCTCGCTGGTGGTGGGTATTACTTATATACGGCACCGGAACCAACGCCGTCCAACACTGAGAGGGATCGTTCCTCAAATAGCATGCCAACAGGCATGATGGAGGACGGTACAGAACCCGTAGCACCGACCAATCCTTCGCCGACACCACGTGGTGTTGTTGAAATCGAAACGGATGCGAGCGCTTCTGCAGGAACGGGCGTTCCGAGCACAGGCGCAAGTGCAACAGCAGAAGCGACACTCAAAGAGATTACCGTCACATCTACTGGTATGGCGTTTAATCAGAAAACACTCGCCGTAAAGAAGGGCGACCGTGTGCGCATTACCTACACCAACGGTGGTGGCACACACGACCTCCGCATCGAAGGCTACAATGTTGGCACGAAGGTCATGCAAGGTGGCGTTTCGGAAACATTCGAATTCGTCGCGGACAAAGCGGGTACCTTTGAGTACTACTGCTCAGTAGGAAGTCATCGCCAGGCTGGCATGAAAGGGACCTTAACGGTCACAGAGTAAAATAACTCACGCATAAAGATTGAAGCACCGAGTGATCGGTGCTTCTTTCTTTTTAGTGGAGCGGGACTATCTCCAACTCCCCATCCATAGCGTGGCTAAGAACTGCTTTCCGCGTGTCAGTGACTGCAATGAGCGTACCATCCGCAGCATGAAGTGAGAAAAGATTCCCTGTCTTAGGAAGACCCTCCACCATGGGAAACATAGTTTGCGCCTGCTTCGGGGTAAGCACTTTGACGTAACCCACTTCCCCCCTACCCAAGCGCGATAGTTCCAATTCACTTATACCAGGACTACTCATGTTCGCCTCCTTGGCTCGAGCTAATCCTTGTATCAGACTAGCAACCCCCATAAAACGCGCAAGCATGTTGTGCAAGATGTGCCTCCCCTCCCCGTCTGTCTATACTAATAAGTATGCACCCCCTCATTCTGATCCTCACACTCATTCTACTTGCCACACCATTCGTATTTCCCCAGACACCACTTGAGCCAAGTACGTCAGTGCAAGAGATTGCCGTGGTACAGGAAGAAAAACCCGCCGAACTACCGCAAGGAGCGATTGCTGACGAACCAAAACCGATTGCAAAAACAGCACGTCCTTTGCCTCCCCCACCGCCGAAGAAAGAGTCGGTGCAAACCAAACCCACATTCCCTCCAGGTGACTCGCTCTCATTCCTACTTGAAGAAAAGATTCTTGTTTTCACAAACACCGAACGCTCACGCCGCAATCTCCAAACACTCGAACCAAATACCGTTCTTGCCAGTACCGCGCGAATGCATAGCGCGGACATGCTCGCACGCGATTATTTTGAGCATGAAAACCCTGATGGCTGCTCATCTTCTTGTCGCGCAACAAACGCAGGATATGCATGGCGCATGATTGGAGAAAATCTCTATATGCTCGAAGGCTTTGATTTCTCCACAGACGAAACCGCAGCGATGATAGTTTCCGGCTGGATGGAATCTCCCGGGCATCGCGCAAATATTTTAAAAGAAGGCTACACGGAAACCGGCGTTGGGGTGATTGTGAAAGGAAGTGCAATCTACGCCACCGTCCTCTACGCCACCCCACGCTAACCCATGTGGGACTTCGTAAGTCCCACATCAAGAACCACGGAGTATAGTGTCGCTGATGGTGCCTACTTTTTTGCGGAGGAAGTCTGTCGCGGCCTCGAAGGTGACGGTTGCAAGATCATCGTTCGGATCTGCTGCCTTGTAGGCTGTTTGGATCGCTTCATCAATTTCCTCTGCAAGGTTTGCGCGGGAGAAAAACGTACGAAGGAACCAGCGATACCACGGAAGCTTCACCGAGACACGCTCTTCGAGAGTTGGCGCGGCGGGAATGATGGAGACGCGCACTGGGAACGACCACGGGAGAAAGCCCAGTAGATAACCACGCGAACGATACACAATATCGACGCGCGTTGCGGAAAGTGTTGCTTCTTCAAAGTTGGAATCGCGCACAGCTGTTGAAGCGGCGATGAGTCCGCGCTCGCGCGCCGAGGCGCCATTTCCTCTCTTCCAAAACGTCAGAAACTCTGAGAATGTGCTATTTTCCCTGAAGATATCGCGCACACGAGACGCAACAATGCGCACGAATCCTCCCTCGAAATCAATACCGCCGGAACCGAGGACACCTCCCTCTCCAAACGAACCAAAGAGCGCGCCGCCAGTCAGAAGCGCGTTCCACACCGTCTCTTCGCTGGCAGCACCTGAGCCTGAATTAGAACCTGCGCCTGAACCGCTTCCGGTTCCCTGCGAGCTACCTGGATTCGTACCCGGCGTAGTCGTTGGCGTTGATGTGGGTGTCGAAGCGCCACTACCTACACCCGTGCCAGAACCTCCAGAAGAACCTGAGCCACCTCCGCCAGTATTCACTCCCCCCACCCATCCCGGTGGTTCCGGCGGCTCGCCATCTCCCACTTCAATCGTTTCGGTGTTGTTATAAAAAATCGCATGCGCGGAGAGTGGCAGGATGCACAGTACAAAAAGAAACGCGAATATCCCCTTTCGCATGTAATAACTGTAGCATGCGGGCGGCGCCGGACGCGCCGCGCCTACAGAGCGTGATATAAAAGCAGTGCAAGAAGTGAATAGGTGGCTATGTTCACCGGATTAGAGCGCGCAAACATCTTAAGGGAACCGCCGAGGACATCGCTGCGCACAAACGGGAGGCCCTCAAGCGTAACGCCGTCGTACACTTCGTCGAGCATAAGATGTGTGAGGTAGCCAAGCGCCATCGCACCACCAAAAAGAAATGCGTGCGTCTCAGAAAGGCCATACTCGCGCGCCAGCACGAACGCTCCTAATCCCGCTATCGCGAGCGCAGGAAGCGAGTGGAACATGCCGCGGTGGTGCGTGAGCCTCTTTATGATAGCGCCCACTACGAACCACGTGAACGCAACTGCTCCCACAGGCACACCCACAAGAAAACGCCAATCGGTTGTAAGCGGAAGCGCGTAGAGAAGTGCAACTCCTCCCACACTTACCGTCATCGCCCCAAACACAAGATAAAAAGGCATGCTCGAATCGCTATCAACGTCTGGCAAAAATGACCCGATCACTGCCGTAAGAAACAAGAGTCCGAGAAGTGCCACATCTGTCGCAAATGCATAGACATACACAACCACGACAAAAAGTACCGCGGTCACGGCCCCCCAGCCGATATGCTCGCGGAACATCGCCATGCTACACCTCGCGGAAAGTAGTGATTGTCATCGTCTGATTATGCAAAAGACATTGACGCTCACCTTCAGGGCCTGGGCAGAGCTCTCCGTAAGAATAGAAACCTGCAACATACGCTTGTGCACCGAGAGTGGTACGCACAGCATTCACCTCTTCTGGGATACGTTCACCAAACACGAGTTTGCGCCCGACACAACTCACGAGAATCGCAAGCTCGGGGGTAGCGAGACCCATCTGTCGCATACTTAACGACGCTGCAGTGGAAGCGCCGGCAATAAGTTTATCAAGTGTTGCTTTCATAAATTCAACTTCGGTTCCCTCGGGCATGTCCCCCGCAAATGTCATACTCTGATCCGCTTCATTGACGCCTAGAATCGTACGAACGAAATCCGCTTGCGATGCAGTGTGGAGCTTGAGTGGAAATAAAAGTGCCGAACTCGGAAGTCCAGAAACTTTTTCGCCCAAATATTCTTTGTAGATTGCGAGCGCTGGTTTTCCATCCATCTCATAGAGTACGTTCCCTTTTGATTTAGTGATGGTGTGCTTCCCGCCACCACCCTCCCACCCTCCCATTGAGCCATATCCAACCTTCAAAGAATCACCATAAAATCCAAGAAGTACGACCTTGCGCGCTTCACCTGGACTGTCCCGTCCCACTGCAGTTTCTTTAAAGTCTGTACCGTCACCCACGAGCCCACCCGTCACAGTAACGGAAACAGGTAGGTTGTCGTTAATCCCCTTTACTAAAAGTGAACCGTTCACGTTGAGGCCATCAGAAAAGACCATCGCGTGCACCAAGCCCTCCACAGGAAGAAACTCCGCGAGTCGCTTACCCACACCCAAACTTTCTTCTACTGTAGGAATGGTTGTTTCGGTAAAACGCACGAGTGATTTTTCAAAATGCACCGCCGTAAGCGCAATAGAACCTTCGCGCACTTCGGTTCCCAGAATTTCTCCCGCCGTGGAACACATGACGATATAGGCACCCGGATAAAAATTGCGGATCTGTTGGTACACGGTACCCTGCGTAACTAGTGCACGAGCACCAAAGACAAACACCACTTGCGGCGCGCCGCCGCTAGGAACGTGCGTTGTCGTCTCCCACCCCTTTTCACTTGTCCAAAGTTTTTGTTCTACGTGGATCATTCGCTAAGTATACCTCTCTTTGGAGGGCGTTTCTCGTCTTCTTTCTTCCCCCACTGCACAAGTGCGTTTTTAGGGGATTTGTGTCCCACATACCCACCCCCGCGCTGTTTATAGAGAAGCACCGCATGCTGCATCGCGCGTGCGGAAAACTTCCCCATTTTTTGCACCGCCTCTTTTTTGCAGAGCTCCCAGAGTGATGGATCAGTGCGTGTTGGTCGTGAATTTTTGACCATAGTGCAAGTGTATATTATCGGCGCACATCAATCCGCATAAAATCGTGTGGTAGCGACGCTTCAAATACTAAAGGCTCACCAAAAAGAGAAAGCTCGATACGAAGCGCGTGGAGCGCGAGGCGAGTAAACTCCAGAAGCGCGGGTTTCCCCTCACCATAGAGATTATCGGCGATAATCGGATGCCCGATTGAGGAAAGATGTACGCGAATCTGGTGTGTGCGTCCAGTTTGCGGCTTAACCTCAATAAGAGAAACGGGCTCTCCTCCTTCTGCCGACAGATGTCGCAGAGGCCGCCACGCAGTAATCGCCGCACGCGGATGTTCTTTTGTGCATGGTTTTGCGAACCAGCGCTTGGGCGCCTCGCTCGTACGTGCGATTTCTGCCACAATCTCCCCCTCGTTCTCCATGTGCCCGTGTACGTATGCGAGATAGGTTTTCTTCACCCGCCGCGCCCTAAATTCTTCTTTAAGTGCCACAAATGTTTCCTCGTCCTTCGCCACTAAAACCACGCCACTCGTCTGCTTATCCAAACGATGTACTACACCATTCAAGGGAACCTCCTCTCCCTGCGGCGAAACCCACGCACCGCCAACGCCGCGCAGTTCAGGGTACCGCTCCCCCACCCACTCAGAAAGCGAGGTCTCTTCATTTCTTCCATCGCGGTGCGTAATAAGCCCCGCAGGCTTTGCGATGGCGAGGAGGTTTGGCGTTTCAGCGATAATCGCTACGAGATTTTGCATGTGTATGCTCTCAGGGCTGTGCGTGTGTTCGGCGAGACCGCGCGTGAGATGCTTGCGTCGTATCAACTATCTTTCCATCATCGATACGCACAATACGCTCGGCAAGTGCACCATATTCATCCTCGTGAGTGACCATAATGATCGTTTGACCATCTGCATGGAGCTCTTGAAAGATATCGAGCACTGACGCGGATGATTCTCTGTCAAGATTTGCCGTGGGTTCATCAGCAAAAAGAATACTCGGCGTGTGTGCAACTGCGCGCGCAATAGCCACACGCTGCTGCTCACCACCAGAGAGTTTCGAAGGAAGACTCCCGAGACGCTTCTCAAGCCCAACCTTTATAAGCGCGTCTGCAGCACGGGTCTCTGCACTTGCACGATCGAGACCTTGCATGAGAAGCGGCACGGCAACATTCTCAATAGCATTGAGCTCTGGAAGCAACGCATATTCCTGAAACACATAGCCGAACGTACGGAGTCGAAAACGCACCTTTTCACTCTCATTCATGGAGAGTGCATCGACTCCATCTATGAAAATTGACCCGGATGTTGGCACATCGAGCAGGCTCATATGATACATGAGTGTCGATTTGCCTGCGCCAGAGCGTCCCATAATTGCAATAAACTCCCCTGTCTTTACCGTGAGATCGATACCTTTCAAGACAGGGGTGATGAGTTCCCCAGTGACAAACGTTTTGGTAAGTGCTCGTACTTCAATCATATCAATTCCGTCCCAAGATCGAATCAAGAGTGTTTTTACGAATGATCATCCACGCTGGAATATACCCCGCGATTACGGTTGCGCACACAAGAAGACCCATGCGAAATACTGTCGCATCGAGTGGCGCTACGAGAATACCGTCACTAAAGGGAAAATTGATCGGGTTTGCCGCAAAAAAGGGTACGAGGAGCGCATACACAACGGCGATACCAATCGCTGAGCCAATGACAGCGTAAAAAATAGATTGAAACACATACGACCACTCAATGGCGCGGCCATTAATCCCTATGCCCTTCAAGATACCAATATATTTACGACGCGTGAAAGCGTTAATAAAGATGACGATAAAGACAGTGATTGAAGCCACAACAAGACCAATCGAGCTAAATGCCGCACCGAGCATGCTAAACGTTTTGATCATGTCTTTAAGGAATTTTGGTTGTGCATCCTCAAAGGTTTGCACCTTCGCGTACCCACCCACCCCCTGACGCACCAGAGCATCACGCACCACGCCAGGATCAACGCCATCACGCACCTTAATAGCAATTTCATCTACATTACCGTCACTGCGGCCGATGAGTCCGCGGAGCTGCGCATCAACCATAAACGCCGAAAGAGATATTTCATCCACTTTCGCAAATAGAATGCCTTTCACGGTTACTTCTCGCATAACATCACCTACACGAAGACGAATCTTTGTGCCTACTCCCACATTCTCCAATGTTGAAAATGCAGGGGTCTCAATGGGAAGATATTGTTTGAGCAGATAGTGACCAAGTACCACCTGATCAAAATCGCCCGGTTCAAGAAACGAGCCCTCGATAATACCGTCAGCAAGCCCTGTTACCTCATGCTCGAAGCGAGGGTCAATACCTACAACCTGGCCCCCCGCAGTATTGGGTTTGTCGGTCTCTCGACGCGTCTTGTAATTCGCCTCAAGAACGCCGCTCTCACGGTAGCGAGGCGTAAATGCATCTATCTGCGGAATAGTGGAAACAATTGTGATGATATTTTGACTATTCTCTATGTAATCTTTATCGGGTAGTGCAGAAATAATGACATCGCTGGTGTAGCGAGCACGCGTTGCATCCACTGCCCCCTGAATCAATCCAACCAAAATACCCGATACGACTACGAGGTTTAAAAATGTGAGTACCATCACAAATACGATGAGGCCGGTGGTCCACAAACTCGCACGCCGTATCTGGCGAAGTGCAAGATAGAAACCAACACGCGCGTTGATCATGTTAGTCCGAAATAGGGAGCACCTCCCCCACTTGAAGACCTGACAGTATCTCGATGGTGCCCATTGAAGAAATCATACCTGTTGTGACCGGGCGTTCAGTACGCACACCATCCTTTGCGACAATCACAAATGAGACACCATCACGCACGCGCACTAATCCCTGAGGAATACTGATAACGCTATCGCGACGATCGGTTGTCATCACAACATTTGCGGTCATGCCAGATCGAATGCGCTCATCAGCTGCATCGAACGCGATAAGAATACGATATGTTGACACACCATCTCTCACCGTCTCTGCAGGATCAATAGCCGCTACGCGCGCAGGAAACGAAATACTCGGCCCATAGGCATCAAGAGTGACACGCACAGGATCCCCTACGGAAATAAGAGCGATGTTGATTTCTGGAATATAGCTCTCAACTTCAAAACCTCCACTACCTATCATAGAAACGGCTGTTTCACTCCCAGTAAGAATTGCCCCAATTTTTGCATCAATTGCGGTAATAGTGCCATCAAAAGGAGCTCGTATTTCTGTCTTCTCAATGAGTGCTGCCGCCGCCGCGACATCTGCTTCCGCGGCGCGCACTTGCGCACGCTGTGCTGCAATGCTCGTCGCGGTGGTACCAGCTTGTTTGAGTACAAGATTCTTCTGCGCACTGATGAGCCCTGTTTCTGCGTTGCGATACGCGGTCTCAGCGGATGTTAAGTCAGCAATGGTATTTTGCACATTATTTCGTCCTGTAGCGACATCAGATGCGTATCCAAGTATCGTTGCGGTGGGATATGCAACGGTCGGCACTGCACGACTGAGCGCGGTCGCAGCAATGGAAAGAAGATTCGCAAGCTCTGAAAGATTTGTTCGAGCGACTACAAGTCCTTCGAGAAGAGCATCGGGTGATGACGCGCCGGAAAGCGGCTTCCACAGAGCAAAACGTTCCTGAATTGCTACGCGCGCATCAGTAAAATCCGCAAGAAAATCGCTATTGTCAATTGATACAATTATCTCGGGAAATGCGCTCCGTGGATTGACCACAAACTGATCAATGCGATTGAAAAGCGCATCCTGTGCAACCACATAACTTTCTTGCACGGCCTCAAAGAGTGACTGACGCGCTTGCGCGAGTACGGATTTTTTTTGTGCAACATCAGCTTCAGCAATGGCGATCTCTTCTGGTCGTACCCCCTGCTCTAGCTCAGCGAGTTGCGCCCGCTCGGATGCGAGTATTGCTTCTTTTTGTAAACGCGAGGCACGAAGCTCGCTCTGTTCCAACCGCACGAGAATATCGCCAGCATTCACACGATCCCCAACGTTTACCGCCACGCTCGCAACTCTCCCTCCCTGTGAAAAACCCAAATCAACAGACTGTGTAGACTCTACTTTTCCAGACGCAGACACTTCTTGGACAAATTCACCAGAGGTTACTACTACCACCTCCATCTCTTCTCGAGGTGAGAGATACCAATATCCAACCGCAACGGAACATACAATTGCGAGCACCCCATACGCGAGGAACGTACGCGATGCAAACGAGAACATACCATTCATCGTCATGAGTGTAGCATGCGCTACGCATCGCACTGCGGCACACTACGTATATATCACTCAACAGTCACCGACTTTGCTAAGTTGCGTGGGCGATCAGGGTTCAATCCTTTCTGAATCGCAACATAATATGCAAAAAGTTGGAGCGGGATGAGGTTTAAAATCGGCTGGAGCATCTCAAGTGTTTTCGGCACATAAACTACATCGTCAGCCAGCTTTGCAATACTCTTGTCACCCTCGGTTGCAAGTGCAATCACCAGACCTTTACGCGCCTTCAGCTCATGCACGTTGGACACATTTTTTTCATACACACTGTCGCGCGGAGTGAGTGCAAAAGTCGGGAATTCTTGATCTATCATCGCAATCGGTCCATGCTTCATCTCCCCCGCCCCATAGCCTTCGGCGTGAACATACGAAACTTCCTTAAGCTTCAAGGCTCCCTCAAGCGCAACAGGATAGTTGTATTTCCGCCCAATGAAGAGAAAGTCGCGCATGTGCGCATATTTCTTCGCGAGCTTCGCCATTTCTTTTTCTTTTTTGAGCACTGTTTCAAGCTTCTTTGGAAGTGCAGCGAGTTCGCGTGCAATCTCCGCACCCTTTTTCGGCGAGAGCTTGCGTGCACGACCAAAGAAGAGTGTGAAGAGCGCAAGTGTCGTAAGCTGCGAGACAAGTGCCTTGGTCGAAGCAACACCCACTTCTGGTCCCGCATGATTGTAGACTCCCGCATCAGTCTCGCGCGCAATTGTAGAGCCAACGGTGTTTACGATGCCGAGCGTAAGCGCACCCTTTCGCTTCCCCTCACGGACTGCCTCTAATGTATCTATGGTCTCCCCTGACTGTGAGACGGCAATGAGTGCCGTGCGCTGGTTTAAAACCGGCGAGCGATAGCGAAATTCGGACGCGAGCTCCACTTCCACAGGAATCCCCGCGAATTCTTCGAGCATGTATTCGCCAATCAAGCCCGCGTAATATGCCGTGCCGCACCCGACGATAATAATGCGTTCAATGTGCGAGAGCTTTTTGGCGACCGATTCAAGCCCACCAAGCTTTGCCATGCCTTTCTTCTGGATAAGACGTCCACGCAGGGTATTTGAAACCACATCGGGCGCTTCCATGATTTCTTTCAACATGAAATGCTCGTAGCCGCCCTTCTGTGCCTCTTCCGCGCCCCAACTCAGTTCTTCGGGATTGCGGCGCACGCGCTTCTGCGAGAGTTTGTAGACTGCGTGCGATGTTGGCGTGAGAACCGCCACCTCGCCATCATTCAAAAACAGTACTTTCTTCGTGTGCTTCAAAATTGGCGAAGCATCCGATGCGATGAAATGCTCGCCATTCCCCACGCCAAGCACGATGGGAGAACCCATCCGCGCAGCAATAAGTTTCTCCGGTTCTTTTGCGTATTGAATGGCTAGGCCGTACGTGCCGCGCACTTCGCCGAGTGCCTTAAACACTGCTTTTTCAAAATTCTTCTCACTCCTCAAGTATTCTTCAATAAGATGTGCCAAAACTTCTGTGTCTGATTCAGAAAAAAATGTGTGCCCTTTCTTGGTAAGTCTTTCTTTTAGTTCACGAAAGTTCTCAACAATACCGTTGTGTACAAGCCAAATATCCTCCTTTCCGCCATGGTGCGGATGTGCGTTTTTCTCCGTTGGCGCACCGTGTGTTGCCCAGCGCAAATGTGAGATGCCGCTTTTGCCGGTGAAGCTTTTGGGCACTTTCCCACGAAGCGCACCCACTGCCCCGGGTGTCTTCACCACTCCACTCTCCGGCGTGTAAATACCAGCGGAATCATAGCCACGATATTCGAGAGACGAGAGCCCCTCAAGTAACACCTCCACGGCGTCTTTGTTTTTCGAACCAGTGTACGCAAAAATGCCACACATAGCGCGGAAACTATAGCACAACTATGAAATTCTCAAGGTTCGACCTTGAGAATTTTGGACTGTGGTTATGCCTCGAGCAACTTGATTACAGCATCCTCAAAATCACGTATATGGAAACGCTCTCGCACCTGCTCTTTCCAATTAGATGCACCAAGGTCAACATCAGGAACGACACCAAACCCCTCGATAGCTTCGCCATCATCGCGCACCATCAAGGAATGCACGAGAAGCACTGAGTATTTCTCAGTCTCGTCAAACTGCGTCTTCAAAGGAAAAGTGTTTTCAACCGTGCCCCAGCCCTTGGTAGTCTTCCCTACAACAACGCCGAGGTTGAAACGCTTAAACATGGAAGTTGTTAGTTCCGCCGTCGAGCGGGTCTCGCCATCAACGAGAATTGCTACATCCTTCAGCTCTGCAAGACCTGGTATACGCCCTATTTGCGGCGTGCGCTCAATCTGTGCATCGCCTTGATGGAACAAGTCATACGCATACTGATTGGGTCCCACAAAAAGTGCGAGCATATATTTTGCAAAATCTAATGTGCCGCCCATATTACCCCGCATATCAATGATCAAGCTGTCGAGAGCAGGATTCTCCCCTGTCGATGTAAGTGCAGTAATAAATTCTTGGAATGTTGCGGGAGTTACCTGAGCCAAATCGACGTACAAAATGTGCCCCGCTATCGTGCGCGAGACAAGTGAAGGTTCTATTTTTGCCTCGTCGTAGACCGCCTTTGATGCCTCTTCTGAGAGCACATCCTTCGCGCGCTCCACTTCCGCAAGTTGTATCGCGGCTTCGGGCGTCGCCTCCGCTTCAAGTTCGGTTTTCTTCTCTACATATGCTGTCGCGACATCATCGGTACTCGCGCCGTCAGGAAGACCAAGGCTCTCATAGAGATTTGTATCGCGGTCGACATTGTTTACCACATCTCTAAACGCGATCTCCTGCTTTTCAGAGAGAAGTCCGCTGCGCCCTTGTGGCGCAAGGTTCACGAGCGCAACAAGGGATGTATCGTGTGCAAGCGCTTTCCGCTTGTCCTCGAGAATAGCGTCAAATTCTTTTGCGAGCACGCGCGCAAGCTCGGTGCGCGTTAGTTCAAAGGCATCTACCGGTACATCTCCTTTAGCCTTTTGTAGCGAAAGACGAAAGAGCTCAACAAGCTCGTTTTCAGGAAGCTTCTTCCAGTACTCTTCTGAAATGACGTCGAACACTTCCATCGTGAAGCGAACGAACACGCTTTCAGCTTCCTCGGGGGTTTTGTATGTTTCAGTCGGTATAACAACCTCAGCATTCAGTGTTGTGTGTTCATACCACTGATACCCACCACCCAGAAGAACAAGCAAGACGATCAGAGATGCGGGAAATACAAAACGAGAACGTGACATTGTAATAGGATATCACGACACATCTGGTGCTCTATATTGATTTTGAGGGGGTTTATGTATCAGGCAATTCTCAAGGTTCGACCTTGAGAATTTAAAACATGATTATTCGACCACATACACCCAGCCCG
This sequence comes from Minisyncoccota bacterium, assembly GCA_022842645.1. Lineage (GTDB taxonomy): Bacteria > Patescibacteriota > Minisyncoccia > Phycocordibacterales > UBA2100 > UBA10103. The sequence continues at coordinate 124,144 of JALHPE010000001.1, forward strand.
GTTGCCACGACTTCGTCTTACGCCAATCTTCGGCAAGCGCCTCTTTCCAAGTCTTGCCCTTAAGAATCACATCAAGCGAAAGCTGAGGTGCCTTATGCCCGACAATAGCTATATGCTTCCCGTCATAGTTCTGTTTGAGAAATGCGATGAAGTCGGCAATACGCGTTTTCACATCTTCATAGCTCTCCCCGTTCGGGAATGGCTTTTCAATGCACTCGTCTTCTTGCATTGGCTCAACGATATCTGAAGAGGCACCATTCAGATCTCCATAATTACATTCGCGAAGTCGCGCATCCGGGATGATTTCGTAGAGTCCGTCCCACGCAAGTTTTGCCGGATCGTGAGCGCGCTTGAGGTCGGAGCAAAAGACGACATCGAACCTCATATCCTTTGTTTGCTCTTTCAATGCGACTGACTGTTGGTGGCCGAGCTCTGACAGTTCAACATCTTTCCACCCGGAAGAAATATGCTGTTCGTTGTCGGTGGTAGTGCCGTGAACGAAGTAAGTAATTTGTATTGACATATTGATATTTTAACAGAAAAGACCGCTCTCAGCAGGTATGCAATTACGGAATAGATATTCTTTCCAGTATCTAACCCCTTTGGTTCTTTCGATACTTAACTACGCTGTTGCCAGACTTGGATTCGCTCCCCGAATATTTCTTGCGCCGCGGCGCAAGAAATTTCTAGAGCCGCGGCTCGCGGTCTCGCCTTCTAGCGAGACATCGCTCCGCCGTTCGAATCCAAGCCGGAGTGTGCGCAGGCACACTCCTTCCGGCAATAAAATTGCTACGCTATTTTATTGGCTTGGCGGGACTATCTACGAACTGTTAGTTGGGAAGAAATGTTCCCGTATCCCAGTGTTTCCCTCCAGCAAATGCAGCAATTACTGGCGCTGGCTCACTAGAACAGTATCCGTATATCCGTATCAGACCCGTAATGTACCAAGTATAACAGTTACGTACTGGTGCATATAGACTCGCCATTCCAGATTCTCAAAATGGGTGGTGGGTGTTTTCTTTTTGACCTTTCAGTTCGGCGGGCGGTCACCCTATCCAAGTTGGAGCATTTCGGGGCAAAACCCTTACCAGGTGCGCTGTCGTACCATTGTCCTCATTTGTCGTTGATGGTAGTTGAGGACATATCCAAAACCATTGTCCTGTTTGCTATGCGTATAACCGTATATGCCAAGTTATGGATAAACATAGAAAATGGGTGTACTCTCGTTTTACCTCACCCGAAGTTGGGTAAAAACCACCCACTCTATAGGGTGTCTTTTTTAGCTCCCTTTTCCTCTTTGGCACGAGCATCGTATTCATCAGCCCATTCTTTCTTGATTGGTCGGTAAATCACATTGAAAAGATTGAGCAGATTGATTGCCTCCTCGGTAGCCTTCTCATCAGAAATGTCCTCACTAAATTGTTTGCGCCAGATGGTCTTGAAATCTGAAAGCGCCTTTTTGGATAGCATTGTGTTATTTCTTTGCTTTCTCCAGCTTTAACTTCCCACATTGGCACTCTATGGACTCTTTGCTTCTGTGATACTCAACAAATTGGTGGCAGTCTTTGCACCATAATTCGTTCTCCAATTTGAACCATTCTTCTGCCGCTCGCTTTATTTCCGCTGGAGCAATTGAGGTGCCGCTGTTAGTTCTTGCGTGGGATACAAAGTTACGCATAATCGGCTCATACTTTTTTGCTTCTTGAATCTGTTGAACAGCTGCGTGTCCTTTTGCTTTATCGTTGAGTCGTGCGTACAGCGCATCAAAAAGCTCCTCCATCGAAGGCGGGTCATTCTTTGTGTAACGATAACGAACTGCCGCCCAAAGCCCCTCGCAGAGTTCGTTTAGAGTGCTCTCTACATAACGCCCCAGTTTCCACCCTGCATCCTCAATCCTAGTAGAGTCTTTCAGACACTCTTCAATCTCTTCTTGAGTGGTAGCAGCGACATCAATCACAGCGCCTGTCTCATAGCCCCAGCTTTTAATTTTCTTAGGTATCCACTTCGGGAATCGGCGAACAATTTTCTGGAACCAATAATAATCGTGTGTGAAAAGTATTATCTGATAATCGCTAAACTCCTGCTCAATCAAATCGAGCAGAGTGTCTCGCTTGTCTATATCGAGACTGTTCATTATGTCGTCAAGAACTATGAACTTGCAGCTATCGTTGAACTGTTTGATGCAGGTGAAGTAAACCGCCAAGCCCAGGCTGTTGAGTAGTGATTCACTCAAGACCTTGTACGCAGGTTTAACTGTTACATCGTAGTAATGCAGCTGTATTTCTGCGGAACGCCCAGCTGCTCGTCCTTTCTCTTCGTTGAGAACAATCTCAATGTTCTTAATGTCTTTATCATTTCTCAAAATGGAAAAGTATTTGCCAATCCTTTCTGAAATTTCATTGAAGCGCGACTTTATATTTTCTTGAATGAGAGTGATGAGCTTGTTGCTTACCGCAGCAAAAGCAGTGATTTCTTTTTCCGTGAATTGAGATTCAGCTTCCGTATCCCGTATTTCAATTAGCTTCACCCTAATTTGGGTAAGTTTTTCTATATCCTCTGCCAACTTCAAGTCCCTCTCTGAAGGCTGAATCTTCGTCTTTTCGGAAGTGATGGTTTTTAGAACTTCTTTCTGTTCCGCTTCTACCTGTTCGATGAGTTCCTTTGTGAGAGCAATTTCGGTTGTAGCACCAAGTGGCTTAGCAAGCCAGCCGCTTTCAAGTCCAGAGAGAATTTCCTTGTAGGCTTTGGTCTTTTCGTAAGTGAGAGCAGGTATTATTTTTTGCACATCGTCATACTTTGATAGCAACCTCTCTATGGTGCCCGCTTCCTGTCTCACAACTGATTTCAAAGTGTTAATTACTTTCTCTATGGCTTCTTTGTCCTCCTTAACTTTCGTGAGTAAGTTCAATTCGTCTTGAATATGCTTGACCAGCTCATCTCTTTCCCAAGATGTGCCGCAAACGGGACAGGTAGTGCTGGTTTCCGTCTGTTTATTCAAAACCTCTAGCGCTTGGTCATACAGACCAATGACATCAATCTGTTCTATTCGTTTTAGCTCTTTGTTGAAGTCGTCTAATTGCTTCTTTGCGTCAACGAGCGAACCAAGCAGCGTATTGCTTACAGTAAATAATCCGATACTGGTTTCAGCTTGAGTAAGCTTGTCTATGGTGATGCCCACAGATGATGTGGCACGCAATTTTGCGAACTCTGGAATGTAGGCGAGAAGACCCTCGATACTTTTCTGTTCAGCAATCTTGTGAGCGGTCAGTACGCCGTTACAGATACGTAGGATTTCTATGTCGGATGTATCTTGGCTACCCGTAAGCTTGAATAGATGCTGTTCAAGCGCCTTTACAGTGGCAGCAAGCTCATCCTTCTTTCGCTTTAACTCTGGGAGAATTTTAAGGGCAAGTTTTTCCTGGAACGACAGCTCACTTTCAAAACCCATCCAGTTTGCAAGTCGTTGGTATTTTTTCAGTCCCGTCTGATTGTAAACAAAGTCTATTACCTCCAAGTAACGAAGGTATGGCTTAATTACGAATGCTTTGTAAACATTCTCAAAGTCATCATCAGAAGACAGAGATGGCTGCGTAATCTTTTTGTGATTGTAGGTTTTGCGCAGCGTATCAAGTTTCTTTTCAGAATCGTCGAACTGCAACTCAACAAAACTTTCGTCTTTGTCTGGGTCAACTGCCAAGTGTGGGTACGCTTTTTCTTCAGCATCCTCTCTTGTGAGCCATTCAACTTTGTTATCTTCAGACAAGAACCATTCGACACCATCAACAAAAGAAGTTTTGCCAGAACTATTTAACCCATAGAGAACGAGTGAGCGCGGTTTTTTATCATCCTTTGCTGTAAGGAGTAAGTCCTGTGGCTTGAGAATGCCCCTGAAACCGCTAAGCGTTATTTTTCTTACTTTCAGCATATCGTTTTTTTATGAGATTCAGTATCTTACCAGCGGTGTCTTTGCCATCTTCATTTGTCGCATTGGAATCAGACAACAACTGAATGAACGCTGCATCCAGTTCTTTGTCTTTCTTCATTTCCTCAAGATGAGTTTTTATGATGTCGCTGCTCATATATTTATTCGCCCCAAACCTCGGCGATTTTGGATTTAATCTTTTCCTCAAACAACGCCACAATTGCTTTCGTAGCTTCAATTTGTTGCTGCTCTTCTTTGAGCTTCGCTATTACCTCGCGCTGGACTTCCAACGACGGTAACGGGATTTTGAAGCCCTTTACCTGGTCAGTGGTGAGATTCTTGAACACTGCGCCGATTGATAGCGAGTGGTTGACTACTTTCTGGTAGAACAGCACATAGTAGAAAAACTCTGGCAATATATCTTTTGAAAGTTCTCTGAACCCAACCCAACCGTCGTGAATACACGCATCAACTTTTAGTATTGATGGTAAGCCAGGATTGCCGCTCACTGCCATTACCACTTCTCCTTTCTTCATTGGTCTACTCAACTTTGCGCCCTCTTCGGTGAGAAAATCTGTCTCTGGCATAACATACATTCCGTCTCTGGTTACATCGGAAATCATTAGGCGGGGAACTTTACCGCCATAGTAACGAGAGTCTCCCTGGGGTCGTGGCGAACTACCGCGAACCAATTTACAGATACTATCTACATCAACGGTTTTCCAGCTCGCGTCAATCTTTATGAGGGGTTTGTAGTTGGTAACAATTTGCTTTGCACCATCAATAACTTTCTGATAATTACCCAGCTCTGTAACAAATTGCTCTTGTATCTCCAGGGGCGGGAGAGGAATGGAGAAAGAATAGAAACCATCAACTTTCAAATGCTTAACATTCGCTCCATTAGAAAAATTAACAATATAGTCTCGGTATTTCTTAGACCTTAAGAGATAGTAAAGGTAGGTCGTATTCAAACGGGAATCCTTTAAGACAATTCTTCCGAGGTCGGCGGAATGTGCTGCGCGTATGGATTCAGTAATAATTTTAGGTGCACCAATAATTTCCGAAGTTGGTGTTAGGTCAGTGAGAGCTATCAGAACATCTCCCGTCTTAACAAGAAATTTCTCTTTAACACCGCCAGTAAAATACTTGAATCCGTGGTCAAATAAATCGCCATTTCTCTTAATAGATTTTAAGTTATAGAGAGGAACTCCCGCCTCTGTTTCGCTTATTTCTTTACTGGAGTATGAAATACCGCGCTGAACCTCACATAACTCACCCAGCTTTACAACATCCCATCGTTGATTGCTTTGCAACGCGGCAACTTTATAGCTTTCTCCAGAGAGATTGTAGTCTCCACTTGCTTCAATCTTCGACTTGGGCACTGCCCAGGCAAACAAGCTACCTTTCTTAACGAGAGAGTTTTTAGTACCTGCTTTAACGGCGGCGCGTTGTTCGTGCAAAACTTCTACGGCGTGAGGAAGGTCGTTTCTATCTACTGGTCTTCGCTGTGCTCCAAGTTCAAACCCATCATTGAGGACTTTCACAAATAATATTTCCTTTGATTGTTTTGCAATCTGATTATCAAAAAAGAGAATACTGGTTTTTACACCAGAGTAAGGACTAAAGACTCCAGCGGGTAAAGAAACAACTGCATAAAGTCCGTCTTCAACAAGAATTTTACGAAGTTGTTTGTAGGCGTTTGATGCGGTGAAAATAATTCCCTCGGGCACGATGATACCCGCACGCCCCTTGTTGTTAAGATGCTCGGTAATGTAATCAACGAAAAGAACCTCGGAGCGGTTAGCATCTACTGTAAAACGCTTGTGTGGACGGATACCGCCCTTCGGGGTCATAAAAGGCGGATTCGCCATCATTACATCAAAGCGCTCATCCCATTTCTCTTCGCTCGTCAGGGTGTCATATTCGTGGATGTTTGGGCTTGGAAAGCCGTGCAGATACATATTCACCAGGGAGAGCTTCACCATATCTGGAGAAATGTCGTACCCCGAAAGGTTGCCCATTAAGCGCTTCTTTTCGTCGGGAGTTAGCGGCTTATTCTTGTTCGATTTGAGAATGTGTTTATAGGCTGAAATAAGAAAGCCTGCTGTGCCACACGCGGGGTCGAGTATCGTTTCGTCTTTCTTTGGGTCAACAACCTCAACAATAAAATCAATGATGTGTCGGGGTGTTCTAAATTGTCCCGCATCACCTTGAGAGCCGAGCACAGAAAGCAGATACTCAAACGCATCACCAAGATTCTCGCTATGGTCGTATGCAAAACTGTTTATCTCTTTCAAAAAGAGATTGAGTGTTTCGGGGTCGCGGTATGGCAAAAAAGCATCTTTGAAAATGTCGCGGAAGAGTTGCGGAAGATGCGGATTCTTCGACATCTTTGCAATGGCTTCAACATAGAGATTTAGACGCTCCTGTCCACCAAGCTTTGCATCCATCATCTTGCCCCACGCATACTTTTCAAAACCATTCGTGAAAAACTGCGCCTTACCCTTTGGCAAAGAAGCCGCCTGCTTATCCATATCGTCCATAAACTTGTAGATAAGAGCGGTGGTAATTTGCTCTACCTGCGCTTTTGGGTCAGGAACTTTACCAACCAAAATGTCCCGCGCCGAGTCAATCTTCTTTTTTATTTCGGGGGTAAGCATAGATTACATATAGGCGTTAAGAGACACATAGTCCTTCACATATTCAGGCACTTTCTCGACCCATCCGTTCACTGCTTCCAAGTCAGCCATATTGAGCTTTGGATTTGTTGCGAGACGGGTATATTCACCCTTTTCGATGATGTCTCGAATCTCGTTGTCGGTAATGTATGCCTTGAGGTAGTTCTTGATTGGCATTGCATACTGGCTTTCTGGCTTGTTGATGGCGACAAACTTTTCAAACTCGTCCTCAAGAAGTTCGTCTTTTGATTTGAAATTGGTTATGCCGCCGAAAGCTTTTTCAACAAACTCACGTAAGCTGATACGACGGTCAGCTTTTACAGACCTGCGCAATTTATCAAGACTGAAGAACTCATCTGGCTTGTCAAAAATCTCGTCCTTCACATAGTCTTCAATGGTTGCCAAATCACCCTCGGCATATTTCTGCTTGATGAATGGATTTTCTGTAATGGTCGTCTCAAACTTCTCAAAAAGCTTGCGGTCAATTTTCATACCCTCAACACCAACAGCTTTTTCTGAAAAGGTTTTGAGTGGGTCTGGCTGGGTAATTACGATTTCATCAATGTTGATACCGCCTCCATCCTCTCCGCCACCCGTGCCAGTTTTAGGCGGTAAGTGCAGAACCTCGTCGTAGTCATACTTTTCCTCGAAGTATTCGCAGTTAGCGAAGAAATCGAAGAGCTTGAATTTATCCTTTGGGATTCTAGCTTCTTGAACTTCACCTGCATCTTTTTCTTTATGCGCAAAAGTGAACTTGCGTGTGCCGCGCCCCTTTATCTGGATGAAGTCAGTTGGTGAGAAAATTGGACGCATCAAACACACATTGAGTATGTCTTCGCAGTCGTAACCAGTAGTCATCATCCCTACCGTTACGCATACGCGAGTTTTGCTTGAGCGGTATCCCTCCAAGAACTTGGTGTGCCCGTTTAGATTGTTGTTTGCAAAATTTACAGTAAAGCTCTGTGCGTCAGGAATGTTTGAGCTAACCTGTACTGCAAAATCTGAATTGTATTTGCCTGGGTAGAGTTGGTCAGCAAACTGGTTGAGAATCTGCGTAACTTTTGAGGCGTGCTTCTGGCTCACGCAGAAAATTAAGCTCTTCCCAATTTCTCCAGTGATAGGGTCTTTAACGGCATTCTCAATAAATGTCTTGCAGAAAATCTGGTTGGTCTTATCGGAAAAGAACTTCCTCTCAAAGTCAGTGTGAAAGAATGACTGCTCTTCTTCTTTGCCGTTCTCATCCTCAATCATCATCGCGTAACCCTTCTCTGAAAGAAGCTCCGTAGTAATTTCAGTCCGAGCATCGGCAACGACTGGGTTCACTAAGTACCCATCTTTTACGCCATCAAGCAAGGTGTAGCGGAAGGTAGGCTCGCCAGTCTCACAGCCGAATGTTTTGTATGTGTCAAAAAGCTGGCGGCGTTCCCACGCACGAGGGTCTTTTGAGTTCAACTTTTCTGGGTCAATGCCTTTGAGATAATTTCTCGGTGTTGCAGTGAGTCCAAGTTTGTAGCTCACGAAGTATTCAAAGACCGCTCGGCTGTTTCCACCGATTGAGCGGTGGGCTTCGTCAGAAATAATCAGGTCAAAGTCAGTTGGAGAAAAGAGCTTCTGATACTTGTTATTGAATGAGAGGCTTTGCACTGTTGAAACAACAATTTCTGCCTTGCGCCAATCATCCTTATTTTCCTTGTAGATGACTGTCGTGTAGTCCTTCGAGAGCCACTTCTTAAAGTTCTTATTCGCCTGGTCTTCAAGCTCCAAACGGTCAACAAGAAACAGCACACGCTTTGCGTTGCCTGTTTTCAGGAAAAGCTTGATAACTGCTGCGGATACGAGCGTCTTACCTGTGCCCGTAGCCATCTCAAACAGATAACGGTCATTGCCCTTACCTCCAGAGTCTTGCAGTGCTTTTATCGCTCGGAGCTGATACGGACGAAGGAATTTCAATGCCTCGGTATCAATAAGACCCTGGCGTTCTTTCTCATCAGCCCAGCGTGGGTCGCTGCGATAATCAGACTTTTGCGTAAGAACGATGTAGTCCTCATCAACCTGCTCATCCGCCAATCGCTTTGGGTTAGGCTTGAATGCCTCAAAGTGCTGAAGAGAGGTCGGTGTAGGAAATTGGATAATGACAGTCGGATTGCCACGCTCTAAATCCCAGAAGTAGTGTAAGTTGCCGTTTGAGAGGATAATGAAGCGCACATTGAGCGATTGGGCGTACTTACGTGCCTGCTCTTTGCCATCGAGGGGGTCTTTGTCTTCTGACTTGGCTTCGAGCACGACATACGGAAATCCCTTTTCATCGAGAAGAAGAAAATCTATGTAGCCGTTCTTTGTTTTTTCAAAGTCACTACCGAGCGCATCAACTTCTTTTTGGGTGAGTTTCGCATTCGTCTCAAGTGTGATGTTGGCTTTACCGTTGGCGTCATCAAAAAAGCGCCAGCCTGATTTCTGGAGTAAGTCGTTTATCTTTATTCGTGCCTTAGCTTCTTTTTGCATAGTACATTTTCATATTCATTGGGAGTTGGACTTATCCCTTCTTTTTCTTACCCATCTTGAAACTACTCTCAATAAAATTATCGAGGTCTTCCTGTCGGAATCTCCAATAACCTATTTTAGCGGCTTTAATACGCCCGTCGTGAAGGTAGCGAAACAGTGTACGCTCGCCTACATCCAGGTATTTCGCTGCCTGCTTCAAAGTTAAAAACTTCTCTTTCTGCATAATGTCTAATTTCTAAACTTCTACTCCCACAGTTTATCTCTTTTATTCGTATCTGGCAAGATTTGGCAACTTCTGCTAAAATGAATTTTATGAGTATGGATATGAAAATGACACTCGAAGAGAAAGATTCCTTATTTGCTCGCATTATCAGCGAGCATCTTGCGACACAAAAAACTTCTCCAGTATATGTGCCCACGTCACACGTCGAGGCGAAGGGTTTTGATACATCTGATACCAACAATGCACTTTGGAGACTCAAAGATAATGGTGCGATAAAGAAATACAGGCGATGCTGGGGCTTTTTTGAAGTTCAAAATGGCAAGAAGAAGTTTGTGATAACAAGTGCCAACGAGCAACAAACAGATGAGGACGCAGAGGTGTTTGAAGTTGAGGTTGTTCTAGGACGACTTGCACAGATGACTAAAAATAGAGGCGGGGTCTCAAAGACAAACGATGCGGTTGTTCTTCACCTCAACAAAAATGGTGATTTATTCAAAGAACCAAGAGAAAAGTTTTGTTATGAAATGATGGGTGCAAAAGTCCCTCTCAAGATTTTGAGATACTTTATTGATAATCCGAATACTGAATACGAGCAGTCCACAGAAGACATAGCATCAAGCATTGGAATGAAAGCTGAACAACTCCGAAAAGACATTGGTGAAATGCGAAGAACTATCAAGAATAGGCTTAAGTTGCCACTAGAATTATTTGAAGGACGGCAAGGTAGTGGCTATCGGCTCAATCCAAAGGTAGAAATCATACAAGAGAACTAGATACCTACAGCTACCCTGTAGGTACTGTCCATAACTTGAAGAGCGGCTGTGTAAACAGGCGCTTTTTCCGTTTCAAAAAGTATCTACCGATTATGTTCAGAGACGGCAGCACATTGCTAATTTTAAGCAATGGAAGATGCAGAGAAAATCGGAGTAAGTGATTTGGGCTTGGCGTCCCTTTTGGCGACGCTTCAATTTCAGATGGTCGGTCTGGAGCGTGTGAACGAAAAACGCATCAACTTTCTGTTCACGCAAGTGGAGGGCATTGAGAAAGTAATCAATGATTATTGGGCTGGCGCTGAAATTTCAGTCCCAGTTCAGAGTCTCTTCTTTAACCAGAAGACACTCAAGAATCGTTTGTATGCCTTCAAATAAATGAAACTTACCGATGAACAACTGCAAGCACTGCGAGCACCATTCGAGGAAGCTGGTGCATTTGTTGATTGTTCAGAAGAGGAGATAAAGAGTTTGCTGGAAGCGATTGCAGAGATTTACGTGACTCTCGCAAAAGAAAACCTACTCACAAAGTAATAACTATGCAAAATGAAAATCAAAACTTAATAGACGCGCTTCGATACTGCCAGTTGGGATTCTCGGTGATACCAGTGAACTTTCAGAGCAAGGTGCCCCTTGTGAACTGGCGGGAATACCAAAGCAAGCGTGCTTCAAGTGAACAGATTGAATACTGGTTTAAGAATCCAGAGGTCAATGTGGGCATTGTTACAGGCGTCATCTCTGGAATTGTAATTGTAGATATTGATACTAAAGAGAAAATCGGCAGACCATTACCTCCAACCGCAACAACTCGCACGGGTGGTGGTGGCTCACATTTTGTATATAGACATCCTGGGATTCCAGTAAAGACTGTTGCTGGACTACTCCCTGGGGTTGATATAAGAGGTGACGGAGGATATGCGGTGTTTCCACCATCAACGCACCAAAACGGTAACAAGTACGAATGGATAATACCGCCAGAGGACGGAATTACTGAACTGCCAGAATGGGTACTTGAGGAACTGTCCAAAAAGCCACCTCAAAACACAGGAAAGATACCCGAAGGCGCAAGAAACTCTGCTGCAACACAGGTTGCTGGCAGGTTGCTTAGCGGTGCCCTCACAGAAGAACTCTCGGCGCTTGCTTGGGAAACTATGAAGCAGTGGAATGAGGAGAAGTGTGAGCCACGCCTGCCAGACAAAGAACTACGCGCAACCTTTGAGAGCATCTTTAGGCGTGAATCAACTAAGCGAGCGACAGAAAAATCTCACTACGAGTTGCAGACCATCACGCTATCGGAATTGGCTGCAATGGAGTTTTCAGCTCCAAGATGGCTGGTAGATAAACTCATACCACACGAGTCTGTGACTATCATTTCTGGAGCACCCGCATCGTACAAGACGTTCATTACGCTCGATATTGCACTCAAGGTGTCTCGTGGGGAAAAATTGTTCGGCGAGTTTGAAACGAGCAAATGTCCCGTGCTGATTGTTGATGAAGAAAACAGTCCTCGGCTTATACAAACACGTACCAGACTACTTTCAAAAAACACAGATACCCCTATCTATGTAGCTTCGAGAAGCGGGTTCCAGCTACGAGAAGATAACGTAGATAGGTTGATTCAATACGCCAAGAGCAAAGAGGTTGGCTTGATAATCTTTGACTCCTTTATCTGCATACATAATGCCGACGAGAACTCTGCGAGTGATATGCGCAATGTAATGAAGCATCTCAAGGAGATTGCTAAAAATGGGATTGCTGTAATTGTCATTCATCACCACAGAAAAAGGAAGGAGGACAGAAATGCGGCACAGGACTTGCGTGGCTCATCAGACATTCTGGCGCAAGTGGATTGTCATTTGGCAATTGACCGTAAACTCAATTCCGCATCAGTCACCATCCAGCAAAGCAAATTGCGGGAGGCTGAAGAAATCAAACCATTCACCGTAACTCTTCACAGTGATGGAGATGATGGTTACTTCACACACGATGGAAACGTGAAGGTCGGACAAAGCAAACGTGATGAGTTGAAAAATCTCATAAAGACTACGCTCGCTTATGTGACCGAGCCACCAAACCGCACCCAGCTTTGGGAAATGGTACATCTGGCGGGCGCAAAAGGCGGCGAAGCCACCTTCAAAACTGCGATAAAAGAAATGCTCAAGGATGGTGTGTTGTTTAGTAAGAGGGGCGATAAAAACTCGACTCTCTACTCTCTAACCCCTTTTGTCGTTGAAGATGGATAAAAATTGCGTATGTAGAGTTTCGCGTTTTTAACCAACTTAAAGGTCGAGAAAAAGAAATAACTGCAAAAATATATGGAAGAAAACATCATTTTTAGAATCGAGTTTGACGAGGAGGAAGTTCAAAGCTTTGCCGAAGATAATTTCGAGAGAGAGCTTACAGAAGTGGAGCTGAATCGAATCAGGTGTCACTGGTATGAAGATGGAGCCGCATATAGTGCCAAAACAGAGTTATTGGCACGCGCCATAGAAGTGGCAATGAACAAAGACAGGAAAATTGACTTCAGTTATACGGACAAGAAATATCTGGAGCAAACCAATAAGTAGGCGCAATTGTTCTTTGAAAGAGTGTCCACAATTGACCTTGCCAATACCTGCCACGGTGCTGTATACTTATATTGCGTCCTACAAGTTTGACTATATGCACAGGGTTTTTGCCTTTTTGGCTCCAGGTGAGCTGAAAGGGGCGACTATCCTCCGCATCTGGTTGCCTTGTGCAATTCAGACTTGTGGGACGCAGGCTCTGGTCGTCCCTTTCAGCTACTACTTCTATGAGGGATGCCAGTGCAATTATATGCACCACTTTTGGCACAACAATTCAAAACCAGTAAAAGGCTGCGCCGCCATAATGGCTGGTGCTATGGCGTATTTATTCTTTATAGACGGAGAAAGTTTTTCTGGGTGGACAGTATTCTTCATTGCGCTTGCGCTGACCGTATTGTTCCACACGATGGATGAGCAAAATAAAGAAATTGAATCGCTGCGAAAAAATGGAAATGAAGATGAGGACATTAAAAAATAATCATCTACAAATCTATGACTAACAATCAACCAAAATTAAGAGCAATCAAATACTGTCGCGTATCGTCCAAAGAACAAGAATTGGGCTACTCACTTGATGCGCAGGAGAAATTGCAAACTGAATACAGTAAAGGCAAGTTTATTGTCGTCGGGCAAGCATACAGAATCGCTGAATCGGCAAGCGGTAAACAAATACGAAAAAAGTTCAACGAAATGATGATGTTCGTTAAAAAGAACAACATCAAAGTTATCCTTTGTGAAAAAATTGATAGACTCACTCGAAACCCAAAGGATGCCGTCGCAATATACGATTGGCTACAAGAAGATGAGGAGCGTGCTGTTCACTGCGTTAAAGAAAACTTCATCGCCAACAGGAACACAAAGGCACACGAAAACCTTGTGTGGGATATGAAAGTCGCTATCGCAAAGTTTTACAGCCAAAACCTATCCGAAGAAGTTAAGAAGGGTCAAAAAGAGATGCTTTCGCAAGGAAGGTTTCCTACCAGACCACCAATGGGATACAGAACCATAGAGGAAAACGGTCACAAAGCTCACGTCATTGATGAAGAAACTGCACCGTTTATGAGGAGGATGTTTGAGTTATATGCCACAGGTAACTACTCAATCATTCGTCTTGAAAAAGAGTTCTACGACGAAGGACTCCGTACAAAGAGTGGTAAGCGTTTGCGAAAGAGTAAGATTCACACGATGTTGCAAAACCCATTCTTTTACGGTGGGATGCTATGGATGGGCGTTACTTATCCCAATGGAAGACACGAGGCACTTATCAATAAAGATTTGTTTGATAAGGTGCAACTGATTTTGAAGAGAAAGATTAAGAATCCGAAATACCAAAAGCATAACTCGCTATTCAAAAGCAAGATTGTTTGTGATGGATGCGGTGGAACGGTCACTTGGTATGAAAAGAAAGGACATTGGTACGGACACTGTAATAACAGCGATGCTTTCAAGCACTGCCCAAAGAAAACAGGGCTGCGCGAAGACAGAGTTGAGCCACAGCTCACTGGTATTTTCGATGTTATTGCCGCAAAGGATGAGCGAGTGTTGGCGGCTATCGAAAACATACTACGCTCGCAACATAGCGAGAGGATTACCAAGCGTGAGACCGAGCTAAAACGCCTCCAGGGGCTTCTACAGAGCACCAGAGCACAGAAAGACAGACTTTATGAGGCAAAGCTCTCACGCGAGATTGAAGACATTGGTTTTTTCAACCGCAAACTTGCTGAACTGACCACAGAAGAAGAGTCACTGGAGAATGCGCTTGTTGCTGTTGGAAATGAAAATGATTTATCTCTCCAGATAGGCGTGGCGGTTCACGAACTTGCCTACAAATCACACGAGATTTATCAGAATGCGAGCGTTGATGCCAAACGTTTACTCTTCTCTCAATTATTTACGAACTTGCTCCAGGATGGGCTTGAAATAAGGAAAGAATACACAAAAGCGGCTGCAATGTTGATGGAGTGGGTTCCAAAGCTCAACAAGGATTACGAACTCGCAAAAAGCCAGGTTATAAAAGGCAAAGAAGCCGTTTCAGTGGCTTCTCAACCAAATTGGCTGCCGGACTTGGATTCGAACCAAGATACACTCCTCCAGAGGGAGTAGTCCTACCATTAGACGATCCGGCAGTCATGCGGAGCATAGCCGAAAAATGCTCAGAATTCAATCTTGTTCTGGGAGCTTACACTTCACGAGGCGCAGCTTCTCGACTAGAATGCAAACATGAAGAAGAAGCTCAAAGGGATTATGGTGCTCTTTGTGGGAATCATTCTGCTCATGATGGGTATGTTTGCATCCATTGTTCCTTTCGTACCAGGATGGGTGCTCATAGCGCTCGGCATACTCTGCCTCACCCTCTACTTCCCTCGCCTGCGCAACTGGGTGGATGGACACACCGTGCGCTGGCCCCACCTCCACAACCTGATCCACCGCGCACGGATGTGGGCAGACAGAAACATTGGAGAACTCTAGAGCCTAGGTTGCGCTTCTTCTGCAATACGAGAAAATAAGAGTATGAAAGAAAATATTCGTCTCATTTTTTCTCTCATGTGGTTTCCTGCTGTGGGGTGTGCATTTGCGAGCACACTGGTTTTTCTCGTGACCTTTGGCGATTTCTCTGAATTTTTCTTCGCCTCGATTGCAGCGCTCATTGTCTCTACTGCAGGCGTCATTCTCACCTCACTCGACTAACCCCGCCGCTCAATAGCAGCTTTCACGAACGCATTAAAGAGCGGATGTGGCTCGAGTGGGCGGGCACGAAATTCGGGATGGAATTGAGTTCCGAGGAAGAATGGATGCTCTGATTTGGGCAATTCTGCGATTTCCATAAGTGTATGATCGGGAGAAACGCCCGAGAACTTGAGTCCTGCTTCTTGAAGCTTCGCCACGTATATTGGATTCACCTCATAGCGATGGCGATGACGTTCTGACACTTCCTCAGCGCCATAGGCCTTCTGCGCCACCGTCCCCGAGCGAAGCTTGCACGGATATGCCCCAAGACGCATTGAGCCACCATAATCTTTACGGCGGAGTTTCTCCACCTGCTCGGGAAGAACCATAACAATAGGATGTTTTGCCTTCGGATCAATCTCGGTGGTATGCGCACCCGGAAGTCCCGCGACATTGCGCGCATACTCAACGACCAGAAGCTGCATGCCGTAGCAAAGCCCGAAATATGGAATCTTTTTCTCACGGGCAAAACGGATGGCATTGATCTTTCCTTCAATTCCGCTCTCGCCGAAACCCCCCGGAACCAGGATACCGTCATAGTTCTCGAGCTCCTTCACACGCGCAGGATCTTTCTGATACTCCTTCGCATTCAACCAATGAATCTCGGGCTTCACGCCGAGATGAAATGCTGAAAACTTAATCGCCTCAATCACCGAAAGGTACGCATCGGAGAGGACGAAGTCTCCCGTGTCGAAATATTTCCCCACGATGCCGATCTTTATTTTCGTACGCCCATTGTGCGCATGTTCCGCGAACTTCCGCCACGCATTCATATCAGACGCCTGCTTGCCGCGTTTCCCTAGTGCCTTTAACAGCATGTCCGAGAGCTCGTCACGCTCAAAATTAAGCGGCACATCATAGACCGAATCCACATCGGGTGCGGAAATGATGTGATCCGCTGGGATATTGACCTGCACCGCAAGCTTCTCCTTGCGCTTGTGATCAAGTGGTGTTGGGGCGCGCGCAATGAGAAAATCGGGCTGCACGCCATACGCATTGAGTTGTCGAACTGCAATCTGCGTCGGTTTCGTTTTCATCTCCCCAATAGTGCCCGGGACCGGAAGATAGGAAACCATCACAAAGAGTGTGCTTGAAGAGTCCTGTAGATGAATGACACGCGCGGCGTCAATAAAAAGTGCGTTCGAAAAGTCTCCCAAAGTGCCGCCAATTTCCACAACAGTCACATCACTCTTGCCCATTTTTGCTGAGTGTCGGAGGCGTGCCACGATCTCATCGCGCACATGCGGCACTGCTTCGACACATTTACCGCCATATTCCAAATTACGCTCTTTCTCAATAACGTGCTTATAGATCATCCCGGAGGTCATGTAGTCTTCCGCACCCACATCGCGATTAAGGAATCGCTCATAGTTCCCCATGTCTTGATCGGTCTCGAGCCCGGAATCCAATACAAAAACCTCACCATGTTCGGTGGGGTTCATAGTACCGGCATCAACATTGAGATAAGGATCAATCTTTACGAGATTCACAGAGAGCCCGCGTGCCGCGAGTATTTTGCCGATTGACGCCGTGGCGATGCCCTTTCCAACCCCGGACATCACGCCGCCAATTACAAAGACATACTTATGTGCTTTCGGGTGCGCACGCCGAGCCATAGTTCCCGCTTAGCTTACCGCGAGAAACTTCGTTTGCAGAGGTTATTCTTTGTGTATAACGCACCCGACGATACGAATCTCATTGATGCAAGTAGCGGCGTACTGCAAGGAAGCTGGAAAGTGCCCCCAAAAGCACCCCAGTGCCCACAATAGTGAAGAAGAGGAATGGGAAATTCTCCACATAGTAGTCAAAAACGTTAAAGGAACCGAAGAATGCCTGGGATGGGGGTCCGAGCCAAATCGCGACCGGATACAGTGTGAGCATGACCACAACGCCCGAAATGAGTCCATAGAGAATACCTGCGACAACGAAGGGACCCCGGACATACCAGTGCGCCGCACCCACAAGGTTCATGACCCCTATTTCATCGCGCGAGGTATAGATGGCCAAGCGGATAGTGTTGAATGCAATCAGGACCGAAGCACCTGCAAGAAAGAGCGCTGCCACGATACTAACCTTCCGCGAGGTCTCAATAATGCTTGAAAGACGGTCGATCGCGGTTTTGTTTTGGTAAAAGTTTACTTTACTGATTACACCAGTTTCGGCACCACGCACATCAAGAAACTCGGCGATTGCTGCGTACTGCGAGGTGTCTTTAGCGCGAATGGCGAGCGAGGCACCGAGAGGATTCCCTGCAAGCTGGTCGAGTGCCTGTATCGTTGTCTGCTCATTTGCATGACGTTCGCGGAATTCGGCAAGCGCTTGTTCGCGCGAGGTATATTCCACTCCCGCCACTTCCGGAAGGCGCTCCAGGTCGGCTTTAATGGCTAACGCTTGTTCCTCGCTTGCTTCGGTCGTAAAATAAACATTCACATCCACCTTCCCCACAAGCTCTTGAAGTGTTGCTTGCAGTGCCGCTCCAGAGATCATGAGTACCGCGATCACGAAAAGCGTGATCATCATGATAAAAATTGCAGCGAGCGATACGAAGCCATTGCGAATGAAACCGATGAGGCCATAGCGCGCAACACGTTTTGTGGTAAGCCAGAAGGACATAGTTCAGTTTGTAGTTTGTAGTTTGTAGTTTGTAGTTTTTTGCATAGCTCGTGTTTGTATTTTTATTTTACTACAGTCTACACACTACAAACTACAGTCTAGAGAATATACTTCCCTTCTTTATCGTCCCGAATAACCCGACCCTGCTCAAGCGTGATCACACGCCTCCCGACCGAATCTACCACTAGCTTATTATGAGTCGTGAGAAGCACCGTCGTACCAAGGCTGTTTACCTTTTTGAGGATTTCCACGACATCATGCGTATTCACCGGATCAAGATTCCCTGTTGGCTCGTCGGCTATGAGTACGTCTGGCTGATTCACAATCGCACGTGCAATTGCCACACGTTGCTGCTCTCCACCCGAAAGCTCCTTCGGAAAATTCCACATTTTTTCTGAAAGCCCGACAAGGTCAAGTACATGGGGCACATCCGCTTGAATATCCTCATCGGGCTTGCCTGCCACTTCCATTGCAAACGCGATGTTCTCATACACGGTTTTTGTAGGAAGGAGTCGGAAATCCTGAAAAATCGTGCCTATGTTCCTGCGAAGCCCCAGGAGTTCTTTCTCGGAAAGGTCTCCTATCTCGCGGGAGCCAAAAAAAACGCTGCCCTCAGTTGGGAAGATTTCAGCAAAAAGCATCTTGAGGAGTGTGGTTTTCCCCGCACCCGAGTGTCCGACGATAGAAACAAACTCTCCCGGATCAATCGAGAGTGTGACGTCTTCAACAGCGGGCAATCCGCCGTTGTACTTCTTGGTCACGCGGTCAAAATAGATCATTGTGAACAGGTGTTAGGTTCTAGGTTTCAGGGACTAGAAAAAACTTAGATGCCCTTACGCTCATTATACCGCATGCATGCACCTGTCAAAACAAGGCGGCTCTTTCGAGCCGCCTTTCGCTAGTCTGTCTGTGCCTCTTCCATACACTGAAGCACGGGGGTTTTCTTAGACTCGCGCATCTCGTCGAAACTGGTGATCACGCGATTGCGCAATCGCCAATCCGCAAAGAAGCTTTTGATCTCTGCCTGCGTCGCTCCGCGACCGTCGATCAGCTCTTCTTTCACCACCTTCTCGATCTGCGTCTTGATGCGCGGATCCATGTGCCACTGCTCTGTCATACTTCCTCTCTTTCCCGGCATACGTGCCGTTCTTTTATCAGAATACACCTTTGTTGCTAAAGTGCCAGATCTTCTTCTGCATCAATGAATGATTGAATATCCCCCGCTAAGACTTTTTCAATATCCCTGCGCTCATGCTCCGTGCGATGATCTTTCACGAGCTGGTACGGATGAAGGACGTAGGAGCGGATCTGGCTTCCCCATTCAATCTTCGTCGAGGCACCAGTTGAAAGCCCGCGTGCGGCACGCTCCTCTTCCTCTTTCTTGAGTGCGAAAAGTTTACTGCGAATAAGTTCGAGCCCTTTTGCTTTATTTTGTGCTTGCGCGCGCTCGCTCGTCACGTGTACGGAAACACCCGTTGCTTTGTGCACGATGCGGACTGCAGTTTCTCGTTTGTTCACATTCTGTCCACCAGGACCCCCGGCATTCTGAAATGTAATCTCAAGCTCTCCCTCAGGCACGGCAAATGCGCTCTCGGCAATTTTCGGAAGCACCTCCAGAAGCGAAAAACTTGTTTGACGCTTACCTTGTGAATTAAACGGCGACATACGTACCAAGCGATGCACGCCCGCCTCACGCTTGAGCGCTCCGTAGACTCCCACACCACTCACCTCAAACGAGATACTTCGAAAACCGCCCATTGAATTCCTGTTCTCATCATTCACGACAACCCGCCACCCGCGCCCAGCGGCATATTTCGAATACATTTCAAAGAGCATGCGAGAAAAATCTTCGGCATCGTCCCCTCCCGCGCCCGAAATGATTGAAAGTAATGCATCGCCCTTTTCAATCGAACCTGCCCCTGCAAGCGCAGCCTTCAAATCCTGATACTCTTTCAGAGCCGCCTGTGCCTTATCTTTATCGCTCCAGAAATCCGCCGCCGCCATTGCGGCTTCGATCTCGGCAATGCGGGTTTCTATTCCCTCTTTTGATTGCATATATGGAGCCGCCTCCCGGGATTGAACCGGGCACCTACCCATTACGAATGGGTCGCTCTACCAACTGAGCTAAGGCGGCTTACATCGCCGATATTATAGTATTTCAACCAAAAATGCATCTATAGCAGGCTCATCATATGGATGCACCAAACGAATTGCCGCTACAACTTTTTCTATCAGTGCAGGTTCGCAGACAAATTCAATTCTTTCCTCTTCAACTTCCTCTAATGCGCCTATCTCTCCAATCGCCGGATGCGCCCCGTTCTCGGGTTTAAAGCGTCCGGTACCAACGGAACTAAAGGAACAAAAAGAATAGTTCCCAATTTTACCGCCGCCCGCATTCCCGATTGCCTCTCGCACGGTATTTGCATGGGTTCGCGGCACAGTCACACATACTTTCATCATTTTCATGGAGCCGACGACCGGGATTGAACCGGTGACCTCGTCCTTCGCTTACACCTCCCCTTTAAATATACGGGAGGGCTAGACTGTATATTCGACCACGAGGGTCGCCCTTGTCAGTCGTTCGGGCTCGAAATGATTTCGCGCCACGGTCTTGGCTCTTCTAAGCTATTAACCGTTATTCGGGATTCATGTGCACTTTGCAACACACATGGGCGGGGACTGCGTCCCACCAAGGACGTGCTCTACCAACTGAGCTACGTCGGCTTTCTATCGAACATCGATAGAAAACCCACAATATCACGCGATTTCGTAGTCCCAAAGTTCTTTAATGATAGATTCTGCGGCTGTGTCGTTTATGTCGCGACCCACTAATCCTGTCTGGTCTAAAAGCTGTTTCTCTAACTGTAAGGATAACTCCCGATGTTTCTCAACTTCGTTAAACCACGTCAGTGTATCTGCATGTGGCGCATATCGAACACGCGCTTCTGCAATACGCTCTTCCACGGAAAGTATCGAGAGCGGGCCAACGCGCGTATCTGCATATTGTATGATTTGAGCTTCGCGAGATCCTTCTGATAAAATCTTTTCGAGACGCCCGGAACCAATCTGCATGAACATCGTATAGACTCGATCCAGATGCAGTTCCTGTAGAATCGCAGATGTGGCCGTGTACTCATCGAACCCGTAGAGCGCGCGTATGTTATTTCGCACCGTAATCCAATGATCCACTTCTTGTTCTGTGTAAAACCCGTATGAGTCTCCCTCAAAATCAAACTTTACAATCGCACCAATGTCGTGAAGGAGGCACGTACTTACCACAAGATCGGTATCAACCGCTTCCTTCTGCGCCTCGGCAACCATTCTTCCCACTGCAGCAACGCGTACCTGATGCAACTGAAGCCACGGTGGCACTTGGTATTTCTCGTAAATATCTTTGACGCGCATCCCGAGAACGATATCACACTGTACACAGTCCTCTACACACCCCAGCCTCGTGGGCTCTATACTGCTCATATGCATGAACTCTTTAGACATCTTGCCCACCGCGCGAGTGAGCGACTTGGTTCCCCTTGGGCATTTGCGTTCGCCCTCGGCATCATTGTCCTGTGGGCGCTCGCAGGCCCCTTCCTTGGATTCTCCACAACGTGGCAGCTTCTCATCAATACTGCGACAACTGTTCTCACCTTTCTCATGGTGTTTCTCATCCAAAACACTCAAAACCGCGATACGCGCGCGGTACATCTCAAGCTCGACGAACTTATCCGCGCCGTAAAAGCCGCGCGCAATAATCTCATCGATCTCGAGGAACTCTCAGACGCGGAGCTTGATGAGTTTGAAGACGAGTTTCGTCGCATCCGCGCCCATAAAACCACACGTCCGCGCACTAAGGTTACCGAGTGAGCTCTTCGATGCGTGCACGCACCTCATCCATTTGGATGGGCCCCCGTTGGTGGAAAATAATTTCACTATTTGAATCAATAAAGACTGTTTCGGGCATAGCATATCCTCCGATTGATCGGAAGAACGCATCGTCGGGGTCAAGTAGTATCTCAACACCTGAGAGGCCCAGGGGATCGGTAAATGCACGCGCCTCTTCAAGAGACTCGGCGCGATTCACTGCAAGAATAGTGATTTTGTCACCAAATTCGTTCTTGAGCTCGTGAAGGTTCTTCAGCTCTTCGGCGCAATAGGGACACCAAGAAGCCCACGTGTGCGCAACGATAATTGATCGCTTGAATTCTGAAAGCGGCACTTCTTTTCCATCATATGAGCGCAGCGTGAGATTATATTCTTCACGGAATGTCTCTGAGCCAGGTGTGGGGCGGGTAAAGAAATAATACCCCACTGCACCAACCACAATGATGCTTGCCAGACCAACGCCAATAAATAGTTGTTTTTGCATACTAACCAGTCCAATTAAAGAGGAGGATACTAAAATCAGCAAGGTTCACCGTGCCGTCGGCGTTGAAATCACTCTCTGCATCAGAGGTAAGCCACGCAGAGAGCATGATGGAGAAATCGGTGAGATTGACCTTACCATCGCCATTTATATCCGTGGATCCTGTCGTTGAAGGTGCCCTCTCTCCTAAGCCAAGAATGAGTGGTGGACTAAGGGGGCTTACTTTGTCTTCAACTTCTCCACGCGCTTGAATGACATAGCTTCCGTCTGAAATGCGCGATCCCGGCACCGTCTCACGCCACTGACCGTCGGTAGTCGAGGCATTTGTTGCACTCACCTGACTAAGGAGTGAACCAATTTTCCGCCACACAATCACGCGCACCGTACTCCCAGGTATACTCTCGCCTGTGAGCGATAGATCTTTCCCAAGCTGAGGCTCAGTAATTGCTCCCAGTGTTGGCGAGAGAAGAATGTCAGAAACGCGGTTGTTCGTACCACTTTCAAGCGTGAGCGTTGTGGTATAGGAAGCGGTCGTGCGGCCACCCGAATCGCGCGCATACGCTGCAAAAGTATATACACCACGCTCAAGGCGATCGATCGTCGTTTCGAATAACCCATCTGAGCTAGCCTGCGCCGTCCTCGCAACCACACCGTCTTTCAGAATGGTTACCGTACTTCCCGAAGGTGCCCACCCCGAAAGTTCGAATCCTGCGAGGTAGAGCACACTACTTCCATCAGGAAAAGGACCGACACCACCGTTCCCAGTCGAGCCTGACTCCGATGCAATGGAAGTATTACTCACCGGAGTTGGTGCAAGTGTAAACGTAATTGCATAGTCATCGGTGTTTACATTAAGACTCGTATCGACACAGCGCACATAGTAATTGTAGGTGGTGCTGTTCACGTGCCCCGAAACGGTCGTGAAAAATAATGTACCCGCGTTAGCCGAAGAAAATACTCCGGGCATCGATGCATACGCAACTCCTGTTGTGGTTGCATACCGACACGTGGCTGCTTCATTGGTCTCGAGCGAAAGTTGGATCACGCTATTCCCCGCTGAAATTGTTCCTGAGGGAAGTCCATTCACCCGCGTCGGCGGTTGCGGCGCTTGCTGCACCGTCACGGCAACCGGCTGAACAATTGCAATCATGGCAGCTCCGTTATCAAGCACCCCGCTACCACCCTCCGTTGCAAGCGAGACGCGGTATGAGCCAATACCTGCAGGGTTCACTGGAAACCGATTCCCTAGTGCGCCATACGACGCATTGCCGAGCGTTATGCGCACCCTATCCCCCGCAGCAAGTCCTGTGGTCGAATTCAATACAATAATGACGGTTCCTCCTGAAAGCGAAATACCATCGGTGCTCGTGCCTGCGCTCGCAGAGAGTTCGCGCTGAGTGAACGGCCCACCAGAAGAAACCTCAACATCGACGTCAGTGTAATCAAAGCCTGATTGTAATGTGAACGCACCACCCTCCGGCACAATACGCACAACACCAGAAGGCGGTATGGGGGAAGTTAGGGTAAACGTAACTATGTGTGTCGAAGTTGCGCTCGGTGCAGAAGTCGAAACAAGATCGCTCACCACAAGTAACGCACCCGCACGCGTTGTGCTAAGTGCGATACCAAAAATGATGACACAGAAGACTGCGAACAGTGCCCGCATAGAAGAAGTATAACGCGCTCATGCACCTACGACTGCTTGAGATTCACGATTCCACCTCGCGGAACCCGCTTCCCCCGTCGATAGTCAAAAAAGAAGTTGAGGCCGACAAGGATGGAGAGAATGATACTGGCAATAAAACTGGCTAAGGGGAGCAAATCTCGTTCGCGAAGCGAAAGAGCTTCTTCACGTTCAAGGACACGCTCTTCACGTACCTCAAGTAGAGTTTCTTTTTGTGCGAGCTGTGTCGCAATCGTGTTTTCGGGCGTGACCGGAACCGATGCCGAAGCACCTACCACGTTTGCAACCATCTGAATGCCACCCTGCGCGACAGCACCAGGTACACCATGAAGTGCCGAGTATGAAAGCAGAAGCACTGCAATAGCTGCAGGCGCATGCACACTCCATGTGCGCCGTTTGTGGTGATGTGTTTTCATACCCCTCTCACGCAAACAGGAAGAAGAGAAGTCCGAAAGAGACGACGGCAAAGAGAAATACACCTGCGACAATGGCCATCATCCGAAGCGCGGATCGCTCATAACGTCTTCCCATGTAGTCCTTATTACCCGATCCCCCCATCTCACGTAATTTTTTTCTGATGTACGAACGAACAAAAAGGAAAAGGAGGAGCGCAGCAGCAAAGAGTGAGCCTAGAACAGTGAGGATGAGCGTCGCAGGAAGTACCCAAAATGTTGTAACCCCCGAGATACTCTTCCTACTATCCTCGCCATAGGCAAGACTTAAGACTGCTTGGTACCTGCCAAATGCAAATGAGTCATGGTCCCAGGTGGGGCGATAGATGCGCTCTGTTTCTGGGAATATGGCTCCGCCGGAGTCATTGACCCGTACGACCGCAACTTGATTGCCACGCATATTCGTAATCTCGATTGTGCCTCGTGGACGCACTAAAACATTACTCAGGTTCTCAACACGCACGGTAAAGTCGACATTGGGCGTACTATACACACTACTACCACTCGAGAACTCGCGCAGTCGCGCCTCCTCAACAATATCTCCTGAAATACGTAGACTGATCACACTGCCTACCTGAATACCGATAGCTGCCCCGGTTTCTCCTGGACTTGGTGGCGTTGCGGCAAAAAATACACCTCCGAAGTGTGATCCCGGCGTTGCCTCCAAGGGAATGCGCACCGTAAACGCAACGGATTTTGATTCACCAACAGCAAGTGCGACTGAAGTAGTCTCCGGCTGGATCCACTGACTAATCTCATACCCTGTTGCTTGTCCCTCAGCCGCAAAAACAGGAAGCCCTTCGTCATCAACACCAAGAATATCTTCAATAAGAACGTAGTAGGTACGATCTTCTGATGCAAGGTTTTTAACCGTAAGCGTGAAGCGATAGGTATCCCCAGGATTCACCCGGTCTTCAACAATACCCGGCTTGATCTCAACGCCCTGAGTTTGGGCAAGCGCAAAAGGCGCCGCACCGAGGAGAAGCACTATGGCGAGGAGGGATGTGATGATGTCTTTCATGGTCTCTTCCCCTATGGGGCGAGTGTAGCATGCCGCTGCACCCTACCCCAGCCCACCCCTCGGCTAGAAGACGGGGGTTGCAACGTACGTGAGTGTATTCGTGTAATCCGTACCTGCTTCCTGAAGCGAGGTGATCGCTATCCTGAAGCCAATGTCAGTCGTACCTATATTTGCCGTTGTACCATCCGATGGGCCGTTGTGATGGAAGACCGCGCGAGAGGTTGTCGCAAAGTTACCCACAAAGAGCGCCGTACCAAACTCATCAGTGTTGAGATCATCCTCTGATGTGATACCAAAGTGACCATACGTATTCTCGGAACCAAGTGTTCCTGCAGGATACGACCACGGGCCAGGAGTGGAGTTACCATTACCATTTGCAAACGGATCAATGTCGGCACCTGTCGCGGAAGTGAGGTTTTGATCTTGTCTGATGGTGACTGTGAAGCCGTTTGCGGCGTTGGTCGCAACGGTGAGACGCTGCCCCGCCGTGGTGGATGCGTTCACGGTTGGATCAAGAAAACCAAACGCGATAGCGGTTGCAGATGTGGTAGTGGATGTTGTGATTCCATTTACATCAGTACCATTCGGAAGACCAGCAATGGTAAAGGTGAAGCTTGTGGCAACAGCTGCGGTTACCACTACATCGTCAATGATAGCAACACGCGTATCTGCCTGATCGAGAACGGAAGATGCCGAACCTTGGTTACGGCTCTCTACACGAACCACATATGACTGAGCAGAGCTTGGGTTCACAATGTTACTTGTTGTTGCAATTGGCAAACTGATCGCGGTTGAGGTAGCAATAACGTCGTTTGCGCAGATAGTGAGCGTGAAGGCCTCAGTGGTAGTGGAGAGCGTAAACTCGCCGGGGCCGGCGGTACAGGTTGCGACGACTGAAAGACCGGACTCTGAAACAAAGTCAGCTGCTTCAAGATTGTTGATCTGGAAGTTGTCCCCCGTTGGATCGAAGTCCACAAAGATAGTATCAGCACCACCAAGATCATTAAGCGCCGTTTGAACCGTGAAGTTGATCGTGTGGCCTGAGCGAACACCCAAATCAGAATCCGTGAGTGTGTCGCTCACGTTCGTAAAGCTTGCCGCGTTTGCATTTTTGAGAGAAAGCGGAAAGCCGGTCGCCCACACTAAAGCGGCGATCGCGAGGATCGAAAGGAGTTTGCGAGCAAGTGTGTTGTCGAGCGAGAGAGCAAATACGTGCTTGTTATTCATAAGGTGGTTTCCGGCGCAAGTAATGACATGTGCTAATGAGTTTATTAAGCAACACGCGTCCGATGCAGGGTCACCGTGCACGTCTTCTTACCTGGGTCATTGTAAACGACAAATATTGGACAAGTCATGAGAATTACGGCGCAATTGTGGATAACTCCCCTTGCGATACTACTGTCCTTTTCAAAAGGACGTTACTGGACGACCCCTTCTTGTTCTGAAGCGGTTTCTCGTACCTCAAACGATCGATTAGGATCGAGGGATTTTTGAAGATATGAAATACCCGACACAGCTCCCACAATAAGGAGTGCAAGAAACAGGAAAAAAAGCTTATATTTCGTCATAAATCCGGTAACCGTGACTGGTGAGGTGGATATACTGACGGGAAGAGATGGTTCTGACCGCACAACGCGACGTAAATCAACGACGCCCTCGCGAAGCGGCTCTGCAAGCGAAGCAAGAGAAGGTGTGGACTCTTCCGTCCCCGCACTCACCCCTCGTCGTTCTCGCTCGAGAGTAAGCGCGCGACGGATATACCGGCGAATAAACCACACCAAGGCAAGGATAAAGAGGAGTAACGAACCAAGCAGCGTGGCCACCGGCACGACCGGAACTACCCAGAAGTAGGTGGTAGCTGAAACGCTCTGTTTTTCACCATCGCCAAACGAAAGTGTTGCAACAGCACTGTACCGGCCGATGTCAAAGAGTTCAGCATCTCCCTTCCACGAGAACTCGAACTTGCGAATACTCTGCGGTAACACATTTCCAAACGAACTGGATTCGTTGATTGGGAGTACACCCCGCTCTTTCCCCCACATGTTGTAGATTGTGATGAGCCCGCGTGGAATAAGATGTGTGTTGCCGGTATTTTCGAAACGGAGAAGGAACGAGGCCTCGTTTGTTTGATAGAGCTCGCGTTCAGTCCGAAACTCGCGAATACGTCCCCGCTCTAGTACCTCTCCTTCAATGCGAACAAAAAGAAGAGAGGAGACGAGTGTTGAAACCGCAACTGAAGTGCCGCTTGTGTTTACTTCAGGCGGCTGGGTACCAATAAGAATTGCGGCATAGTGTCCGCCGGGCGACGCCCCTTCTGGAATGTTCACCGTAAAGGGGATGTCGGCGCTCGAGCCGGGCGGTACGGTGATAGGTTCGCTCGGAATGCTCACCCATGAGGCGAGTCCGATACTCGCCCCACCCACAATTGGAGTTAGCGATGCGGCCCCACCCTCACCATCCGCAGAAAAGTCCATCAGCTGCGCGTAATAGGTTACGTCGTACGGATTCGTGTTCACAACCTTCAAAGAACTCGCCCACGATTCTCCGCGACCAATGGTGAGCTGTATCAAGGGCGGCGTTACCGTAACCGAAAGTGCACCTTGTGTTTGTGCGCCCGAACCAAGTGGTAAAAGAAGCGCTAGAAGGACGATGAGGGCTCTCATCTTCATGCGCGGCGCTTGAGATTAATGACCTGGCCCTCAGTCGCAACCCTCGATTGAGTGGGTGCTTTTTTTGAGAGATCGACCGTGTGAGACACAGCTTGTGGCGTAGCACGCGTGATGATTGGCGGTCGTTCTTGCACAGGTGAAGGATCAACTGGCGGGACTAGCGGCACAGGAGTCGGTACAGGAGTGGAGGGAGCTGCAGGGGCACTTGGCACCACCTCCGCAAGCGGCAATCCATGCGCAAGCGCAAATTTCTTGTGGTGCCGCACTTCCAGCCAGCGATGCGAATAAAGGGCAAGAACAATGATTGCGATAAGACTCACAATAATGAGCCCCAAGAGCTGTTGCCACGGAATAATCCAGAAAAAAACCGTATCCTGAACAGAAGCCGTCTGACTCGAGCCGTAATCAACATTCAAGTACGCCTTATAGCGACCAAAGCCGCTTGCGGCACTCCAGACCGATGCAAGCTGACTCACCTGACTCGGCGAGACCTCCTTACCATCTGCATTCACTTCAACAGACGCAACTTCGGTACCCTTGCGATCATAAATACGAATCTCACCTTTGGGTTTCAGTTCTTGGTTACCAATATTTTCAAGTTGGTAGTTGAAGAGCACATCATCGCCTGAGAAAAAAAGTGAATCCGTCTTGAATGCCTTGAGTTGCATGAACTCTTTAATATCTTCTTGAACTTCGAGATTGACCGCAACAACCGCAAGCGGCGTTGAGTTTTCGGCAGACGCACGATCGCCGCCGTCGCCAAAAGAGATTGATGCGTGATAGGTGCCTGGCACTGCGTTCGCGGTGATACGCACCACAAATGGAAGCGTTTTCTCTTCACCCGGGTTCAATTCCACGACACCACGCGAGAGCTCGATCCAATTCGCTAATGAATCTGCTCGGTCATCGGCATTTTGTGCTGAGACAAATTCCTCTTCCCCCTCCCGCGCATCCACATCATTCACACTGGGAAACAGATTGAGTTTACGCTCGGTCGTGTTGCGCACCGTGATCGAGCGCTTCAGAATGTCGCGCGCTTTTGCTTTGTCATCGATGACTACCGGGGTGACTTCAAGCTCCGCAGCGAATGCCGGTTGCGCAACCACGAGAAGTGCGAAGAGAACCACCGAGAACCGAAGCATAGATGTGAATAGCATACCAGATTAAAAAACGGGTACGACGATAAAGACGATGTTCCCTTCATATGCGCCCGCCTCCTGTAGATTGCGCGCCTCAACTTTGTACACAATGTCAGTGCGTTTGTCGGTCGCGGGCCCTGCGTTATAGGCGATTTCTTTCGGGGTGTTCGTGAAGGCAGCATACGTATCGTTTGCAGCAAAACGCGTTGAGCCTCCGCCGAGCACATCTTCGCCAGCGTGGTAGCCGAAACATCCAGCGGCACCTCCACCGCATGCACTCGTCCACCCTGCCGGACTTTCATTTGTTGCGGCAACCGGATCAATTTCTGCACTTGGACTGAGGAGTCCTTGTCTTTGAAGTGCAAAAATCTTGTACCCTTGGCTCGCATTGGTGGAAACAGAAAGACGGTGCGCCGCTTCAACGGGAGTGCTCAGAAGGAGTGCCCCAAACGGCACGCCGGTTGCGGTTGTTTCAACATCAGTCGATATGCCCTCAGTTGATGTTGCCGCTGGCAAGCCATCGATTGAGAACGAGAGTTCAGCGCCACCAGTAGTGAGACTCGGATATGCTCCCGCAGAAACAAACGGTACCGTTGAACTACTTGCCACGTCAAAAAGTCGAAAGAAATACACAGTATTTCCATTCGCACCCGATTCTTCAATCGTAAATTCATATTCAACGGTTGAACTTGCTGTGTGCGTTTCGGAACTCGTTGTGGTGCCAGACTCGTTGTGCGTACCACATCCATCACCCACACTTGCGACACAGGCATCGGCGTCTGAGATGAGTGCGCTTGGGATACGCGCCCCGTCGACGCCTCCCCCGCTTGCGTAACACCAGCTAGAAACACCCGTACAATCACCCGTTTCTGCGACGAATGTACCACCCGAAGAAAATGATGAAGAGGTTGCAAATTGGAGACGGAACTTTGCACCAGCGAGTCCGATGCCTGCCTGATCAACAACGGTGATGCGTAATTTAACGACACCCGTCACATTGGTTGGCGCTACACTCTCTCCTGCGAGCGGCGTCAGTGGCGTTACATTTTCCGCGTCATCGTACCAGCGCCAGAGAGACGACTGCGGAACAAAGGTCTCAAAGAAAAGATATCCGGCGTTTAGAAGAAAATTGGTGCTCGTGGCTTCGGTCGTTGCAATGTCATTTCCACTTTGCAGTGTTTCAAAACTCGTGGATGTGCCCGTGCCCCCAAAATCATTTGCGGAAGGCGTACGGATCATAAAATTATTGCTCGAGTAATCATCGGCAAACACAGGAGCCGCAAGCGCCAGAAGAAGCGCAATCGCGAGTCCTTGTTTAACCCTCAGTGTCATAGTTACTGCGCAATCGGCGCAACCTCAAGGAGTCTATCGATGTTCGGGTCATAGAGATACGCCTTGCGTGC
This sequence comes from Minisyncoccota bacterium, assembly GCA_022842645.1. Classification (GTDB taxonomy): domain Bacteria; phylum Patescibacteriota; class Minisyncoccia; order Phycocordibacterales; family UBA2100; genus UBA10103. Next base: position 154,871 of record JALHPE010000001.1, read on the forward strand.
CTGTGCATAGATCAAGACGACGTCGCCCACTTTCGCGTTAGCAAAAAATGTTTGCTCGGCGAGTTTGGACGGATCAGAAACTGTCGCGATTGTTGGCTCTTCTCCCTCCGGGAGCACGATAAGCTTCCCCACACGCTCAACTATTGAAAGCTCCTTTTCTGGCGTTTCTTCTCTCACTGCCGGGGCTTCTGATGCTGAGTCGTTTCGTACAACATACCAATAGATTGAAGCGCCGAGGACAAGAAACACACAGACGCTAATGACTAATGTCGGATTACGCTTTCTCCGACGACGCGGAGGTGGTGGCATAGGCGGCATTGCCGGAGGTGCGGGTTCATTTTTTAAACTTACAATCAGTGGATCTCGTGCCATATTAGTAGTGTCTCATATTCTATTCGGTGGGCGGGCTCGCCTCAGGAACTTCTGATTCGGGAGTTGGCGGTATATCTGCTGAAGGAGATGCTGAGACGGATGGAGCCTCGGGAGTTTCACTCGACGCTTCTCCACCTATCGGTGGATTCTCTCCCGCAGATGGTGGGGGAACAATCTCTTCAATGGGGCCGGTCATATCTTCTTCGCTCAGCGTCTCATACTCAGGAACATCCGTAATTTCCAAGAGCGAACGAACATCTTCTTTGGTAAGACACTGATCATCAATACAGATCTCATTCTTCGCTTTAACGGTGTCAACAAAGATCGCACCAATGCCGTTTGTTGCACTCGCAAACCACTCGGCAATATGCGTCAGAATGGAGGCAATAAATGATTGTTCCCCTGTGCGCGGAGTTGTGCTTGCGGTCGAGGTTGCGATGGATGTTGCAACTCCGTCGGTTGAGGATGCGGAAGATGTGGCAAATTCAGTCGAAGCGATTCCAAACGCATTTTGAAGACGCACAGAGATTGCGTGCATGACACCATCAACGAAATCAAATTGCTCGGTACTCGTCGCGATCACGCGTAAGCCCTCCATGTCGCCGAGAAGCGCGAGTCCCAAAGCATCAATCTCAATACCGCGCTGCAGATCAACAAAGAGCATCACTGTTGCTTCCTCCTGCGTGCCGTCGTATGCCGAAAGTGCGATACCCACAGTATCATCAAAGACATTTGCTTTGCGCCCGACACCCGCTTCAGACGAGAGTGCGATACGATCCCCCACTTCGATTACACCTCCTTCAAGATTTACTTTTGTCGGAATTCTTCCGGCGAGCGCAACAGGACGCTGACCAACTTGATCTTTTTCTCCGAGCACAATTCCTGGAGCTGTGGCGACAATGCCAACAAGTGGTCGCTTCACTTCTTCCAAAGCGCGCGTGACTACAAGTGGAGAAGATGTATCAAACGCCACAATGTCTCCTGGTCCGATAGATGGATCGGTGACTGGATAATTCTCTGCAAGGTCGGCACCACTCGTAACTGTGGTGTACTCATAGATAACGACACAACCGACGCCGCCCACAGTGCCTGTCCCATTACTCCCACCACCACCACCACCACACGCCCCCGCGGCCCCAGCAGCACCTGCCCCTACACCACCAGCACCACCCACACCACCACGCGGAGCATCGCCTCCGGCGCCTCCAATACCAATTGCGGTGTCGCCATAACCACCTGAATCTCCGTTCATATTGAGATCCCCTCCAGAACCAATGCCCCCGGCACCCCCCGCTCCGTCAGCACCGTTTGCACGCACACCTCCGCCGCCACCAGTAGATGTTGCAGACCCGGCGAACGCTGATGTGCCGCCAGCACCACCGCTTGCAGAGGCGGTAACTGTGCCAGCTGCACCAATTTGAATGAATGGCGTTGTGGTGCCAGCAAGTTCGCTCACGGTAAATTGCTCCATCGCATAGCCACCAGATCCGCCACCGCCAGTACCATCGCCAGTACCATCGCCATCGCCACCGCCACCGCCACCGCCCCAAACCTCAACAACAATGTACGACATGCCGTTTGGCTTCGTATACGCCTGACTTGTAGTAAATGTATTCACTGCAGTGAGTTTTACGACGGTGTCGGTGATACACGCTCCATTCACTGAAAAACATCCGCCTGTAATATTGATGCCATTTGCAAATGTTGAAGTGCCAGTTGTGATATTGAGCGCACGCCCTTCGATGCCACCCGCAAACGTTGACGTTGCATTTGTTTCCCCACGAATCGTGGTGGTCGCTGTGCGTCCCACCGCAACAAAATCATTTGCCGAAAGTGCAGTTGTAGAAGCGCCTCCCCCAAATCGCTGCAAACCACTCCAGATGTTTGCATTCGCAAGATTTAACCCAAGCGTTGCGCTTGCAAGTTGCAGCGACGAGCCGACGGTAGTGGTCGCAAGTGCACCGGTGCCATTTCCAGTAAGAAGCGTGCCTGATTGGATATTCCCCCACCCCGTGCCGCCCCGAGAAACTCCGAGCATGCCGAGCCAATTCATCGCAAAGGTGTGCGCATTACCAGCGGATGTGATGGTAATCCCAATGTTTGCATCACTTGATGAAGCAAATGTTTGCGTCGCCCCTGTTTGAGGTTGCCCCGGAGCGCCAAGCGATGAAATGCCAGAGCCAGAGGCACCCGCATCGACTCCGCATGAAAATTGCCCCGTGAGGGAATTCCACAAAAGCTTATCCCCCGAAGTATCACATCCAAGAAGTCCTGCGCCGCGAAAGGCGTTGGTAAAGAGAAGTGACGACGTTGCATTTCGTGACGTGAAGTCCTGGAACGTCGAAGATGCAGTTACTAAAAGATTTGTTGTTGTTGCAGCAGAGAGTGTGGTATTGCCTGTCACATTCAACGCCCCTGCGACTACAACATTCCCTGCCGTATCAATGGTTGTTGTCGCCGTTTCTCCAAAATATGCGCGCCCTGCTGACAAAGCACTCGACGACGCAAGGGCAAAATTCTGACGCGCTGTCCAAGTGTTTGCGTTTCCCGTGTTGAGAGCGAGTGTGCCCCCGGAGAGTTGGAGCGATGAGCCGATGGTAGTGGTAGCAAGTGCTCCTGTTCCGTTTCCAGTAAGAAGCGTGCCTGATTGGATATTCCCCCACCCCGTGCCGCCATTTGCTACTTGTAGAATACCGTTCACATCGCTTGCGAGGTCAACAAGTGTCGCACTAATGGCTCCTGCCGTTGCACGAAGAATACCCGTAAGATTGCCCACCGAAAGCGAGCCGAAAAATCCTTGTGTCGAAGACGCGTACGATGCAGAGATGTTTGTTGTAGAGGCGTTGCCGAATGTTTGGAGTGCAGTGAAGGTGTTGGCAGTGTAGGTCTTCGGAATGGTTGTTGATGATGAGACAAAGAAGTTGGCGCTGGTGGTGGAGAAGAAGTTGCGCTGCGTTTGCCAGTAGTCGTTGGAGGTGGTGGAGAACGCTAAGCCGAGGGATGCGAAGTTTGTTGCTGATGTGGTGGAGAAGCTGTTCGCGAGATAGAAACTTCCTTCTTGACCATCGAAGGTGCCGGACCAGTTGCCGGTCACGTCGAGATATGAAGCAGCGAGGGATGTGGTCGCATACACACGACCTGTTGCGTCAGTTGCAAGGAGTGCGGAAGGAAGATTGGTAATACCGAGGTTTGAGGTGGTGGCGCTCGTGAAGCGCGCATTTGTTGCAAAGAGATTCGTTGAGGTAGCGTTCGTTGAGGTGGAGAAGGTCGAGGAGAGTGCGGTGATGGAAGATGATGCGTTTGCGATGAGGCCGCCGTTGAATGAAAGGAGTGTGTTTGTTGCGTTTCCTGGGAAGAGGTAGCCGAAGGTTGCGTAGTCAGTGCCTGCGACTGCGAGTGAGACATTCCCCTGTCCATCAACGCGCAGGAGTCCGTTCTGAAGACCAGAGACGACGAGGTTTGTTGTGGAAGCGTAGGTGGTGGAGAAGAGTGTTGAGGAGGCGTTGCCGAAGGTTTGGAGTGCAGTGAAGGTGTTGGCAGTGTAGGTCTTCGGAATCGTTGTTGATGATGAGACAAAGAAGTTGGCACTGGTTGTGGAGAAGAAGTTGCGCTGCGTTTGCCAGAAGTCGTTGGAGGTGGTGGAGAACGCAAGACCGAGAGATGAGAAATGGAGTGCAGATGTGGTTGAAAAGATTCCCTGGATACCGAGCGTCGAGGTTCCCATGAGGGTATACGCACCGAGTCCGTCGCCGACGAGTAATTGCCCGTATGTCGGCACAGTTGTAGTGCCAGTGCCGCCGCTCGTCACGCCGAGCTCACCAGTAAAAGGACCATATTCATAGACAACGACCGTGCCCGTGCCACCGGCACCTCCCGTTGCACCGGTATCCACGTCTTCACAAGACGCGCCGCCGCCGCCGGCACCATACGCACCTGCCGTTGCTCCAGCTGTACATACGTTTCCACCGTCTTGTCCACCACGACCGCCGCCGCCCCAGTAACTGCTACCACCAAGACCTCCAAAGACGACTTCAGCGAGACAATCGCCAATATGTCCGTCGCCACCGCTCACATTAAGATCACCGGAGCTTGCGCTACCGCCGGTGCCTGCTGTACCCCAAGAACCAGCCGCACACGCTGCATTCACGGCAGAGCCGCCGCCGCCAACACCACCATTTGCAATTGCAAACGTACTAAAACGCGATTGCCCACCGGTGCCACCGGTTCCTCCCGTGTTTGATCCGGCAGTTCCCGCAGAACCCACTGAAATTTGCACCGACGTTGTTGCGACAACGTCGACGACAACGATAGAGGATGCGCCCGCGCCACCGCCGCCACCAACTGTTTCGTTCGCGACGTCTGCAGCCGGAGCATCGGCACCGCCACCGCCACCGCCACCGCCGGTCACGACCACGTGCGCAATCGTGGCCCCTGGTGAGGGTGTATATGTTGTGACCCCGGGAGTCGTAAACGTTCGGATAGCAACCAAAACACCACTTCCTTCTCCCCCTCCCCCGCCCGCACCCAAACACACACCATTTACTGCGACGCAGCCCTGTCCTATATTGATACCATTCGCAAACGTAGAAGTTGCCGACACCGATGTGACGTTCAATACCGAAGCTTGCAGTCCTCCTGCAAACGTTGATGTACCCGCACCAAGTACCGCGAGCAGCCCCGTCGTCGTCGCGCCTCCACTAATCGTGAGTCCTCCTGCTTGCGTACCCGAGCCAATGGTTGAGGATGCGTAGATGCCAAGACCAGTTGTGGTGGCATTGTTTGGGAAGAGGTATGCAAATGTTGGAAGTCCGAGTGAGGAAGTGGCAGTGAGTGTGTAGCCACCGGATGCGTTCCCGACAAGCATCTGACCGAAGGTTGGCGCTGCGGTGAGTCCGGTGCCGCCGTAGAGGACACCGATGGACGTCGTCGCAGACACCACACCATTGCGTGCATCAAGTGGACCATTCAGTCCGGTGAGTGTGAGTGCGTTTGAGGTGAGGCCACCCGTGAATGATTGTGCGGCAGTGAAAGTATTAGCCGTATACGTCTTCGGAATCGTTGAAGACGAGTGGACGAAGTGTTGTGCGGAAGTTGTGGAGAAGAAGTATCCCTTATCGAGAGCATTGAGGAAGGTTTGGACACGGGAGTCGGTGTAGTAGAGGTTGGCTCCTTCTGCGACGTGGGTGGTCAGGAGTCCCAGTGTGGATGTGGAGAGTTGTTGCCAGCCAGTCCCTGCGTAATTCCCTAGGAGAATACCTGCTGCGGAGATGCTTGAAAGACCGGTGCCACCACGATTCGCTGCGAGAGTACCAGCGGTGTCAGCGAGTGCGATACCAAGTGTTGAAGTTGCAAAGTCAGTCCACGTGGAACCGTTCCACGCAAAGAGGTCCCCATAGTTCTCCGTCATTGCCGCGACATCGTTTAACTCTTCAATGCTGTTGTTAGTGAGATCGTCTGCGGTGCGTGCGGTTTGCTGGGTTTCCCAGTAGTCGACAGAAGTCGTGCTGAAGAAATTATTCACAGATTTCCAGTAATCACTGGATGTTGTTGAGAATGTAAGACCAAGAGACGTGAAATGTGCGGCACTTGTCGTTGAGAAGAAGTTGTTGACCGATTTCCAGTAGTCGTTTGAAGTCGTGCTGAATGCGAGGCCGAGTGATGAGAAGTATGAGGCGCTTGAAGTTGAGAAGAAGTTTCTTTGTGTCTGCCAGTAATCTGCAGACGTTGTCGAGAAGCCTGAAAGATTTGCTTGGGATATGTAGTAATCAGTGGATGTTGTTGAGAAAAAGTTGTTCACACTTTTCCAGTAATCGTTAGAGGTAGTGGAGAACGCGAGACCTTGCGAAGAAAAGAACGAGGCGGACGTGGTGGAAAAGGTACCCGTGATGCCGAGCGACGATGTCGCGACAAGATCGTAGCCACCGATCGCATTACCCAAAAGAAGCTGACCATATGTCGGTGCTGTTGAAATGCCGGTGCCGCCGTTTGAGATTCCCAAAATTCCTGTCACATCACTCCCGAGATTGACAAGTGTGCTCGTAATAGCCCCACCTGTCGCACGCAGAATGCCCGTGAGATTCCCAATTGAGAGCGAACCAAAAAAACCTTGCGTTGACGAAGCATAGCTTGTAGAAATTCTCGTCGCCGATGCATTTTCGAGCGTGAGTTTGTTGGTGAGTGCGAGCGCGTATGACGATGAGGCAAGCGTGATGGCCCCAGTTGATGTCGAGAAATCCCAGTACCCCGAGATGCCGCCCTGCGAACCGCCATATTCTTCAAGGACGATCGCCGCGTCAATGTATTTAGGAAATACTAACACTGAAATTTGTCCTGTACCCGGACCATTCCAGTTCTCGAGCGCCTGCCCCAAGGTAAAACCTGAGCCCATAAGCTTCACACCAACACCCGCCGTTGTGCTCGCCGCAATGAAATCTCCGGCGCCAATAATGCCATTCGCATCACTCACTGTTGTTTCAATCACACCCGCAAAACCAACTACGTACGCATTCGGCACACCCTCCAAGTTGGCATTTGCCACAAATGCGGGGTTATCTGAAATAACACCGATGAGCGATTGTCCCGCAACAGCACGCTGGTATTCACCGTCTGAATTGAGCGAAACCAGGTCGCCAACACTTGCCGACGAATTGAGCACCATATATTCGGCAAAGTCTGCAGCACCCGAAGTTTGTGTGATGCCAGTCCCCGCAGTTGAGAGACGGAGAGAGCCAACGCCGCGCCCGCCCGTATCAGCATTATCAGGAACACCCGCAAAATACTCGATGAAGCGCGGGCATGTCGTGCCCGAAGTACATGTTGTTCCAAACGCCGTTCGAAGATTGAGGCGGAGCACGTTCGTGCCGGAACTGAGCGTCGGATTTGAATTTGAAACCGCGAGCACGGCCGTGCCCGTTGCACTCGTCGCCGCAGTTGTCGAACCAAGAATAGAAAATTGATATGAGGATGTATCGAGTCCTACACGAAACGGACCCGCAAACGACGATGTTGCCGTTGAAGTGGCAATGATGTTACCCGTGAGAAAACGTCCTTGCGCGGTTGTTGAGGCAAGGTTTGCGCTTGTCGTTGCGGTTATGTCCCCAAAGAGTCCTGAGAGCGATGCGAGCGTAGAAGCAAAAAGGCTGGTGGTTGTTGCGTTGGTCGTGGTTGCATTCGTTCCAATGATATTGGTGGCGGTGAGATTGGTGATCGTCGCCACAGCAGCAACAAGAGAATTGACAATTATGTTCGTGAAGCGTCCAAGTGTTGAAAAAAGCGTTGTCGATGTTGCATGTGTTGTTGTTGCTGCAGCAGCTGTCACTCCACCAGCGAGTGTCAAATTACCCTGCGCAGTAATTTTGTTTGCCGCACTGAAAAATTGGATGTCCCCTGTTGCCTGCCCCCCACCCTGGAGCGTGAGGGCGTTTGTGGTCGTTGCGTTAATAAAAGGATTTGTGCCGCCAAGAATGAGATTGCCGGACGCAAGAACTGGAATTTGATTCCCACTTGCATACTGTGCCGCCGAAAAACCACCGACCATTGAAGCATTAATGGCATAGCCCGAGGCGAGAATGCGCTGACGTGGTGAGAATGTTTCGAACGATTCCGCGCCGTCCCCCGGAGCACAGGTCGCACCTACTTTCGTTGCTACTTCAACATTTAAATATGCGGCGTCGGTATCCTGAAAATTAAAATCGAGCACGTCGCCCCCGATATTCGTGTCGCCAATACCCACCGTGAACACACCGTTACGAACCGGCGCGGTCATCGTTGAGGGAGCGGAAGCAGGCCACAGTTTTGTACCAGAACCAACTGTGGGAACGTCATAGAAAGAAAACTTGAAACAATACTCGGTGCCCGTGCCTCCAAGAAGCGTCCCCCCACTCGAAAGAAGACGTCCCTGGTAATTGAGCATCCGCGGCACCCCAGGCGCCGCAAATACGGGAAGCACAGGAATTAGCACTCCAAGAAGGCAGAGGACGCCTACCCAATAACGCACGCATTTATTCAACATAGCCCCTGTTCTGCACTTCTTGCAGATTGCGCGCACTGATACGATTGTCGAGGCTCACCGCAAATACATACGCAAGCAATAGAATCACGACTACGAGGAGCACAACACATGTCCAGGCAACCCACGTATAGAGATTCACCAGCGACTCTGGGGTCGTGAGTACTTTTTTAAGCCGATCACTATATGATGGCTCTTCGGCTTTTTTGTCTTTGTTTTGCTGGTAGGCCTCAAGCGCCTCACGCGTCGTCATCCACGCAACGTTTGAGTAGACCTGTTTGCCTTCCAATTTTCCTGCACGAATAAGCTGACCGATATAGTCGGCGCTGTAGCCTGTAATTTGCGCGGCCTCTTTGAGGTTTATGTATTCGTCCTGCTTCCCCATAGAACTCATCTCGACCCCCGAGATTTGCCGCGCACAGCACCTCGATACCCGAGATATGGCTTGAAGTATATACCTTCAGAGGGTCGCATGAAAACAAGCCTCTCCTGACTGTGGACAACTTATTTTCGTATCTTCACGAACAGATCGCATTGTACTTATGCCAAAGCTCGCGTACGCTAGAGATATGTCCGGCCTTGCAGCAAAAACTCTTGTTCTTGGCGGTATTATCTTTGCAATCATTATTGTTGGCTTCTTGGAGGCCCGAAAAGGGGCTGAGCTTGATGAGTTGGTTAGAGACACTCTCCGACAGCTCGGTATGAATCGCACCTATGGAATGCGAGCAGAGACTCGTGTGGATATTGGCGATCGTATACTTTCGATTGACGGCACCTATCGCATAGATACCCCGGCAAAATCGTATTCCTCAAACTCGCGCACAACCCTAACGGTTAAAAATACCGGCGAAACACATTCATTTACCCTCCAAAACATCTCTCTTGGTGAAAAAGTCTATGTATCAGTCTCGACTGACAGTCCACTCCTCAGACAGACACTGCCTCTCACGGAAGGGTGGCGCTCGTTTGACAGTAGGGCGATACCAGAGGAGTTCGTAGGCATTGCCGTCTATGGCCCAATTCTTGATAACACGCGCATCTTTGCGGATGAGGGTGCTCATCTTACCTTTCTCGAAAAGAAGGTAGAGGATAGCGGCGAACAGTACGTTTTTAAGCTTAGCAATCCTCGCGACGAGATAGGGGGCACACTTCAAACACTGTTTGAGCGTATTGGCTCGGAGGGGCGTGTGTTTGTATGGCTTCGTGAAGGAAGGGTCTCTCACTTCGTCTTTACTGGCAAAGACTACGTCTCAACCACAACGCTCATGGGGGGAGAGCTTGACCCCATCACTCCCCCACTTTGATGTGTACAGCCAAGACCGAGACGCTCGCCACGAAGTACACTAAGGCTATGCAGGCATTTCTTCGTCGCCATGCCCACAAAATCCTGATTGGACATGGAACTGCAATCGCACTCCTTACCACAAGCATGATGATGGGCGTGCCTAAAGCTATTATGTATCTCGCACCCACACCTGAACAAATGCGGGTGGGAGAAAATGCCACGCTCTCCATTAATCTCAATGCCCAAGTGCCGGTGAACGCTATTGGCACAACACTCGTAATCCCACCTGAGATGGAAGTAATTGCCATCAGCAAGGAAGGATCTTTCTTGGACCTTTGGACTGAGGAAACGGTGTTGCGTGAAGCGGTGGGTGAACTGCGGTTTAGTGGAGGATCACTCGCGCGCGGAGGACTCACCGGAGTGCATACAGCGCTTACACTAACTGTCCGCGCCAAAACACCCGGCGAAGCAGTCTTCTCATTCAAAGATACTGAGGTGCGGGCCCATGATGGAACGGGAGAGCGTATCACAACCGAGCTTCGCACCCTCTCCATTACAATCGTTCCGGAAACTCCCAAAGAAGAAGTCGGAGTAGAGACACAAAGAGCGGCGCCACATGCTGATTTTGACGGAAAAAATGGCGTCACTATCGCCGATATGTCTATTCTCATGATGAAGCTCTTTGGCCCTTACGATGCATACTTCGATCTAAACCGCGACGGCCTGCTTTCGCTCGCCGATCTCTCGGTTTTCTTTAGCGCGATGCAAGATCGGTAGTGCTTATTTCTCACGAATGCGGCCGTATTTTGCTTTTTCGATCGCATGGATGTGGTAGAGGTAGCCCGCACCCAAACCACCGAGGACGAGAAGAAAGAGTATAGGGAGAATCGTCCCCACCACGTCTGCACCAACGGCGGCAACAGACGCAAATCCTTCCGAACGCACCGTTATTGTGAGCCGTGCGGCTTCCGACATCTTGCCATTCTGATTCTCAGTCATGGCTCGAAGACGATAGACACCGGGACGTGCGCCCATGTTGGAGACAAACATAAATGCGCCGTCCCCATCCGTGGTAAGCGCCGTTGTTTCAGCCTCATCCCCTTCTCCAAAGAGGAATACTATCTTCGTGTTCGGCGCAGCAACTCCTGTTACTACAATTCGCTCTCCCACAGGCACAAAACCCGGATGCGGATCAAAAATAGGTGCGGGAGGTGCCTCCTCGATATATGCTTCATAGCCTTCTTCTGTCGATGTTGCGTCACTCAGTTCAGGAACCGCCCCTTCCTCGCGCGGCTGAACTGTGTAGAGCCCTGAGCGCATGCTGGTGATTATGTTTGAACCTTTACCATCAGCGGCGAGAATGGCACCCGCGGCAAGATAGGCATTACTGGGGCGCGAGCGGAGTGCCTTGAACTCCACGGTGACGAGAAGTCCTCGCGAACCGCGGTACGGTACTTTTGTCCACCCCGCAAAACGCAGTGTTCCTGTCTGATTTGAAAATGTCGGCTGCGTTGGCCATGCATCGAGAATAGAACCATCAGTCGAAACTTTTTGTATCTCAATTGCGTCGGGATTAAATGTGAGCTCCGCCTCAGCAGCATTTACCTCTGCGTCATCGGTATCAGCATACACACGTATTTCAAAAATCTCACCGATCGTATAGGCTCCCGTTTCTGGCTCAACAAAGAGCGCTGCCTCTGCGGCAAAAACCCCGCTCGGAACAAGGAGAACCAGCGCGAGGAAAACACGCATCATGCGCCTGATGCAGGATCTGTTGGCTTTTCCCTGGGTCGCAGGTACAGCCGCGAGAATGCGATGAGCACAACGAGTATGACGCCGAAAATGATGAATGAAAGATCGATCGACGCCTGTGATTCCGGTGCGGCCTCCGCGTCATACTCTCCCAAGCGCTCGTTTCCTGCCTTGTCTATGGCACGGACACGAATATCGTCGAGCGATTTAAAACGAAGGGCGTGGGGGCTCGTAACCGTACGCCAGGCTCCTCGCTCATAGAGCTCGAAGTGATCAAGCCCACTCTGCTTATCGGTTGTCGAAAATACGAGAAAATAGCGGCCGCTAAAGATCCCGCGCGTTGAGTGAGCCTCGACCGTAAATGCTTCTGGTGGAATAGTATCTTCCTGTACCTCCTGAATCCATTCGTTTGCCGAAAGTTGTGGCTCACGAAGGAGTGTAAACGACGCAACGCTTCGTTCCGGCACTATCTCAGTCCCCAGACCATCATGTGCATAGAGACGTGCGTTGTTACTTATGAGCACGTCAGCATTCTCGCTTGTGCCAACAACTGTGAATGCAATTCTGCCGAGAATATTGCTCAGCGACGGGTCGCCCTGAACGCGTCCGCAATACCCACCGGGAATGCCACCCGCAAATGAGACGATACCGCGCTCGTAATCGAGTACGGGCTCGCGCACCCACAAGGAGAGTATTGATGAGCCTTTACTGAAATCAACGGCGCGCATGCTTTCTTTGGGGTATACAATCTCGATGTCAGCAGCATTTATACACGCATCGTCAGTGAGAACCCGCACTTCTGCAATAAACGTATCTCCCACTCCATATGTCCCATCCCCCGGCGTGAGATAGACACTTGCGGCATGTGCAAAAATGGGGGAAGCAAAGAGTGCGAGTGCAAGAATGGCGCGCATACCTATAGTATATATTAGCCCGTCCAGTTAAAGAGCATGATACTAAAATCTCCGAGATTTACGGTGCCGTCTTTGTTGAAGTCATAGCGCGCGTCGGTCTTCCCCCACGAGATGAGAAAGATCGAGAAATCGACGAGATTGACTTTGCCGTCATCGTTAACATCAGCTGAGCCGGTGCCTCCAGGAGAACCTGCGCCCACAAAAAACCCCACAGAGCGACCGTACCCGCTCGAAGCTTCGATCGAAAGTTCAAAAAGCGCCTTTGCAGTGTTCATCCCTTCAGAGAGCGATCCGGTGTCTACTTGCAGTACCCACAGTCCTGCCTGGTCGCTCTCTGCAGAGAACGATGTCTTCTTCCCGGCAAACACATCCGCGAACACCTTCACATCGGGCACTGTCTGTCCCTGGAGCGTCAAAAAATCTCCTCGTGGTATTTCAACCGCACTCGCAGAGATGGTCGGCGGAATGAGTATATTTGCGATGGTAGTCACCGCGCTCTGGACGACCTCAAATACAAACGCGGTAGTAAGTGAGTCGACACCACGACTATCTTTTGCAGAAAAGCCAAACGTCGTAATACCGGGGGTCACCTGATTGGTTGTGTAGATAAAATTTGCTTTGGAATCAGCGCGGGTGGTTCCAAATTCTTTGCCATCAACCAACACGCGCACATCAGCGTTTGGGTATGCTTTCCCGCGCATCACCACTTTTGTTTCGTTTGCAGACGGAATGGTTCCTGGTTGCCCCCCAGGAAGATTCGGGATAGAGCCGACGGTTGGCGAGCCCGGGTTTGACGGCGGCACTGCGGTTTCCGACTGGCACGTCGCCGAACAAAGGTCGCCGTTGGTATGATTACCATCGTCACACTGCTCAGAGAAACGCACTTGGAGTATGTTATCGCCGCAGTAAGGACCGAAGCTTACACAATCAGCCGCACACACACGCAGCGTAGTCGAGGAGCCGTACGTACCCAGGTTATTCCCTGCCCCAAGATCACAGACCTCTTCGGTGCTCACAACTCCATCGCCACAAATGGTGATGATAGCGCTAGTTTGAAGATCAATTGCAGCGGCTTGTGGAAGAAATATGAGGTACGCTTCAAGTAGGAGCACGCCGATACCCATTGCGGTGAGGAGCCCTATCCACACACGCTCAAACAGACTACCAGCGAACATGCGGGCGAGAAGTGCGACGACGCGCGAGAATGACGGCAAGAGAGAGCACGATAAGAAGTGGGATACCAACAAAACCAGCAACTTTTAGTTTATCGGCATTTGAAAGTCCTCCGAAACCGTACCCCTCATATCCAGGAACACTTCCTATGGTTGAGATGCTCACGTCGAGCACGTCCTGTTGCGCAACCTCTTCACCTTTTTGAATAGTGTATTTTGCCTTATAACGTCCTGCTGGGAGACGTGTCGGGAGTTCCGCAAGCACCTCCTGAATTGCAAACGGTGGAATTGACTCAATCGTATTCGTATTCTCGGTAGTTTCGAGCAGTGTTTCCATATCGGCATCGTATATCTCGAACCGCACCCCAGTTGGTCCATAGTCGGTATTCCCTGTATTTTCGATCGTCATGAGAAAGCGAATCTTGCCAGGAAAGAACAGTCCCCACTTCCAGCGACCTTCTTCGAGATCAGAGAGTCGAATCTTTCTCACTGAGAAATCGTAAATCTTATCAACAACTTCAATATCAACGTCGATCTGGGCACCGAGCGCAATTGACACACCGCTTCCCTGAGGACCTGCCGCAGCCGAAGATGTTCGCACCCGAATGGTTCCTTCGTGTGTTTTGTATTCGGCATCTTCGGGAACCTGCACGCGTACGATAATAGGAATTTGAGTTGTGCCTTTCGGTAAGATAAATGTATTTCCACGATCAACAGAAAACCACGATTCGATGCCGGGAATATTCATGGTGATCTCCGCAGTGAGGTCTTCTGAGGGGTCGGAGCGTACGAGCGTTATTTTTTGTTCAAAGACAGTCCCGCGCGTGAGACGTTGATTATTCACATACGGAGGTGTGATACCAAACCCCGCATGTGCAAGTGGCGCACATACAAAAAACACAATGAGTGTCACGAGCGAAAAGCGCATAGAAAAAAAGCGCCTGTGTTTCGCGGCCATAGAGCGCATTTTAGCACCTACTAACGCTATGTCTTGCCTCTGTACCCACGAACCGGGAGAGAGAGAAAAGTGACCCATGAACCCCAGGAAAACGCTTTACCAGAAGGAACTATTACTCTTCTTTGCTGTTATTGTGTTTTGCCCGAGATAGCTACCCGCTTGCGTAATCGCGCTTGGAATGTTGATGCCCCAGTAGGTATCCCGTTCTTGCGGGGAGCTTGTGGCGGTTGTCTTCGGAACGCGTATCAAGAGTTCAGCCGGAGTCGTAGAGCCGGTGAGTGTAAATGCGGTAGTGGACGCATAGCCGACTGAGGAAGTTGCGAATTTTTGGTTAGAGACCGGAATATCGTTTGCGGGATTAATGCCGTTGGTATCACACGAGTCTGGTGCACTCCATATCGTACACATCGTGTCGCCATAGAGGTCTTGGTCGAGGCCAATGTTTCCGAGTGCAATAAGATCAGTTGTGGTTGCGAGAGGATCGTTCTGCTGACCCGGCTCGAGCCCGCCGTACCCAATCGCAGTTTCTGTCACGTTAAATGCGAGGAAACTGGTCATTTCATTTCCTGTTGAACCCTCGGTGAGTCCACTTGAGAAACCGTCATCGTCGAGAATACTGACCGAGGTGAGCCAGTTTTCCGCTGTCCAAGGCGTTGCGGTATCGGTTGGGTCTGCGACGTACCAAAGCGGGAATGTGCATGTCCATGTGGATGTGGTATCCGACGTCCCACTACACGAGGCGCCATCCTGGGTGCAGGAAACAAAAGGACTGAAATTCGGCGACGAGGATGCATAGCAGTTGTTAGGATTATATTCGCCAGAAGAATCACAGCCTGCTTGTGTGATACCTGAGCGATAGACGTTGATGGTTGCCGTCGCGATCTCATTCCCCACCGTTGCCTGACAGCTATTGTTGTCAGTTGCGGTAAAGCGTACACGAAAAGGTCCGGTTGTTGCACTCGGCGTGACGAGCGTTAAGTTACCCGAGCCATCAGTGTCTTCAAGACTGACGGTCGCAGCACTCACACTTGGCGCGACATTGTTCACGGTAAACGATGAATTGAAACCTTGGAATGTCGATGTTGCACTGTGACCATGATTATCGATCACGAACACAAATGCCGAATACAGAGCGTCCTGTGTTGGAATCACAATAGTGGTGGTCGTTGCGGGGTTAGACGACGCAAGCGTCGAGGTTGCCCAGGCGCCACCGGTACAGGTTCCGTTACTGAAACCGCTCGTGCGGCACACGATGAGTTGCACAGTGTCAGCAACACCAGCAACATCAGTATCTGATGCCGTAGAGTTCCATGTCATCGTATCCCCCGGATCGACTGGACCATCGTTTGATATCGCGGTGAAAATAGGAGGGTGGTTTACAACAAAGGGCGAGGAGGTTGTGCCACTACCTTGCCTAAACGCCAGGTTGCAGCGCGGAAGCGGGTTATTACCATCGCATACCCATGCGAACCAATCATTAAGCTCGTTTTGAAATGGGAAGGTTTCTCTGGTGGTTGTTGCAGCGGTTGCTTGTAAGCCACTGCCCGTAGAAGCTGAAACCGCCCACTGATTGGCAACACCACCATTGCAGGTCGGCGCCGCACTGATGTTTGCAGTGGGTGTGCCACTTGTTTTACAAATGAGGAGGTAGTAGTTGTCGCCGCTTGAGTCCGTTGCCGTTCCAATCCAAGAAACAACACTTCCCGAATTGGTGGGAGTTGTTGTGGAAGATCCAATGTTTTCTTGCGCATCCACTGTCCATGTTGGCGCGGTGTTGAGCACCGTAACTGATGTGGTCACGTCGTCTGCGCGTGCGTTTGGTACATTCGCATCAAAGAGGAGCGTAAACAAAAGTGCCGAGATAACCGCAAGGATCAAAGCACCACTTTTGCCTTCACCCCCCTGGAGTGCGCTCTGACATAAACGAAGAAGCCCGAACTGATACGGCATACTATGCACTGATGGTAGCACTCAGGAAAATTGTAATTTTCCTTGTATGTGGATAACAAACCGCGCGTAGTTGCTATTTGTAGCGAATCGCGTCGAGTGGGTTAATTTTTGCGGCGCGACGCGCAGGGAAAAGTCCGGTGATAAGCCCGACGACACCCGAAAAAGTCGCGATGAATGCGAGAAATGGAAGTGGATATTTGAAAATCCCAACCGCTTCCCCACCGAACTTACTCGCCGCAACACTCAGGAGTCCATTCGCAAACCACCCAATACCGACGCCGATCATGATTCCCACAATGCCCCCGAGAAGACCAACAATAACCGCTTCCGCAACGAAGAGTACGACGATGTCACGCGACGAAGCGCCAATCGTGCGCATAATGCCGATTTCCGCCGTGCGCTCGAGGAGGGTGACCGTCATTGTATTGAACATACCAATCGCAGAAACAGTGAGTGCGATTCCACCAAAGACTGCCAAGACTGCCTGAATACCTTGGAAGATTTTGTTTGCCTGTTCGACAGTTTTTGAAAGCGCCGTCACCACAAATCCCTGTGCGATAATTTCATCTTGCACTGGAACCAGTGACTCACTATCAATCACGCGCACTTGCACGCGCTCGTACTCAGGAATCTGGAAGCGCGACGAAAACTCATCGAGCGTCATGATCGCCACGAGCGATGATGCGTCATCGGTTACTCCTTTAATAGTGTACGGAGTCTCAATCGCGACTTCGGTAAAATCTTCAGTCCCCTCGTTCGGCACTAAAACGCGGAATGTGACTTGGCGACCAAGTGCTTCTGCCGGGTTTTCAACGCCGAAGAGTTTGAGCATCGCAGAAGAAACAATCACGCTTCGCTTGTCTTCCTCGGCAGTCGCGTCGGTAAACAGATCCCCTTCAAGCGCCTTGCCGCCAGTGTAGAGAAAATAGGATGGCTTCACGCCCTGGAGGAATGCATTCCCTGTGAGCCCCTCGTACGTTGCAAGCGTCGGAAAACTCGCCATGGGCGACACATCTTTCACGAGCTCGTTTGCTGCAAATGCATCGACAGTTTCTTGATCCAAGACTACCGCCTTCGAAGGCGGATTTGCAACGTTGAGAGAAAGGAGTGTTTCTCCGAAAACGATGCGTTCGAGAATGATACTCTGGAGCCCGAAGCCGAGGCCCACAAGCGCAACGACCGCCCCCGTTCCCACACCCATGCCCAAAATAGTGAGCCACGTACGCGACGGGTTCGTCTTGAACATACGCGTTGAGAGCATTGCGATGTCTTGAATTCTCATGGTGGTTATGAATGCGCTCCGAGAAGTTCGTTCGCGCGGATGATGTAGCCGCCTTGAGCAATCAGTTTCTCTAAATGTCGCGCTATTTTCCCTGCCGCATCTTCGTCGTAGGCAGCGCCTCCAAGATGCTCGGGAAGCGCAAGTTTTTCTTCAAACTCTGCAGCGTTCGTGATACCTCCCACGCGATCGGCGACCGCATCGCGGAGTATTCCGATCTGCACAGCGGTTGAGGTAATGCCGATCTCTTCTTTGATGTAGTAGAGGAGGTGGTCGATGAATTTTCTTTGGTGGAGAAAGAGGTTGTCTGAATGCACTTCCGCGCGAAACTTTTGGACGTCCTGCGAATAGTGCACGAGGGCAAAGACACGATTCATAACCCCCGTCGCCTCATCCATGTGCATTCCCACGCCGCCCGCATGCACGCTCTTCATCAGAAATTCCATGAGGAGGTTTTCGTCCATGGTGCCGGCCAAGACCTGTAAGACCGCCTTCTCAAGCCGCTCGAGTTGCGTGAAGCCGATTGTTTGCGTCGCAAAATTCACAATGCTTTTTACCTTGAGCTCCATCGGTTCCGCATACGGATACAGACGTGCGAGCTGTTCGATTTCCGTCACAATGGTTTCCCCCGGCTTTGTGCGCTTCACTTGTGGCTTTTCAGGGTTCACCACAATGCGGCGTAATTCCCCATCGCGCATATAGAAGACGCGGTGCGCATACGGAAGATATTTTGCGTCGTGCGTGACGAGAATTACCGTCTTTCTGTCTTTTTCGTTAATTTCTTCAAATGAATCCATAACGTGCTCGGCGGAGATAGAGTCGAGGTTACCAACAGGCTCGTCGGCAAGGAGAATCTCCGGATCGTTAATCAAGGAGCGCGCCACCGCAACACGCTGCTGCTGACCGCCCGACATCATGACGGGTGTTTTGTTCTCAAGGCGCTCAGGGATACCAAAACGACGCAGGAGTTCTTGCCCTCGTGCGTTCCGCTCCTGCACGCCCTTGTTAAGGAAGATCATCGGGAGCGCCACGTTGTCCAAGACGCTAATCGAAGTGATGAGGTTAAATTGCTGATAGACGATGCCGATCACGGCTTGTTGATAGCGATTCATTTCCGCCGGTGTGTAGGCATAAATATCTTCACCCTTAACATAGAGGTGCCCGGTGTCGGGGACGTTACCGCCGAGAATGGTATAGAGGAGTGTGGATTTACCACACCCCGAAGGACCAAAGAGGATGATGTATTCGCGCGGATAGATCTCGACGTTAATATTTTTAAGCGCATTAAATTCGTTTGACTTCCCCTTGTTATAGGTAATCACGAGATTTTCTGCCTGAATCGCTGCTTTTGCCATACCTTATTGAAAGCTCGAAATACTAAATCCTAAATCCGAAACGGAATGAGGGGATTTATTTGTGATTTGTAATTTCATATTTGTTTAGAATTTAGTGCTTCGAATTTCGGATTTATTTACCTATATTATTGACCCATCCGAAAGTGCCTTGGAAGTTCTCCAGAATAATATCAATAATGTTTTTCTCTTTAAACGGCGTGATTAAGACGAAATCTTCAGAGACCGATGAATTACGCGCTTCGTCTGCACACTCCACCCAGAAACGATACACAGTTGAGGGCGCGAACCCAACGATCACCTTGGTGTGCTCCGTAGAAGGACTTACTTCGATGGGAAGTGAGTCCCCCTCTCCACTCCCCGCGGCGCCTTGTGCATAAAAGACCTGACACACGGCGGGCTCATCGGTTTCCCACGAGACTATGGTCTGAATTTTGGTGTCTTCGCCCGGAAAAAGTGTTGATTCGTTCTTCACCTTCGCAATCGCAGGAGGGATAACGTCGCGAATGGTTATGAAGGTAAAGGGATCGCTCGAGAGCGTGTCACCACTTTCGTTGGTAGCAGTAATAACTGCGGAATACCGTGTGCCAAATTCAAGGTCGGCAAGACGAATACTATGATTCGAGGCATAAATAGGGCTGCCCACGGATTTTTTTGCATTGGTGCGTGTGTTCGTATATTCCACCACACCCTTTGCAACCACATCTGGCGTTGCCCAGCTCACCACTGCTGAGTCTTCTTGAATGCGAGTCACTTTCGCGTCGGAAATGCGCGGGAGAAGGGAGCGTGTTTTGAAGGTATCATCGGCAGTTTCGGCGGCGAGTCCCACATCATCTTGTGAGACCACCTTAAAGTGATAGGTGGTTGCCGGTTCAAGCCCGATCACCGAGACGCTGTGCTTCGTGACACGCTCGGTCGCGTCTCCTTGAGTAATAGTGTAGGGATTTTCTGCACCGGCACGATAGCCGCTCTCTGGCGCAAGATAGACCGCAGAACCAGATTCGCGATCGGTCGTCCAGGTAATCTCCGCACTATTCGTATCAACCACAACTTTCGTCGCACCGAGAATCGTCGGTGGTTTCAAGATATCCCCGGCTTTATCTTTAAGAGCTTCGTCCACCTCTTTAATATCCTCCGGGTCTTCAAGTTTGTTGATGTCTTTGATGATGCGCTGCACGAGAGAGTCGTCGCCTGCTTTTGTGGTAAAAACGAACGCGCCCGTTGCTGCCTTGTTCCCCGCCGCGTCCGACGAGATGACGCGGAAGTGGTAGGTCGTCGCGGGATCGAGGTTATCCAGCGTGAGTGAGTGCTTATTTTTGTCGAACAAGGGGTAGCGCACAATCCCCACATTCGCATCGAGACCGTAATTGATGGTCGCATCGGTGTTCACATCAGTCGTCCACTCCACAACCGCTGAGCTATTGTTGACAGACACAACCTTCACGTCACTAATTTCTGCGGCAAACGTGTGCGCGAAGAAAAACAACACCGCAAGGAGTACAAGCAAAAGAGCACTCTTTGCACGCAGAGAGTTCATTACTCTCTAGTTTAGCATTCGCTTAGCGGCGGGCACGCACAAACCACGTGAGGATGAGGAATACCCCGAGCACTATGAGTGTCGTGTGTGGAGCGTCATAGAAATAGTAAGTAGCGGGGCGTGTGCATGAGAGATAGTCGGAAGAATTGCCGTCGCAGTAGCGGCCGCTCTCGAATCCAAAGAAGCCGATAAGAAAGAGTGCCGTGCCGAGAAAAAGATCCGACTCTCGCGCAGCAATACTCGCCCGCACCCCAAGCCAGGAAACGAGCCTGTCGAGGAGATACATAATGAACATCCCCATAACCCAAAACCTATTGCGCACACGCCCTATAAATGTCTGTGATTCTTCCATGCCGCTATTGTACACAGAAATACGTCTCTTGCCTCATTATTCCCGCGCAGGTTCGCCGAGGGAGATGAGGGCTTTATCGACGCGTTCTCGGGCGGATTTGAGGCGTTCGTAGAGTCCAGCGCGAGTGTTGAATTGTTCCTCGACAAGCGGGAGTTCGCGGTTTAAATCTGCAGAATAGGCACTCGTGAGCTCTCCCCCATCCAAAATAATACGGTTGAATATTTCTGCGGTGTGAAAATTGGCGCGATACGAGAGGCCGCGGATGTCGGCAATAATCGCAAACTCTTCCTCTGCGGCGGCGATAAGCTCCTTCGTCTCGTCACCTGCAGTGAATCCTCCACCCTTTTCTTCAAGATAGGTAATCGCCACTTGCACGCGATCACCTGCTTCCCCGATCGCATCAATCTGCGTCTCAACTTCTTTCAGAGCCTTCAAGCCCTCTTCAGCAAGAGCACGGCGTTCAGGAGGCGTGAGTGGACGCACCAAGACAGACGAGAGAATGGTGTTCAAGCGCTCACGCACAGGATTTTCTGGCACGCCGGGCACATACGCCGCCTGCAAATGCTCGAATGAGCGCGTGCTATATGACTCAACGGCGCGTGTACTATCCCCCGAGGAAATTCTAAGAAAATAGAACGCTGCGGCGGCGAGAGCGAGGAGCACTATAAGAATGAGAATGTATGAACGACGCATATTTTAATCAGATGTTGCAATAAAGGTGTTGGTACCTGCGTGCAATGTTGCCGCCGTACCCGACGGCACGTTGATGCCCCAATAGAGCTCGTCAGTAATCGGCGTTGAAGTTGATGTCGGCTTCGGAAGATCGAGCTCGAGATTTGCGGCGGAGCCGGTCAAGAACTGGCAGATCGCACACGCGCTGTAGGCGAAGGTGGTGGTGGCAAACTTCTGCTCACCGACCGCGATCGAGCTTGAGCCGTCAGTCAGATTGGTACCCGAGAGCTGAATGTCGATATTGGTATTCCCCGTGTTGCGAAGCGTCGTCGTTGCGTTCGTGGTTCCCGTGTTTTGCCCCACTTCAAGCGAGCCAAAATTGATACCGCTCGTGTCGAGCGAGAGTCCGAAGAGCGTGAGCATCTCAACCCCAATTGGCGTTTCGACGTCGCTTGCGCCACTCGCGTCCGTCACCTGTACACGCGAGAGCCAGTTTTCTGCAGCAAAGGAACTACCCGCATCCGTCGCATCAGCAAAGTAATAGATAGAAGCGGAGCACGAAATTGTACATGAGTTCCCCGAACAGTTGGAAAGCGAGCAGATGGTCTCTCCTGGTGGATAACAACTATTGAAGTCAGCACTGCACTGCGGCCCAACGCCTGAACGATAGAACGTGGAGGTGGAGGAAAGAATGTCGGCGAAGCCGTTCAAGTCAGAAACAGTGCCGGTTGCTGAAATGGTAGTTGTCGCGCCTTCGGTGAGCGCAATATTATTCGCGCCATTTAACGTGAATCCGCTGATTTGCGGTGTATGGAGGAGTACCGCTTCTGCCACCTGTGCGTAGTTGTCGAATGCAATACCACCGTTTGTGCTGCGGAAACAGTAGGAATTTTGCACTGCATTTGAAGTGAGCTCGAAGTTGTATTCGATTTCAGTTGCAGCGTTTGTGGGAACTGAGCTGCTTGCTGATTGGTTAGAACTATCTTCTACCATGCGCCCCGCGACAAAGCTCTTATTCGCCGGGTAGCTGAGGAGTCCTGCGGTCGTGTCTTGATCGACGAAATTCGATGACGACTTCATACACGCAGGAGAGCTTCCACAACTGCCGGCGACGGGGACGTCGTTGTAATTCACGCTCGGCACTGATTCGCAGTTGAGAGATGCTCCCTTCGGGGCGACTTGGAGGCGGAAAAGTTGTCCCGAAAGTGGCGAGCCAGTGTTGAGAACTGAGAAGCGGAGGCGAATATTCTGATTTATCGCTTGACCAAGAAGCGTTGCATCTTCGGCAGCTTTCCACGTCGCACCGTTTGATGATTGTTCAAGACCAACAATGTACGAAGGATCTGCGCTTATATATGGCCGCGTCATGTACGAATCCCAGCCGCCATGTTGACCCCAGAAGCCGAAGCCCGCGCCGCCGGATGTGTACGAACTATCCGTAGTCGAGGCAGTCGCAAAGAGTGTGCCGCTGTCGGTATACACATACGCCTCAATAGTGTTACCCGAGAGCCAATCAACCTCAACCTCATACCAGCCGGTAGTGTACGAAACAGTCGTCGAGGCAAGCACGGTGCCGCTGCCATCGTTTGAGGTGACGTTTTCAGCGATAATGAGACGATCGGACGGGAACTGATCGAGACACACGGCATAATTCTGCGCCGAACCTTGTACCGCAAAATAGGTGCACGGCTCATCGTCAAACGACGCATCAACGTATTGGAAGAAGCGAATCGTTTCGCCCTGCGCCATAAGAGAACCGGTGCGACGAATACCGCTTGTGGTGCGATCGTCGACGTTTGCTCCCGCATCGAGGCCATATGAGCCGTGCTTATTGAAGGACGTGTCCACATCAAACGTGCTGGTGTCGCCGCTGTATTCAGAAATGTTGTCGTCTTCAAAGTCATCGAAGAAGCCGAAGGTGCCGTCGCCGTCGGACGCGCTCGATGCGCTTCCGTTGCCGTAGTAGACATAGACGAGCGCAGAACCAGATGCAGGGAGAGACGGCACACGCACCCACACTGTTGAGGTCGCCGAAGCAGAAACACTCTCAACCCAGAACGGTACCGTCGTGGTTCCCGTTGAATCTGTGAAGCGTAGGTCATCAAAGTCTGCCTGCATGTCGGCGTCGTATGCAAGTTCAATCTTCACCGGAAGGTTGCTCACCGCGCTTGCAGCGTTGTTCGTGATCGCGATGCGCTTGCGCTTACTCCACGCGGCATTAAACCACTCACTCGTAGGCACTCCTTCGCCGCCATCGTCGTTCCTCCAGCGGAAGTGTTCCTGACTCACAAAAAGACACGCGCTGTCCGACCAACGAACTGCACCACAATCATCAACTCCGTCTGAATCGTACGCTTCCCCATCGAAGTTGCCCTGGGAATCGATGAATGTCCATGCACTCACGGGGGTTCCTGTGCGGGTCACGTTCGTGCCAGACGAGACACCGCTTGAGGTAGCAAAGCGCACATTGCTAATCTGTAGGCTCGCATTTGCATCAATTGCTGTTCCGGCAAGTGTGAGCATGGCACCACCCGTAAGATCGAGCTCGAAGTCACCGTTTGAAAGACTTGAAATGGTTGGTGTCCCGGAGATACTTACACCGCTTGTATTGGTATTACGGAATTCGTAGTAGCTTGCATTCAGTGTCCCGCCAGCAAGAGAGAATGCATACCGCCCAGTTCCTTGGACACGCACCGTCGAAGTTGCCCCTGCTTGTCCCACGATCGCGAGTGTTCCACCACTAAACGCCACACTCGAACTCGACGCCACCCGCACATCCACCTGGCGACCCGAGCCACCAAGCGCAGTACCATCGAAGTCGGTTGCATAGCTCCAGTAGTCAGCGCCAGTTGAGCGGGTGTATTCCCCCCAGATGAAGAGATCCCCATCTTGAGCAGCATGATCTTGCGAGTAGAGAGAACCAGTTGCGTTCACGTTTGTCGTTGCTGCTGAGGAGTTCCACATGCGTACATCGGTGTTGGAGGCAATAGAAAGCGTGCCGTAGGTGTCTCCAGTGTTTGCTTTCGTGTTGAGTGAGTAAGAAGTGCCTGAGACAAGGGAGAGGGTTGAACCAGTCCAGGTGGTGGCTGCACCACCCACGCTATTGGTGAAGGTGCCGCCTACTGAGAGCGTGGTGCCGCTTGCTTGTGTAAATGATGCGGCGCTCGTGAGCGTGAAGGCGCTTGTGGTGGTGGCGTTACTATTGATGGTCCAGCCGCCGGTGGCGCTGTCAAACGTCACGTTTGCGAAGGAAGAAGATCCAGGGTTAATCGTCTTCCCTGTGGTAGTGGCAGTGAGGCGGAGTGTGCCTGAAGGCGCATTAAATGTTCCCGCAGAAGCATTGAGGGAGCCGGTCATAGTAGTTGTGCCAACAGCGAGCGTGGTACTACCTTGCACCCACGTCATATCGTTGACAGAAACATTAGTATCAAGGAAAGCCCAAGATCCGGTTCCGTCGAAGCGAATGTTGTAGAACGCGGATGAACCAGCGCGAATGGTGCGATTACTTACCGAAGAAGTAAAACGAAGCGTGCCCGCAGCATTTGTAAAGGTTCCACCTTGCGCATCAAACGATGCGCCGAGTGCGAGCGTGCCCGACGGCAGCGTCACCACGCCGGCATTAATCGTGAAAGATGTGCTCGTCGCATTCGTATCAAGGAATGTCCAGCTTCCTGCCGTGCTGCTTGCGACAAGCAACGCAAAGTTTGAACCATTTGCGCGAATCGTCTTTCCTGTGGTCGTCGCATTCAAAACAACCGCGCCGTTGTTGTGCATAAACGTGCCGCCGGTATTTCCGAACGAGCCGCCCACCGTGGTTGTTGCCGTTGCGAGCGTCACGGTGCCATTCGTGATTGTAAGGTCGCTCGCCGTAGTGATCGTACTCGTCGAGAATGACCAGTTACCACCAGAGCCGTTAAAGGTGAGATTATAGAAGCTTGAACTTTGAGGATTGATTGTCTTCCCTGTTGTTGTCGCCGTGAACGTAACGGTCGAGTTTGCAGCGGTAAATGTCGCACCTGAGTCAAGTTCGAAGTTGCCGCCAATCGTGTGTGTCTGTGTGCCCGCAAAAAGAAGTGATGCGCTTGATTTCACGCGGAGCGATCCGTCCCACGCGCTTCCGGATCCGCCGGACTGAAGCGTTATATTTCCGGCTGGCGCAAATGTCTTTGTGTCCCACACAATAAGTTTCGTTTCCGGCGGAAGGACAAGTGTGTCTGTCGCAGCATCGGTCGCATTGAAGATGATGTCGGTGTCGTTGTCGGAATCATAAACCGCCATGCTTGCGATCGTAAGAGGCGACGTGTCTTCATGGCGCACAATGACGCGATTCTCATAGAGATGCATGTCGCTAATGTTCGTTATTGGGTCGCTCGAAACATTTACTGCTTTCCGCCCGCCGTTCGTATCGAGATAGAGCGTCAGAGTATCTCCTGGATTAAAGAAGACACTGGAGAAATTAAATGCGCCTGTTCCTGCATTACAAGAAGACGTTTGCGGCGAGCCGCCTTCAATAAGAAGACGCACAACTGGTGTTGAACCATCACACACCGTACTCACGGTCGTACCTTCATCGGAATACACATTACCCGTGATTGTAATGTCGGACGCACTGTCATCCCAGCGGAGGTAACCGGGGTCGCCTGCCGGATCGTCATCATAGCTCTCGCCATAGAGCGAACCATAGTGGAGATTAAATTTCCACGAGCTTGCTGAGGTGCCAGTGGCGCGCACGTTCGTGCCACTCGAGATACCACTTGAGGTTGCGAATCCAACGCGCATAAATGTTTTCAAAGGATTCGCGTTAATGACAGAGCCAGCAACAGTCATAAGGGAACCGCCATTCACACTAAGCTCGAGATAGCCATCCGCAAGCGCAGAAATTGTTGGTGAACCCGAAAGCGCAAGACCGTTTGCATCGAGATTTCTCAATTCGTAATGCGTTGCACTCAAGGTGCCGCCTGAAAGCGCAAACGAGAACGCGCCTGAGCCTTGCACGGCGAGTGTCGTTGATGCGGTTGTGGTGCCAATGATGTCGAGAACGCCTCCGGTAAATGAAAGCGACGAACTCGACGCCACCCGCACATCCACCTGGCGACCCGAGCCACCAAGCGCAGTACCATCGAAGTCGGTTGCATAGCTCCAGTAGTCAGCGCCAGTTGAGCGGGTGTATTCCCCCCAGATGAAGAGATCCCCATCTTGAGCAGCATGATCTTGCGAGTAGAGAGAACCAGTTGCGTTCACGTTTGTCGTTGCTGCTGAGGAGTTCCACATGCGTACATCGGTGTTGGAGGCAATAGAAAGCGTGCCGTAGGTGTCTCCAGTGTTTGCTTTCGTGTTGAGTGAGTAAGAAGTGCCTGAGACAAGGGAGAGGGTTGAACCAGTCCAGGTGGTGGCTGCACCACCCACGCTATTGGTGAAGGTGCCGCCTACTGAGAGCGTGGTGCCGCTTGCTTGTGTAAATGATGCGGCGCTCGTGAGCGTGAAGGCGCTTGTGGTGGTGGCGTTACTATTGATGGTCCAGCCGCCGGCTGCATTATTAATGGTGACGTTAGCAAACGAAGAGCCTCCGGTGCTTATTGTCTCCCCCGTATCATTTGAATTAAATGTGACAGTACCGCCCGAGTGTGTGAAGGTGCCACTGTTTGTCCAACTACCCCCCACCTGGAGTGCGCCGGTGTTTGATGCAATGAATGTTGAACTGCTCCCAATCGAAAGATTGCCAGAAACCGTAATTGAAGGATCATTCGTGTTGGCCGTAAGCGAAACAGGATTTGCGCCGCCGATCGTGACCGAGCTCGCAGACAGAATGCCGCCCATAAATACGTAGGATGGTGTCCCGCCAACCGAAGGTGCGAGCGCGAGCGCACTGTAGGTGGTGTCTGCAATATTCGTTGTCGTTGTTCCTGTGTAGAAAAACGGCGCGCTTTGCACAGTGAAGGTTCCGGCGATTGAGAACGGCGTTCCACTTCCGGCAAGCACCCACGGTGATGTTCCCGCTTCAAGGGTGCGCCCGCTTTCAATGCGAAGCACGTTCGTGATGGTCGTTGTACCCGTTCCAGCTTTTGTTGAACTTCCCGTTCCCGAGCCAAAGGTAAGATTGTTGAAAATCCAGGCCGACGAGCCACCAAAACTTCCCGCACCAAGCGTGAACGTGCCGCTCGTCATTGCAATTGTGCCGTTCCCGGTGACACCCGCTGCTGCAACAACATTCCCCGTTCCTGAAATAGTGCCACTTGAGATTTGGAACATGTTATTCGCGGTTAGCTGTGCTCCGTCGAACGACCATCCGCCACCGCCGTTGAAGACGAGATTGTTGAACGACATCGCTGAAGCGGCATTGATGCTCTTCCCTGTTGTGGTTGCGGTAAACGTGAAGGTTGAACTTGCCGACGTAAACGTCGCGCCACTTTCAGTGACAAACCCACCACCAACTGAATGTGATTGACTCCCCGCAGCGGTGAAGACCGCACTGGCGCCGAGTGCGAAGCGCCCATCGCGCGCGTCTCCCGAGCCACCTGATTGCAGGGTCACATTTCCGCCGGGCGTGAATGTCTTCCCACCCCACACATAGAGTTCGTTCTCAGGCTGTACGACAAGTGTATTTGGGCTCCCTGTTGCGGCACTGAAGAACACGTCTGAATCGTTATCGGCATCGTAGGAAACAAGGTCGGCAACGGAAATTGGGGTCACGTCTTCATGGCGAAGGATGAGTGCGCGCTCGTAGAGATGGAATCCTGAGAGGTTACCTGTTGGTGTCTTTGTTACCGTGACTGCGCGCTTCCCACCATTAGTATCAAGAAATGCGGTCAAGACAGCATCGCCTGTAAACTCAACCCCAGAGATACTGAAAGCGCCGCTTCCCGCGTTACAACTGCCGCTATATGTTCCGCCACCCACGGCGATTTTCACGACTGGTGTTGTGCCGTCACACGGCGCTCCGATCGCCGTCGTGCCGCGATCACTATACACATTGCCGGAAACCGTAATCGAGAAGCCAGAGTCATCAAAGCGCACAAACCCAGGATTCCCACCCAGATCACTGTCATATGCCTCGCTCGCATAGTTACCATAGTGATTCCTAAACCACACGTAAGAAATTGGTGTCCCCGTTGCCGTTACGTTGAAGCCTGACGAGACTCCTGTTGATGTTGCAAACCGCACTTGTTGAATTTGAAGTGCTGGATTTTGATTGATGGTGCCCTGCGAAAGGGAGAGCATAGTTCCGCCCGTAGACCCGAGTTCGAAATCGCCCTGGGCAAGCGAAGTGACCGTCGTGGTGCCGTAAAGACCGAAACCGTTTGCGTCAGTATTGCGCACACGGTAATACTGTGCGTTAACCGTGCCTTGCACCGAAAGCGCAAAAGTGCCTGAACCCTGATTCGCAACAGTTGTTGAGGCGACTGCATCACCAAGCATGCGCAGTGTTCCACCAATACTTACACTTGCGCTCGGCGCGATGCGCACATTCGCGGCACGACGACTACCGCCAGAAAGAACTGTTCCATCGAAATCGTTTGCATAGTTCCAATACTCATCCGAGCCGACATATTCCCCCCACACATACAGATCCCCATCCACCGCCGCATGATCTTGTGAGTAGAGGGAGCCGGTTGCGTTCACGGTGGTGGTTCCTGCAGAGGAGTTCCACATACGGACGTCGGTGTTAGCACCAAGAGAGAGGGTGCCGTAGGTGTCTCCAGTGTTTGCTTTCGTATTGAGTGAGTATGAGGTGCCGGAGACAAGAGAGAGTGTTGCGCCAGTCCAGGTGGTGTTTGTTCCACCCACGCTATTGGTGAAGGTGCCTCCCACTGAAAGTGTGGTGCCGCTTGCTTGTGTAAATGATGCGGCGCTCGTGATCGTGAAGGCGCTTGTGGTGGTGGCGTTGGAGGAAACAGTCCAGCCGCCGGTGGCACTGTCAAACGTCACGTTTGCGAAGGAAGAAGATCCAGGGTTAATCGTCTTCCCTGTGGTAGTGGCGGTGAGGCGGAGTGTGCCTGAGTTGGCAGTGAAGGTGCCGCTTGTTGCAAGAAGCGAGCCACCGAGTGAGAGTGTGCCGCCCGGAAGTGTTGCAGCACCGTTTTCGAAATTGAGATTATTTGCAACTGTCGCATTTGTGTCCACAAACGACCATGAGCCGGTTCCAGCAAACGTGAGTGTGTACACGTCTGAACTGTTGAGACGCACTGTTTGTGCACCCGAAGCAGTGAGACGGAGTGTGCCGTTATTATGCGCAAACGATCCGCCATTTTTTGCAAACGAGCCGCCGACAGCAAAAGTACCCGAAGGAAGTGTAAGCGTCCCGTTCGAGATGGTCACATGTCGAGAGCTTGTTGCGTTCGCACTCGTGAACGACCACGAGCCAGTGCCGTCAAAGGCCATATCAAAAAACGAGGAGGAACCGGGTGTGATTGTTTTTGCTGAACTTGCATTGAAACGCACCGCGCCGTTGTTGTGCATGAAGGTCGCCGCGTTTGAGAATGAGCCGCCGATGGTAGTAGTTGCAGTCGGAAGCGTCACCGTCCCATTCGTGATCGTGAAGTCGTTGGTCGTTGTGGCGACGCCTCCCGAAAACGCCCAGTTGCCGCCCGTACCGTTGAACGTAAGATTGTAGAAGCTGGAATTCCCGGGTGTGATTGTTCTGCCTGTAGTAGTTGCCGTAAAGGTGACGGTACCATTCTGCGCCAGAAACGCATTGTTGTTTGTCCAGTTACCGAGAACCTCAAGTGCGTAGTTATTATCAACACTGAAGGTATCATCCGCGCCAATCGTAAGATCAGTAACTTTGGCCGCAGCACCGAGTGTGATTGTTTTACTGGTGCCATCAATAACCACGCGCCCCAGGTCTTGTTTTAGGGATGTGGAGTCAGTCCAGATACTTGTCCCCGTACCATCAAACGTGGTCGTTGCACTTCCCTTCGCAAAAACACCATTCGCACCAATGGTGAGATTCCCGCCAATTGTGAGAGGCTGACTGCCGAGACTCGTGGTGCCATGCTGAATGGAGAGCGTGTTATCAACATCCAAAGGCGAACCGAATGTCCACGTTGCATTTCCGGAAGTTTGTCCAAAGGTTGCGTTGTGGAAAGCGCTTGTTGAGGCGCTGGTAGAGTCGATCGTTGCGCTCGAAGAGGTCGCGGTGAAAACGACGGTGGAGGTGTTCTTGGTAAAGACACCATTATTGTCCCAATTACCACTCACGAAGAATGAGTTGCCATCTGCCGTAATCGCACCGTTAATTTCTATATGACGCGTCGTCACATTGCCGCTGGAGGAGGAGTCCGGCTGATAGGTGGTACCACTTCTCACCAACAGTTCTACATCTGAACACCCAGACACTACACACGCACTAAGGTCGTTGCCTGCATCTACTTCAAAGAAAATGTCTTCGTCCGCGGAAACTGAGTTGTCGTACTGCCCGATCTGTGCGTTTGAGAGGGTTTGATTATCAGAAGAGCCAAGCGTCACGTGTCGCTCGTAGAGATTCATGTTGGTAATGTCTCCAATGCCGTCGTAGCGAGTGATCGCAACCGCCTCCCCACTATCCGCTGCGCCATCAATAAATACGGTGATAGTGTCCCCAGTGAAAAAGGTAACGTTCGGTATTGTCCATGTTCCACCAGAAATAGTTCCTGTCTTCCCGCTCTGAAGAATCCCGTTTACCGCAACATGCACCGTGCCACTGGTGAGATTCGTGCTTTGGTCGTACGCCTGCGCCGTTCCTGAAATATTGAGTCCTTCAGACCATGTGAGTGTCCAGTCATTGAGTTGCGGACAATTTCCGGCAACACAGGAGAGCGCCGCGCGCATGCGGATGGTGTTGTAGGTAATGCGATTGATGTTTGAGATATCAACGGGAGATGTTGTTGTGCCCACCGAGTTTCCTGGGAAATCAGTGTCCGGAATGATTGCCCACGAACTTGTGGAGGTGAGGTAATCAAGAAAGACACGCACGGTGCTTGCGCCCGGCGTCGTTCTTGAGAGTGTGATCGCACCCCACTTAGGGCCGGTACCATCACTAAAGGCAATAGCACTTGTCTCGATGCTGCCTGAGGTAACTGCTGGGTAGCGTCGAGCAACAATGTCGAGCGGGATGGTAGCTGGTGTCACGGTCGTAATCGACGTCGTTTCAAGCACTTGCTCCGCCGACCACGCCGAACCATTCCAAAAACTAAAGTCATACTCAGTGTTTGCATCGTCGTAGGCAAACGCAAGAATATTGCCATCGCCGGTGCGCGCCGTGCGCACTTCGGTCGCATCTGAAATCGTAGTGAGAAGAGAGGCGCTGGAAAGTATCGAGCCATTCCAAAACACATATTCCGCCTGAATGGTATCTGAGTACGGCATCATGATGTAGCTATCCCGCCCCGCCGTTGTTTCGTACTCGCACGAAATCGGACGCCCGGTTGCACTATTTCCCGTAAGCTCAAACTCGCTTATTGCGCCCCACGCAGAGCCGGTCCACTCTGCGTACCCGATGTCCGCATCAATATCGACATAGCAGAGCGTGAGCTTGTCGCTTCCCGAGTCGCGCGCAAGGCGTCCGGCGGAAAAGTCGTTCCCTGTTGCCACCGTTGAAGTAGCCGCCCAGGACGAACCGTTCCATGCACTCCAGACGAAGTTGTTATTGGCACCATTCGAGACAACGGCAAGTGCCTGGTTACCACTCTCTTCATATTCGAGTGCGATACCTTCGTTGTTCACTCCCACCTGCGAACCAAAGACAAGCGAATTTCCCCACGATGAACCGCTCCAGACCAACGCTTCGTAATCGGAGGCTCCTGTTGTCGCATCGCGCGCAAGCAGAATGATTTCATCGCTCGCGGGATCCGAAGCAAGCTTTATCCATTCGCAATTTGCAGAGACTGAAAGTGAGATAGAGCTCGTCGCGCTCCACGAGGTGCCGTTCCACACGCTATAGACTGCCTCGGTTCCACTGCATGCAACTGCAAGAAGGTCTCCGGATTGTGTCTCGTAGGCAACATCGAATCCGCGCTGTGTGAGATCCGGCACCACGTTCACAAGGCGGGCCTTGTTCCCTCCCGTGTCGGTCGTACCATCAACCACCTGTGCATCGATTGCGCCCGTTGCTCCCTGTGTACCAATCGCATATTCATCGCGGGTGGGTGCCGCCGCCGCCTCGGCAAAACGAATCACATCTCCAACCGACGCCGCACTCAATTCACTTCCCCATGACGAGCCGTTCCAAAGCCTAAAGCGCGGCACCTGCACCGTACCCTCGGCATAGACAGCAAACGCCTCTCTAATCGTAGAAGTAATCTGCGCGCTCCCACCATTCGTCTCAATATCCGAAAGACGGTTGGTATCAAATTGCTCGTCGGTAGTCTCAAACCAGGTGGATACAATGACTGACGTGTCGACAGTGAAGCTCCGCAACGGCGACCACACAGAAGAGACATTCGCACCGAGTGGATCCCTCGCACGAACACGCCACCAATAGGTTTGCCCATTAGTAAGTGCATCAGCGCCCTGGAGGGTGAAGCGTACGGTGTTGTTACTCACAAATGGCGAGGTGTCGGTGGAAGATGCTGTGTTCACAAATCCAGCATGGGACGCAGAATTACGCGTGGTTGATGCCGAAAAATCAGGCGTTGTAGAAATTGATAGCTCGTAAATAAGATCGTCGTTTTGTGGGTCACTCGAGCGGAACGTGAAGGATGGTGTCACCGTCGCAGTTTTCTCATTATCAAAGAGTGAGAATAGCGTGGGCTGCTCAACGGCAAAGCCCCATCGAATCGTCCAGTCCTGGAGGCGTGGTGTCCCACCAATATTTGTAAACACGCCACGCACGCGTATTTCGTTATACGTAGACGGGCTAACACTGAGGAGCGAGACGGGCGACGTGTCAAATCCTGCGGCATTTCCAGAGAGGTCGGCCTCTGGAATGAGCACCCAATCGGTGCCATTGTAATATTCGATGCTGTATTTGATGTCGCCGGCCGTCTCATTGTCAGTCCATGCGAGCTCCCCCCATGCGTTTCCACTCGTTTTCGAATCGTAATCAATGAGAGGCCCGGTCGTTGTACCGTTTGTTAAAGGCGGCGTGAGCACGACATCCCCTGTCGTTGTCGCCTCGGTGTCATCGAGCGTATTATTAGCAAACTGGAAGAGAGTCGTCTCTCGCCACGTCGAAATCGTGACACTCGTATCGATAGTAACGCTCGAAATTGACGACCAACTACTCCACTCGTTTGATCTGTTACGATCCTTTGCGCGCACGCGCCAATAATAGGTGGTGCCGTTCACGAGCGCAGTTGGCGGCGTAAAGCGCACCGATTGCGCAGGAATAAACGGATCCTTATCCGATGGCGTCACAAGATTACTAAAATCATCAAAGTTCGTTTGTGAATCGCGGTCAATGTTCGGAGAACCAAACGCGAAATCATCATCAATCTGGATTTGATACGTGACGTCATCAGACTCCGCATCTTCCGCAACAAACTGAAACCACGGAGACGTCGACGCGACCGCCTCGTTATCAAACGGTGCTTCTGCAGTTGGCGCTCCCGGCGCGCTATTAGTGGTAAGTGCGGCGTAGCGATCATACTCGTTGATCGCTTCCCCACCGTTGGTGACGACACGGAAACAATACGAGGTGTTGTTGGGCGCGTTGTGCTGCAAGACCCAATCCCATTCGCCTTCGTTTCCGACTGAAACAGCGTTGGGGTTTGATGCACTATCGTTTGATTCTTCATACGTCTCAGCGGTGTCTGAGGTTGAAAGGAGCACAGAAGGAATTGTGGCGCCGTCAGAAAGAGATCCATTATCAAAGCCGCGCCATGCGGCAGTTGTTGAACCCACGCCCCCCACATCAAACCACGAGAGCGAAGCACTACATGTCGCGCCCGCGGCATATTGCAAACGAAGCGCGAGATCCCCCGAACTTAAAGACACATTCTCCACCAGAAGTCCGAGGCGCAAGCGAAGCACGTCACTCGGACTCGGCGCAAACGACGTTGTGAGCGCAGTGTCCTCAACCACATCGTTCCCCCCGCTCGGCCACGGATCAGTTGGCGTAAGCGATGATGTATTTACATACCATCGGTAATGAATCTGTGTCAGGTACGACTGCCGCTCCCAAGAAACAGTCCACTCATCAAGCGTGGGCGTGTTCTGGTTCGACGAAGAGAGCGTCGCGCGCAAACAAATGCGATTGTATGTGGATGTCGATATGCTCGAGAGATTGATCGGGCTCGCTACAACATCGAATCCAGTGCTATTGCCCGGAATCACCCCGTCGGGAATGAGTGTTGAACACGAGCCCCCCGATTCAAAGAGAACCTGCATCTTTACATCAGTGCCACTCGGCTCTGTAGTGCGCCAGATCACCTCACCCCAACTCGGTCGCCCGGGCACCGTGTCGAAATCAATCACCGTTCCCGTCATCGTGCCTAAGCCAGAGCGAAATACTTTCTGCGTCATATCATACGGCTGCAGAAACGGGGCCACCGTCACAGAGGGCGACGTGTCGAACGTTTCGCGAGTTGACCATGAAGAGCCATTCCAGGATGAGACATCGTAGCGACCGCTCGCATCATCATGGAAGAATGAAAGGATAACGCCATTTTCGGCGCGCACGGTCGTGATACTCCACGAGTCTTCCGCAGTGCTGATACTCGCCTCAGCGGAATAGCTCGTGCCATCCCAGACTTGGTAGCGCGCATTCGTCGTATCTGCGTACGGAATCATAATGTAGCCATCGCGTCCTGCAGTTGTCTCAAATGCACAATCAACGGCGCGCCCCGATTTTGTGTTGCCTCCTGTTTCGCGTTCGCTAAATGCTGACCATGCATTTCCATCCCATCGCACCACACCAATATCGTTGTCATTGTCCATATAGCAGAGCGCCATCGCGTCCGTTCCCTCATCGGCACGAAGGCGCCCCCATTCGAAGTCATCTCCCAAGGCTTGAGTCGTATTAATACTCCATTCAGTACCGTTCCAGCTCGTCCATGCAAAGTTGTTACTCAATCCGTTCGACACGGTCACAAGTGCCTGGTCCCCTGAGTCTTCATATTCAAGACCAATACCTTCATGAGGAGTCTCTAACATGGAGCCGATGGTTTTCGCATTACCCCACGCGCTCCCATTCCACACCTGCGCCTCGTACTGCACGCCCGTGTCACGTGCCACAAGAATGATTTCATCACTCGTTGGGTCGGACGCGAGTTTTATATATTCACAATTGTTCGCGCTTCCGAGATTAATAGTGCCGCCAGAAGTCCATGACGTTCCATTCCATGTGTGATACGCAGGGTCAGCATCTCCATCGCAATACACAACAATCGCATCTCCCGATTGCGTTTCGTACGCAATGTCAAAGCCGCGAAGACTCGTACTCGCGACAGACGTTGTCACTTCTTGAAGATTGCCCCAGGTATCGGTTGATCCATTAAAGACCTGCACGTTCACATCAGCCGAGCCGTCTTGTGTACCAAGCACATACTCGTCGCGTGTCGGCGCTCCTTTAGTCACAATCCACTGCACGGTGCCGCCAACATTTTGCGCGGAAGCTTCCGCGCTCCACACTGTGCCGTCCCAGAAACGATACCGAGGAGTCTGAACCACTCCTTCTCCATACGCCGCAAGTACCTCACTGGGTGCTGCAAGCGAGAGGCGCGCACTGTCACCGCCATACGTCTCAATGCTACTGAGTGTGTTCGTATCAAATTGTGCATCTTTGGTCTGAAACCACTGCGAGGGCGACGTGTTCGGGACGTAGGTGAAGCTCGAGGTTGTTGCCCATGCACCCCAAGTCACGCTTTCGCTTTCACGCGCACGGACCCGCCAGTAGTAGGTGGTGCCGGCAGTCAGAGAACTTTGTATCGAAAAGCGAATGCGCTCAGCTTCGGTAAAAGGCGAAGTGTCCGCGGGTGTCGTGCGATTTTCAAAACAATTTGGCGAACACCCAGTCTCATTATCTGACGAACGATTCCCCAGAGGCGAGGTCTCGAGATCAGCATCGTCGTCCCACTGAATCTGATAAATCAAGGCATCGGTGCCATCCGGATCATTGGTGGTGAATTCAAAATACGGTGTTGAACTCCCCGTTTTTTCATTATCAAACAGAATATCGTGAAGTGTCGGGCCTGGAGGCGTTGCGCCGCCAGCACGCTTTGCAAATACGGCAGTGCGAAACGGCGGTTGATGATCAGTCGTTGAAAACGCCGTCACATTGACACTATGCGTGTGCGCACCTGTTGAATTTGAGGTTCCTGTTGTTGTGCGGCTCACCGTGGCGCTCGACGTGCCCGAAATGATTCCTATCATATCCGTATGTGTGTGCGTGGCAGAACCTCCCGTTCCACCAAAGGTAGTCGAGGCTTTGAGGAATCTGTTTGCAAACTGTTCCGATGTGCTTGAAACAGTACCCCACCCCACCGATGGGTCTCCCGACCACATTGCGATCATGCCATTGCGAGGTGATGATGTTGCATTCAATTTGCCGAGGATAACTTCGATAAACGGTGGCTCGTTCGAAACCGCTCCCGTGCTACTACTCACGGGGTGAGTATGAGTTGGTGTGGCAACTGTTGCGCCCGCACCCGAAGCGTTCGTGCCTCCCACAGCCGCCGTTGTGTTTCCCGTTATGGTGTGCGTGTGTGTCGCGGATCCTCCGGTTGAACCAATAGTTGATGTTGCTTCAGAACGAATGTAATTGCCATCTTGCGCACCATAGCGTGTCCAACCAGAAGGAACCGCCGCATCAAATATTGCAATCGCACCCGCAGGAATTTGCGACGGCTCGCCCGTAGAGTTGTGTTGAATAATCGAAAGGTGCCGATAGGGCGGGAGATTGGATGGGCTATTAATGACCGGTGTATAGGTGTGCGTGTGCGTATTGAGCCCGGCATCGGCACCACCACCACCAGTATCCGCAACACCAGTCGCACCTGTCGCCGCGACCACTCCCGCTGCGCTATGTGTGTGCGTTGCCGCGCCACCATTGACACCCGGCGTCGACGAGCCCATAACAAAACGCTGATAGAATGGATCCGACGGTAAACATGATACACACGTCCACCCTGTAGGGATGAAGGTACTATCCCAATAGAGAAGCATGTTTCCTACTGCGTCTGAAGCAATCTTCCACGAACGACCCTCATTAAATGGCATGCCTGTATCCGCACGAATCTCTGCAGGTCCGAGAAGGTAGAGATACGGTGAGATATCTGGCGCGTCATACACGTATCGGAATCGTGCACTCTCGCCCGCCTTGAGAGAAAGAGGCCATACTAGATTTTTTGAATCGCCATACATGCGTACCTCCGCGTCAGTTTCAACCAAGAACGATTCCGGGATAGATTCAATGAACTCACCATTAAAGTCCGCTGCTGCAGTAACTTCAATCTCCATCGCATACTCAGCAACTGGATAAATACGCATAGCCCCCGTTCGGCGAATCGTAAACGGTGCAGACGAAACAACTGAGAACGAATCGTTGAGACGGTGTGCGAGTGCACCATCTTCGTCGTAGTAAGAAAGTTCGATGCCATACACACCTTCCTCATCGGGAATGTAGAGACCAGAATAATCCGCAACCTCGACTACGTTATTGAATCCACACTCTGGAGAGAAGGCGATGTCGACATCATGCACTTCCCCGCGCGGCGTTGTGATGGAGAGCTCAAGATCAGCATCACAGACCGTGTTACCAATCTCATCGAGAACGGCCATCATAAGGTTCGCTTCTTCGCCTGGCATGTACGAAGATTGATCCGTGTTCAGAGCAAGAATACCCCAGAAGAATTCCACGGTGTCACCAAACGTGCGCCCCCCTTCCTCTATCTGAATGTCGAGCGTATAGCGCCCAGCTTTAAACTCACGCGGAAGCGCAGTGAAATCCAGGCGCCACTCCCCATCCTTCCCCAGTACCGCCTGCATTGGGAGATCTATGCGTTCTCCACTTTCATGTACAAGCTTTGCTGCACGCACCGTGAATGAGCTGTCGCGCCCAAGCACGCGATCCAAGAATCGCAGCGGCGCGGAGCGTTGCGTATTGTATTTAAAATCAAATGTCGGAAGCTCGTCGGCTTCAAATTCTGTTTTGGAAAGATGTTCATTGAGCGCTTGCTCCACGCGCTCTGCACGCTCAGCCTGCGCACGGAGTCTGCGCTCACTGCCAAGACCAGTCGTATCAAGATCGCCACTGGCACTTCCCTCGGCGAGGATAACCGGACGCGCACCCGCGCGGTCGATCGTGAATCGGAAGAAAAGTGTTTGCCCGGGAAGAATGGTGAGATTTTTGCGCGTATCAGCAAGAACGGCATATCCAGGTGGTAGCTCACGCGCCGACGCGCGTCGTTCGTTGAGCGTTTCGAGCGCGACCCACCCACTGTAATACCGCACATCCTGGTGCACACCCACTGCCTCGTCGGAAACTAGACAATTTTCGCGCGTGCTGTTGAGCCACGAGCACACATGCTCCTCCTCAGTTGCGACACATCGATAGCGATCCCCACGCACACGATCCCATCCTGTCTCGCAGAAATAGGTCACATCCTCTTCAATCACAACTTCCGTCGTGCTTGCAATAT
Organism: Minisyncoccota bacterium; assembly: GCA_022842645.1. Lineage (GTDB taxonomy): Bacteria > Patescibacteriota > Minisyncoccia > Phycocordibacterales > UBA2100 > UBA10103. Next base: position 194,029 of record JALHPE010000001.1, read on the forward strand.
TGCGCACAAACTGCTCCACGCGCACAGCGCCATCAGGAAGTGCAAGAGAGAGCGCAAAGTCTTCTTCTGTCTCGCCCGTGTTTGTGATACTGGCATGCACCACCGTCTCTGACCCACCACGCCGTGTTGCATACGACGCACGATCGGCGCGCATGAAAAGCGCATCATCGAGGTCATCCGTATAGGCAAACGTAATCTGCGAACCATCCGGAAGCGAAAGTGCACGCTCGCGCGCACTCGCGAGGGTGAACGAAACATTCTCAGGCACCGTCGGATCACCCACCTCACCCCGAAGCACATCCTGTGCGCGCTCGCGATACGTCGTGTCGAGCCAGAGACCATCAAGATATATCTCCGCAGGAATTCGCGTGTCCCCGCGCACAAACTCAATCTCAACCTCAAGACTCGCAAGATCATTCCACGATGAGAGGCCTTCGAGTGGGGCGGAAAAATAACCACCATTCGAATCATTTGAAATATCTCCTGCAAGATACACTTCGCCACTTTCCCGCCACTGCCCGTCCACGAGATAACGAACGACAAGCGTATTATCCGTGTTCTCAGGAATGCGACTCGCAAATGAAAAGCCAACACGTGCTTCCTTAAACACTTTCTCACGCAAATCTCCCGAGACACCAAATCCGGAAAAGCGCATCGTATAGCACGGCGTACCAAGCGTTATACACGCCGCAACACTGTTTGTAGAAACCACTCCCGACGGCGTGGATGTATCCGTGGTCGTTGCAAACACCGTCGTACCAATGAGCGAGCGAAGGCGCTGCAAAAATGCATGCGACTGAGAGTTTCGAGCTCCGGTTGTCGTTGCGCTCGACGAGGCAACATCGAGAGAAGGACTCGAGGTCGCCGTTTCTACCGGTTCCGATTCCACGGGCTGTATCGGCGACGGCGCAGGAGTTTCCGCTTCAGTGGGTGTAGTTGTGGCTCCCTCCAAAACCGCTTCACTCGACGACGCAATTTCTTTAAGAATTGCCTCTCCCTCTGCACCCAAAAATGGCACAAGGAGTGGAAGTGGAAGCTCAGGATCAAAGTAATCGCTTGGTGGTGGCTCAGGATTCGGCGTGAGCGGCGGGAAGACTGGCGCTTCATCGACAACTGGCTCAGGAGTTTCGGGCAAGACCTCATCCTGAACCCCCTCCTCTGCCTCAAGCACAAGTGATGCCGCCGTGTCAGTGGTGAAATCATCGAAGAGTGCGCGCGGTGCCATATCTTCGCGAAGCGCATTTTCTGCGCCGAGCCAACCAACACTCGCAACATCGGTTGGGAAAATATGCACCGTGCGCTCAATCCAATACGCACGCACAAGTCCACTCATGAACCATAAAAGTATGCATGCGGAAAGAATTCCGGTTACAACAAAAAAGACACGACGAAAGACACTCCGTCGGAGCCAATTACGCAGAGCTGTAATGTGGTTCAACACGAAAACACGGATCCGGGATCCGTAGCGTAATTTTATCACCCCAATCGCATGAAAAGGGGCATAATTCCTTGTGTTTTGGGGTCAATGTTACTGTCCCCTCACCTTCTTCTTCAGATCCTCGATACTGGTATCCACCAGCTCCTCTGAAATATCCAGAACTTCCTTGATTTTCTCGAGAAAATCGCGCTCTGTGGGGGTTAACTGTGGCTTTTCGTCAAAATCGTTCACCATTTGCTCAAATTCTTCACGCATGGCCGAGAACACTTTGTCGTTTTTGTCGCGCACTTCTAAGACGGACTGAAGGAGTCGTGCCTTCTCTTCCTCCACTCGCTTCTTGGCGTAGTATTGCGAGGTACCCAATCCCCCAATCACGAGCGCAAAGAGGATGGTGAGAATGCGCTCAATCGTCCAGATTTTGTTTTCTACTGGCGGCGGCTCTCCTCCTTTCGTGGGCTTCACGACTTTCGGAAGTTCAAGATCTTTCTGTGCACTCTGCGCATTCCCCGCTTTATCAATTGCCTTGATGGTCACTTTCTGCATACCCCCCTCTTGCGGCGGCACAGGGATTAAACCGCCGGCGATGTCTCCTGCTTTGACGGTAAGAACAGTATCCTCTCCAAAAATAATTTCATACCGATCAAGTCCAGAGAGTTCATCGGTGGTTTCAACGCCAAAGCTCGGCTTCTCTCCATCAACAAGACGTATCTCAAATTCTTTTGGTGGCACAGTATCAATCTGCACTTTGCGCACTCCCTGATCTCCCCACCCAAACTCGTTTTTATACTGCGCATGAAAGAACCAGACACCATCCCCTGGTGCAACCACCACCTGAGACGTTGCGGTCTTTTGATCTTGCAACGATGTAGGTTGTACTATCTCGACATCACTCAGAAGTGTGCGTGTACCAGTAACGTCAACTGTCGGTCTCCACGAAAACGCAATGGTGGTTGTACCATACCAATTCTCTGGCTTTGAGTGTGTCGAAGAATTAATAATCGGAGCGATAGGGATGATGCCATCTCCACCTCCACCAGTCTCTTCGGCAGAACCCTCTCCTGCAGGTCCGATTGTGAGCGTTGCGGTACCACCTTTCTCATACACATCAGTACCCTTGCCGTCCGCCGCCAAGACCGCGCCTTTCGTAAACGAAAGTGCCGCACTTCCCTCTTTTTTTGGTGTAAAAACGATCGAGATTACAGTGCCACTATTTGAAAACGCGGTCGGCGTACCACCGCTAAACGAAACGGTACCCGCTGAATTTGAAAACGCAGGCTCAGCCGTCCAGAGAGAAAACGCAGAGCCGTCTTTGCTGATACGCGCAACAGAAAGTGCCGAAGCATCAAATGAAACCGTACCATCGGCCGCATTCACACTCTTTCCCTTCGGATCAAGGGTGACTTTCACCGTAAACTCCGCTCCATTTGGAAACGTGCCGCTCGGGGGAGAAAAATTGAGTTCCGCTGCGCCTGATGCAAAAGGAAAGAGAAACGCAAACGCGAGCACTGTCCGTGCAAAGAGCCGGCTTCCCATGTGTGTATCGTAGCGGTATTTTGGGGCTTTAGGAAACAAGACGTGTGGACTAAACCTCTTTGATTGCAATGCGAATACCACGATCGCTTGAGTGTTTGAGTGGGAGATGCAGCATCAAGACCCCCTCTTTCATCACGGCCTCTGTCTTTACAGGATCCACTTCTGCGGGGAGTATGATTTGGCGATAAAATTTGCCCCACGAACATTCAGAGAGCACTTGCTCCATGTGCTCTTGCGCAACGCCGTTTTCAAAATGTGCGAGCTCAGGACGTGTGCGCTCGCCCTTGATAGTCACAATGTCGCCATCACCCTCAATCTGCACCGTATATTGCTGGATATTCGCCCCTGCGATCTGTGCGTAAATTACAATCGTGCTCTGTGTTTGAAAAATATCCACCCTGAGTTGCTCCGCAACAGCCGCAGGCTCCTCGGGTGGCTTGTTTTGCATCGCAATCTTCTCCTGCTTTGCATCTTCAGGATTCGATGGCACGAGATCTTTTTTCTTGAGACGATCAAGGAATGAGGACATAGCGCGGTTTCCCTACCGGTCTTTGCATCATACCGTCGTTTCTCTCATTTCGCCCGCGTTTTAATGTGGATAGCCTCTTCATTCTTTCTTAAGACCAGGCAATATCTCAATCCGCGTAAATGGAAACAACCGCACAATCGGTCGCCCTAAAAGATATCTCTCCTTCACCGGCCCCCACACTCTCGAATCCGAACTCGCTTCGCGGCTATCGCCGAGTACAAAGTATTCATCTCCCGTAAGACTAATTGATGAATCTTCCTTCATCGCACCATTTCGATACGGCTCGTCCAAAATAATTGCTTCATCTCCCGCGCCAATCTTTACTTCCCCACCCTCAATCCGCACGGTTTCCCCTGGAAGCCCGATCACGCGCTTAATAAAGTACGTCGAAGGATCGAGCGGATATTTAAATACAATCACGTCACCTCGCCCCGGCTTTTCGGTGCGATACGTAAGGCGATCGATGATGAGATAGTCATGCGCATTGAAGGTAGGTACCATCGATGCGCCTGAGACGATAAATGGTTGCGCCACAAAGTAGCGAAACGGCGTCACGATTGCAAAAACAACAAACACAAACCCCAGAATGCGCCCGGTACGTGTCATCCACTGCGGATATACCACCTCGTTCATTGGGGTAGTATACCTTTTAGGCGGTGGACTTGGTCAGGAACACTTTATATAAAGAAAAATGACTGTCTACAGAATGCGCTATAGACAGTCATTTCTTATTTCTTCTGGATCAAAAGCACGTCGCGTCCATCAGGATCGTTAATATAAACGAACTTTGAATCCTCAGTATCCCGAACCGGCATTTTTGCCTCAATCTGAAATCGTGAAGCCACTTCCAACGCCACTTCAATTGAGTCGACATTGATCATCAAAGCGTCACGTGCAAAGACGGGTGAACGAAGATATATTTCTAGCACGATTTCATCTGACATTGGAGCGACCTCATAGTGAAGTGGTCCGCCGTGCTGATGTTCATATACTCCGAGTCCTAGTTCTGCGTAGAAGCGCGCAGTTTCGTGCCGATTAGCGGCACGAAATACCATCCCAGCGATACTCGCCACCATGTCGATTCCTCCTCGAGAGAGCCGCCTGGAGACAATAAATCCTAAAATTCTTTAAAAAGCAAATAAGTGCAAGATTGCTGATGGACATCATGTGTCCGTCCTGTGCCCTTCTTAGCTCCACACAAAACGACTGCCCGGAGACAGTCGTTTTGTTATTTGCGCGAGTGAAGGGACTCGAACCCTCGACCTTCCCCGTGACAGGGGGACGCTCTAACCAACTGAGCTACACCCGCAATACAGGGCACTCTATCTCACTTTCCCCCTCTTTTCAAACCGATCACATCCCTCACCACATCCACCCCCGAAACAAGCCCCCACACCGCATTCGTGATCATGAAGGGCACCGCATCAAGATGATATGCATACGCGAAAAGCCCAAGCGCTGAAATGAAATTGAAAAGGTCATACCAGATACTTTCGCTTGAGAGCTTCCCCCATTCATTCGCAACGAACGCAAAGAGAAGTAGTCCCGCAGAAGCAATTCCCAGAAGCTCAATGGGTTCCATACACAAAGTATACGATGCATTTTGAGAAAAGTATGAAAACCTTAGGTTTTCATACAAAAGGAGTCGCGCAGCGATTGTTGGAAAACCGAGAGTTTCCAAGATTGTGTCGGGGGAGAGGCTCGAACTCTCGACCTAGCGCTTATGAAACGCTCGCTCTAACCAACTGAGCTACCCCGACAAGAGGTAAACAGAGTGAGGATAGCCTATTGCGGGGGCAATTTCAATTGGCAATCATTTTATGCTTTTCTTTACGAACTCATGAACATTCGCAACCGAGATTCTAAGAATCTCGTGATATGCCTCGCGAGTGAAGAAGGCAATGTGCGGCATGAGAATGACACGCTTTGAACCTTGTACGAATTCTTTAATAAGAGCGTGCACAGTGCTGTTCTCGCCCCCCTCTCGCAACTCCCGCTCACCTTCCAGCACATCAAGTGCCGCACGAGAGACTTTTCCAGAGCGAAGCGCTTGCAGAAGTGCCTCGGTTTCAATTAACTCGCCACGCGCAGTGTTGACGATCACAACGCCCTGCTTCATCTTTGCGAAAGCGGCTGTGTTGAGGAGGTGATGTGTCTCGGGCGTGCCTGGCGCATGGAGCGTAATAATGTCGGACTCAGCATATATCTCATCAAGAGCCGTATAGCGAGCCTCATCAGATTCGAGTGCCGTATTCGGAAAAAGATCATACATGAGCACTTTCATACCAAACGCCTTCGCGCGCGTAACCACATTTGCACCAATCGCCCCCGTGCCAATGACCCCGATTGTTTTTCCATAAAGGTCATCTCCCTCAAGCTCAGGCGCCTTCTCAAACACGCCCGCGTTCATGTGTGTGAGTGACTCTGGAACGCGACGCGTGAGCGCAAGGAGGAGCGCAAAGGTGTATTCAGCAACCGTATGCGCCCCGTAGCGAGGCACTGTGTTGAGTGCGATTCCTTTTTCCTTCAGAAATTCACTATCAATGTGATCAATGCCACTGGAGCGCGCAACCACGGCACGAAGATTCGGCAAAAGTTGTATATCCTCTCGCGTAAGACGCGAGGAAACAAAGACAGAAACCACATCTGCATCACTATGGAGAAGAAGCGCATCGCGATTCACTGGTTCCTCAATGAAAAGAAGCTCGTGCTCTCCAAGCTCTCGTCCAAAGACCTCGCGCACTGTCGCGTCGGTATCAAAAATAAGTATTTTCACCGGCGTATTGTACCCACCCGAGCCAAACGCGCCAAGCCTACACCAACAACACAGACTTCACGCTCTCAAAAAACGCTTTGTCTTTGGGGTGTGTCAAAAGTCCCCCCACCTGCTCGATCGGAACCCAGCGTGCCTCGGGATTCATCGGATCTTCTGGAGCAAGTGCCTGCTGCAATGTGCGAAACAAGAACATGTGAATGCGCTTAAGCTCCCCCTCATCCTCCCCCACGCCTCCTTTGCCAATTCTGTAACGCTCATAGGATCCAAGCTCTCGTGCAAACGCCAATTCCGTAATCCCGGTTTCCTCGCGCACCTCGCGCTCCGCCGCTTCGCGCGGCGTTTCCCCCGGATCAACATGCCCCTTCGGTAGCGACCACGAATCGCCTTTTTGGCTCACAACAGCAACTTCATTGAGTGCATTGAGGACGATTCCGCCGGCGCTTTCTGTCACCATTACCGTAAGTATAGAACGAGATCGGAATCTTGTCGCCCAGAGAAAAGCCGCTGCTTAATTCGTATAAGCGGCCGTCTTCTGCACAATCTTAAAGCTTGGACTCACTACTGATTCGCAATGACGTAGGCACGCGTCTTGGGTCCAAAATATCCACTTGCTGGAACTATCTTTACCCCCTGCTGCATTTTTATAAGAGCAGCTTTAGTAGCATCGCCAAACATCATGGTCTCTGCACCCGGCGAACCAGGACCAGAAGCGGCAACAGCATAGCCATGGGAATTGAGCCACATCTGAAGAGCTCGGACGTCATCCCCCATCATGCCCCGATACAAATCCCTCTCGAAACTAGTATTCGTATTGACGCGACTCCCTGTAGCTCCCGGCGCAGCGCTTGTGGAACCTTGGAGCGATCGTATTTTTGCAAGCAGACCTGCTAGTTGCGCCTGAAGCTGCTCGATGAGCGGAGCGTTCTTTTCTGGTGCGGTTGGAACATTCGTAGCTGTAGTAGTGACAATCGGCGATCGAGAAGTACCCCCTCCACCACCTCCTGTAGCACTTGAGCGAACGACGACCGTACGAGTTGCTGTACTCTCGTTACCTGCATCATCGGTCGCTGTATACGTCAATGTATATGTACCAGCTACGTTTGTAGTAACAGTTCCTGTCGTCGCAATAGTAACGCTCGAGTCAATACTATCAGTCGCCGTAGCCCCAGAGTCGGTGTAACTATTGTCCGATGCGCTCAATGCGGTTGTGTCAGGATTATTACCAAGCACTGTTATGGAAGGCCCGGTACGATCCACAACAACACGTGCCCCAGAGCTTACAAACGTCTGCGCAGTTGATGATGCATTCCCCGCAAAGTCTACCGGTGTCACAGAGAAAGTGATTGCAGTGCCATCGGTATCACTTGAGGAGATGGTGGTTGAAGCCGTCCATGATGTCCCCGCTGCCCCACCGCTCAGGACTGACGCAGTCTGAGAGCCGATAGTTACACTCGGAGTAGAAAGTCCTTCGTTTGAAGTAAAGGTGAGTGTCACGACATTCCCAACCTTCGCAAGAGTTGTCGAGCTGTTGTTTGATGCGATGGTCGTTGCAGATATGGATGGCGCTGTTTTGTCGAATCTCACATTTGCGCCAGTAAGGCTTGTCTGAGTAACAGTAGTCGTGGCTTCGCCTAAACTACCACCGAAAGCAATTCGGAATGTGAGAAACCCTTCCGTCCACGCGCTACTACTTGTCGTTGAATACGACCACCAGGCGCCGCTCCCCGACATCGTCGTGGAGCCCATGTTGAAAATATTGATGATTGGTGTCGTGGTGGCACTAGGTGTTCCACTCAAATTGAGACCGAAGGTGATGGTGTCCCCGACCTTGGCGAGTGTGGTAGAGGCGTTCGAAGAGCTTGTTGTTGCTGTAACAACTGACAATGTTGCGGCGGCGGCTGATTGGGGAATGAAAGCGGCCGCAAACGCAAGCACCAGCCCGAGACACAAAGATACCGACATATATGAGGCGCGATACATATATTTTTGAATGGTTCTAAGATAGTAAAGAAAACAGTTACGCGTATTATACGTCCCCTACGAGCGTTTTATGCCACACTCACTCAAAGTGTGTGGATACACATTACTTAGAAAAACTAGATTTTGTTGAAGGGGTGGAATTCTTCAGAATCGAAATTCTCGTCAGAATTTCAATTCTGAAGCCGGGATTTTGCGATCCATTCTGGTGAATGGATGCCTCCCAAAATCCTGCAATTCCCATCACGAAGCGCACAGGTGCTTCGCTCCCCACGCAAAAGCAAAAAAAAGAAAAATGCCCTCAAGGGGCACTTTTCTTTTGGCTTGTTGCGGGGGCGGGAATTGCACCCGCGACCTTGAGGTTATGCATACTACTTCGGCTTTCGCCGCTCTTTTACAAGATTCGTAGTCTGGACTATGCCTTCATCCGTTTCCTTTTTGAGGAATGAGGATGCTCGCCATCTAGTCTCTACACCTTCCCTGCTTCGCTAGCAGCTAGCAGGACTTGGCTCGGCATTATCACCTCTTTCGAGAAGACTTCACCGAATTTGACGAGTGTTCCACCGTCCGTTTCCAGGCGGCGAGCCCATTCTTGAGCCTCACGAGCTACTACTGCTCCACCCCGCTATACACCAATGGAAAAACCATCAGTACTGGCGAGTATATCATCCCGTACTATATCGGCAAATGTAGACAACAGAAAGCATAAATGACTACCTCGTGATATGATACATATAATGGCTTCAACGATAAAACGTGATGAGGCACGAGCGTTGCGAGGACGAGGTGAAAGCATAAACACCATCGTCGCACACACGGGCATTAGCAAGAGTACCGTCAGTTATTGGTGCCGAGACATTCCCCTTTCAAAATCCCAACGGGAAGCGTTAGCAAAAAAGCAAAGTATCGGGGGCATGCTGGGACGATTGCATGCCGCCGAAAAGAAACGGGCACAACGGCTTGAGTCTGTAAAAGTAGATATGGCACGTGGTGCGCGTGACGTAAAGTCACTTTCAGATCGAGATATTTTCATGCTAGGACTTGGACTATATTGGGGCGAAGGATATAAGAATGGAAATGAGGAATGCGCTCTTACAAATTCAGATCCCGGTGTAATACAAGCTTTTATTCGTTGGGCACGGAGCGCATATGGAATACGGCATACAGATCTAATTTTGCGCGTTTCAGTAAACGAAGCTCATAGAAGTAGAGTAGGTGCTATTGAAAAATACTGGTCGCAGATTACCAGTGCCCCCCTTTCCCAATTCACAAAAACAAGCCTCATTCATACAAAGACAAAGAAACACTACGCAAATCATGAGAACCATTTCGGTACATTACGAGTGAAGGTGCGCAAAGCCACCTCCCTACGACGGAGAATACTCGGCTCAATAGAAGCTCTCCGTAAAATACACGCTAAATGAATCCAAATTCTTCAAAGATGCGTTTATAGAGACCGATCACGCGATTTTTTTCGCGCTCGGTAAGAGGAGATTCCGAGCCTTCGTGTGCAACTTTATTGCGCACTTTGTGCGCCTCCCACGCATCGTCAATTGAATGAAAATCTGCCGGATTAACCCGCTTCATTTTCTCCGACATCGTCTCCCCTTTATAACCCTTAAGATCAAGAAGTTCATTCAACATGATATCGGCCTCAAGGATCGCGAGACGCCATTGGTGCTCGTCGGGAGAGGCTGCGTGCTCCATGACACGCGCCCAGCGCAGCTGCGTGCGCGGCACATCTTCCGCCTCAACAGTATGCGCGTGCTTGTGGAAGTGCGCGTACTCGATGCGACGAATCGCCATGATGCGGAGCATGCAATAAATGATACCAACGGCGAATAAGAGGGTCACGACAACAGAGATCGGATATACTGGCCCCCAAAAACCCTGTATTGTTTCCCATTTCCATCCAGTGACGAATTCTTCACGGATGATTTCTTCCCATCGCGGCTTCTCTGTTGCAGAAAACACTGTTTCAAAAGCACCTGGCTCCATAGTACGAGTATACCGTGCCTATCTGTCTACGAGTGAACTTTCTCAACAACTGCACCAATCGTGCAGAGGTTCTCTTCCGCACCATGTGCACCGATAAGTTGGAATCCAACGGAAAGATTCTTTCCTTCACGAGCGACAGTGCTTACCGGCACCGATAGTGCCGGCACACCAGCCAAGTTGACCGGTACCGTAAAGATGTCGGCAGCATACAGTGAAACAGGATCAGCTTTTTCGCCAAGCTTCCACGGAAGAATAGGAGACGTTGGTGTTGCAATTGCATCCACCTCCTGAAATACATCTGCCATTTCAGCGCGAATCAGAGAGCGCACGGCTCGTGCCTTACGATAGTAGGCGTCAGCGTAGCCCGACGAGAGCACAAATGTGCCGACAAGAATACGGCGCCGCACTTCGGGGCCAAACCCTGCGCCGCGCGTCTTCGAATACACGCCACCAATATCATCCGCAGGAACTGAAAGCCCATAGCGAATACCGTCGTATCGCGCAAGATTCGTCGATACTTCCGCCGGATTCACGATGTAATACACCGCAAGTGCATGCTGGAGGGATGGTAGTTCAATGTCGCGCACTTCGTACCCTTCCTCGCGAAGTGTCTCGAGTGCCTGTTCAAAAGACGCGAGCACTTCGGGATCCACACCCTTGGCAAGAAGTGAGCGCGGTACACCAATGACTTTTTTAAGCGGACGCGCAGGATACAGCGATTCCGAAACAGATGTGCCATCATGCTCATCGCGCCCGCGAATTGCCTTAAAAAGCATATGCACATCGGCAACACTCTTCCCCATGGGACCAATCTGATCGAGCGATGAGGCGGCGGCCATGAGTCCAAAGCGCGAGACAGAGCCGTAGGTAGTCTTCAAACCAACAATGCCGCAAAACGATGCGGGCTGACGAATGGAACCCCCGGTATCCGACCCAAGTGCGAGAAGCGCGAGATCAGCTGCAACCGCGGCGGCGGAGCCGCCGGAAGTCCCGCCAGGCACGCGAGTCGTATCGAGTGGATTTTTCGTGGGACCAAATGCGGAGTTTTCTGTCGAGCCACCGAGCGCAAACTCATCCATATTAGTACGGCCAAGAAACACTGCGCCCTCTTCTTTCAATTTCTTAATAACGGTTGCGTCGTACGAAGCTCGATAGTTCTCAAGCATTTTCGAAGCCGAGCTCGCGATTCGCCCCTCAATGAGGATGTTGTCTTTAACCGCAATAGGAACTCCGGTAAACATCGAGGCCTCGCCACGCGCAATTCGCTCATCTGCAGCGCGCGCTTCCGCGCGCGCCTGTTCTGCCCAGACCTCAAGATATGCATGGAGCTCGGTATCCTTCACCTTAATTGTATCAAGATAGGCGTTCGTAAGTTCGAGCGCCGAAAACTCCTTCGCATCGAGTGCACGACGAGCTTCCGCGACAGAAAGTGCAGCAAGATTCATATTTATTTATGTAACACCTTCTTTACGACGAGGTGCCCGTCTTCCGAGGCGGGAGCAGCTGCAAGGAGCACCTCGGTATGTATGCCACTTTCATGAGGGTCTACATCCTCTCGCATCACATTTCGCACCTCGGGAATTTCAGGTGTAACCTCCCCGGAAACCGTCTGTATGGTCTCAACGAACGCGAGAATCTTCGGAATCTCTTTCTCAAGTCGAGAAAGTTCTTCAGGCGAAACATCAAGACGCGCAAGCTTTGCGAGCGCGGCAACATCTATATGTGGCTCTGTCATGCGAGCATCCTAACAAATTCTGCCTCAGAGAGCACGGAGACACCGAGAGAGCGTGCTTTCTCGAGTTTAGAGCCTGCGCTCTCCCCCGCAACAAGGTAGGATGTTTTCTTAGAGATCGAAGAGCTCGCAGAACCGCCCAAGGCGCGGATTTTTGCCTCTGCCTCTTCGCGACTCATCGAGGAGAGTGTGCCCGTAATCACAAAAGTTTTCCCTGAAAAAGCACCTTGCGCACGCGCCTGTGCGCGAGCAATAGTCAGATGTGAGAGTAAGCGATCGAGAATTGCACGCTTCTCAGGCGCACGAAACCATTCGTAGATTGAATCGGCAACCACCTCGCCGACACCATGAATCGCCGCAAGCTCTTCGCGTGTTGCCTTCCGGACGCGATCGATAGTACCAAAATGTTCAGCAACAAGACGCGCAGTTTCTTCGCCGACGTGATCAATGGAGATTCCGTAGAGTAATCGCTCCAGAGAAACGTGTGATGATTTCTTGATATTCGCGATGAGTTTCTCCGCTGAGATTTCAGCAAATCCCTCGAGTGTAAGCACATCACCCACTGCAAGTGTAAAAAGATCATCAAAGGTGCTCACAAGCCCTTCGTCCACCAAAAGCTCCGCGGTTTCTCTCCCCAGACCTTCAATGTTGAGCGCTGCACGTGACGCAAAGTGGCGAAGTCGTCGCTTTGCGAAGACTGCCGAATCGCGATTCACACAGCGCCACGCAGAAGTGCCCGGCACACGCTCAATTGAGCCGTCGCCGCCGCAGGCTGCAACTTTCTTTGGCCACGTGAATTTCTTTTCTTTTCCCGTGCGCAGTTCCGGGAGTACACGCACAATGTCAGGAATGATATCCCCTGCTTTCTGTAATACCACCGTGTCACCAATACGCACGTCGAGTCGTGTAATCTCATCTTCATTGTGGAGTGTGGCGCGGGAAACCGTCGTCCCAGCAACAGAAACCGGGCGCAAATGCGCAACGGGCGTGAGAACGCCTGTGCGCCCAACCTGGAGCTCAATTCCTTCGACAACGGTCGTCACTTGTTCCGCCGGGAACTTGAACGCAATAGCAAACCGGGGCCCCTTTCCGGTGTACCCTAATTTTTCTTCATACTGTGCCTCATTCACTTTTACAACAACACCATCAATCCAATAATCCTGGGCGTGCCCCTTCTTCTTCCACGTCTCCCAAAATGCGACAATATCCGGAATCGTTTGTGCATGCACAAAATGAGGATTTACCTTGAACCCTAATTCACGCATGAAGGCAAGCTCACCAAGCTGATCCTGCGGACGCTTCTCAGATGTGGATGCAAGTTCGTAGATGAAGGTGTCGAGTTTGCGGGAGGCCGCGATGCGCGGATCAAGCTGTCTGATCGTGCCTGCGGCGGCATTTCGCGGATTGGCAAACACAGGATCGCCGTTTTTTTCGCGCTCCTTATTAATACGTGCAAGCTCACTTTCAGGAAGCCAGACCTCTCCTTCCACCACAAGGTCGATGGCGCGCGGAAGCGAAAGTGGCACGCTCTCAATCGTGCGCACATTGTGTGTCACATCTTCTCCCACCACCCCATCGCCGCGAGTGGCCGCTGTTGTGAGAATCCCTTTCTCATAGGTAAGTACCACTTTGAGACCGTCAATTTTGAGCTCGCACAGATACGTTGGGCGAGGAGTATCAAATGACTCGTGAAGAAAGCGTCGCACGCGCGCATCAAATTCCGTAATATCCTCAGGAGTAAACGCGTCGTTCAGTGACCACTGTGGCACAGAGTGACGCACCTTCTTGAACCCCGGAAGTGGAGCCCCGGCGATACGCTGCGAAGGACTCTGAGGGGTGATGAGTTCAGGATGAGCAGTCTCAAGCTCTGCAAGTTCATGCTTTAAAGAATCCAGTGCCGCAGGAGTGATTTCTTCCTTGTCGTAGACGTGATAGAGAGTGCGGTGATGCTCAATGAGTTCGACAAGCTTTTCGTGTCGTGTACGCGCGTTTTTAGGAACCGACATGAGAGTAGCTTATCGCACTCACACACAAGGAGCTACTAGTATGAAAGCTCCACCGAGCGCTGCAGCGCGCGACTTGAGGCGTCTATTTCAGAGCACACGGTCGAAAATCCATCAGCCTCGATCACGGTGCTACCAGTGGTCCTATTTTTTGTAACGGCAACGCGCGCACAATAGCCGTTTGGCTCATATTCAAACGACATCGTATACACCGGCTGCCCCGCTGGTGGCGTCGGTGGCGTAATGACTAACGGCACGCTGTCGCATAATGGTGCGCCACTCGGTGTTGTTGAACTAAAATAACCAAATCGTACATCCCAATACAGCGCACACTCTGCGGCTGTGTCCGCGGCATAAAAGGCATATTGCGAACTACGCCCGAGCGAAGAAAGAATCACTTGTTTTTGAGCTATAGAAAACACCGATATACCAAGAGCAAGTACCAAAGTAGCGACTAGTGCGGCAAGTAGAATGGTGAAGCCTCGTGAAGCAGGTGCTGGGTGGCAGGTGCTAGGTGTTAGGACATGCAAAAAGAAGGTTTTTGTCTTTCCCTGGAACCTAGCACCTAGAACCTGTAACCTGTTCATCATATGCCGTCGTCCACCCATCGGTGGAGATTCTCATAAATCGTAATAGTGCGCTCCTGCGACGTACCAGCATCCCAGGCAATGACAACCTCTATGCGAATTTCGTCTTGCGTTCCGTTCACGTATGAAACAGTCACCGTGCGTCGATATGGCGTATCGCTCCATCCCGCATTGTATCCATATAAGTCGCCATTCGTTTGAAGTCGAGAGCACTGTCCAGAACAAACTGTGATAGCGTTATTGCGCGTATCGATCACAAACGGAGTGCCAATAGGAATGCCACACAAGAGCGTTGTGGGGGAACACGTGACAGAAGGATTGTTGAATGCAATACGCAAAATATTGCCGTCTCGAATCGCGCGCACGGATTCAATAGCTTCTTGCGCCAAGTTAAAAGCAACCACTTGATCGCGCGCATAATACGAGGCTGAAAGCGATTGCATCGTCAGCGACATTGGCGCCACGATCGCAACGGTGAGAATAACGATGGCCACCATCGTTTCGATAAGGGTCATGCCTCGCGCCGAAGATGCTGCGCCCTCCTGATACTTGAGACTTGATACTTGATACTTGAATGTCATATATCGAGTGCTCGTTGTACGGCGGTCGCCTGGATGTAGAAGGTACTGCGAACACGCGTGCTCTCCTCCCCTGCCGCACCTTTCACCACAATCACGACCTTCGGCTGTGTTGTGTCTTGCGGAGTAGAGCCAACAACATACATCTGCATTGACTCAATCTCCACCTCGGGAGAAGTGACAGGTATTGACGCGGCTCCTCCATTTTGAGATCGGTAGAGCCGTGGCCGTCCTTGTGCATCGTTTGCAATACTGTAGACAGTGCGTTCAGTTTGTGCGTTCGGGTTTGAGCCATACGGAGCAAACGAGAACACTGCTGGAATAGCGGTGAGCGGCGCAACTCCCTGAGCACAATCGCCCCAATTCGGCGCCTGTGGTATGGCGGTTGAGCCACAATTATAATGCGTGCCCATACGAATGGCGCGCACCATACTATCGAGCGAGATATTAAGATTATTCATCACACTTTCAAGAGAACGTGCTTTTCGATTTGCATCCACCAAAGAGAGGAGCGCGCCTACCGAGACGAGCATAATCACACCGAAAAGAGCGATTGAGACCATCATTTCCACGAGAGTGAAGCCGCGGGGGTTAGGTTCTAGGCTCCAGGTTTTAGGTTTTAGGGAAAATGCACAAATGCATTTTTGTATTCCCTGCCCTCTAACACCTAACACCTGAGACCTGTTTTCCATATTATTGAACCGCTATCTGGCCAGAAGCTTCAACATGTACCTCAGCGCGCGCACCACGGGGTGACTCTAGAACAATGCGCACACGATCATCTGTTGGTATGCCCGCGGCCCGACGAATCAGTGCATCTGGCTCAGGACGGTAAAACATGATGTGGATCCCAGGAAGTCCGCAAGTTTCTATTGAACTCGAAGCATTGCGCGCACAGATATCAACAATCCTATAACCGCCCGCAAGCGTAATTGTACGGACCGTCTCGCCTCCGTCGTAGACGCCGTTAGCGACTACATCCCCAAAGAGTTGATACACCGTCTGAGTCTCACCACTGGAAGGCACAAAATACATGCCGTACCCCACATCAAAATTTGAACCTGCAAAACGACGCACGGCAATGCCGTACACTTGTGCCTCACGCACCGTGAGCGCCATTTCATGCGCAAGATTTTGCAAGATCACCCTATTGCCAAATCGCGTATTTGCAGAGAGTACTACCGAGGAAAGCACCATGAAAATCGCGGAAACTACCATCAGTTCTACAAGGGTAAACCCCCGAGAAACGATAGTATCGGCATGTGCGCGTGAAGAAGTGCAAACCATACAAGAAGAGTGCCAAAGATTAAAAACGGGCCAAAGGGCACCTCGCTCTTCATTGTAACCTTCTGTGCGGACTCCCCTGAACCTTGTGTGGGGGTAACGAGCGCACGTACGCTCGCCCCACGTTCTGAAGAGAAAAACACCAAGAGGAGTCCAATGATGGCCCCCGAAAGAAATGCATAAAAAAGCGCTAGAAATCCATACGGGCCCAAGAGAAACCCTATGCCGAGCGCAAACTTCACGTCACCAAATCCCATCCATGCACCGCGCGAAAAAAAGTGGAGGGCAAAAAGTGGTGCGGCAACCGCAATTCCCCAACCAAGAGCGAGTACATACTGTTCATAGTCTGCGCCGACTTGTAAGAGCCAGACACACGTCAACATGAGCGCAAGTCCATTCCACGCCCAAACCCACGCGTTCGGCATAAGCATGTGGTAGAGGTCATAAACCGCAATTGCAACAAGAAAGACCACCATCGCGCACGCGATGAGTTTGAGAAAGAGCGACATGACCGTGCTTCCAATAGCGAAAAAGCCAAGTCCCACAACCATCTCAACGATTGGATATTGTACGGAGATAGGCGCATCACATGCGCGACAGCGCGCACGAAGGAACATCCACGAAAGAACCGGGATAAGATCCCGTACCTCTAATTTTTTTCCACAGAGAGGGCATGCGCTCCTCCCCTTCAGAGCATCTGTACCCTCACGGAGAATCAGAACGTTTGTAAAACTTCCGATAATAAGCCCGAATCCAAGCCACACCAGTGCCAACATAGCACCACTCTAGCACGCAAACACCCGCCTTTCGGCGGGTGTTTTTGAAACACGATTCTGAAGAAACTACGGTCTCATGCAGTAATAGGCAGGAGTGCCTGTGTCTGCACAATCAAGCCCACCCGCAGTGCCATCGACGTCTCCCGCAGGAACTGCAGTAGAGCCACCTTCAATACCAGAGCGAATGATGTAACTTGCACATGGTGCTGTAGAACACGCAGTGCCATCGAGATTCGCTGACGCATAGGTATAGATATACGTACCACTATTTGTCGGATCGGATGGAACCGACGAGATGTAGTTATTAGACACGAGCGCTGTAAGGGTCGTCGAGGCAGATCCTGAACCCGCAGGATAACTCTGTTGCGTATCGTAGTAGAGCTCAAGTGCAAGCTGTACCTGCTTCACGTCAGACACACGACGCGCATCGCGCCCTTTCACACGAGCACTATTGAGAGAGGCAAGAACAACTGATGAGAGGATCCCAATAATAGCGATCACGACAAGAAGCTCAATGAGCGTAAAGCCGCGAGAAACATGTTTTTTTTGGTTCATAAATAAAAAATTATAATAAATATTAGTAACGCTACGGCTGCACACAATAATAGAGTGCAGTCGAACAGTTTTCAGTACCTCGCGTCCCTGTAACACTTCCCGCTGGCACAGCAGCTTCCATCGTTGCGCGCAATACATAACTCGAACACACACCGCTTGCAACGGCACATCCTGCCACACCGTTACCGGTGAGATTGTCATAGCCATAGGCACTACCGGTTTGTGGGTCCACAGGTACAGACGCTATAAAACCATTCGTAGCGAGTGTTGCGAGAGAGTCCGGATACTCAACACTCCCACCCGTGCAGGCATTTCCTGCATCGTAGCAAAGCTCAAGCGCAAGCTGAAGTTGCTTCAAATCTGAAATGCGACGTGCATCACGACCTTTCTGACGTGCGCTGTTAAGCGACGCAAGCACAACCGACGAGAGAATACCAATGATGGCAATCACAACGAGAAGCTCTATAAGCGTGAAGCCGCGTGTTCCCTTTTGCATACGCATGTTCATCATACGCGTTGTTTAATAATAACAAAGCGTCTGATGTGGATATCGCACTAAATACTTCCCGCAATATTGTAGATCGGCACCAAGACTGACGCGAGAAGAACAGCGACACCGACAGCAAGGGCCACAATCATAATTGGCTCAATCAAAGAGACTAGTGTGTCTACGGCGTTATTCACTTCACGACGATAGAAGCGTGCAATTGATTCGAGAATCGGCCCCATGTTACCCGTCTCTTCTCCAATTTTGATCATGGCAATCATAATTCCCGGCATTTCAGGGTGTTTACGAAATGATTCGGACACGGTAAGCCCACCCTTCACATCAGAAGAAACCTCTCGAAGTACACGCTCATAGGTGGGGTCCTCCACAACAGAACCAGTAATTTCGAGGCCGCGAAGCATTTGTATTCCGCTCCTGAGCATAGTCGAAAGATTGTCGGCGATACGCGAGAGAAAAAGTTTCCGGTAGATACCGCCAACGATAGGGATTTGCAGACGCGCACGAGAAAAGAAAAATTTTCCAGAATCGGTCTTAATATAGCGGTAGAAAAAGATACCTGCAATTACGAAAAGTGCACCCCAGAGAAGTGCGTAGTTCGAAAGCGCATTACTGATACCGATCACGATTTTTGTGTAGAGTGGTACCTCCTGCCCCACCTCCTCGAGCATAACGGCGAGTCGCGGAATAACGAGGGTCATCATTAAAAACATCACGACAAAAAATGTGCTGATGATGAACGCTGGGTAAATAAGTGCATTTTTTGCTTTCGAGGTAATTTCGTAATTACGCTCAAGATAATCTGCGAGAAAGAGGAATGTTTCGTCGAGCTTACCCGCTTCTTCTCCTGCACGCACCATGTTCACGTAAAAGTTTGAGAATACTTCAGGATGACGAGACATTGCCGCGGAAATGGCGGAGCCTGCTTGGATATCGGATGCGATTGCCGTGAGTTTTGCCGCAAGCTGGGGAGTGCGCGCCTCGGCGGCCAAAAGCTGGAAGGCGCGCAGCGCGGAAACCTGCGCCTCAAACAAGGTTGTCATCTGACGACTAAGCATCACGATGTCACTTCCCTTGATGCCAGAAAATAGCTGTATGTTAGTACTGAGCGAAAGCTTTTGTTCGACGGGATCGATCGATGCGATAATGAGCCCTCGGCGCTGGAGCGAAGAAATCGCAACATCGATGTTGACCGCATCAATTTGACCACTGCGGTCTGCTCCCTGCTCATCGACGGCCTTGTAGTTGAATAGCATAAGGTAGTGGGTAGTTTGTAGACTGTAGTTTGTAGTGAATCTTTATGTGTGCATTTTCTACAAACTACAATCTACACACTACAAACTATTCTACAGTAATTTTTGAAGCAAATTCGGATTGAGCGAGTACTGGTATGCACTCTCGACGGTGATTTCGCCGCGTGTTACAAGCTCGGCGAGCGAACGATTCATGTCGATCATACCCTCTGCTGAAGACGTTTCAATCACAGTATTAATTTCGTGCGTGCGCTTCTCGCGAATAAGATTCGCGATGGCTTTGTTGTTGATAAGAAGCTCGTAGGCAGGAATGAGGCCGCCGGAAATGCGTGGAACAAGACGTTGACTGAAGATGCCTGCAAGCGACGAGCCAAGCTGTATTCGAATCTGATCCTGTTGATTTGCGGGGAAAGTATCAATAATGCGGTCGATTGTTTGTGCGGCGTTATTGGTGTGGAGCGTTGAAAACACGAGATGCCCGGTTTCCGCTGCAGTAACCGCCGCCGACATCGTCTCGTGCCCACGCATTTCTCCGACGAGAATCACATCCACATCCTGACGAAATGCAGAAACGAGCGCTGTTGCGAAATCGCGTGTATCTATCAAAACCTCGCGCTGATCGACGAGCGAGCGCTTCGGTTCATAAATATATTCAACGGGGTCTTCAATTGTAACGATGTGCTCAGTGCGTTCGGTGTTGATCATTTCTATGAGCGAGGCGAGCGTTGTCGTCTTACCCTGCCCCACAGGACCCACCACAAGGAAAAATCCCTGTGATTTGCGCGCAAAAGTCGTGAGAATGTCGGGAAGATTCAATTCCTCAAGTGTTTTTATCTGCTTCGGAATAAGGCGAAGGGCGATACCGACCGCACCGCGCTGGAAAAAAGCGTTCCCACGGAAACGATTACCATCGGCGGTCTGATACGCAAAGTCGACTTCGAGGGTCGAGAGAAATCGCCCTTGTTGATCTTTATTCAAAAGCACCTTCGCAAACGCCATGGTGTCCTCAGCAGTGAGCGGCGGCTCTTTGAGCATTGGCGTAAGCGAGCCCGAGACGCGAATCGTAGGATGCGCACCGGTCGAGAAGTGGAGGTCAGATCCCCCTTCGTGCACAAGAACATTAATGTACTTCTTCAGCGTTGCATCGTAATCCCCCATTCCCATGCACACATTGTAGCGCACTTTTCTGCACGAACTTTTCTATCCACACTATAAAAAAGAAAAGCCGCGTTGCGCACGCGGCGGGCGGGAGATTATTCGATGATGAGATCGATTTCGTCTCCATTTTTGATGAGAAGTGCGTTTGCTTCGTCAGTATCGAGGTGCACCCGAGGCACAGCCCACGAATCAATGCGCACCTCGACGTTGTCGAAACGTCCAGGTCGAGGACCTTGTGTTTGTTCGATTGAGACTTTCTGGCCCTTAGTGAGCCCCCACTCCTTTGCGGTTTTTTGATCGCAGTGGAAATGGCGAAGCTTCACTTGAAATGTGCCAGAAAATTGTGGCTCTCCTTCAAGGTAATTGAACCAGTCGGTGACTGAAACCTCGTAGACGCCCTTCCCATCTTCTGTGGGACGGGGCGGCAATACGACGCTAAAGCGCATACCCATCGCCTCAACTTTTTCGTTCGACACTGAGTGCCCACCTTGTGAAAGGTCGGCTTTCTTAGTGAACCTCCCATCGTCAGAGGATGGATGATGGTGTCGAGCTGAAACTTCGCAGATAACCTTGTGTCTTTTCATGTCTTTTTCTCCTGAAAGATCAGGCTATGATAATACCACGATATTCTAAAGTTTCAAGCGATAGACGTTCGTGTCCCGCTTCTCAAAACCGAGCTTTTGGTAGAGCTTATTTGCAGCAACACGGGAGGGACGGCTGGTGAGATTCAGGTGACTCAACTTCTTTTTCTTTGCCGCGACGATAAGGGCGCGCATCAAGAGCATCCCAAGACCCTGACCACGATAGGCTTCATCCACGACCACATCCTCGACATAACCGCTCTTCTTCCCCATTTGGTGGAGCTCATAAAGCGTAGCAACCCCAATGATTTTCTTCTTGTCTCGTATCGCAAGCAACACAATGGCACGATTCCCACTCATCGCTTTAAGATCCCGAAGCGATCCTTTGCGACCCGTTTTCATGTCGAGTTGCTGGAGAAGACGATTAATATCCGCAACAGCGGTAGTATCTATCTTACGTACGGTCATTTGATCAACTTTCATCCCTGCATCGTACACCCCACTCCCTCCTGGGGGCAAGGAGAAATGTTGCGAAAGGGGTCGTGTATACTTTTGTGATGCTATTTGTGGGTGCGAAACGAGAACTCACTGTTGTGATTATGGTTTTTTTTATATTTTTTTCCCTTGTCACTTCTGTCGCCTCAAGCACTTTACCCGAAATAAGCGCACAGCAGCGGGAAACATGCGAGTTCTTTGGTGTCCCATCAAGCATGTGCAGACCAGCAGACATCGTAATTTTACAGGGAGGATGCGAATTTAATCCGTATCCAATTCTCGAATCCCGCTATAAAGCCAACAATAATGTAAGAATTACACCCCGTGGAGACGGAGATGGTTTAAATCTGGCTGGCGGTATCAATCCGTCGCTGGCATGTCGTCTCGTGAAATTCTTCGAATATGCGGAGAAAAACCAAGGTTGTCGTAACATTAAGATAATTAGCTCATACCGTAGCGCGCAACAACAAGAAAATTTGTGTGGAGATGGAGGTACAGGATGTGCGCCGGCGGGTAAATCTTGCCATCAATATGGACTTGCGATTGATGTATCGTCTAGTTGTACCGAGTGGATGCGCTCGTTTCTGGGTAAAAAGAATCCAAATTCCGTTGGCGCACAACAATTTCAACTACATTTCCCATACTCAGGTGATCATATCCAGTGTATAGAAAACATAGGAGCAAGTTGTAACCCAAACACTCGCGGATGTGATGGCAAGGCAAGTATTGTCCCAGATCTCAGCGTTGCCCGACGCCCCTCGCCAACAAATGTATTCTCGAATGCGGTCCGTCAATGGCTCTCACCTCAGCAACCACAGCAGCCCCAACAAGTAGTTACTGCAACACCGTCGCAGCCCGCGTCCGCTTCGCAAAACCCACTTACTGCATTCGAAGAGCCGCAAACCATTGGCGGAGTTTCAGGGCAATTAAATATGACTACAAGCAGCACGACGAACGGTGTTGCAGATCGTCTTGAATCCCTTGCCTTCCCCACAACAACCCAAACAGGCAGCACAGCCACAACAGTGCCGCTTGTCATTTCTGGCGCGCAAGCCGTACAACTCTCTCCTAGACAACAAACGACAACAACGCCTGGGTACGTAGGCCCGGGCACCATCTCTCCTTCTCAAAACACGTTTATTTCCGGCGACTTAAGTTGGCAGGGGGCACCACAAGTGAGTCCACCCGTGACCGGCTTCCAGGCAACACTCGCAAACGTGCGTGCCATTCTTGAACGCATCCTCGCTTTCCTGACGCCTTTTAACGCACGCTACGTAATTAACGGCGAGACACACGAGCACGAATCGCTCGAATAACCAGAGTTTCCGTGCTATAATCCCCCCACTCCGCGCCTGCGCGCGGTTCTTGATTCAAATGGGATTCACCAAATACACGACACAAGAAGACAAAGTACGCGTTCGGATGAACGATGGTATACGCGTGCCTGAGGTACGCGTGATTGGCCCCAATGCCGAAAACTACGGCGTTATCTCTATTGGTGAAGCACTTGAAAAGGCGCGCGAAGCAGGGCTCGATCTCATCGAGGTCTCCCCCCTCGCAAAGCCGCCCGTCTGCAAGATCACCGACTACGGCAAATTTAAGTACGAACAGAATAAGAAGGACAAGGAGGTCAAATCCAAGATGAAGGTCTCGGAAACTAAGGAAGTACAGGTCAAAATCGGCACTTCAGAGCATGACATGGGCATCAAGGCGGCTAAGGCAGCTGCCTGGCTCCGGGAGGGGCATCGGGTCAAAGTCGACCTCTTCCTCTGGGGACGCTACAAATACATGGAATTTAGCTTCCTCAAGGAGCGTCTCGAGCGATTCCTTGCTATTATCCCGGAATCGTATAAGATTGCTGAGCCTGTTCAGAAGAGTCCGAAAGGGCTCTCGGTCGCCCTCGAGCGTGATAAATCGGGCAAAAAGCCCGCCATTCTGCCCGTATCGACTACAGGAGAAAAACCCGAAGAAACCCATGAAGACGAATAAATCATTCCAAAAGCGCCTCCGGGTTACCCGAAAAGGCAAGATTGTCGCCCGTGTCCCGGGTCAGAACCATTTCAATGCAAAGCAGAGCGGTTCCAAACGCCAGAAGAAATCCCGCGCTGTGGGCTTCCATGCAACTATGGACGCAACCGCAAAAAGCCGGTTTTTGAACTAAGTATTTCCCTATACCCTAACCCCTAGAACCTAACACCTACCCTATGGCACGCGTCAAACGAGGCACAATGAAGAATAAGCGCAGGAAGAATATCCTTGCGCAAACAAAAGGCTATCGTTTCGACCGCAAGTCGAAGGAGCGCGTTGCAAAAGAGGCTATTAAGCATGCTGGCACGTACGCATTCCGCCACCGCCGCACCAAGAAGCGCGACTTCCGCCAGCTCTTCACTCTTCGCATCAATGCCGGTGCTCGCTCTTTGGGAATGTCATACTCTAAGCTCATTGGCGCCCTCAAGGATAAAAACATCGCGCTCGACAGAAAGTCGCTTTCAACTCTCGCAAAAGACTACCCCGAAACATTCGAACGCCTCATAAAGTCGCTCTCATAAACTAAAGAAAAACCCGCCGAAAGGCGGGTTTTTCTTTAATGACTACAAAATTACTTCTGCCCCTTTCCCCGTTGCCCCCCACCCATCATGATTCTGAAATACGATGTTCCTCTTTTTGATTTCCATCACCATCTCGATGAGACGGCTTACGAGTTTGCGCGGGTCAGAGTCGAACACAATGAATTCGTTGGGGCGGTGTGCAGCAAGAAGCACGCTCTTGAGAATTTCATCTGTTTGCCACGAGCCTTCGAGAACGCCAATCGGGCGGCGATCTTCAAAGGCAACTGAGAATTCGTTAAGTGTTCCCACGCGACCAGGGCCAATGATCATGGCGTCTGATGAGCGGACGAAGAGGAGGTCGCGCCCAGAGTAACCGAAGCCCGTGTACATGACGACATCCATGTAATCCAGGGGAAGTTTGTAGGTTTCGAGATGTTCGCGCTCCGATGACGCGGGAGAAAGACCGACCGAAAAACCACACTCATCTTTTGCACCCATTGCCGCGTACATAGGGAAACCTGTTGTCGCTCCTGTCACGATAATGCCGCCATGAAGTGCGATCTCCCGACCCACCTCTTTTGCTTTTTCAAACGCATCGAGCCCAGCATGTGTCGTATCCGCCGCCCCAGAAACACCGATTTTTACTACACCGTAGCCGTCAGGAAGTCGACAAAAATTACGTGGCACTGATTGATGATTCGGATGAATCTTTTTGAGTCGAGTCATAGTTTTCTATTCTATCATGCGCAATGAGTCTCTTTGCCAAAAGATATCCGCAGATGCCACCAAAGGCATCCATGATGAGATCAATCGTCGTATCAAACGCGAAATTTGCTTCGCGGGGAATGCCTCCCCAGAGTTCAAAAAGTTCCCACCCGAACGCGACGCATGCAAGGAGCACAAACATGCGTGTGGGCGTTATTGCAATAGAGGTACGAATAAACACGTAGTGTGCGACAAGCATCACCCATACCCCTCCAAGAAAGTGCACTCCCGTGTCGAGCCACGGGAAAAGCCAGTAGAGGGAGAGGTTGAGTGCTGAAATGTGGAGCGCAGTTAAAACGATCAAAACAAATACTTGTATGAAAAAGAGGCGCCGCGGCATAAGTTTGAAAAAACTCCGCTACAAAAGCGAAGTCTTTTCAGGGCGGACGGTACAGGAAGCCTGGGCATTGGAGACCAGGTGGGTTTCCGCAGCGTTAAGGCGCATTGCCTCAAGCGATATGAGAATCCCGTTTGTGAACCAAGCAGGTTTAAGTACAGTCCGCTGGCTCGATTATAGCAAATCGAGAAGTATCAAGTAACAGGTATCAAGTATCACGAAATTCGTTTGCTACTTGTGCAAATGATACTTTTTGATACTTGCTACCCCTACTCCAAGATCCCGTCCAGGTTTACGTCGTAGAGAATTGCCTCGCTCACGAGGCGATAGTTGAGGAGTTCGCCTTCAGTAAACCAGATCGCAATCTCGCGCTTTGCGTCTTCAACGTTCTCTGAGCAATGAATGAGATTGCGAACCGCGCGGTCGTCAACCGCAGAGATACCATACGAGTCGAGCGTGAGGTCTCCGCGAATAGTGCCCACATCTGAGGTCGCTGGCTCGGTGTCGCCGGTAATTTTGCGCGCCACCACTGCTGCCTGGTTACCTTCCCAGACGATCATGACAACAGGACCGCTGGTCATAAACTTCACAAGCTGGCGGATGATGTCTTTCCCGTATTCCATAGGCTCCTTATCTACTGGAAGCCCTGCCGCTTTCTTATCTTCGGTGATTTTGGTGCCCTTTTTCAGGAACCATGCGTCATCTTTGTTGTAGTGCTCCCAGAGCTTCTTCTCGTCGGCAATGCCGAATTTGAGACCAGCAAGCTTGAGGCCGGTACGTTCATAGCGTTTTATGATTTCTCCGACGAGACCGCGCTGAAGACCGTCTGGCTTAATAATGACAAATGTGCGTTCTTTCTTGGGGTGATTGTCCATATTTGAATAGTGGGTGGTTAGTAGTTTGTAGATTGTAGTAAAGAAAACAAAAAAATCTCCGAACTACAAACTACAGTCTACAAACTACAGACTTGCGTTAGTACGTCGGGAAACTCTGTGTGGGCACGGGTGGAGCGAATCGCTCGCGGATCTCCGCCTCGATCTCTCCCCTGTCCTTGCCGAACGTACGATACGAAAGTTCTTTGAGTGCGTCAACATGCGCGTGGTCGAAGGCGGGTAGGTTGGCTGTCTTGATAGTAAAGGGGCGAGCGGGCGTACCGTTCACAAGGAGTGCAACGGATGCGTGTCTATTCTCCTGATTTTCGAGGTCGCTCCTTATGAAGACAGGATGAAATTGTTTTTCGAGAAACTCGGCGTCGGTGGTACCGATGCGAAATGCGATTTTCGTGCCGACGTTCCCAATAACTGCATCACGAATCTCCTCCGGAAGCTGTGCAATAAATTGATGCGCGACCGTAAGCGCGAGTTTGTATTTACGCGCCTCGGAGAGGATGGTTGAAATGGAGGGAGTAGCAAAGTTTTGGAACTCATCGATATAGAGATAAAAAACCGGGAGATCACCCTTCGTATCCACGCGGGAGAACGCCGCTTGGAGGAATTTTGATACAAGAACTAACCCTAGAAGCGATGCGTTGCGCTCGCCGAGACGCCCCTTCGAGAGATTGGCGAGGAAGATTTTCTTACCATCCATCATCTCGCGGAAGTCGAACGCACTCTCCTGCTGGGCGACGATGGGGCGCATGATGTCGTTGGCGAGAAAAACGTCGAACTTCGACGTGATATAGGGGACGATGTTTTCGAGTGAGGCTTCCCCGCCTGCGGCTTCAGCAATTTTCTTCCAGAACTGCACGATGACGGGATTATTGCAGCGTGAGATTTTAAGATTTCTAAACGAAGAATCAGCAAACACACGCGGGATCTCGAGGAAGGTGGAGCCGGTGTCGGGGTCTTCCACCACCAGCTGCACGGCGTTGCGGTAGTATTGCTCAAACATAGGACCAAACGCCTCGGGCACGTCGGCATAGAGCTTGCGGAAGATTTGGTACACCTCGTCGACGACGAATGTCTTCATCTCCGGCTTCGCGCGGTCGTATTCGAGCATGTTGAGCCCCATCGGGCGGGCAGAGTACGCCGGGTCAAAGTAAATAACATCTTGTATGCGCTCGGGCGGCACGGCGGCAAGCACATCCTGAATGTCGTTTCCGTGCGGATCAATGAAGGCAACTCCCTCACCATTCAACATGTCTTGGATGATCATGTTCTTGATGAGCCCGGTTTTTCCCGTACCCGTCTGCCCAATCACATAGCAGTGGCGAAGGCGATCCTGCACGCCGTAGCGCACCTCGCGCTCGTCGGCGCCATAGCGGTTAAGCCCCAAGAGAATGCCATCCGCGGGCATCTCGACTGGTGCAGGAGCTTGTTTTGCATGCGCTTTCTTGAGTTCGCGAGAAGTCGTGACGCGCTCAGCAGTAAAGTGCACCATGGTCGCAATTTCGCTTAGGGAAAGTGGAATCGCAGACGCACTATCGAATGAGCGATAGGTAAAATCACGCAAGGGATTTCCAAATTCAGGAAGCCAGCCGCTTCCAGCTTTCGTGAATCGCAAACGATTCCCTTTTGAATCATCAAACTGATTGAAGGGTGAAATGAGATTATCAAGAAGCACGTTTGCGCGCGCCTGATCGGGAGCTGAAGCAACGAGACGAATAACCGCAGGCACAATCCTGCTTTTTATCTTTCTCCCAATTTCTTCGGTTGCCACCTGATCCCCTTGCCGATTCGCATGCTTTGCTGCTTCGCGCTCCTTCTCGGAAGTCATGACGGTCTTTACGACATCGTGCACAAAATCACCAAACACTGTTTCAGGAGTTTTCAGTGCCTCATCGAGATGCTTTCCATGTTCAAGCGCGCGGAGAATCTTTTTGTAGTGTTGGTTGTACCGCTCGCCTTCGGATGAAACGACGATTTGAAGTGCGGCTCCTTCGCCGTGTTTTGCAATCTTTGCAAACGCAGCAAGAAGCACGTTCATTGGGTCATGCTCGAAAAGTTCGTAGGTTTTGAGTGGGTACGCGGGATGCTCGGCAAGTGTTGCGGTTGCCGAGGCGTGCGCACCTTCGTAGTTAAAGATGTTGTAATCGCCCCGAAGCTCGGAGATGCGCGCATTGGGGAAGACCGATGAGATAAGACGTTCGGCAAGTGCCTGTTTTGCGCGCGGAACAGCCAGATAGAGCGCCGCCTCTTCCGTGCCCTCAGCAACCGCAATTTCAATTGAAAAACCTTCGGCAGGAGTAATGAGGGAAAGGAGCCCCGCATAGAGCTGTTCGGAGGATGCGAGGATTTGCTCGAGCTTCTGCTCTCGGCGATCTTCCCCCTCTCCATGCGCCTGAGGGTGTATCTCGAAGAGAACGAGGTGGAGTGCTCGGGAGACCCGCTCAGGGGCAGGAATACCCTTCTGTGGGAGCCCCTCGGCGATGTAGCGTACAAGGACGCGATGGAGGTCATCCTCAAGGTGAGGGTTTTTGAGCTTGCTTACCACCGACAGAGCGTTCCGAATACCCTGCTCGGAAACAATCTTTAGAAGTCCGTCCATCTGGGTATCGTGCGCCTCGGGCTCGAGTTTTAGCGCCTGGCGTAAAATCTCGTGTTCAGGCATCGCAACTGCTTCGTGCAAGACTCCTTGCGGAGTAACTGTGCCATATTCCTGCACCTCGCGCCGTGCAATGCGTTCTCTGTCGGGCATGGCAACTGCCTCAATTTCTTTTTCTTTCTCGGCAACGCGCGCGCGCAAAAATTGCAACTCCTCTTCTGGAGATTTAAACGTGAACGAAGGCGTGATCGCACGCTCCCCTGTTCGCGGCGGCATAGGGAGAAGTATACCGTATCGTGTATACCGTATGAGGTATAGGTTCAGTTTTTTGGGTTCGGTAAACGCAAATTAAGCTTATCCATGTATGTATCTAGATCCAGACTCCCCCGTTCTAGTTTTTTATTTATCAGTATTGCTAATTCAGCACGAGTCAATCGTTGTGTGAGTATGCAGTATATGTTGAGCAGAAAGACGGATGCATGTATCGAAGCATCCTCCCAAGTGGTTTCGGTCGTAGCAAGCCCGAGAGCTACTAACGCACCAGCTATATGTATTAGTTCGTTGAACGAACACTGTTTAATAGCGAAATCAAGCAAATGGGAATCTGACCTACCAGCTAAGAAATAATTTGTATTTTCCCCTTTGTCTAAAACAGACTGATGGAGGGGTTTTGATAACCTTCCAATTGTCCCAAGTATAAGTGATCTGTATTTTTGTACTCCCAGCACTTCCAAAAATTGCTTCGCCTTTACAGGGTCTCCAGTCTTGAGAAAAAACTTTGCCATTCTCTGATACACAGTGCCTGTGGAGGTGTCGAGCATGTCATCGAAAGAAGTGGGAGACTCGGACATACGCTCCAGGCTTTTAATGTCTTGGAGGGATTCTTCTCGTACGCCCAGAAATATCGCTCGTAGGTTCGCATTTTCCAACATCGATCTCGCAACATCGAAGTTGAGTGCATCAAGCTGACTTAGATCTTTATCATCTCGTGCCTCAATTCTTGATTTAGGACGTTCGAGCATACGAACATCATACTCTCGTGATTACATCAGGACCATCCTTGGTGACAATAACAGTGTGCTCGACATGTGCCGTACGCGAGCCGTCTTTAGTGCGGTAGGAGTAACCATCTTTGTCGACGTAGAGCGTGCCCGAGCCGAGGGTAAACATGGGCTCAATCGCTATTACCAAGCCCTCCACGAGTCTTTCGCCAGTGCCGGGAGCGCCGAAATTCGGCACATGCGGCTCTTCGTGCACCTGCTTCCCCACGCCGTGTCCTGCAAGATTCTTTGGAAACCCGAGCTTATTTTTGCGCGCGATTTCCTCAACTGCGTGCCCAATGTCGCCTGTTGTGTTGCCCACGCGTGCCTGTGCAATCCCCGCCTCAAGCGCTTCGTGTGCAAGGCGAATCATGCGGACATCTTCAGGGTCGCGCTTTGTGCCCGCAATCACGGTAATAGCGTGATCAGTGTAGAGTCCACGGTGCTTTATGCCAAAATCGAGCTTCACAATATCGCCGTCTGCAAAGACTGCGCCATTATCACTCCCCGGTGAGTGCACAATCACATCGTTCACTGAAACACAGAGCGATGATGGATACGGCGTGTCACTCGGACGATCCTTATGCCCTTTAAACGCTGGTTCGTCTCCTTGGCTCGCAATCAGTTCGAGCGCGCACGTTTCGAGTTCTTTCGCAGAAACACCCGGCGCAACCATGCTCGCAAGCTCTTTCAAATAGGTGCCGAGGCGGCGTCCGCCTTCACGCAAAATCTCTCGCTCCTCTTCCGTTTTGATGATCATGCAAGTCCGAGTGCTTTAAGAATATTTTGATGAATAGTTTCAGGATCAGGCTCGCCGTCGATTACATGCACAGTGCGACCACGCTCTTTCAAAAGCGCGAGTTGTGGGAGGACGTCGCTTTTGTACCATGAGAGACGATTTCTTATTCCCTCTTCGGTGTCGTCATTTCTGCCGCGAGCAAGAAGACGCTCCATCACCGAGCTTTCAGAGAGTTCAATAGAAACCACTTGAAAATCCTCGCGCCCAAAATAGTGCATGGCGTCATCAAAGCCACGCGTTTGATCCGCGCCGCGCGCGAGACCATCGGCAATCACGTGCTCCTCACCCGTAATGAGTTCTGTAACGAGCTTTTTTGTTTGGAGGTATATGGGCATAAAATCCGGCATGCGGTGCCCAGCGTCGATCGTAGCACCTGTGAGTTTCCCAGCATACGAACCACCATCGCGGAGTGCACGAAGCTCGGAACCCATATCAATATGAATAATGCCGCGCTCAGGCTCGCGGTTTTTCAAAAAATCCATGAGGAGTTTTACCTGCGTCCCCTTACCAGCGCCTTGGGAGCCAAAAAAAAGGACCGAGAATGGTCGTGTGTTCATGCGCCCAGATTATAGCCTTCTTTTGTGAGGATTTCTATTACCCCGTCTATCGCCGCCTCGAGCTTCCCTTCCTCATTGGTAATGCGGTAGTCATAGAAAGGCGCATCTTCTTCCATCTCGCGACGAGTGTGCGTGAGACGTTCCTGCCACTCAATGTCGCTCATAGGCGCGCGTGCGCGCACACGTTTTTCCAAAATCTCAAGTGAAGGCGGCATGATGAAAATCGTCGTGGCATCATAGTGCTCCTTCAGGTAGCGTGCGCCGACAATTTGAATGACGGCAAAGACCACTTTCCCGCTTGCAATGCGGGCTTCTATATCCGGCTTGTAGGTGCCGTAATACGTATCGGTGTCAGCCCGATGATAGTGTTCAAGAATGTTTCCCGCTTGAAGTTCGGTAAGAAATTTTCCCTTAGTGAGAAAGTGGTAATTGACACCGTTCTCTTCTCCGGGGCGCATGGGACGGGTAGTTGCCGTCACCATGAGAGTCGCGTTCGGTGCGCGCCTCAGAACGCCTTGCACGACCGAATCTTTCCCGCTCCCTGCGGGTCCTGCAATCACAACCACCTGCTTCTGCATGCGCGCCATAGTAGCACGCAAAAATTAATACTCGCGAATGGAAGTCTGTGCGTCGATCTTTTTGACAACGTCGAGGACGACCGAAACCGCGATGAGGAGTGCCGTGCCGCCAATAGTCAGCGCGGTGATGCCCGTGATTCCCTGGAGAATGATTGGAAGAACTGCGATGCCACCGAGAAAGAGCGCGCCCACGAGTGTGATGCGGGTAATGATGGTTGCGAGGTATTCAGCGGTCATTTGTCCTGGGCGAACGCCTGGGATGAAGGCACCGTTCTTCTGGAGATTCTTAGCGACTTGATGCGGTTCAAAGGTAATTGCAGTGTAGAAGAACGTAAACATGAATACGAGGAGGAAGTAGAAGAAGCCATAAACCCACTGATTTGCGAGGCCGTTCACGACTGCCTGCGCGCCTGCCGCAAGCCAGCCGATTGACGACTGCGCAACAAAGGTGGCGATCATTTGAGGGAAAAGGAGAATCGAGAGACCGAAGATGATTGGCATGACGCCCGACTGATTGAGACGAAGTGGAAGATAGGTGGAAACACCGCCCATGACCTTTGCACCACGTACACGACGTGCGTAGGTAACAGGAATCGGACGTTCTGCTTCAGTGATAAAGACGACGCCAGCCGTGATTGCAATGCCCAAGGCCGCAAATGCGAGGTAGGTTGGCACTTGAGAGACATCGAACGCGAAAGCGACTTGCGCGAATGCGGCTGGAAGCCCAGCAACAATGCCAGCAAAGATGATGAGAGACACACCATTCCCCACACCGAACTCAGTGATGAGTTCTCCAATCCACATGAGGAGCATGGAACCCGCAGCGACGATGAGTGTGTTCACAATTGCAGTTTGAAGATCCATGGGTGGAATAGCACCGTTCTGCTGGAGAAGGAGGAGGAACGCAAAGCCTTGCAGGAATGCAAGCGGCACCGTGAGGTAGCGTGCGTACTGCATGAATCGTGCACGTCCTGAATCCCCTTCTTCCTGGTACATCTCTTTTATCTTCGGCACAAGGACCGTGAGGAGCTGCATCACGATAGCGGCAGTGATGTAGGGACCGACGCCGAGCATCACGATGGAAAGATTAGAAAAGCCGCCGCCGGAAAAGACGTTCAGGAGTCCGAGGAACTGATTGTTAGCAAGAAATGCCTGCACACCTGAGGCGTCGATTGATGGCACAGGAATGGCTGCAAGAAGGCGAAAGACGATAAGCGCGCCCAAGACAAAAAGGACACGCATCCGGAGAATCGGATCTTCAATGACGATCGTTATCTTGCGCACGAATGCATCAAACATATATTAAGAAATACTCCCTCCCGCTTTTTCAATTGCAGCCTTTGCACCCACCGTTGCAAGCACGCCAGAAACCGTCAGCTTCTTAGAAGCCGTAGCGCCCACGAGCTTCACCTGAGGAGCCTTGCGGCCTTTCTTCACGGAAATAAGCCCTGCTTCAGCGAGTGTTTGTGGGTTGATCGCACCTGTGAGTTTCTCAAGTTGCGAGAGTGTAATCGTGACTGGACGCGGCTTCTTTTCCCAAACAGTGCGGCCACGGTTCTTACCGTATCCACGGCGCTTCGGAATTTTCTTGATGATATCGCGGAGTTCCGGTCGACGCTTATTACCTGCGCGCGCAGTCTGACCCTTACCACCACGCCCCGATTGTTTACCTCGCGTAGAAGACTGTCCGCGCCCAACACGGCGGTATGCACGCTTCGTCATTCGCTTGAGTGTGTGAAGTGCTTTCATATAATTATTTTGCAATCTGCTTCAACGCTTCAATAGCAGCACGTGCGTTGTTGATTGGATTGTGCGAGCGCGAAAGAATCTTTGCAGTAACGTCGGTCACTCCTGCGAGCTCCAAGACTGAACGCACGGATGAGCCGGCCACAAGACCGCGACCCGGAGAAGGACGAATCTCAAGCACTGATGCGGCATATTTTGCACTCACATCGTGCTTGATAGAGTTCGTCTTCGTAAGATCAACAGTGATCATTGCGCGCTTTGCAGCACGAGACGCCTTCTCGATTGCAAGCTGTGTGTCTGCAGCCTTACCGAGACCAACACCCACACGGCCTTTCTTATCGCCAAGCGCCATACACACGGAGAAATTAAAACGGCGACCGCCTGCCATCACACGAGCAACACGACGGATGGAGAGCATTTTTTGCTCAAATTCTGAGCGACGTTCGTCGCCCCCACGGCGCGGACCACGCCCTCCCCCGCGACGATCGCGACCAGGAGCGCCTCGACCTCCTCGTGCACCACGAACATTCGCCAGCGGAACATTGGCGGGAACATCCGCCACCGCCGCTTCGCTTACCTGTGCATCAATTACCTGTGTTTCGTCAGTCATAGAATTAAAAGTCGAGTCCCGCCTTACGCGCTGCTTCTGCAAACGCCTTGATAGTGCCTTGGTATTGGAATCCGCCGCGATCAAACACAACTTTCTTCACACCTTTCTCACTCGCACTCTTCGCAAGCGTCTCTGCGGCTTTCTCTGCCTTTTCGCGTGGTGTCCCGCTTTTCACATCAGAAGAACTGACTGCGGCAAGCGTGATACCGCGCTCGTCGTCGATAATCTGCGCCACCACACGCGTATTCGATTTGAAGATCGAGAGACGAGGACGCTCCGCAGAACCAGAAACTTTTGCGCGCACGCGATTGTGTCGTCGCTCCCTTTGTTCAGATTTAGAAAGTGTTTGCATATTTTTTATGAAGCCGCAGCTGCTTTCTTACCCTGCTTCTGACGCACGACCTCGCCCTCATAGCGAATACCCTTGCCCTTATATGGCTCTGGCTTCTTGAGTGCGCGGATGGATGCGGCAAATTGCCCAACAGCATCCTTATCAGCACCAGAAATCGTGATGATGTTTTTCTCAACGAGTGCCGTGAGTCCTTCTGGGATTGCAACAATAACCGGGTGCGAGAAACCGAGTGCCATTTTGAGGTTTTTGCCCTGGAGCTCAGCTTTGTACCCAATACCTTCGATCTGGAGCTTTTTCACAAACGGCGTATTCACACCGGAAATCATGTTCTTCACGTGCGCAGCGTAGGTGCCCCAAAGTGCTTTTGCGAGGCGCGAATCATTTGCAGGAGTCACAGAAACTGAACCAGATTCAACCTTCACAGAAACCGCGCTATGGGTCGGGCGTACGAGCGTGCCGCCTTTCCCTTTCACCGTGATGTCATCCGAAGAGACGGAGACGTCGGTGCCTGCAGGGATGGAAATAGCGAGTTTGCCGAGTCGTGACATAGAGTTACCAGATTTGAAAGAGTGCTTCACCACCTACTTTTTCTTTACGTGCTTCAAGACCAGTCTTCACACCTTTTGGAGTTGAGAGGATGACCGCACCATGACCATAGCGCACCGGGGTGATCTCGGTGACAGAAGCATAGATGCGTCGCCCTGGCTTTGAAATGCGCTTCACACCCTTGATGTGGGGAGCGCCACCTTCGGTGTACTTGAGGTGCACTTCGATGGTCTTCTTTACCTTCTTACCCTTCTTTTCGACTTGTTTTACCCAACCAGCGTCCTTAAGTTTCTCTGCGATTGCGAGCTTGAATGCGGAAAACGGCACCGAGACGGTTGCCTGCTTCACTGCTCCAGCATTCTGGATGCGGTTTATGAAATCGCCGACGGGGTCAGTTATCATAGAAAATTACCAAGAGGATTTCTTCACGCCCGGGATATTGCCCTCAAGTGCCTCCTCGCGGAAGCAGATGCGGCACAGGTTGAAATCGCGCATAAAGCCGCGCGGACGACCGCACTTAAAGCAACGACGAACCGTACGCGAAGAGAACTTCGGCGTGCGATTTGCTTTTACGATCATGGACTTTTTGGCCATATGAATGGTGCTCTTAGGAGTGTTTCGAGGCCTGCACCCGGGCTTTCGCCGCTGGGTTATGGACTCTCGGATGGCCTCTGTTTCTGGCAGTATCCGTCGGATGACGGACTTACGGAAAAACGGAGTCCCCTATGAGGCTCGTGCATACTACCCGAGGAGGAATAGGAAGTCAAATGCTTGTCATCACAATAATTTTCATATAGCTTTAACAAGGTCATTGGTTTAGAAGGAACACATTTGATGCCCCACCAAAAACCGCTTGCCAACAAGTCACTTCTTCAGCATCGCATGAACGAAGAGGCGCGCGTTGGCTATGCACTTGCTCTTAAGTACGGAGCCCGTAAGACAGCTGCTCTGATACGTCTCGGTAGATTCGCGAGCTACGGCCCAGCGATTGCATGCGCCTGGCGGGAACTGGATATGGCAAAAACCGTTAGCGCACTTATCGAAATCGGTAATCCTGACTGGGCATTCTGTGCAATTCGGTACGCCCCGAATATAACCGCGGCGCAACGCCAATCCTTAATACCCGTTCTTTCCGAAGACTGCTTTAAGCGTGCAGAGTGGCAGCTCACACACATAATCCACCTTAGCGATGATGAGAAGAAAAATGTACAGTGGATTATTGACCAACGATAAAGATCCTCACCGGCGCAAGCTGGTGAGGATCTGCTCTTAGTCAGAAATTGGGGTCAGGTACCATTTGGCTTATTGACAAAACTATACCAGAATATATATTTGAGTATATGACTACTACCACCGTACTTTTTAAGACTGATAAAAAGCTGAAGGCGCAGGCGCAGGCGACCGCAAAAAAGATGGGTATTCCCTTCTCCGCCGCGATGAATCGCCTCATGCAAGAATTCGTTGAGCGACAACACATTACGTTCGATACGAAACCGCTTATTCCAACGCCATATCTTGAGCGGATTCTTAAGCAGGGGGAGAAGAATTTGAAGGAAGGTAAGGTCAAACGATTTGATAGTGTTGATGCATTATTTGACGATCTTGAAGATAGAATTGCAAAAAAGAAATAGTCATGGAAATTATTGAAGGACGTCCTTTTGCGAAACAGTTTGCAAAACTTCCTCAAAATCTCAGGATGAAGGTGCGTGAGCGGGTGCACATGCTTGTTGCGGATAGTACTCACCCGCTCCTCAATGACCACAAGCTCAATCCTCCCTACGAGGGATACCGGAGCATCAATATCACCGGCGATTTTCGCCTTGTGTACAAGAAAATCAGTGACGATACCTATTACTTGCGGGCAGTTGGCACCCACCACGAGCTCTATAAATCCTAGATTGAGCGGCAGCTCATTAAAAAACCGCCTTGCGGCGGTTTTTTCTTTATGCTTTGAGTGGGAGCCCGAGGTGGCGCAGAAACGCTTCTGCTTCCTTCTTGTTCTTTGCGGTTGTGGTGATCGTGACAGCAAGACCGAAAATATCTTTTGCTTCTTCGTCGGCGGTTTCAGGGAAAACCATGTGTTCCTTGAAGCCGAGTGTGATGTTTCCCATCTCATCAATAGCCTTCGGATCGATACCGCGGAAGTCGCGCACGCGTGGAAAGACGATGTTCACAAGCTTATCAAGAAAACTCTGCATACGTGCGCCGCGAAGCGTTACCTGGTAGCCAGAAAGGTCGCCACGACGAGTTTTGAAGTTTGCGATGGATTTCGTTGTTGAACGAGGTGCCGGCTTCTGACCCGTGAGACGCGTAAGACGGTCATTGATGAGTTCGAGGCGCTTCTTGTCTTTTATGCTCCCAACACCGGTTGAAACGATGATTTTCTGTACGCGTGGTGCCTGCATGGGGCTTGTATAGTTGAAATCCCCCTTAAGAGCAGCGAAGGTTCCTTTAAATTTTTCTGCAGAGGTAATGGTTTTCATATTATGCAATCTTTGACTTACTCTTCACCGCGATGCGCTCGCGGACGCCGTCTTTGGTACGTTCAATGCGGATGCGAGTGGGCTTGCCATCTTTTGGATCAGCAAGAGCGACGTTCGAAACGTGGATCGGCATCACCTTGTCGATGATCTGACCCTTTCGCGCGCGCTTATTGGGCTTGCGATGTTTTTTCACAGTGTTGAGACCATCGATAACCACCATTTCTTTTTTAGGAAGCACGCGCGCGACAGTACCAGAGCTGCCCTTGCTCTTCCCTGCGATAACTATGACTTTGTCTCCTTTCTTGATTTTCATATGCGTTACACGATTTCTGGAGCAAGCGTACCAATGCGCTGGTAGCCAGCTTCCACAACTTCGCGTGGAATAGGACCGAAGATGCGCGATGCTTTTGGTTCTTTTGGTTCTTTGCCGGAGCCGGTGACGAGGACTACTGCGTTTTCATCAAAGCGGACATAGCTGCCATCCTTGCGGCGGAGCGGCTTAGTTTGGCGAACGACGACCGCCTTGTGCACCTCCTTCTTTTTTACAGCCTTTCGCGGCTGCGCTGTCTGAATTGAAATGACCACCTCGTCGCCTACCTGCGCATAGCGCTTCTTTGAGCCGCCAAGCACTTTGAAAACGCGCCCCATGGTTGCGCCGGAGTTGTCTGCAATCTTTACGAGCGTGCGGTCTTGAATCATAGAATTATTCTGTCTTCGCGGAAACGAGGATGGATGCGAGCGTAAAGTGCTTACGCTTTGAAAGCGGACGGATCTCACGGATTGAGACCTTGTCCCCCACCTTTGCAGTATTGCCCGCATCGTGGACGAGGAACTTCTTAGACTTCTTTATGAACTTCTGGTATTTCGGGTGTTTTTCAAAGCGCTCAACGGAAACCGTGCAGGTGTCCTTCATAGCCGCCTTCACGACGGTGCCTTCGAGTGTTTTGCCTGTGGTTGTGGTTTCCATAAGTCTAAAGAGTGCGCATCCTAGCCGTTTTTCTTGTTTTCCGCAATGGCGCGCGCTGAGAGCTCTGTTTCCATGCGCGCAATGTCGCGACGAAGCGTGCGACCAGAGCGAACATTTCTCGTGCGGGAACCTGCCTCGCCAAAGCGGAATTTGCGAAGTGCTTCACGCTTTTCAGCGATTTCCTTCTGCAAGTCTTCAATGGTGTGTTTCTTGAATTCAGTCATAGTTAATTTCGTGCGACGACGCGGGTCTTAACGGGAAGCTTGGTACCACCTTTGCGAAGCGCTTCTCGCGCCATAGCTTCAGGAGCCCCATCAACTTCAAAAAGAATGCGACCTGGGCGAACCTCAATAACGTAGCCCTGAAGATCTCCCTTTCCTGAACCCATACCTACTTCCGCAGCCTTCTGTGTGAATGGTCGATCAGGAAATACGCGAATCCAGACCTTTGCGGTCTTCCCTGCAGCGCGCGTAAGTGCACGACGTGCGGCTTCGAGCTGATTTGAGGTAATGCGTGCAGGCGTCATGGCCTTAAGCCCATGAGAGCCAAAGGCAACGGTGATACCGCGCGTCTCCGGCTTTGCGAGGCGTGCCGGGCTTTTGCGCCCCGTCTGCCATTTGCGATGAAGTGATTTCTTAGGTGCGAGCATATGTCTTATTTGTTCTTCTTCTCATCGAAAATTTCACCGCGATAGATCCACACCTTCACGCCAATCACACCATATGGAAGATACGCATTTTCACGAGCGAAGTCGATGTCAGCACGGATTGTCTGGAGTGGAACACGGCCACGCTTGATTTCCTCTTGGCGTGACATTTCGGCTCCTCCGAGACGACCCGAGACACCGATACGAACGCCCTGCACGTCGCGGTTTGCCATCACCTTCTCAACTGTCTGCTTGAGAACACGGCGGAATGTCTGACGCTTCTCGAGACCCTCAGCAATCATGTACGCAACCACTGGTGCCTGGGATTCTGGTGAGCGCACTTCCTCGATATCAAGCTTGATAGGAAGCTTTGGCGCACCTTTCACAGTGTGAGCAACCTTGGTGATTTCTTTGATGAGCTTCTGTGAGCCTTCACCCGCACGGCCAATAACCATACCTGGACGCGAGGTTTTGACGAGAATGCGAATCGCCTGACGTGTGCGCTCAATCTCAACCGAGGTGACATACATACCGCGGAGGCGCTTCTTCAAAAATCGACGGATCGTGGTGTCTATCATCACGTTGTCGCGATACTGCTTCGGAGTTGTTGCAAACCAACGCGACTTCCAGTCGCGGATGACGCCGAGGCGATGTGCGTATGGATGTACTGTGTGTGTCATAAAATTATGGGGTTTTTTTCTTTGCGACGCGCTTCTTTTTTGCGACCGGCTTTTCTGTTTCGGTAGTTGCCGCCTCAGGAGCTGCGACCTTATGTGCAGAAGTCTTCTTCGATTCACCTCGTGCACCGAGCTCGATACGGACGATCGACATAGTGCGGTTGATGCGACCCGCGCGACCACGCGCTTTCGGCATAAAGCGGCGAAGGACCAATCCCTTATCAACACTAATCGTCTTCACGACGAGATTCTCCGCAGCAAAACCCTGCTCGCGCGCGTTTGCAACAGCCGACGCAAGAAGTTTTGCGATTTCAGGTGCAGACTTTTTCGGGAGAAATGCGAGCTGATCACGCGCAAAGACAACGCTCTTACCGCGAATCATATCGGCTACAAGGCGAACCTTGCGTGGTGACTGTTTGAAATTAGAGAGCATTGCTTTCATATACTATTTCTTCTTGGCATCCGCTGCACCCTTTGCGGCTTGCGCAGTCGCGATTTCAGCAGCCTTTGCCTTCTGCTCGATCTCCTTCTGCATCTTACCGCCGTGACGGCCGAAGCGGGTTGTAGGAGCGAATTCGCCCAAACGGTGCCCCACCATGTCCTCGGTCACAAACACGTCGTCAAAATTCTTACCTGTATGGACAGCGAATGTGTAGCCCACGAACTCCGGCGCAATCATTGATGCGCGTGCCCAGGTTTTGATGCTTCCTGCATTCGCTTTACGCGCCGCAACTTTCTTTGCGAGCTTTACGTCGATGTAGGGACCTTTTTTAAGTGAGCGTGTCATAGGTGTAGCGGGGGTACTGTAGCTGAATTATGGCTTAACGTCAAGAAAATTAAGATTATTTTCTCTTGCCAACACGGCGGCGGGAGACCAAAAATACGTTTGAATACTTCTTCGGGCGACGCGTCTTCTGGCCTTTGCCCGATGGACGACCCCACAGAGTCTTCGCACGACGAAGACCACGGCCCTGCTTACCCTCACCTCCACCGTGTGGGTGGTCAACTGGGTTCATCGCGGTGCCACGCACGCGCGGACGAATACCCTTCCAGCGCGAGCGCCCTGCTTTACCAAAATTCACGAGATGATGTTCGTCGTTTGACGCTTCACCAACGGATGCCCAAGCAGTACCGAGGACTTTACGCACTTCTGTCGAAGGCATTTTGAGATGGGTGTAGCCGCCGTCCTGTGCAACAATTTCTGCGTAGTTGCCTGCGGAGCGCGCAATCTTGCCGCCGCCATTTGGCTTGACTTCGATGTTGTACACGAAGGTGCCGACCGGCATGTTCTTGAGTGGAAGACGGTTGCCACGGGTGACCGGAACGTTTTCACCAACGAGGAAGGAGTCTCCCACCTGCACGTTCTTCGGCACGATGATGTAGCGCTTTGCGCCATCAGCGTAGACCGCAAGACCAATGAAGGCAGAGCGGTTTGGGTCGTATTCAACTGAGGTTATTTTTGCAGGAATGTCTTTCTTGTCGAAATTGAAATCAACAGCGCGCCAGAGTTGTTTGTGACCGCCACCACGGTGACGCATG
The DNA here is from genome assembly GCA_022842645.1 of Minisyncoccota bacterium. Classification (GTDB taxonomy): domain Bacteria; phylum Patescibacteriota; class Minisyncoccia; order Phycocordibacterales; family UBA2100; genus UBA10103. The sequence continues at coordinate 235,461 of JALHPE010000001.1, forward strand.
GTGATGCGCCCCTGATTGTTGCGTCCAAACCCGCGCTTTCCGCCACCTTTAAGTGCTTTATGTGGCGCATGCCCTGAGAGCACCGCACGATAGTGGATGCGAGTCATTGCACGAGAGCTTTTGGTTACCGGACGATATTTTTTAAGTGCCATAGAGTTTAAAGTTAGGAAAGAGTGATTGTTTCGCCTTTCTTGAGGTACACATAGGCCTTTTTGCCCCCCTGCTTCACGCCACGCTTGCCGCTTTTCATGTTGCGTACGATCTTCGGACGAATATTCACAATGCGGACAGCGCGTGGTGTGACGTTGTATACAGCTTTCACCGCAGAGGCGATTTGTTTCTTGTTTGACGACGTGGCAACGTCGAACACATATGTGCTCACACCAGCTGCGAAGGTTGCCTTCTCAGTGATGCGCGGTTTCAAAAGTACGTGCGAGAGATTTGTAGCACGCGCCGGAGCACTAACGGAAACCGCTTTTTCTTGTGTCTTCTTCTGTGTGCGTGAAAAGAGTGCCATAAAATAGGTGCTAGGGGCTAGGTTTTAGGGGAATTTTTAACACCTTGAGGAGCGCGTGTCGCGAGGATCGCAACTGCTGCTTCGGGGTTTTCGATAACGAGGAAGGTGTGCTTGAGGATAGCAACAGGATTCAAATCGCGGACAGCGCTTGAAGAGATGTTGCTGATGTTGCGGAAGCTTTTTGTAGTAGAAGACTTTGCGTCCGCAAATGCAACGAGAGCAGCGTTCTTCTTTTTTGCTGAAAGCTTCTCGAAATCGCCCTTTGAGAGCGCAACCAAAGACTTTTTTGCAGACGACGTAGATGGCTGCTTTTCAATGCCGAAAGAATCCACGAAGATAATGTGACCGTCCTTCATTTTCTGCGAAAGCGCCATAAAGAGTGCCTTAGCGCGCATCTTTGCAGGAATGGTACGAGCAAAGACCTTTTCATTACGCGGACCATGTGTCACACCACCACCCTTCCAGATTGGGGAGCGTGATGAACCGTGACGAGCGCGGCCAGTGCCCTTCTGCTTCCATGGCTTCCTGCCGCCGCCGCGCACTTCACCGCGACCCTTTGTGTGCGCGACATTTGTGCGTGCATTGTCCTGCATTGAGGTGACCACCTGGTGCATGAGGGATTCGTTCCACGCGAGGCCGAAGATGTTCTCCGGGAGTTCGAGCGAACCTGCCTTCTTGCCTTGTGCGTTGTAGATATCAGTTTTCATACTATAAAAATTAGCCACGAATCTCGACAAGTGTGCCTGGCTTTCCTGGAATAGCACCTAGGATAAACAAGGTGTTGGTCGCAGCGTCGATCTTCATCACCTTCAAGTTTTTGACTGTGATGCGATCGCCACCCATACGTCCTGCCATGCGCATGCCCGGAACGACACGACCGCCTGCACGACCGCCGCCGCCGATAGAACCTGGTGCGCGCTCTTTATTCTTCTGACCGTGCGATCGAGGACCGCCTTTGAAGCCATGTCGCTTAACCACGCCCTGGAAGCCCTTACCCTTTGAAACAGCAGAAACTACGACGACATCGCCTTCTGCAAAGCTTCCGAGATCAATCGTTGCGCCGCGCTCCATGGTTTCAGAAGTGCGCACTTCGCGGATATGGCGAGAAAGAGGTAGATCCTTTAGGTGTCCTTTCACTGCTTTTGAAAGGCGGCTTTCGCGGCGGATGCCTGTCCCGAGCTGGAGCGCCTCATACCCGTCCTTTTCAGTGGTTTTCGCTTGAGTGACGGTCATTGGCGTTGCAGTCACGATGGTCACCGGGGAGACGGTGCCTTTTTCATCAAATATCTGGGTCATACGACCTTTGATACCGAGTATGAATTTCATAATTGTAGAATGAAAAAACCGCGCACTAGCGCGGAAAAATGATGATTCCGAGCCAGTGGTCCGATATGCGGACATGGGTGCTCCTTTAGGAGTCCCGGCACTATACACGAGACTCTTCGGGTATGCAAATTTAGGACACTATTTTATCTGGCGACCCACCCTCACGGCGCTTTTTGCGCTGGATTGCGAGGAATAGCCATACGCCAATGAGGACGATAAAGAATGCGCCGATGGCGAGCGAGAGAGCGTTGTATGGCACGCTTTCGAGCACTTCATACACAGGCGCCTCGAATGGAACGTCATCAAAGCTATTTTGTGCCTCAAGATATTCGCCCGCCACGCCCTGATCTTCCGCTTGCGCGGCAAGCGCTTCCACCAAAGCGTCGAGCTCTGTCGGCGACATCTCTACCGAACGCGGATCCGCCATGATGTCAGCGCGAATAGCCGCACGCAGGGCGTCTTCCTCCTGTGCCAGTGAAGAAAATGGCACAAAAAACGGCAGCATCGTTATAACAGCAAGAATGAGTGCCCACCTTCGAGCAAGAGTCATACAAAATAGTATAGCTCCCTTGCAGGAGCTATATAAGAACTATCCCCACCGATCACGTACTTTCTCGAATCCCACAAAGTGGGATTCGAGAAATTACATCATCTTCACGTCGATCGAAACGCCGGATGGCAAATCAATGTTGGTGAGCGCCTCAATCACTTTCCCTTCTGGATTGATGATGTCGATCATGCGCTTGTGCACACGCATCTCAAACTGCTCGCGAGAGTCTTTGTCGATGAAGGCACCGCGGTTCACCGTGTATTTCTTGATATCAATAGGAAGTGGGACAGGACCAACCACCTTTGCGCTATAGCGAGCGGCGGTGTCGATGATTTGCTTCACCGACTTGTCCAAAACAGCGTGCTCATAGGCGCGCACCTTAATGCGCAGGCGGTGTTCGCCCTCGCTTTTCTTGCCCTTTCGAGCTTTGCCTGCCGCTTTGGTTACTGTCATAGAACTTGGCGAGTATGCCCTATTCCGAGCGAAAACGCAAGATTTTGTTTCAAACGCTCTCACAATATCCCCCGGTCATCACCCTCTCTTTTTGTGAAGCATCGCATTCACCTTTTCCACAATTTCCGATGGAATAAACTCTGCCTTGATGATGTGGGCGTCTGCGCCGAGCTCCAGAAGGCGTTTATGGGCGGCTTCGCGCCCCTCGTTCGTGAGGGCAATCTTGAGCGCATGTCTTGCTAAACGCTCTTCATTGACGGTTTCGATGAACTGAAAACCACTGTCGCTCTCTGGCATGGTGACGTCAAAAAGAATAACGTCGGGTTCGTAGCCGCCGCGGAGTGCGTTTAGTGCATCCCAGGCGCTGCCATAGAGCACAACATCGTAGCCACGCTTCTCAAACGAAATCTTATAGATCTCCAAAAGAAATCGCTCATCGTCGAGCATTAAGACTGTGGGTTTTTGTTCCATAACACTACGTATTATAAATCCCACGGCGACACTCGGCATCCTGTTACCCCAAGAGACCCCAGCCACTCGCCTCCCCCCGGTCTTTTGCACAGAGGAGTTGTATGTTCTTGCCGCTTTGCACAAAACGCAGACCACTTTGCAGCTTACACGCAGCGCAGCGGCCTTTGGCTTTTTCCCATGCGGCCGCTTTGACAGAAGCGCTCAGGAATCGCTCTTCTTCAAGAACTAGGTCACGATCGTTCCTCTCACTGTTTGCCGGCAAGAGCAAGAATTTGAATACTTTCCGCCCGCCTTCGGTTACGCCAACTGCATCCACGAGATCAAAGATGCCTTTGTCAAACCACACACCAGGATCGAGCTTTTCATACACCTGCACTTGCAACGGCTCGGCCCGAGTGCCGTCTTTGAATGCATGTGCAGCCTTATAAAACTTCCCGTTCTCGGTGAGTTTTTCGCCGCCATACATAAGAAGCTGATCGAGCGATTTCCCGCCCGTTTCTTTTGTGATCGAATCGTGTCCCTCAAAGGTGAGACGGAGCTTCTTCGCATCCCACGCGTCCTTAAATTCCCCATCTTCTTTTGCCAAGACGAGAAAGACACTGAGCGCTTCGTCTTTGTCACGAAAGTTCATGCTCTTCTGAAGCATTAATCCTTCGCGCTCCATAAGTTCACTCGCGGAAAGAATTGAGGTGGGGCGCTTCGGCACATGCACCTCGCCGAGAAAATTGGACATCGGAATATAGTACACGATTGCACCCGTCGAGAACGAGGTCTTCTAAATTCCCTCGAGGCTACCGCATGATGTCTTTCACCTGTGCCGGATCAAGACCCGCTTTTTCGTATGCACTGTCGGGGATGCGAGCGAGCGCATACGAGACAACAAGGAGTGTGAAAGTAACATCATCAATCTGTCCCACAAGCGGTACGAGATCGGGAAGAATGTCGAATGGGAAAATGACGTACCCAATGACAGCAAGGAGTAGTACTTTTGCAAGCATTGGCGTTTCAGCACTCAGCATGAGTCGGAGTGTACGTAGCGGATGCCGGATGAACATACGCATCTTCCAGATGAGGGCAATGTGTTTTATCTGCATAGGGTGGAATTACAACACTTCGACGTACTTCTTGAAATTATCCAAAATACCCTGCCACCCTTCTTTTTGCATTTCGATGGGGTTCTCACTCTCGGAATCAAAGATGGTTTTTATGTAGGTACTATTCCCCATTTCTTCAAACACGACTGTTGCGATGCGACCATCGTCCATGGTGTAAGCAATGCGCTGACGCGGCACTACTTCGTCGTACGTGCCAGCAAAATCGAATCCTTCTGAGCCGTCTTTCGACTCCATGCGCGTATTAAATTTTCCTCCCGCACGCAGATCATTCTCCGCACGCGGTGCATGCCAATCATCTGATGCAAACGCCCACTTGATTATGTGCTCGGGCTTCGTGAACGCATCCCACACTTTCTCAATAGAGTCGTTGATTATAACTTCCACCGCGATTTTTTCTGCCATAGCGCGAGTATACATCGCCTGTAATAAAAAGCCGCCAGTGTACTGGCGGCTTTATCTTTTGTGCACGAATCTTATGTTCGTGTTTTTTTTCTTTCCATGAGCTGCATGACCTCTGCCGATGTAGCACGTTTTGAGTTGCGAATACCGGTGAGTATCTTTATGAGGCCGTCAAAGACGGCTTGTGCGTCTTTGAGTTTCTGGATGAACACGTCGATATCTTCCCGAGAAGAATTGTCGAACACGCGTCTGAATTCTCCCGGAGACCAATCGATGATTGATGATCCAACGACTTCACTCGCAAGATTCGCCAGTATGTCCTTGCGACGCGCTGGTTGATAACGCGTCGTTTTCCGGGGATACAAACGCCCAGCACTGAATCGCAGCGTGCGATCGTGTATAAACTCGGCAGCGCGCACCGAATTGAGTTTGCGCGTCACGATCACGTGTGCCAAGAGTTTTTGCATCGCAAATCTGCGAGCATCCTCATCAAGCTTCTCGAATGAATCGTGCCCGGTGACCTGTGTCGCATTCACCGTGTCGGCAAAATTGACCGCAAGATCCTCAAGCTCCTGCGCTGTGGGCGCTTTCAATCCGCCAAGAATCCCGGCCGGATACATCGGAAGCAACCGCTTCTTACCGTGGGAATCCAATGCGAGAAGCTGGTGCAGATCGGGATGAAGCTTCGTGAGATTAATACGGTTATGCGCCGTCTGCTGATTAATACCATGCGCATCAGCAATTTGCGCTATAGTTTTACCAGCTTTTTTCTCCCGAAGATAGTCGAATCCTTGTTCAAGCTCCGTGAGATCATCACGACACGAATTCAGGACTCCACCGTCAGTACGGTGCATAGGCTCGTTTTGGTAGATACGAATGCGCACCGGAACGGCGCGTAATTCCGCTTTCAGCGCCGCCTCGACCCTTCGGTGGCCACTCACGATAACGTGTGAAAGATGCTCATGCCGTGGCTCGACGCGAGCCCACGGAGCGTGCGCACGTGGAGTGATGGTGATTACTTCTCTCACTCCGCAGGTCGCGATGCTTTTTTCAAGCTCAGCGAGCTTCGTCGGATTCATTCGCTTGCGTGGCTGGTCAGGATCAGGCGCGAGTAACCGCGGATCCATGTAGCCAGTAGTATCGTTGTGCGCCCACCATGGCTCGGGTGTTTCAGAAGTGAGCACCTGAGTACCATCAGGAAGCGTGACGTGTTTCTGCGTTTTGGTAAGCATGTCCGTCTCCTTGGGTAAGAGTGGATGCATGGCCTGTCGAAGAACAGACTGCCCGCAGGATACCTGCAAGGTGTAGAAAAACCACTTGTGCGTGAGCTACATCCATTGAATGATCTCGAGACTTTCATCTTCGTATATTGCTATACTGGACTCGATGGCAGACAAAAACTACGTTGACTGGCTACGTAAAAAAGTTGGTACGGAACCAGTGATACTCAACGCCGCAAATGCAATCATAGCGGACGAAAAAGGCGATGTGCTTTTTATGCGCCGCGGCGATTTTGCAGCAAGCCCCGTGTGGGGACTCCCTGGGGGCATGCTCGAACTCGAAGAATCTGCAGAAACCGCCGTGCGCCGTGAAGTGTTGGAAGAAACAGGGCTTGAAGTAATGGCAACAGAATTCCTTGGCACCTACACCAACAACCCAATTGTTTCGTACCCAAACGGCGACCAGTGCAAAATTATATTGTTTGTATTTGTCTGCACCGTCGCATCAGGCACCTTGCAGGCAGATGGGAAAGAATCGCTCGAGCTTGGCTTCTATAATCCTAAGACTCCCCCACCTCTGTTTCGCCCATACATTCAAAATATTCTTGACGATTTTGTGGCAGGCAAACGCGGATTGCTACGATAAACGCCTCTGGCTCAGATGCCAGAGGCGCGCTATTTACCTCACAGACAGTGCGGCAATTCTCTGCACTCCACGTAATCGAAGAAAAGTTTCATACGCACCTAGCGCAATGAAGCGTTCCCACGATTCTCCCGCCGCAACACAAAATCGTATTTCCGTATTATGAAGCATAAAACCACGAGGAGGCGTATAGAAAAAGGTCGGCATTTTGATGCCGACCTTTCTTCTTGTATGCAAGCTATGTACTCAGCCGCAGTTACCAGCAGCGGCAACTGCTTGCGCTTTCGCGGCTCCTTCACACGCTCCAATGCAGGCCGGGTTTGCCGGTCCAGTTGTCAAAACGCACGCGACACACGCATAAGTTGCGCCCGTTGCAATGGCCTTGATGTTTGCACATTGCTGACAGACTGCCTTCCTGGCTTCACAGACCGGATCTTTTCCTTCCTGTATGCAACCACCGTCCCCGAGGGGAGGGCTGGGACGATGCAGTAGGCATCGATGACATTCCTCATCTGGATTGCAGGCGGCACTCGCTGGAGTGGACATCATGAATGCACTACATAATCCGAGCACGACAACCATGCCGAGCAGAACTTTCTTCATCAGATATACTCCTCTTTCAAGAATCGACCCCGCTCTTTGTGCATTCACACGCCACGAGGTCGGCGGAACAGTACCATCCCTTTCGAGAGTTGCCTAGGCACTGTTCGACATTACTTACATCCATCGCATATCTTTTTCCTTTGAAACCTTCACACGATACTTTGCGATTTTGAGAATGAGCGCTGTCGGGAGTGGCGTATCAAAGGAAAATTTAATAACGGACTTGCTCGTTGCATACCCTTTTAACTCTTTAGTAAAAACTTTCACTACCGGCGGCGTTGGCATGAGGGAGACATGTGTTTTGAACGCATCGTAGGCAAAGAGGACATATTTATGCGCGAGCGTGGGTACTCCCCACTTGATCGCCTCCGTCGCGCCCAGCGCGGCTTTCTTGAGAATCGCGCGCATCTCACGAGGCTTCCTCTGTCCTTCGACGCCTGAGCGATATATTCAGCGACGGTTTCTGGTTCTGCCATATTAGTAGTGTTCTGGGTTCTCCAGATGCATAAGCGCCATCCCGATGGCGGTTTTGTTGAACGCTGTGCGGTTAGTGCGACCTTTTGTCATGATCCCAACAAGGCCTTCGTGTTCGCCAAGTTTGTCGTGCCCCGTGAGTCCGTGCTTTTTCATTGCCTGACTACCGTCGAGACCCTCATGCAAGATGGAATGAATTACCTTCTTCGGCCACTCGCATCCTTGCGACATGCCAAGGTGTATTTGTTCGCCATCGTAAATAGCACAGATCGCAACCTCCATGTAGCCGGTTTTTGTGTGAGGAATCGCAATGAGTCCACCCTCGATGCCAAAACCATACTCGCGCCCTATTTGTGCCTGTTTCGCTCGATTGATTGCGCCAGCAACTGTTTCGTCGATACTCTTTGGGTGTCCAAATTCTTCAACCTGCACGGCGACACTCTCAACTTCTGCATCTTCAAACATCGGGTAGTCTTTTAGAAGCTCGGCAACAGCATTTACTTTTGTTTTATTCTTCGAACCGATGCCAACGTTCATGACCAGATTATAGCGGAAACCTACTTCAAGTGCTTTGCAAGAAACGCGAGTGATTTTGTCCACGCGTCGGCTGTTTCTGCGGGGGCATGGTTCGGATTTGAAGGATTCGCGAAGGCGTGGCCGACACCCGGATACATATAAATCTCGTTTTCAATGCCAAGTGTATTGAGTGATGTCTCAAACGTTTTTACCATCTCGACAGGGATTATCTGGTCAGCATCGCCGAATACTCCCATAACTGGCCACGTAATTGGCCCGAGCTGCTCTGTCGTTGTTGCCATACCGCCGCCATAGTAGACAATCGTCGCATCAAGTGGCTCTCCTGAAATCGCAAGATTCACGGATTGGCGGCCGCCAAAGCACCAGCCCCATGAAGCGACTTTTGTCGCGCCATGGTCGCGGAGGTACTGCACTGCCGCACGCATGTTTGCTGTGCCTGTAGCTTGATTAAACTGCGCTGTCTTTGCGCGCGCCTCTTCCTGAGTCTCCAGCACATCGCCATTAAAGAGATCGACAGCGAGTACCATATAGCCCTCCCTTGCAAGGTCCTCTGCTGCTTTTTTGATCTCTGGTCGCAGGCCACGATTTTCATGGATCAAGACAACCCCCGGATATCCGCCAGCTGGCGGACCCGCCTCTGGGCGAGCAAGGTAGCCAGTCGCGCCTTCAAAATATGACATATCTTGGGTGATAATTTCTATCGCTTGTTGATGTGGTTCTTGCATAGTCAGCTGTGCGGACTCTGAATAAAGCCAATATCCTCCCCCGAGAAGTATTACCAGAATAACGATGAAGCCTGGGAGGTAGTTCATGCATCTAGTATGTCACAGAATTAGGGAGATTGTAGGAACTTGCTCGCACGAAAAAATCCGCCACATGGACGGATTTTTTCGTGCTGAATCTCAGGAGTGAGATTATGCTGTGATCTTTGTCACAACACCTGCGCCAACCGTTTTACCACCCTCGCGGATAGCAAAACGCTGCTGCTCTTCCATAGCGATTGGACCCACGAGTTTGACCTTGAAGGTAACTGTGTCGCCTGGCATAACCATCTCCACGCCCTCCTTGAGCGTCACTTCGCCCGTTACGTCCGTTGTGCGGATGTAGAACTGTGGCTTGTAACCCGTGAAGAACGGTGTGTGACGGCCGCCTTCCTCCTTGGTGAGGATGTAGACTTCTGCGTCAAAATCAGTGTGCGGCTTAACCGTACCTGACTTCGCGAGAACCTGTCCGCGATGCACGTCTTCCTTCTTAAGGCCGCGCAGAAGAATACCTGCATTGTCGCCCGCCTGACCCTGCTGGAGGGACTTGTTGAACATTTCAACGCCGGTGACTGTTGTCTTTGCAGTGTCCTTAATACCGATGATTTCCACTTCTTCACCAACCTTCACAATACCGCGATCGATACGACCCGTAACGACGGTACCGCGACCTTCGATTGAGAAGACGTCTTCAATTGCCATGAGGAATGGCTTATCGAGCTCACGCACTGGCTCTGGAATGTATTCATCAAGTGCCTTGATGAGCTCCATCACCTTGCCGGACCATTCGTTTCCTGCCTCAGGCGCTTCAAGCGCCTTAAGACCCGAACCACGGATGATTGGTGCATTCTTTCCGTCGAAGCCCTGCTTATCAAGAAGATCGCGCACTTCCTCCTCGACGAGATCAACGAGCTCTTTGTCGTCAACCATGTCTACCTTGTTGAGGAAGACTACAATCTTTGGCACACCCACCTGCTTTGCAAGAAGGATGTGCTCACGCGTCTGAGGCATAACGCCGTCAGTTGCTGCAACCACGAGAATAGCGCCGTCCATCTGAGCGGCACCTGTGATCATGTTCTTAATGTAGTCGGCGTGACCTGGGGCGTCCACGTGTGCGTAGTGACGGCTTGGTGTCTCGTACTCAGAGTGCGAGAGACTAATCGTAATACCGCGCGCCTTTTCTTCTGGCGCCTTGTCGATGTCGTCCACTCCCTTGACTGACGCGCCGTAGCCGCCGCCCGCCTTCGAGAGGACGTTCAGAATCGCCGCAGTAAGCGTTGTCTTACCGTGGTCGACGTGACCAATTGTGCCGACATTTACGTGCGGCTTCGTTCGTTGAAATTCTCCTGCCATAAAATTAAATATGACTAATGAATAATGCGGCTTGCGCCGAGACTGTCGCCAACGCGTTGGGTGCTCCGGTACTTTCTTGCCCTACCCCCTTTGCTTTTGACGCCAGCGGATTGCTAATCCGCACAAAGGAATTTGAGCAAAGAAATACGCACAGAGCGTGCGTGAACGCATAGTATCAAAATACCCCCTCGGCGCAAGTTGAGAAGCTACGCGGCCTGGTGGGAAACGACCTCCACATTGTGACCATCCGGATCGATGAGGAGGGCTGCGTCAGAACCCTTTACCACACAGAGGTATTAATAAGCACAGACATGACAGCGGCAAGGAGATTGGCTACTACGATGTCATTTTTTCCATCGTTATTTACGTCACCGATAGATACATCCATTGGCCCACCAGCAACAGAAAAATTACGTGGCGAGTTGAACATCGCAGCCCCTGTCGTACTGGCGACCAGTACAGAGATAGAATTTCCGCTGAAGTTAGAAACGACAACATCAGGTATACCGTCACCGCTCACATCTCCTGCTTTCACGCGCCATGGACCAGCTCCGACTGCAAAATTCACACTCGTAGCAAAGGTTCCGTTTCCGTTGTTTCTCAGGAATGAAATGGAGTTTGAGCTATTGTTCGCAACAACGATATCAGGGCTACCGTTTGAATCGAAATCAGCGGCCGCAACCCCCATAGGATAGCTTCCCACTGAATAAGCAGTGCGTGCATTAAATGTGCCTGGCGCGGCCACACCCCTATTAAGAAGTATTGACACTGTCGAATGTCGATATCCATCGGCCCCGACGAGATCGAGGTATCCATCAGCATTGAAATCTGCAACTGCCACATCCATCGTAGCAGCACTTGTAGGGTAACTGACTGCAGGTGCAAAAGTACCCGGTGCTACTGCGGCGCGATTTATAAGAATGGTAAAGGGACCATTGACGTTGGCTATATCCAAGTGACCATCGGCATTGAGATCGCCAAGAGCGACCGCATTGCTTGCGCTCGCATAATTTACTCTGGTGTTAAACGTTCCGTTCCCGATACCAGTAAGCACAGACACACTACCTGACGTCCAATTCGAAGTTACCATATCTTGTCGACCATCATTATTGATGTCACCAATCGCTACATCCCGCGAACCAGTGCCGATGGAATAATTGACCCGCGGATGAAGGGTTCCCGGCGCACTTGCCCCCCTATTGAGGAATACTGAGATTGTTGTCGCAGAGCCTCCTGCGCCGAAATTAGGTACGGCGACATCTAGATATCCGTCACCATTAAAGTCCCCCAATTCTACTCCTTGCGAAGATATCCCCGGTGCATACGTGACCGGTGACGCAAACGTAACATTATTCGTCCCGCACGCATTTGCCACAACACCACTCGGTGGATTTGTATAAAACGACGCCCACTCAGCAGATGAGACCGTGGGAACGTACACACTGAGCCCCGTCGTGCTGTTGTTCGTGACCCGACGACAGGTTGAGTGCGCGGTGATCGATTGGTTAGCACCGTGAGTTACTGTGGAACTATCTGAAGCTTCGAGAAAAGCGGAAAAGCTAAAGACAATCGCGAGTGAAAGAATTATGCCCGTGAGATGGTCGCGTTGCATTTATCAATCATTGCATGCGCACTGACGTCGAACTTCCCTTCATGTGAACAACTTACTCTGCCTGGTGGGAAACGACCTCCACATTGTGACCGTCCGGATCGATAACGAAGGCGGCATAGTAGTTGGGGTGATATTGCTCGCGGATTCCCGGTGCGCCGTTGTCCTTTCCGCCCGCCGCAAGAGCCGCTGTATAAAAAGCATCGACGGCTGCGCGATTGGGTGCGGTGAATGCGAGATGGACGGGGGTGGCTACCGTGCCGATCTCACCTATCCAAAGTTCCCCCTTCCCATTTTTTCCTAAGAAACCCCAGCCTTCGCCTGAACCTATCCATGCATACCCGAGTGGCGCTAAAGCTTGTTCATAAAATGAGCGTGAGGCCGCGAAGCTCTTCACGCCGAAACCGATGTGATCAAGTGACATATGAAGAGTGTAGCATTTCGTAATCAATCCTACGTTACAACAACTTACCCCGCGCTCCTGCACCTCCTTTACACAGTGATTAAGGGCAACTCCCCACTGCGCTGACATCGCAACGATTCGTAAAATCTCGAACCACTCCATCATACCCTCCGCAAATGAGCACTCTGCCATCACTGAGCGTTGATTGTTTGTGGGCACCCTTGATTTGCGGTAGTTGAGGAGAGCTCGTCCATGTGTTCGTTGCAGGATTATACGTATCACAACGATTCGTGTCTGAACTTCCACTATTCCCCCCGCATGCGATTACTCGCCCGCCCTGGAGAGTACTCATGGAAAAATGGTAACGACCCTGTGGCATGTCAGCAACCCGAGTCCATGTGTTAGTAGAAGAATTATACACATCACATCGTGCTGATAGTGCGCCGGTATAGCCTCCACACACGAGTACGCGACCGTCAATAAGTGTTGCCGAAGCAAGGCCATGTTTCGCTTCTGGCAAATTAGCGGCTTGAGTCCACGTTCCCGTTTGTGAACTATACACATCACATCTATTTAGGTAGGTGCTTACATATCCTCCACACGCAATCATGTTTCCGTTACCGAGGAGCGCAGCTGTATGGCCAGACTTTACGGTAGGCATGGCAGCAAAAACTCCCCATGTGTTTGCTACAGGATCGTATGCTCGACAAACATTCGTATGATTTGAATTCATTGCTAAGGAACCACCACAAAGGACTACTCTGCCATCATTCATCGTCACCGAACTTTGAAGATAGAGAATTGAGCTCAAACTTGCGACTTGTGACCATGTACCGAGGGACACGTTAAACACATCGCATCGATTGGTCATAGCAAAAGAAGGACCGGTATCGGCCAAACCTCCGCACGCAAGCACATTTCCATTTAGCATAGTGGACTGACTAAAAAAATATTTTGCCTGCGGCAGATTTGCAGTTTGCGTCCACGAAGCAACGCATGTCTCACAGGTTCCAACACCCACCCCGCCCGGCGGATTGGTATAAAAAGAAGTCCACTCAGCAGATGAGACTGTGGGAACGTACACACTGAGCCCCGTCGCACTGTTGTTCGTCACGTTCCTACAGGTACTGTGCGCCGTGATGCTTTGCGATCCACCGTGATTCACGGTGGAGCTGTCGGAAGCTTCGATTATAACTGCAACACTAAGGACCACCATCGTACTCAGAAAAGCACCCACTATCCCTTTTCTCGTCATGTATTTGCTGAGTGTATCCAAAACCGCCTAGCGCTCCTTCCAGACAGGAAGTGCATTTACGACCGCAGTCTTCGTGAGGACTCCTTGATTTGATTGACAGGTAAGCGTGTATCGTACTTGCCGAGAAATTGGACTCGACAACTCGCCGCCGATCGGAGATTCAACACCAGTCCATGCATCGCCATTCGCTCCTTGTACTGTGCACGATTGCACATTTGTTGCCGACCAGTTCACACGAACCGTCTCACCTTGACGCACGAGGGACGGTACGACACGTATCGTTAGATTCGGCTCTAAAGAACCGCTGCCACCCCATACCACACCCCCGCCATTCCCTGTTATACCCCCATCGAAACCAACTATGGCATCACCCGGAAGATTCGCATTGTTCGCACAATTAAAAGTCAAATTTGCCCACGATGAATTCCTACCTCCTTGATCTTGCGCAACGATCCCTATCGTCTTGGATCCAGAAGAGGAGAACGTTCGAGACGCCGATTGCTGGACACCTGAAGAAACATACCCCGAAGCAGGCGCCCACTCATCGATTGCGCTATCGTTATTCCAATCGATACCGTACCTCAGAGGGTCATTATCCGCATCGGTTGCGGTGAAATTAATGGTGTGTGGAATTCCTACGACACAGGCTCCTCCAGCAGCCGAAACTGTTGGCGTGGTGGGAGCACTGCCAACGGGCTGACCGACGGTAATCTCGCAGGAACGTGTAAGGGTGGGTATGTTGATCATGAAGGGAGCGTCATTCGCACCCCTCCCCAAAGAACTCGGATACACACTTTCCGGCGTGCATCCCGGCCCACTGGTGCGAGTGTGGCAGTATTGCGCGGTGTGATCCATCCAATAGGTGGCATTCGTCGCACCGAACATGAACGTGGGAGTGAATGTGCCTACATTCGGCGTGGTACACAGATACTCCCCATTTCCCACGCTCGTGCATCCGAGGTTTTCTGCTCCGGTCAAAGTCTTTGGCGGCGGATTCACTGAGAGCTCAGCGTACAAGTTGCCCCAGATCTTTTTTGCACGAGCGATATAGTTTTCTGGTTCGCAGATATTCACACCCGGCTCCGCGGCATTCGGCACCCACACGCCATACGGAGAATCCAGGAAGGCGCCGGTGATGAACCACGAGATATCCTGCGGCACATGTGGGACGAACGTGTATTTCACTTTCGTACCTGCCGGGACGGATGCGCCGCATGCAATAACCGCGCCCGTATCGGCATCAGTCACTTTCGTATGATATTTGATAGTCACGTTCGAGCCCGAGAATCGCGGCTGCCCAGAATCGCCACTACAAGTGAGTCCCCAGACTGTCCCCCCTTCGGTCCTGTTCCATAGAATATCGTCGCCGGTAACTGAAGAAGTCTCAGATGTCGCTATTCCTGCACCAACTCCACGCGTACCTCGCGCCTCAGTAAAAAATACGAGTACCGATAGCATGATCAACGAGAGCCCGATGAGTCCCACAACATATCTGCCTAAAAAGAATGTACGCATACGTATGTGTTATTGCTGCGGTGGTAGTTGATGAGATTCTGTTCGAGTAATTTTGCGAAACACCACTAACAGAAGGATGATGAGAAGAAAACTAAAAATCAACATACCGATACCATAGATCGAATCCTTTATAGAAGATAGTGGCGAGACTTTCTTGGTAGAAGCACAGAGCGTGGGGTCAATATCTGCGCAGTCATACGTGAGCAGTGCCTCATCGACGAACTCCCCTTCCTGATACAATCGCGCCGAGAGCGTCACGTAGTCATACGTCTCTCCTGGAGTGAAGAGACTTTCAACCCCCATCATCGCGCCAGATACTTCACCATCATAACGATATTCATGTATGACCTTGCCGTCGCGATCAGTAAGGCTCAGATCGAAGCTGACATTTTCCACACTCGGTGCGCTACCGGAATTATGAAGGCACGCAAATAGTACATTCTCTTGTCCGGCTGTTATTGGAAACGTGGTGATGCCGGGAAAATTAATACGCGGAATATCTATCCCTTCACGCACGAATCGTACGCCAATGATTGATTTTGCTCCATTCCACGAAAGCGTGCCAACAACATAGTACACAGGGTAGTTGCTATTGCTCACGACAATCTCAACATCTGTCCCCCCCTCGGGAACGATGATATCGCGGAACTCCTCATCGATTACATTCTCTCTCAGCTGCGCATCCCATCGATACACGCTCCACGAAAGCGATGCGCGCTGTGATTTGCCGAGCGTGTTGTCGATACGAGCGCGTACAGTAACTGGCGATACCGCGTCTTTTCTTGGTGGAAATGCCGCAAAGAAATACGGCTCATTATCGATAGTTACTTTCGCCTTGTCGAATCCGAAAGTCCCGACATGTTCGCTACTGACAGTGAACGGTACGGTATTCCCCACCACATCATCAGTGAATGAAAGACCGAGAAGATTAAATTTACGGGAGGTTGTGAAGAACGTCGCAAGCTGGTACTCCCCACTGAGCGCAAATGCGGGCACCTGCCATTTAAATGACACCGGGACTGAGCCTCCCGCAGGGATGGTGATATCGCCCTCGACCAGGAATTGATCGACGACGTCCGGTCCGAGACCGTCATTTGCTCCGCCACGCGATTTGAAAATCTTCACGTATAAGGCGCCATCGACGATTGGATACGGATTGCTGTTGACGAGATTGCCGCTGAAAGTAATCGGTGCGCCCGAAACCGTGCCAGAGACCTCTGCGCGGATGCGTGCCTGCACGGAACCGAATGTGTAGTAGTCGAAGCACGAAACAGTGCCCGGCGGGACGACGACATCTGCGAATCCTTCATCTTCATTCGAGGCTTCGATCACGCCATTTTCAATGAACGCAGGTGCCTGAGCGTATGCAGAAAGAGGCAACGTTATAAGACCGATCAAGAAAATTGCGGCCGTCTTCACTCCTCCCTGAGAGCGATTGAGTACGAACATGATTCTATTGTATATAAAATTTACCTACCAAAACGACATATCCCCAGCGATTCTTCGCTACTGGTAGATGTCGCAGCGCCCGTGGATCGACATACCGCCCGAGTATCCGCCGCAGACGAGTACCGCTCCACTCGATAATGCTGCTGCTGAATACATACTCCTCGTCAGCGGATCGTTCGCCGCTTGCGTCCAGGTATTAGTCGCAACGTTATACAGATCGCATCGATTCGTATAACTACCTGTCGTGCCTCCGCACATGAGAACCCTCCCGTCGCTGATGCGCGCTGCAGCTATACTGCCTTTCACCTGCGGGAGATTGGCTACCTGAGTCCACATATTTGTAGTTGGATTGTAGATATCGCACCGATTCGTATAGGTCGCGCTGCGACCTGGCTTCACCGTCATACCGCCACACAAGAGCACTCGCCCATCGGTCAACGTTGCTGCACCCGGATGCGATTTTGCTTGAGGAACACCAGCCACCTGCGTCCAGGTATTCGTTGAATAATTATAGATATCGCAACGATTCGTGAGAACGCCGGTATCGCCGGCACAATAGAGGGCTCGACCATCTAAGAGAGCGACACCTACGACACCAGCCCTCCCACCTGCAGGCACGCTGGCAACTTGCGTCCACGCGTTCGTCGGAACATCATATGTGTAGCAACTGCCGTTCGGCGATACCGCTGCCCCGCCACAGATCAATACGCGATTGTTCCCGAGCAGTACGGCTGTCGAATATCCGAGTGGCGCCGGCATGCTCGCGACTGCAGTCCACGTGTTGCTCGTGGGATTATATATTTCGCAGTTGGCAATGACGCCAGAGTAGGATTGGTTCATGCCGCCGCATACAAGCGCACGCCCATCAGCAAGACCGACCAACATATGAGAAAAACGCCCCTGTACCATGTTCGCGCGCTGCGTAAACGTATTCAACCAACAGCTCCCTGCCGTCACCCCACTCGGTGGATTTGTATAAAACGACGCCCACTCGGCTGCGGTGACAGTCGGAACGTAGAGGCTTGCGCCAGTTGTGCTGTTGTTTGTCACATTGCGGCATGTCGAGTGCGCAGTGATCGCAAGGCTTCCGCCATGATTCACGGTGGAACTGTCGGAGGCTTCGAGTACGATCGCAGAAAATGCGAGAGCAGCGAGCGTCAGTACAAGAAAGGCGAGCATCGGCCCCAGAAAGGTCCGAAGCCGTGATGCACCTAGAACCATAATTACATCTGAGATTTGAGGGTCTCGATGTCCGCCTTGAGCACATCTATTTCACGCTGCTGCTCTTTTACCGCCTCAATAAGAACGCCGATGAGCTGATCGTATTCGACCGACTTAAAACCATCTGCACTGGTGTGTACCGCACTGGGAAGCACGGCTTCTACCTCCTGCGCGATGATGCCAGCGCCTTGGGTGCCGTCTTTTTTCCAATTAAATGAAACGCCACGGATTTTTTCAAGAATGGAAAGTCCCTGGAGAGGCGCAATATTCTCTTTTAAACGCGCGTCAGACGAATGAAAATATCCGAGTGCCGTTACATTATTCCCTACAGTCAATGTGCCAGTGAGCGAACTATTACCAAAAACGGCGAGCGCATTGACTGAAAGTCCCGCATTTTTAACCTGATCTGTGGTTCCCACATTCACCGGAGGAGAGACATTACCGTTTGGCGGAGATTGTGAGGGACCCGTCCACGCCGTCACGGAAAAACCAATGGAAACGAGAGTGATGACAAGCGAGAGCACTATGCCTCGAAGCGAAAACACATACATGAGAAAAGTATATGCTCCGGGAAATGTATGGCGACTTCTTTTGAAAGAAATCTGGGGACAAGTCTTCGCGTTTAGTTTGATTTAAAAGTGCAAAAACTAAATCTCCTTCCAATCCGGCCGTCGCGATACCGTGGCGGTTTGCGTAAGATTCCCTCCAAGACCGGTGCAGAAAAGTGTGTAGGTGGTCATACGCGTGAGCGGAGATGATGTTTCGGAACCAGAAAGCATGCTCCATAAGTCGTCGATGTCCGGATTGTCTTCTGTCACGGTGCACGAGGTTGCGCTTTGCACATTCCAGGATACGGTGACGGTGTTGTTGTAGCCGATGAAGGAAGGAGAGACACGAAGTTCGCCGCCCGAAGCAGTGAACGGGGCGGGGGGCAGGGTGCAGGTGCCTGCGGAGCAGATGAGGCCGGTGCTACAAGCTTCTATAGGAGCATTGGTGCATGCATTCTGTCGATGTGTGCTGTCGGTGCAGACGTAGGTGGAGGCGCATGCCGGAAGCCAGGTGGTTTGCACGGGGTTTGAGCCAGCGTTGAAACTGACCCATCCTACGTTTGTGTCTCCCCACGCATAGCCTGAGAGTGTGCTACTCGCGAGTGTCGGGCCGTAGGTGGGAGATGTACCAGAGAGACTGATGAAGCCGTCCCAACCGCCGCTTTGTGGATCGTTTGCGGAGAGCACCTTCATCCAACCCCTGAGTGCAAGATCTTCCATGCGTGCAGTGCAGGTGCCCGAGGGACATCCAAGAAGATCATTTGCACTCGCACTCACCCAGCCGACATTTGCGCTCCATGCACAGCCCGAGAATGTGCCGTCGTTTGCGATTGCGACGCCGAAGTTGCTCGCGCCACAGGTGCCAGAGTTCTGGCAGCTGAAATCGATCCATCCGATGGTGTCGCTCCAGGCGTAGCCGGTCACAGGAGTGCCTCCTGATGCAACGGTACATTGAGGAAGTGCAATGATTGCACTATCTTCGTTGGAATATGGACTGTCGCCCACTGCATTAGTGGCAACGGCGCGGTAGTAGTAGGTGGTGTTGGGTGAGGCAGTGGTGTCGTCGAAGGTGTTTACGACGCCGACTGACGTGAGGAGTGTCGTGGGATTTGAGGATGTGCCACGGTAGATCTTGTAGCCAGTGATTGCGCTGCCGCCGTTGCTTGAAGGAGTGTTCCACGTGAGAGAGATGCTGTCCGCGTCTGCGGTGGCGTTGAGGGATTGGGGGGCGGTGGGGGCTACAGAAGTGACTGACGCATAGTAAATGACGTTAGTGCGATTGGCGCCCGTAAACATACCGCCAAATAAGTACGCAAAACTACCAATGAAAGAAAATTGAGAAGACGCTAATGCTCCCGGCAAGACAGCTCCTGTATCAGTCCATACGGTCGGACTCGATACGTGAGCCCGATAAATATTATTAGAATATACGCTGCCACCAGAGATACCACCGAGAGCGTAGACGTAGTCACCGACTACCCCGACGGCATGATGTCCAAGCGCTTTCGGAAGCACGTTCGTTTCGCGGATCCAGCTTGTCGGATTAGATAGTGGCGCGCGATAGATCTGGTTCGTATATGCACCGCCTGAGGTATCTCCTCCGAATAGGTACACATTGCTTCCTACTATTGCCAATCGCGATCCGGAGAGATTATTTGGCAGAGTCGCGCCTGTATTTGTCCAACTCAGCGGATTCGTAAGCGGCGCTCGGTAAATTGCACTCGTACTGACCGAAGGCCCTGTCTGGCCTCCGAATAGGTACACGTAGTCCCCGATTACGGCGGCTTGTGAAGAACCTACCACGTTCGGCAGTGTACTTCCGGTATTTGTCCAAGTCGTGGGATTAGACACCGGCGCACGATATATGACGTTGGTATACTGCAATCCCGTATATCCGCCGAAAAGATACACGTAGTCCCCGATTACCATGGCCTGCGATGAACCGAGATTACCTGGCAATGTCGCCCCTGTATTAGTCCAACTTAGCGGGTTGGCAACTGGCGCTCGATAAATGACGTTGGTATACGATGGAGAACCTTGCCCACCAAATAGATATATGTAATCTCCTATGGTGACGAGCTGCGAACCTCGGAGAACGCCGGGTAGTGTCCCTGGCGCAACCGTCCACCCACCCTCATTGAGAGTCTGTGAATCTACCTTTTGTGGCTCCGCAGAAAAAGAAACAATGAATGCAATGGAAGCAAGAAGCACCAAAAGCCCAGAAACATGGTGCGCTCGAATACTCCGTTTATTCATATATTCACTGCGTACTCAATGACTCAAGTATGCGCAGTTTTTCTTCCTCCGAAACGTCCGCGCCAGTGGATGATGCGCTGAGGGTCGCAAGCACTTCGGCCTTCTGCTCAACAGAATACTCAGGATTAAATATTTCGTTCGCCTCGCGTGCGCGCTCGTCTTTCATTTCAGGCTGTGTAAGCGCGATCCCCAAGGCGAGGATACCGACTGCTGCGAAGAGGACCCCTATCGCAAGTACGCGCTTTGAATTTTTATCGATATCACCTCCCATACGACCATAATACCGCTTTCTTAAGAAAATAATTTGTATCCTGTGTATTACTTATAAAAATGCACATCCCTCGGCTGATATACTAGATTCGTCATGCGCGACTCACGTTCTTCATACTCTCTTGATACGCGAGGGCTTGGTTTCGCGTGTAAAGCACTTTTTGCAGTTGTGCTTGTGTTTGGAGCAGTACACTACGGCACAACACGTGCATCTGAATATCTCATTCTTTCTACAATCGATACGGCGGCACAACCCGCTGCAATAACACCAGCAGTGCAAGAAACAGTTCACCCCATCTACGACGCACTCACTGAGTATGAACGCACACTGTCCGCGCGCACAACGGGCGTTGCAGCGTTTGACACTCTCGTTCGTGCGCGGGCGCGTATGGTGGGTATACGAGATCAAACGATATTCCTCTTCGAAAATAGTGCTGTCGGTAAGGAAATACCCTTCACAGCTCATGGCACTATACCGACGGGCCTCGCCGTAGCACATGCCCTCTCGGGCACAGACGACATATTCCCCACAATCAGCTTCCCAGGATGTGTCATAAGCGGCCCACTCCCGAAAGACAACGACACTCTCTGTGTCACACTCACCCCAGAAGACGCCGCTCATCTCGCCGAGTTTGTCGGAGCTGGAACGCCTATTTTTGTTACCGCATCAGAGCACAAAGCCGGAACTCCACCAGAACAACCACTCCCGCGCATCTCAGCAAAAGCATTTATTGTGGCTGATCTTGGCACGGGTACTGTATATGCCGCAAAAGACGCTGAAACGGCACGCCCTATTGCATCCATTTCAAAACTTTTTACGGCCCTTGTTGCCCGCGAAACCATTCGCGACGACAGGACGATGACCGTAACGCGTGACGATCAGTCGCAGACGGAAGGGGTGCCCGGCTCTATTCGCGCAGGAGAAAGTTTTACAGTCGACGAGCTGCTCTACCCCCTTCTTATGGAGAGTAATAATTCCTCTGCCTACACACTCGCTCGCTATGAAGGTACCGAGCAATTTATCGAGCGCGTCAATCAGAAAATAGGGGTGCTTGGCATGACGGCAACGAGACTTGATGACCCTTCGGGGCTCTCCCCAAACAATGTCTCAAGCCCGAAAGATCTTGTTACCCTTCTGCGCCACATTAGCGATTATCACTCGCTCCTTTTTGAAATAACCGGAGCGCGCACCAAGGCACTCCGCGCAGAAAACGGTAGAACCTACGGCTTTTCAAACTTCAACCATTTTGCAGGCGACGAGGGATTTGTCGGTGGAAAAACAGGATTTATTGCAGAAGCAGGTCAAACCTACGCAGGTGTCTTTGAAGTTCCTAGCACAAGCGGCACGAGCACAATTGCAATTGTGGTGCTTGGGTCGGAAGATCGTAAAAAAGACTCGGCCGCTCTCCTCTCCTGGTTCCGGGAACGATAAGCAGAACACCCCGTAACCGTGTACGGGGTATTCTTATAGCAAAGCCTCCGGTGCTATATCTCCTGGAACTGCGGAATAATGGTGACTAACGCTTGGTCTGTCACGTTTTGTCCGTTGAATGCGGTACAGCTGAGCGTATAGGTGGTCTGCGCATTAATGATGCCTGAGGTCTTTTCTCCGGAAGTACCTTCCCATGAGTCCCCGTTGCTTCCAGTAACGGTACACGCGGTTACTTCTCGCCCCTGCCATTTAATGACCGTTGTTCCACCACTTCGCACCAGAGCCGGCTTTGCATAGATGTTCGCGGCAATCATGCTAATCCGAAACTGAGTCAGTTGATCAAGACTGGAAGTTTGTACTGATGTATTTTCCAGTGCTGCAATGTCACTGTTCAGTGACGTGACTTCTACCGTAGGATTAGCGCATGCCGCGCCCGCATTGTATGTCGTGCGCGTTTCTTCAATCTGACACGCCGAAGATTCAGTGATAATCTTGCCCTCTTTATACCCACTCGCACCACCCCCACCTCCAGATTGTACTTGTGAGTACCCAGCCTCACATGCTGTGCGACGATTGAGATATTGCAAAATATGACTTGTGGTACGAGTACCCGTGTAGATTCGCTTCTCCACCTGTGTAGGTGCGCATGCCGTTGCGTTAGTAGAAGACGATACCGTTTGCCACGCACCCCAACTGCCATTAGTACAATCGCCGTTCACCTCGATGATGTCCGTACAAATATAATCTGCATTCGCCCCCGCATTGCGCACAATGAGAAACGAGGCGGCAATCGAAGCAAGTGCGATAATAATTGCACCCCATAGATAGAGCTTGCCGTGATGGGAAACGTCAGGTGCCTGAGAATGCATTTGTATATCTTCCATAGTCAATTATATAAATGAATAACTAATCATCACGCAGTGTGTAAAAAATGGTTTTGATTGTCCCCTGCGTATCGAGCACACTCACACCTATGTTGTCCCACACCCCTCGCTTCCTATCAAACACCCAGAAGGCCGGAAAGCGCAAGAGGTTGTTGTTGATAAGAAATTCACGATCAATCGGATAGCCGCCCCCACGCGACGCTTCAACAAGAAATTGCATGTCCGCATCAGTGAGTGGTTCGTAGATTTGATCTTGATTTGCGCGCAGCGCTTCCATGTCAGCAATCCGATAGGTCAGCATCATAGGAGCGCTCTCACGCACATGCAATTCAACACCGTCCTGTGTAAAAAACTGAATATAGGGCATACCAAATGTCTTCATAAGATCTCCGGCGAATCCCATGACATCATCAAACGTATCAATTTGCATTAAACTCTCGGGCGGATTACCTTTCGTAAATTCATATAGGTATATATCAATCGGACCATCGTACGGTTTTCCATCTGCATCAACAATCGCGCCCTCAGGAATCTCATAGATACTGTTCGATGTGGTGATGACGACGCCTGCCTCGGTGAAGCGATTTCCGCTACCCGTTACTGTTCGATCATCAAAATCGATACTCACAATGGTAATCGGACTTTCAAGTGCAATATCCCCAATACTCACTGTTTTGACACCCGTAGCAAGAAGAATTGCGTCCGCATAACCGTCTGAATAATTCCGTTTCGAGGCTCGAACTCGTAGCTTTTCCATTTGCATAGCCCCCGTAGGAATTGAGTAGATACCGTCTTTGTTGGAAAGAACAGGTTGCACACCTGCACGACTCACAATTTCCACTGTTGCCCCAGCAATCGGAAGACCATTCGTATCAACGACCCGCCCCGTTGCAGTAATTTCAGACGCATTCTCGCACCTCACCCTGAAGCGCGTACAATTTTCCTGATTCAAACGATCGCGTTTCGCATAATTTCCTTCAAGTTCGTACAGATAGCTGAGTTCAAAAAGTTCTTCTGAAGAAGCTCTTCCTGCGCGCATCTTCTCAAGGAGCACATTTTTCATGTCGAGCGTGGTGAGTCCGGTTGAGCCAAAAGCGTAAATTGCGTTATGAAACTGAAGCTCTTCTGGCAATTCAACATCTGAGACAGTGCGCATAAGGTTTCTTTGTGTAACACGAGACTTGCCTACCACTTCGGCAAGCTGACGAAGTTCGTCGTCTGAGATACCAGCACGAGCAAGTGCGTCCGGGTCAAAGTAGAGCACGTGTTCGTTCCCCTCTGCGTCAGTATAGGTGTACCAAAAACCATTTACGATGGTTGTTTTATCAATGCCCACATCAGTAAACGCATTGGTGAATCGCTCGCGCTCACGAGCGATTGATTCTAATTCGACTCGCGCCGCCTGATTTATTTGAATAATGTTCGCATAACGAACAGCACCAATCACAAAGCCCGCGGAGAGTATGAGGAGTGCGAAGATAAGAAACGGCCGCAGCGTCTGACGCGGCGTCTGACGCGGCGCCATACGATCGCGCATATACTCAGGAACAGCTTCTGGTTCAATCTGAGGATCCATCGAACCTCATACTAACATGTACTACTGCGCACGATTTCATGCGCATGCCGCAAAATTATTTACGCGATGCAATTACCTCATCTGCCACGTTGCGCGGAACGACAGCGTAGTGTGAGAACTCAAGGTTTGGTACTGCGCGACCTTCGGTGAGGGAGCGGAGTTGTGTAGTGTAACCGAAGAGTTCTGAAAGCGGTACTTTTGCGACGACAACACGTGCCTGACCACGTTCACCCATTGATTCAATGAGACCACGCTTTGCGTTGATGGAGCCTGTCACGTCGCCCAAGAATTTCTCTGGCGTAACAACCTCAAGCTTCATGACTGGCTCGAGAAGAACCGGCTTCGCCTGCTTCATCGCTTCCTGCATCGCGTTTATTGCGGCGAGCTTGAAGGCGATTTCTGAGGAGTCCACATCGTGCGCGGAGCCGTCGTAAAGGTCGACGGAAATATCAACAACTGGGAATCCAGCGAGAACCCCACGATCCATTGCCTCCTTGAGACCCTTTTTGATTGGGGAAATAAATTCTGCTGGGATAACGCCTCCTTTGATGTTGTTCACGAATTCAAAGTGGTCTTCACGGTCAACATTGTTCTTCACCTTTTCACCCTCTACAACTGGCTCGAGTGGCTTCATGCGAATCTTCACGTGACCATACTGACCGCGACCACCCGTCTGCTTGATGTGCTTGTATTCAACATCCGCGGTGCCCTGAATCGTTTCGCGGAAGGCAACCTGCGGCTTCCCTGTCGTTGCTTCCACCCCGAACTCGCGCTTCATGCGATCGACGAGAATTTCGAGGTGAAGCTCACCCATCCCGGAGATAATGGTCTCACCCGTTTCTTCATCGGATTTAACGCGGAACGTTGGATCTTCGTCGGAAAGACGCGAAAGTGCGATACCGAGCTTCTCCTGATCAGCCTTTGTCTTTGGCTCGACGCGCATGGAAATAACAGGTGTTGGGAAGACAATGGATTCAAGCGCGATCGGGTGATCGCCGTCGCAAACGGTGTTACCAATCTTCACCTCCTTCATGCCAACGAATGCAGCGATTTCTCCTGCAAAGACTTCCTCCACTTCCTCGCGCTTGTCTGCCTGGAGGCGGACGATGCGTCCCACACGCTCCTTCTTATTGTTCGCTGAGTTGTAGACAGTGTCACCCGCTTTGACTGAGCCGGAATAGACGCGGAAGAAGGTGAGAGCACCCACGAACGGATCGACTTGGAGTTTGAAGACGAGCGCTGCAAATGGACCATCATCTTTTGCGGGACGAGTTTCCTCTGCGCCGGTGTCAGTATTGATGCCCGTTGCCGCTGGAAGGTCGAGTGGCGACGGAAGGTAGTCGACAACCGCATCGAGGACGAGTTGCACACCCTTGTTCTTGAGCGAGGAACCCGTGAGAACTGGGAAGATTTCATTCTTGATAACCGCCTTGCGAAGATTTGCCTTCAACACATCAAGTGGAATCTCCTTCCCTTCGAGGTAGTCGTTCATGAGCTTCTCATCGTTTTCCACGATACGCTCGACGAGTTCGGCATGGTACTTCTTTGCGTCTTCCATCATCTCTGCTGGAATGTCATAGGCAATAACCTCCTTACCCATTTCGCCTTCAAACTTGTAGGCTTTCATCGAGAGAAGATCGACAACGCCGTTGAAGTCTCCTTCTGCGCCGATTGGAATCTGGAGACGAACTGCCTTTGTGGAAAGTCGCTCGAGGATGGAAGCGTATGACTTCTCAAAGCTTGCACCGGTGCGGTCGAGCTTGTTGATATAGCAAATGCGGGGCACTTCCGCTTCTTCAGCGTATCTCCAGTTGGTTTCAGACTGTGGCTCCACACCAGCAACGCCGTCGAAGACGACGACTGCGCCGTCGAGAACGCGCATCGAACGCTTCACTTCCGATGTGAAGTCGATATGTCCTGGAGTGTCGATAACGTTAAAGCGTACTTTCTGGGAGATGTCGGTACCCATGTAGGTTGGGTTCCAGAAACAAGTAATAGCGGCGGCGGTGATGGTGATGCCACGCTCGCGCTCCTGTTCCATCCAGTCGGTCACCGTTGCACCGTCGTGCACTTCACCGATTTTGTGGCTCATTCCGGTATAGAAAAGGATACGCTCAGACGTGGTGGTCTTCCCAGCGTCCACGTGGGCGACGATACCGAAGTTGCGGACTTTTTCGAGAGGATAATCGCGGCTCATACTAGGTTATAGGTGTCAGGTGTTAGGTTCTAGGGGAAACAAATAAAAACCGCCTGAGGCGTAGGCACAATATAGTGTAAATTTGCGAAATTGCAAACACGATCACACTCGAATCTTACCCGCACGTATCACGAGTTCGTAGCGCGCTTTTAGTTCATCAATGCTGTGAAGAAAGGTGACGGGGCCGATAACGTCATAGGCACGCCGAAGCGTATCGCGCTCACGCTTCTTTGCGTACACAATCGCGATATCAATACCCTTCTCGCGTACTTCCTTCCAAAATGCGCCGAGGTCTTCAATCCCAGAGAGGTCGATATCGTTCACACCTGCAAAACTCATCACGAAGAGCTTCGCCGTGCCGCAGTCTGCTTCATGGCGCGCGAGTATCGCGCGCATGCCGTTCACAATATGCTCGCTATTGGCATAGAGAATCGAACTCTCTATACGAACCATAAGAAGCCCCGGAAGAGTCTCGACAGAGTCTCGCACGCCGACGGGATGCAACGTGTTGCTGAGCTCACGATCAAATCCAACCTCCTGCACTTTCGCAAACATAATGCCATGGATGAGGAATATGAGCGCGATGAAAATACCCACAATCACCGCAACATCCGGCTTAAAGATAAATGCGAGCACGAAAGTGATAGCTGCAGTAGAACCGCCAGAGAGCGAGAGCGCGAATGCTTTTCGCATCTCCCCAAAATTAATCATTGGAACAACCGCAGCGATTACAATTGCCGCAAGAATTACTTTAGGAAGAAGCGAGAGGAGTGGTGCAAGAAAAAGAATACTCGCAAGAATCGCAAGTGACACAATAATAATGGAAAGTGCTGTTTTTGCTCCCGCACTGATATTCACTGCAC
Source organism: Minisyncoccota bacterium (assembly GCA_022842645.1). Lineage (GTDB taxonomy): Bacteria > Patescibacteriota > Minisyncoccia > Phycocordibacterales > UBA2100 > UBA10103. The sequence goes on from JALHPE010000001.1 coordinate 263,361, forward strand.
TTGCTGAGAATGATCCCGAAACAGGAAATCCACCGGCAACTCCCGCCGCAATATTCGCAAGCCCCTGCCCCGTCAGTTCGCGGTCAGCATCAAGACGTTCGCGCGTTTTCTGTGCAAACGACTTGCCAATCGCAAACGTTTCCATAAACCCCACGAGTGCAATCACCACAGCGGAGCTAAGGAGTGTTGCAAGGGTAGTAAATGAAAGATCGGGAAAACCAAGCACCGGTAAGCGCGATGGGATCTCTTCCATGAGTGCAATACCGCTTTCGGGAAGCGCAAAAAACGCACTTGCCGCTATACCTGCTATGAGCGCGCACAGTGCTGCCGGAAATGTGGGCACGAGACGGCGCATGACAAGCAAAAATGCAAGCACGGCGCAGCCAAGCATGAACGTCGGGAGATGTGTTTTCGGAAGATGGAGGATAATCTGGAAGATAGTATCGATCACGTGCTCTTTCTGCACGATAGAAAACCCTAGAAGCGCGGGAATCTGTGTTGCCGCAATAATGAGCGCCGCAGCCGAGGCAAATCCTATAAGAACTGAGTGCGGAATGAGTCGTGCTAAGTAGCCCAGCTGAAAAAATCCGACCAAAAATTGTATGATCCCGACTAAAACAGCCAGGGCGATTGCAAGCGTAATAAATGAAGGAGATCCCAGTGGTGCAAACGGTACGAGCGCGGTCAGTGTAAGGAGTGACACGATGCCGACTGCTCCCGTTACTACAAACATCGAGCTTCCCCAGAGCACACCCACCGCCGCCCCAGCGAGCGTGGCATAGAGTCCCATGTGTGGTGGAAGACCTACGAGAAGTGCATACGCCATCGCGTTGGGGATGATTATTGTCGCCACCGTGAGTCCCGCAACCACATCATCACGCACCACCTTTCGTGAGAGTGTGCGAAATAGAAGCGCACGTGGTGTCAGCACTTTCCGCACATGCGTACCCAGATCAAGTGAGAGCTCTGTTCCTGTCTGTAGTGCCGTAGTGAATGCCTTCATCATGCGCCAAGGTGTATGTGCGCATGCTAACACAGACGAATCGTGCAAAACGGTTTTGATTTTTTAATCATCGCTGTTAGTCTGAATCAAGAGCAATCGCTCTTTCATTGTAAATAAGGAGAATACAAATGTCAGCATGCACATTCAGCGATGTTGAGTTGCGAGGTCAGGTAGCTGAGATTGCCCAACGGATATGGGACATCAGAGGCGCGGCAGCGTCTAACGATGTCTTTCCACTCAAAATCGAGATTTGGCGCCATCCCAGCAAAGGATCAGACAACAGGGCTGTGTTGGAAGTCGTTTTCCACATACTTTCCAACTACATCGAAAAAATCAACACCCCTGAAAAACTGATTGCATTTGTGGCTCAAAAAAGAGAGTGTCATGAAGAGCTTCAAAAGCTCTTTAAAGAAGCTTACGATGGTGTGCCTCTAGAAAAACGTGATGGTGAGTACGATGAACATCGTGCATATCTGAAGGAAAATTTTTTCCCAGCTCTCTAGATCACGCAGACCCCGACTCTCCTCAAAGGCGAGTTGGGGTTTCTGTTTGCTTACCATTCAATCTCCTTCTCCCGTCTACCCTTCAAATACTCATTCGTCTTCGAAAACGGCTTTGAACCAAAGAAGCCGTTATGCGCTGAAAACGGTGAGGGGTGGGGGCTTTCGATCACACAGTGTTTCGTGCGGTCAATGTGCGCACCTTTTGCCTTCGCGTAATTGCCCCAGAGAATAAACACCAATCCCCCTCGCTCATCGTTGAGTTTCTTGATAACAGCGTCGGTAAATTGTTCCCATCCTTTTCCTTGGTGCGAACCTGCGCTTCCGGCACGCACGGTAAGCGTCGCATTTAATAAGAGGACCCCCTGCCGCGCCCAGCGCGATAGATCAGTGTCATGACTTACTTCGTGTCCTAAATCATCTTCAATCTCCTTAAAAATGTTCTGAAGTGAAGGCGGCGGGCGCACGCCAGGATTAACGGCAAAACAGAGACCATTTGCTTGCCCCGCACCGTGATACGGATCTTGCCCGAGAATAACGACTTTAACCTCATCAACCGGTGCCAAATCGAACGCCCGGAAAATATTCTTAGGATCGGGAAAGATTGTCGCTTTCGTATATTCCTCCCGCACAAAATCGGTGAGCTCCTTGAAGTATGGCTCGCCAAACTGGTCTTTCAATTTCTCCTTCCATCCCCCGCCGATTTTTACCTCTTTTGCCATGTATACATGGTACCCGCATAGAAACGAAAAACAATCGGATCGAATCATGTCTCATCCGTATGTAATTTGCTTTAGACGCACACGCATGTACTCTACCCGACAGTGTAGATCATTTAGGAGACATATGATGGGATTCTATACAGCACTACTCATTCTCTCCCCTTCAAAACATCCACAGACACCCGAAGATTGTGTGGTTTGGCGTGTCAGCGAGCTACTCAACATAGGATACTCTGTTCGTGATCTCCCCCAACTCTCGCATGTACAGATCTCGCATGTGTCTGACCGAGGGCAACCACATGCACGGGCAGGGGTAGTGACGTTTAGCTGGATATATCCACATCTCGTGCGTCGCTTAGGGACAGCTAGGAAAGGTTGTGTTTTTGCTCCACCATTCTTAGTAACCGAAGAAGACATGCGGCGAAGAAATGTCGTATTCGCACGTACTGAAAGTCAGATGCTCGAAATGAAGCCTGGTTCGGATTGTATTCTCCCGTTCTATGCCTTACATGACTTTTTCCCGGGAATATGGAGTATGCAGAGACATAATAAGGCGCTTGCCTCCATGACGAGTGAAAAAGACGAGCGCGCGAAACACTCTATCATCATGTGCGAGCCGTGTATTTGGGTTCCGTGTCGCGTCGTTGCCGGATGGCTTCACGATCTTCTAAGCGCAGGTAGTTCTCGTGAACAACTGCGATTCGATAGAGAAGCTCGAGCACGGGTTGAAGGATGGTATGGACAACTACAAGCATATGCAAAAATCCACGCCCGGGTCTTGTTCGTTTTTGATCCAGTAACGTGGCCCTAACGCACAGAGCCAGCCATCTTTGGCTGGCTCTTCTTGCTTGTAAAAATGACTTTGTAGTTCTCCATGCAAAAGCAAAACACCCTGCTGTTTACCGTACGAGGTGTCATCTCTCTATTCATAGACTTGGTCACATCCTCAGACTTCATGGTAAGCTCGCGGCAGCGAGGATACGCAGATGAACATCTATTTCTGGTTTAGATTCTGGTTTAGACCCAGATTACTCGAGAGGCGAATCGAAAGATCGCTCAAGAGAATACGAGAGTACACTAAATCCGCTGGACAGAGAATCGACCGAGCGGAAGAAGGTATTGCCGAGATACGAGAACATTGCGGAAGGCTGTTCCAGCTTCCAAAGTTGCCACATAAAGAGTCTCGGTAATATAGGAAACGAAGCGGCGCGCCCACAAGGCGCGCCCCGAAACTATTTATAGAAACAAAATTACCACGCGAAGTGCGCGAATGCTTTATTGGCTTCTGCCATGCGGTGCGTTGTTTCTTTCTTGGTGACTGCAGCGCCTTCACCTTTGTGAGCAGCTTTTATTTCGTTGAGGAGGGATTCGTGCATTGGCTTCCCCTTCGTGCCTTCTGCAGCATCTACCATCCAGCGCAGCCCGAGTGCAAGACGGCGTTCTGGACGAACTTCACGCGGCACTTGGTAATTCGCTCCGCCAACGCGACGTGAGCGTACTTCCACTGAAGGCGCGGCATTTTCAAGCGCCTGCTCAAAGAATGCGACTGGGTCGCCCTCCTTCTTAAGCTCATCGAATACCTTGTAGACGATCTTGCGCGCCGTGTCCTTCTTGCCGCGCTCCATCACATAGTTGATGAGTTTAGAAACCTTAACCGAACCGTACACTTCGTCGGGTGAAGGCATGTTTCTGTTTTTGACAGGGCGGCGCATAAAATTAGGTTCTAGGTGTTAGGGGCTAGGTTTTAGGGAATTACTTTGCTGCTTTTGGCTTCTTAGCTCCGTAGAGCGAGCGGCCGCGGCGGCGTTTTTCAATTCCAGCCGTATCAAGCTTACCGCGGACGATAGTGTAGCGAACGCCAATGTCCTTCACACGACCACCACGCACGAGAACCACTGAGTGTTCCTGGAGATTGTGCCCCTCGCCCGGAATATACGCAGTAATTTCAACGCCGTTTGAAAGGCGCACACGAGCAATCTTACGAATAGCTGAGTTTGGCTTACGAGGGGTCTTTGTGGTGACACGAGTGCAGACGCCACGCTTGAATGGTGAATTGAAATAGGTGGGGCGATTTTCGAGTGTATTGAAACCACGACCGAGCGCTCCGGTCTTGGATTTGTAGATGCGCTTACCGCGCCCCTTACGTACAAGCTGATTGATTGTTGACATGCTTCTTAAGAAAAACGCGCTTCGCCAGGCGGCGAATCAGCGCCCCACGAGTGTACTACGCCTCTTCAAGTATTGCAAGAATAAAGAAAAGCGGGCTCGAACACGAACCCGCTTCTGCCGTATCTGCAGAGCAGGCCTGAGACCTGGCAAGATGCGGACTTTGCTCCCGCATGATACCACCAGCCCTAAACCCCGGCAAGAAGTCGCGCTGCGCCATAGATAATGCTCCCGAAGGCATTTCCGGCGACGAGAATAAAGAGAATGACGATTCCGAAACCAAGGAACGGATTGTTTTCAAGCTGCATGCGCCACACGTCGTACCCTCTTCGAAGCGCACCTGGCAGTAGTGCTGAAAGCACTTTTGAGCCGTCGAGGGGCGGAATGGGGAGAAGATTGAAAATACCGAGCATGACGTTGATCGCAAGGACGAGAAAGAGAATAGCGCTCATCTCTGCGGGGAACACCTCTGCACGAATAATGAGTGCCATTACGAGCGCGATTGCAAAGTTGGACGCTGGCCCCGCAAACGCCACAATTGCCTCACCCCACTTCCCGCCCGTCCTAAAATTAAAGGGGTTGTAGGGCACGGGCTTAGCCCACCCAAGGAGAAACGGAGAACCAGAAAGTCCAAGGAGTAATGGGAGAAAAATCGAGCCAAAAGGATCGATGTGCGGAACGGGGTTCAGAGTAAGTCTCCCCTGATAACGGGCTGTAGGGTCGCCAAGCTTATCCGCCGCAACGCCGTGCGCCACCTCGTGAATCACGGCGCTAAACATGACGATTGCGATCTGAAAGACGATAAAAATTGGATCCATTGCGAGATTTTAACATGTCTTGTTATTTGTTCCTCAAAGCGGTATACATTAGCTCGGTTCAGGCTTACTTGGTTCAAGGTGAAACTAGATGCGGGTTCGAATCCTGCGCCAGAGGACAGATCGCGGATCGTGTAATTGAAGTTTACGTCGGGGTAGGAGGTCACCTAATGACTGTGGATCATCCCCCTTCAGCCCGGTGCCGGCGGTTGCCTGAACCGCCTTTCTCTTTGCTTTTTTATACGAAATATCGTAGGATACGCCAACTTATGGCACGTGAATGCGTTATCACAGGCAAGCGAAGTCGCGTCGGGGGCGGCTATTCTAACCGCACGCGTGCGACCAAATTCAACCCTACCGGCTCTAAGCGAAACCTGGTGAATATCCAAAAGAAGACGGTTTTTGTTCCCGAGCTCAACAAGAAGGTGAATATTCGTGTTTCTGCAAAAGGGCTCAAAACCATGAAGAAGCGGGGTGTGTATCAGACTCTCAGGAAAGCAGGACTCGTTAAGTAAGCTCGCCCCCAAAGACAAAGCCGCCCAGGAATAAGTGGGCGGCTCGTCGTTTTGTTATCGCATGGGCACAAGGCCGAGTGCGAATGCCGCGATCGTAACGACCAAGAGGATGGCAGTAATGAGTGAGAGCGTGGGCTTCAGATCCGGATACCCTTCAAACATGTTGTTTCCTCGCGTTTCCTTGCGGGCAGTGTTTCCTACCCTTCCTCTTCGCATGCTACGCCTCCTCTCAAAAAGCACAACTACTGACGCACCACCGAAATTCCATTTGAAACAAAAGTTACCGTTCCCTCGTTACACGTATCAAGCGTGTCGACGCCAAGTGTTGAAAATGTTTCTTGCACTTCTGCGTGTGGATGACCATACGTGTTGTCGCATCCCCGTGAGTAGATAGCATATTCAGGATCCACCATACCAACAAAGAGTGGTGATGATGATGTGCGCGAGCCATGATGCCCCGCTTTAAGTACATCCGCGCGCAATTCTTCGCCATCGAGTTGCACGAGGTACTTTTCGATTGAATCTGGTGCGTCTCCGGTGAGCATGAACGACGTCTCGCCATAGACGAGTTTTGCAATGATTGATGCAGTATTCGTTTCGAGCCCCCCAGGATCACGATCAGGGAAAAGAATTTCGAGATATGCCCCGCCCCCAATATCGATTATCTGGCCACGTCGTGCGAGGAGATGCTTCGCTCCTTCGTTTGCAACACTTTTCAACATTGATTCCGCTTGAGGTGTGTCGGCCGCAACGCCTGACTCAACAATGAGCGAGACGCGATATCTCTGAAGCACATCAACAAGTCCCGTTACATGATCAGCGTCGGGATGTGTGGCAATCACCACATCAACTGAACGATCGTACCAAGGGATCACACGCGCAAGCTCTCGAAGCACTGCGCGATTAGGGCCACCGTCAATCAGCACCTGCTTCCCCGTAGGAGATTCGATAAAAATTGCATCACCCTGACCGACGTCGAGGAAGGAAACGGTGAGGCCGCCGCGCGCTTCGCGCGCGGCGGCCTGAAACACAACTACATTTACCACACAAAGTACGAATATCGTCGCACCGAATAGACTCGCCCTTCGTGACATCCGAAAATTCTAGCACTTGATTGCATAGAGAATGTAAGGTATAAAACGAAGCCGCGGTAACCAAAAGGAGGAGCACGTGAACATAGCTGTCAACAAAGATCATACTGAGGCATATGCCTACCTAAAGGCTGTGGCCGACAAGCTGGATACGAGGTTCAAGAAACTGGATACCCTCTGCGGTCGATGCGCCGATGATGTTATCAAGTCGGTCGCTCGGCAGTGCTGTAGAGAATGGGACGAGGCGGTTGTGAAAGCAATCGACTCCGACTACCCCACCGAGGACATTCGAGCCGCTATATGTCGCCTCAAGAACGGCAAAAAGTGGCTCAACTACGTAGAGCTCATCGAAAAATCGAAAGCGGCGTAGGTTACGCTCCTAAGAGCACGTACAATCGGCGTCCCAATGGGACGCCGATTTTTTATTTAGTATTTATACGGCATACAAGATACTCGATACGGTATACTTATTGGCATGCACACCTACACACCCCGCATATTTTCCATTCCATCCCTCGATGGCATTTCTGAAAAATCCATTGTTGACCACATTGGTCTCTACGAAGGCTACGTCAAAAACTTCAACACCATTTCTCAAAAACTGAGCGAGTATGCCCGCGAAGACAGTGAGAAACATGCGCACGCGCTCTCCGAGCTCATTCGCCGTCGCTCTTTTGAATTTGACGGCATGCGCCTCCATGAACTTTATTTTGAACAATTTGAGGGTGGTGCTTCACAGCTTACAGACACAGACTCTCTCGCAGAAACACTCAAGCGTGAATATCAAGGCTATTTTGAACAGTATTTCAAATCAATCGCACTCATGCGCGGTCCCGGTTGGGCACTCCTCTATTACGACCCTGTCGCAAAGGAACTTCTTGCCGGATTTGCGGGCGAACAACACCAAGGGCACTTTGCGACACTTCCCATTATTCTTGCACTCGATGTCTGGGAGCACGCGTTTCTTCTTGATCATGGAGCGCAGGGTAAGAAGGCCTACGTCGATGCATTTTTCAAAAATCTCAATTGGGGTGTGATTGAGAAACGATTTTCCACAGTGGTGAATATTTGAGCCACGACGCGACGCGTGCTATTCTTACATTACCTTCGGTAGAAGGTAGTACAACTGAATAGGAGTTACTACGAAATGGCGACCTCACGATCTGAGCAAGATCTACTCTCACGCCTTCGGACATCCCACCTTCGTGGTGGACGTGATGTCTTTTTGGTTGATCTTGCCGACATCCGCACATCTCGTATCATGATCAATCACGATGACATATTTAATCATGTGATGCGGAGAGCGCGTGCATTAAGTATGCAACATCATGATGTTGTACGAAAAACACGCCGACACATTGCAAACGAACGCTTGAAACTGAGAAAAGCAGTCGGTTTTGCAAGCGGAAACGGTCACGCGGTCGTGCGTTAAGGCGACTTCTCATGCGCGGCGGAACCTCCAGGTTCCGCCGCTTCTTTTTGCATAACAACCCACGCGAAGAGTGCTGCGTAACACCCCGCAAGCACCAATCCACTAAACGCGGGGATACTCAGCGTTCCAAAAGGAATCGCAGACAATAATTGTGCGGTCGTAATAATATACGAAAGCAGTGCGAGTGCTGGAAAACCAAATAAAGGTGCGAGAATGCCTGTAAAGAGCCCGAGGAGTGCCGCGAGCGCGGAAAAAAGCATGGCAAACGGAAGTGCAACAAGTACTAGGATATTCGCGGGGAGCGCGACGACGCTGAGCATTCCTGTCTGATAAAGCAGCAGTGGTAGAACGGCAATTTGGGTTCCAAGCGTGCCTGCTGCAATTTCTCGCACACCAAAGCGCGACGTGATCCATGAAAGATGCGTCTCAAAAAGCGGTGCGACAACGACAAGCCCGAGTGTGGCAATCACCGAAAGCTGAAAACCGGGATCATAGAGAAGTACGTAGGGGTTCCAGAAGATCATCCCCACCGCAACGAGAGCAAGTGCTCGCACAGCAAGATACGTGCGTCCGGTTGCCTTCCCTGCAATTGCGATTGTTGCCATAAGCGCCGCACGCGTCGACGCTGATGCAAATCCCGTAATCGCCGCAAAGAACAGTGCGACGAATGCGCCGAGCCCCAAACGCACTAATTGCGGTGCACGCGAGAGGGTGCGTAAGAGCGCATCCACTACGACCATAATGTTGTAGCCGGAGAGCACGACAATGTGCGTGAGACCCACGATGCGAAACGTTTCAGAAAGCTCTTCGCCGAGACCGCGCTTATCGCCCACCGTAATTCCGCCCGCGAGTCCAGCGTATGGCTCAGGAAGTGCGAGCGAAAGTCCTTCCAGAAACTTTTGCTTGAGCCAAATGGCACTGGCTTTCAAACGATTCCCCGTGCCACTTTCAATCACTTCTACGTGTGCAAACGACATCTGATAGAGAATGCGATCTTTCGCAAGAAAGCCTGGGTAATCAAAGTATCTTCCCTCTCCTGTTTCAAAAGCTTCTGGGATGCGGAGCTCTCCCTCGACACGCACCCGATCGCCATACGTGCCGGGCGAGTGGAGTGGTGCGCTCACAATCACAGAAAGCGCACTCAATACTGTTGTTGAGCCCACACTCTCAATACGCATGGTAAGCCGCACGTTTTTCTCTCGCACATCCGGCTCTGCTACAATCACTCCCTCGAACGAAACTTTTTCTCCCACGTAGACATCGATAAGGGGATCACTCGTACGTGTCGCGCCCTGCATCCGCGCCATACCTCCAGCGCATGCGCAAAGGAGAAGTGCCGCAACTAATGCGACACGCCACTCTACCTGCGCAACACTGCTGGCGAGCAACAACATTCCTGCAAGCGCAATGAGCCACCCAAGAGTTACAACACCGAACGGAAAAAGACTTTGCACAAAAACTCCAACACTAAAACCAATTACTAGTGTCCAAAATATTCGCACTGCCATCCCAGTAGCATAGCAATACAAAAGCGGCACTCTTTCGAGTGCCGCCAATTAGTTATGTCTTCGCGACAGGCATTCTAGCCGTCAACGTACTTCCGAGTACGAGGATCATCCGCCGGACGATCGCGACGAGCCGGCGGTGCTCCCGCCCCACCAAATGTGGCGGGAGGAGCCGAAGTAACCGTCGCACCACTTGCAGTTGCAGCTTGCATGCCACTAGTCATTTTAAGACTCCTTCTTGCCAAAGGTCCGCTTCTACAAACACGCTCTGGTTGCGGACACACCGAGCTCATTTGAATATACACAGAATAAGGCCGGGCGACAAGCTCGGCCTTATAGTTACTCTTCAGCATCTCCCCCAATTTCATCTTCGTCCCAGTATTCATGGGCTTCTGCATATGTGGGAACATACTGCCACGCGAGCATATTAAGGTAGGGGTCTGGACATCCTTGTTCAAGGTGCAGCCAACGATTGAGACGCCAGAGCATCTCGGCCGCTACACGATCGGAATTCTCGGGCATCGGAAACTCCGTTTTGCATCCTCCGTGTAAGTTTTCGGGGTCAGGATGGTTATGGATCGGAGACTCAATGTCTGGCTCCTCGTAACATTCCAGGTGCCACGGATTGGCCGGATTGAATCCGAAAGCTTTGCCGCCATCCATGCCTACCCTGCCATCTGCACAAAACGAAACCTTGCCACTTTGTTTGATGGATGGCAACACATCGTGATAACGAGATTTGTTTGAGTCCACTGCCATGAGCACAATGCCACGCAGGAGAGTGTCTTTAGTTACCCTCTCGGCATGAGTGACAATGGTCGTATCGGATGCTGGATAGATGGTGCGCGCAATGCGCGCCAGACCCTCCACTTTCAATGTGCCGACATCTGCATCGAAATACGGCTGGTTAAAGAGATTTCTTTCTTCTAGCACATCGGCATCCCACACATGGAGATTGGGTACGCGTTTGCGAAACAAATTTAAGAAAAGCTTCGCCCCCAGCGTCCCAGCCCCCACAACGTGTACTGGTCGTTCTTTCAAAAAACTGACATTGAAGAGAGTTTCCACGATGGTTCTCCTTGTATGCTTTGTTCACTCTGAGCACACCCTAACGCAAGTTGCGGAAAAAGAACAGGCGCATCTTCCGATGCGCCTGTATTTTTATCTCCCAAAGGTCTGAATGTACCATTCAGGCACATCATCAGGAGACACCTGTGGCCACAAGCGCAAATTATCGTGTTGACCACTACACTCCGCATAGCGAACGGCAATTTCTACTAGCTGCACATGATCATGTCGTTTGAAAGCATCGATAAGCGGTGGTCCCGCATTCCCTATGCAGCCGACAGCCCCTGATAACTGAACACCGGCGGGTGCTTGCATGTCTTTTACAGCACCTTCCAGATTGATCCAGTGCATCTGATTTCGATCACCCGAGAGCAATATACTGATGAGGAAAGGGCCGACGCGATGCCACTGAGAGTCAGTGCTCTTACCAAACAGCGGATGTGTCAGTATAACAAGACTCTTACCCCGAAACTGTATACTTTCTACTTGCGGCACATTGTGGATACGATGCCATTGATCTTTATACATCTCCCGCGCTAATGCCTGAGATGCATCTTCGGCTTCGACCCGATTGAGCAAACCGTGCAAACGTGTTAGCTCTGTCTTATTTCTCCCAATGCGTTTGCGAATTTTTTTCGTCGACGAATGCCCTAGATCTCCTTTAATGCGGATTTCTATATTCTGAATGTGAGTGCGCAAAAGATTTGCTTCCTTGAGAAGTTGGTCCTGGGACTTCCCCAAATAACACATACAGAACTCAACATACTCACGTTCACAGATTGGATGCATCTGGTATTCTCCTCTCTTGCCTTTGGTGTGTATACCGTGTCTTTACGAAACGGTCAACACTATTACTCCTTCGGCTTATCGAGCTTGTCGAAGCCGAGACCTTTCACAATAAAGTAGACCACTGCCGCGATGATGAGGAAATCGATCAAGACCGTAATGAAATCACCCAGAAGAATGGGGCCGAGTGTCATGCCCTTCAAGCCATCGGTCGAACCGAGAGCGAGACCAATAATGGGGTTTACGATATCGTTCACCAAAGCCGAGACCACTTTCGAAACCGCGCCGCCGAGAATAAAACCGACTGCAAGCCCAACAACTCCCTGTGTGCGAATAAAATCTATGAAACCTGCAAGCTGTGTATTCATGCCGCCATCCTAGCATCCGCGCAAGGGCACGCAACTAGGCGTTGTCGATAGCATTATTTACCAATGTATCAGCCTCTTTATTCTCTTCACGTGGGATATGAGTGAAGGTGACTTTCCCAAAATCCTTCAGAAGTCCTTGCACCTTCTCCACCTGCAACTTCAGTGCAGGTTCTTTTATCTTCCAATTCCCTTTAATCTGCTCCACCACGAGTTGGGAGTCGAGTTTGAATTGAATGTCACGATCGCGTAGCCCCATTTCCAAAAGTTTCCCGAGCGCAATTACGACCGCCTCATATTCTGCCCAATTGTTTGTTTGTTTCTCCCCTAAAAAATGAGCCATCTCGACTTTCTTTTCCCCATCTTCGTAGATAACAACTCCGGCACCAGCTGGTCCCGGGTTGTTTCTCGCACCGCCGTCAGTGAAGACAACAATGCTCATTATGCATTCGCCGGAGCGTCAGAATGAGGAGTAGTGGAGAGTGCGCGGTATGTGTGTGCGATCGCAAGAAGAGAAACCGGAACAGAGATGAGAAGTCCGATACCAAGCGCGAGGACACCAAGAATATTGATACCGATGAGAGCAAGCATGAGCATGAAAAGCGCCCACTTGTGCCCTTTTGTGATGCGCGCGCTTTCTTTTAGCGCCTCAATAGGGCCCTTGCCCGTATCCACAACAAGATAGGTTGCAAAGAGGAATGTTAAGGCGACGATAATGCCTGGCACAATAAGGAGTACTAGGCCGATGAGAACCGCAATCGTGGTCATAATCTTTACCGCAAGATACGGAAGAAACGCCTTTGGATACCACAAATCGGCAATCTTAACCTGAGTCACATCATCATGTGCCTTAAGAATGAACGCAATAAGACCAAGTTCTATCAAAACATTTATCACAAGTGCCGCGAGCACGAGAATTATTGACCCATCTTCCCCAGGAAGTGCGTTCACAATACTCGAAAGAATAAGAACGAGAAGAATGCTGCCCACCAGAAACAAGGGGCGCTTCAGAAACGTCTCCCACGCTGCTTTGATAGTCGGCACAACCATGATGGTTTGCATGCAGGAAGTATACCAAAACCCACTATCCGAGCTACCGCGGGGTGAGGATATCCTGCAAACGAAGCGCAAGCGCCCCCTGCCCGCGAAACACATCCCGTTCAATGGTTGCAAGTATGTCTGCAGAGAGACCCGGCGAAGGGAGGAGTGAAAAATCGGTTGGTGTCTTGAAAAACTGAAATGCGCGGCGCGAAACTCCCGACTGTGTGCATACAAGAGTCACTTCAGTATGGTTCATGTCCTTACCAAACTGTCTCGCAAAGGTGATGCGGGTTTCGCGCACTCGAAACACCGGCTTCGGATTCCCTATGCCAAATGGCGCAAGACGCTCGAGCTCGCGCAGAAAATCTGGCGACACTTCTCTCAGAAGAATGTCAATATAATCGCTTTCGTTTGGCGCATTCGTGCGGGCCTCAGATGCACACGACGTGGCTGCTTCGGCGAGCATTTCAGGAAGCGTATGTATGCTTTCTCGAGAAACGGAAAAACCGCCGGACGCATGGTGGCCCCCAAACTCAATCAGATGCTCTTTGGCATTCGTAAATACTTCAACCACCGAGTGTGCGCCATCCGAACGACACGAACCTTTCAAGCGGCCGAGAGCATCCTCTCCCCACACGCACACCATCCCACCGCGCTCTTCCATAACAGCGTTTGCAACGAGACCGCACAGACTCGGTTTCCACGTCGTATCGCCAAGTACGGTTACTAATTCCCCGCCCTGGTAACGCGCACGAGCGCGTGCCTTTGCCTCGCGCGTCATCGCCGCAACGGTGCCGCGACGCTTACGATTGAGTGACTCCAGCTCTCGCGCAAGTTTCTCTGCCTCTTCGTCGCTCTCTGTGGTGAGAAGACGAAATGCGAGCTCGGGCACATCCATACGCGAGGCAGCATTGATGCGCGGCGCGATGGTAAAACCAATGTCACCCTCCGTCATCTCGGAAAGGCGCACTCGCGCGCTCGTCGCGAGTGCACGAAGCCCAGGTCGTCGTGATTTGCGGAGCACGGTCAGCCCGAAGTGTACGAGCGCACGATTCTCCCCCACAAGCGGAACAAGATCTGCCACCGTTGCAATCGCAACCAAATCCAAGAGCCATTTCTCCCACCCCTCCGGCACTGCCGCAAAAGAGGCTTCGCCTCTTGTGCGGCCTTCGATGAGTAGCGCTGATGCCAATTTCCACGCAACTCCGGCACCGCAGAGATCGCGAAACGGATAATCGCCGCGTTTTGGATTAATCACAATGGCATCAGGGAGCGTTTCTTTGAGTTCGTGGTGGTCCGTCACAATTACATCAATTCCGAGACTGCGCGCATGCGCGACACCATCAAACGCCACCGTTCCCACATCAACCGTGATAATAAGAGAAACACCCTTCTCTTTGAGAGAATCGATTGCTTCCGCGTGAAAACCGTATCCCTCCCTGTCGCGGTGCGGAATGTAGACCTCAGCATTCTCGTAGCCAATCTTTTTAAACGTCTCAAATAACACAGCGGAGCCAGGAATGCCATCGCAGTCAAAATCGCCATACACAGCAATCTTCTCGTTCGCGTGCATGGCTGCAAACACCCGCGCAACCGCCACGTCCATATCGGTAAGCAAAAAAGGATCGTGCGTATCCCGCGCAAAATCCGGCTTCAAAAAACGTTCCTGTTCTGCTGGATCCGTAATACCACGTTTATGAAGAAGCATCTCAACCAGATCCGAAGTCATCAGACGATTCTACCATTTTTCGTATTTTCTCTTTGGGAGCATCTGCATTTTGCTATACTCTACACATGCCGGAGTGCATTTTTTGCAAAATCGTTGCGGGCACAATTCCTGCCGAGCGAGTGTATGAAGACGAAAAAACACTTGCCTTTCTTGATATCACCCCGGTAAATCCTGGGCACACATTGGTCATCCCTAAGAAACACGCCGCGGATGTGTTTGAAATTGAAGAAGACGAGTGGAAAGCAGTGATGCATGCAGCGCGTACGGTGGCACACATGCTTGAAAAATCCCTCGGCGCGCATGGCGTGAACGTTACTACCAACAACCGCCCCGCAGCAGGGCAAATCGTTTTTCATTCACACGTGCACGTCATCCCCCGTTTCGATGGCGACGGTTTTCAGAATTGGAAAGGAACGCCTTATGTACAAGGCGAAGCACAAAAGATGGCAGAAAAAATCAGAAACGCCAATGCCTAAAACCACGAATCAAGTTGCACCAGTGCGTCTTTCAAGATCGCCTCGAGCGCGGAAAGCGCTGTGGCGAGCTGTGAATCAGAAGGAGCGAGAGATGTAGGAGGATTTACGCTACATGCACCGTATTGAAATGTTGCGGTGCCTGAGAGCTTTCCATTGGTGCACGCGCGCGTTTGTGCCTTACTGCTGCATGTCGTACCAAAGGCGACTGTGCGCTCACTATAGAATGTTGCTGAATTTCCGTGCGCGACGGTTACGCCATCAAGTGCACAGGATGCAGTATCGGTACATGACGAACGATTGAATGTTGCAGTTCCTGAGAATGTGCCGTTTGTGCACGTACGAGCCTGGCGAATTGAAGCGCATGATGCACCCGCAGGTGCAGCTGAAGCTGAATAGAACATTGCGGAAGCGCCTGGCGCAACAACAATGTTGTCGAGCGCGCACGAACCACCTGCAACCGGCGCACACGTACGATACATATATGACGCATTTCCTGAGAGCACTCCTGAAGAACACGAGCGTGTTTGCGCATATGATGCACACTGCTCGGTCGCAGGGACATTCTGAGCAAGATAGAAGGTTGTTGAAGAACCACTTGGAACCGTCACGCCATCAAGCATACAACCTCCTATACTGCATGATGGCTTGTTGAAATCGCTTGAACCTGAGAGAACCCCGTCGTCACATGTGCGTGTTTGCGCATATGATGCACACGAATTGGTGCTCGTGGCGGCATCGTATCTATAGAAAGTGCGCGACTGCCCATGAGGAACTGTCACACCACCTGCCGAGCATGAATCTGAAATATCCACCTTGCACGACAAATATCTAAACTCGTTTGATCCAGAAAGAACACCATTCGAGCACGAGCGCGTTTGCGCAAACTGCGAACAGCTCTCTCCCGAGGTCGTTACTCTGCGCTTTGAGAAAAAGGTAAACGATGTCCCATGCGCCACCCGCTCCCCCTCTGCAACACACGAGGCGGCCTCGCTCTCAACGCACGAACGATATTGAAAGGCAGCATTCCCTGAGAATGAACCGTTCACACACTGACGCACAGCAGAAAATGCGGCACATGTTGAATTAAGAGGAGCCTGTGTTGTTGAATAAAACGTCTGAGTCGCACCGGAAGCGACTGTGACGCCCCCAAGCGTACAAGTGAGACTTGGATTTATTTGTGGTGCGCTTGTGCGAGAACATAGTGCGAGGATGGTCGCGCGTGTCGCCGGCCCCACTGCGCCGTATCCATTTGAATCGGGAGAACCGCCATTTACAATCCCGTGCTTAGCCTGGAACCGTTGTATTGCCATCTGAGTCAAAGGGCCAAAGAATCCTGTCACGCTTCCGTCTTGGTAAATCGCTTTATCTAATGCAAGAAACGCTTGGAGTGCAGAAACATCTGGCCCCGACATCCCCTGACGCAGCGTGCGGGACAGAGATGGACACTGCGATGCCGAACTGGGCGCCGTACTTACTGGTGCCAACGGCGCTCCTCCCCCGCCTCCCTGAAGCTGTGCTTGAAGTGCGGCAAGCTGGGCTAGGAGAGCATTCAATTCTGCCTGTAAATTTGGAGTGCTTTGTGCGTACGCTACCGGAGTCATTAAGAAAAACGCAACAAACACAGCAATCCATGTATGCATCTGAAAAGTATAGCAAGAGGGCGAGTCTAGAAACCCGCCCTCCTGTGTATTACTTGGTATTACTCGAAGCTCGTCTTTATCGTCCGCACGCCCCCGCATAGAGATACTCGGCTCCTGCGGCATTAAGCAGACACTTATTTGAATATGTTTTGGGATCATGGAGTTTGCATTCAAGCGTGCAATACATTCCTTCCCGGCATGTATTCGCGCATCCTGCCGGACGACCACAGACGGGGTCATACTGCGCAGTGCACGCCACTGGATCGCTTGAAACTTTGACGGTGATAGAAACCTTTGCCTCCTTTCCATCAAGATCGCGCGCAACAACGCTCACCACATAGGTTCCCGGCGTGCTGTACGAATGCGTAAAGGAGCTCGTTTGAGTAAAGACGGGAAGACTGGTAGAGATACCCGAGGCGTACTGTAGCTCATCCCCCCATGACACGTAGTAACTCAATTGCTGCCCCTCTGGGTCTGAGGCTTTTACCGTCCATGTTCCAGTTTCGTCTACGCGCAAGGTCGTTGGCCCTGAAAATCCTGAGATAGAAGGCGCTTTGCTGTTGTCGCCAAAATATCCGGTGCAGTACGGCTTCTGCATTGCTTCTGGCATACATGCCTTAAGCGTACACATTGCAGGGCCGTTCGGCTCAGAGCGCGAACATGAATTACATCCATCAAACCATTGCTTGCATCGCAAGTCTGTTGAGGGGTCGGTGTTTGTATCTCGACACGAACCCTCGTACAGCACTGTCGCGCCCTCGGCTCCAGCCACGCAGCGGTTGCTGTAGGTTTGCTGAATTGGATTACACGGAGTGGTGACACATACAATTGGCTTTGAGGCGCAGACTGGTTTGTATTCTTTCGTGCACGCTACTGGCCCAACAACAACCTGAATCTTACCGACCACTTCGTTCTGCACCGCTGCTAGGCAGCGCGGTGTGAGTGGATTTCCATCGTCGGGGCATGGATCGGTAACCTTATTCAAGGTTGCTGTGTACGTGCCATTCCTGGTGTAGACATGCGTGTTTTGTCCGGGAGCGGTGCACGCATCTGCTGGTGCCAAACAATCGGCTGCACGAGCACTCGAGCCGTCACCAAAGTCGATGGTATACGAAACGCCTGGTGCACGAAAACCGGAAAGCCACGTTTCAAAGGTGACCATGAGCGGCGCTTCGCCGCGCTCCGGGACTGCACTAAAACGCTCAGACGAATGGCCCCAACCCCCTCCGCACCACCCTCTAATGCGATCACGCGTCTTGGGGCCAATCACACCAATCGCATCAATTCCCTGTGCGGCCTGCCATTTGCGTACCGCTTCGCTCGTGAGCGCACCAAAATAGCCGCTCGCCTCTGCACTTAAATAGCCTTCTTGTTTCAAAAACTCTTGGAGTCCTTTTACATCCTCTCCACGAAAGCCGGGCAAAAGATTGCGCTCGAGAAGTGTGCACACACTATGCTTCCCCCCGGCAGGGAACGAAGCGACTTCAGGAATAGCTACTTGTGCCTGGAGGGATTTAATCTGTGCAGTGAGTCCAGAAATCTGCGCGAGAAGTGCTTGTATTTTTTCCTGCACCTCACTCGTCGAGAGCGCAGATGTTAAGACCGGCACGCATAGTACTACCATTAAAAGCCCGAGCGTCATTTTTTTCATACTCTTTTTATACATACTATTAATATGCTTTGTAATCAGACCAACCCCCATCGGTACAGGTGAGCGTTACCGCACGCGCTTCAGTCGTCACTGAACACGAGAGCCACTGGCATAATTGCGTACCTGGCGGAACGGTCACTGTTTTCGTAGAACCTTTTCCACTGCACGGCGTGCCAATAACGTTTGCATACCCCTGCAAGGCACCTTGGGGGGTAGACGTCGCAACTGTGTATTTCTGACAATCGGCACCAATCGATGAGCATTTGAGCCATTCCCCGTTCTCACATTTCACGATGGGCGATGATGTTGCGGGGAAATACGCGCCCTCTGTAAAAAACGGTTGCCAAAAGGAGGCTTGGCCATGCGCGATCACTTGCGCCCCCCAGGGAGTCACACAACTTTTCTGTACGGCGGTTGTGGCAATTGGAGGAACGAACGAAAAGGCGGGCGAGCTTGAACCACTCGCCTGACTGCGAACAGAAATCGCGTGGGTTGCAGAGGAGATCGCACCCAGCGTATCTTTCACATCCACGCGCAAGGTGTAATTCCCTGCTTTTGCATAGGCATGCGAGAGAAGTGAGGATTGCGTAAAAGAAGTTCCGATGCCAGCGAGTGAGCGAAGTATTTCTTCGACACTTTCATCGCCCCAGGTAACAGCGTACGAAAGAGCACTCCCTTCGGGATCTTGTGCGACGATGCGCCACGACGCGCTCTCGCCAACAAGAAGCGTGCTCGGTCCTTCAATGGCGTCGATCACCGGAGGCTTGTTGCCGGTATTTGAAAGTACGCAGCGCCATCCGGTGTGACATGCGCCGCTCTGCAGTTTTTGCCATACACCTGCGCAAGGAATGACTGGGGCTCCCGGAGCGACCGGGCACGTGGCCGCTCCTGGAGTCACGGTTTGCGCACCTCCGCAGCGTGCGGCGATCGCCGCGCGCGTCTTCACGCCCATCACGCCAAATCCTGTGCTCGCGGCATTTCCTGAAGAAACAACTCCCTCTGCTGCTTGAAACGCACGCAGCGCTGCTTCAGTGAGAGAGCCAAAGTAGCCCGTCGCCTCACTCTGCAGAAGTCCGCGCGAGCGCAAGAATTCCTGGAGTGAGCGCACATCCTCGCCGCGTGCCCCAAGAGCGAGCGTGCGCGAGAGTGCGGGACACGCCGAAAGGCCTGAAACAGGTGGCGGCGCAGACTGCGGCGGCGCCGCCTGAATCTGCGCCATAAGCGCAGCAATCCGCGCCTGCAATTCTTCAATTGTTTGGGCGGAAAGCGAGAGTGGGAGTAGTACAAGGAGGATCAATGCGACACGAGCCATGCACCCATTATGAGTGCCCCCTGCGATTCATTTAGTCGCAAGTGTGGATAGCAACGTTTCCGCACGCGCAAGGTCTTCCGGTGCTTTTATCTCAATCCACATTGTTGCGCGAACGATATGAATTGGAATTGCATGTGCAAGTTTTAGCATCGTTTGCGGTAAGCCCAATTCACTTGAACCGACGGCCTTAGGAACAGGGACGACGTCAAATATGCGCATGTCGAGTACATAGAGCCCCGTGTTTGCGAACCCTTTTTCACCCCCATGATCATCATTTTCAGCAATATCAGTAATGCGATCTTTTTGATCTACTACCACACGCCCGGTTCTAATACGGTCTTTCTCTTGCACCAAAACGGCCCAATTAGTAGTGTGTGTACACGTTGATATATCTGCTGAGGCGTAAATATTGTCCCCATTCATCACAAGAAAACGATCACGAAGGTGCGGTCGTGCAAGCCATAACGCTTGTGCAGTGCCTCCCGTTGGATTTTCTTGCACAACATAAATAAGCTTCTTGCCGTTGTACGAATCTCCAAAGCGCTCAATGATTCTCTCTTTCAAGTAGCCAACAACAAGCACAATCTCGTGCACCTCCTCTGGAAGCGCATCAAATTTGTGCTCAAGAAGCGTCTTTCCGAATACAGAGAGCATCGGCTTCGGGAGCATGTGGGTCAGAAGTCCCATGCGAGTCCCCCTCCCCGCGGCTAAAATCACTGCTTGCATAGATAGCTTGTAGAGTACAGCTTGTAGCTTGTAGTGGGAAGCCCTGGTTGAATCTAAATTCGTGTACATAAAAAAGACCCGCCAGAGGTCCGAGAACATGGCGGGTCAGACGTGAAGTCTTAGATTTCTATCGCGGCCGTAAGACGGTGATGCGAATTAATGGGTTCAGTGTGGCAGTACCACCCACGATCCGGATCACGATGTTCATAGCCTAAACACAGTCCAAACTCCGATTTTGCACACCGCGTCCCCTCAAAACGAATTCTTAAGTAACTAGTACCCCCACTATCCAGCTTCTTCCACGCCAAAGGAAGAGCCTGCTGATTTGCGAGGAGGACCGAAAGTGCATGCGCGCCAAGTGGAAGATATTTGCCATCCCAATTGGCGATTTGGGCTTTATCCTTATCGAGGTGCAGAATCTTCACCTTGCTCAGATCCAGTTCAGTCAGGGAACGAGTACGGCAATCGTGCTCAATATGCTCGACATCCATTGGATGTAATGTTTCCAAGCTAAAATCCTGCGGGACTGAAAGGATGCGCGTCCCCGGCTTGAACAGCACCTCTCGCATGAGCATGCTGAGCTGTTGTGTGTTACGAGACCAGTATTCAATACTCTCTGACGGAAGATCTCGTGGGATGGCCGTAAGAAGACGGCCGCCGAAAGTAGCAAACTGATCAACGGTCAGGGGTGTTCCACGTTTACGAAACATGGGGTGTTCCTTTCTCAAAGATCGCTTCTCGGCACTATGCCGAAGAAGAAGCCCCATAGTGCAGTTGCCACAACGTTTCTGCAAGCTCGGGAATATCTAGCAGGCGTGAGCCAAGCTGTGGCCAATTTGGCGCCAAATGAGCCAGTCCTTGGCTCATGCCTGCTGGCGTGAGCCAAGCTAAAGAGGCTGATAGCGAGCTGCCGCGCGAATGCCAACCCGCTTCAAGCGGTCAGCTTTCACGAGTTCAGAAAGGTAGCGTGTTGCTGTTGCATCGGTCACGTGGACAAGGAGTTCGACGTCGTTGTTCCTGATAGAGCCCTTCTGCGCGGCAAGAGCAATGATTTTCTCCAATCGCTCACGTTTCTTCGCGCGAGCTTTCTCAACAGATGGCTGAAGGCGGGTGACAGGAGACGACATGTATCTATTGTATACGAAAGCCCCGCTCGCATCTGTGCGAGCGGGGCAAAGTTCTAAGGATCTAAGGACAAGTGCAAAGACTCAAGCGCCAAGTACTAACTTGCGAGCGCATATACAAAGCCCCCGTCCCGGTCGTTGCCAAGCCAGCCGTAGCCCCAGCGCCACATCTCGCCGTCCCAGCTGAGGGACAGCGAACACCGGCCATCGAGCGGACTCCGCAGCTCATCCCCGTCGAAGAGGATGATTTTGCCACGAAGTTCCACGGGGAGGTTGTCGCGGTCGTTCCAACACTTCCAGAACGCCTCGACGCCTGCAAGAGGTTCTCCTGCAAGACGTTTTTTAGCCTCGTCGCCAGAGATGTATGACTCGCCCTTCTTGAGGGGGGTTGGCACAACCCTTAGCTTCCGCGGATCGAAGCTCTTGGACAGAGCTTTACGGTCACCAATGATCTTCCACCCCTTGCCGATGAAGGTGGCGGGGTCGAAGAGGCCGGGCGTTTTTGGGTCAAGCAACGTTCTCCATTCACGATTAAACCGATTGAGCGCTGTGAGATACTGTGCTCCATCCTCGCTTGCGAGATTGTCATAGACGGTCGCTACCGGTCCCCGCACTGCGGAAAGCGATAGCTTCCCAAGCATGCCTTTCGACATGGTTGTTCTCCTTCTTTAGTTTTAGGCACTATTGCCTAAGGCGAGCCTAGCGCACCGTAACAGAGTACGCAACTAAAACGTAATTCCACTCGGAAGCGCAAATTTACTCGCATCAACTGACCATGGGCGGCACGAGAAATCGTAGTCTTGGTTTATTTGCGCCGCGACTTCTGCACTCACCTCCGCTTCGCCCTCCGACTGTGCGATCGGGAATTTGAAACCCTGATTCATCATGCTTGTCCATGAGTAGGCCAAACCGTCACGCACTATCATATAGCTTTGGATGTTCCCCACTTGTGGAATGTTTGATGAAAAATCCGAGCGCACCATCCCGTTTGCGACATACGTCGTACCGCTTGAGGTAATGCCACCAGCGGTACTCGTCACATCACATGTCCACGAGCCGCCGCGCGCCATAAGCTCCTGCATAGAGCCACTAAAATTCTGTGACTCGTTTGTGGGAGTGTTTGTTTGTGTGTTTTGAGAAGGTGAGTCTTGAGAGGCCTCAGGCACAGCTCCACCCTGCATCTGCGTGGCATACCACGCTCCTCCCCCGAGAACCGCGAGCCCAATAACTGCGTACAGAATTTTCATAGCATGAGAATAGAAAGCGAATATGTTCGCATCCTACTCTAACGCTGTGATACCAGGCAAGCTGCCCTCTAAAAGATACTCAAGCATCGCCCCCCCACCGGTCGAGAGAAAACCGAGCTTTTCCTCGGGAATGCCGCTCTCCTTGAGAGCCGCGATGGTGTCTCCTCCACCAATCACGACACTCGCCCCTGCTTCAACGCGGCGCGCAAGAATTTCCCCAATTGCATGTGTGTAGGAAGTGAACCCATCTTCGTAGAGACCTGTGGGGCCATTCCAAAGAATGAATGCCGCCTTTTCAAGATGCGGTGTGATTAATTGAATGGAATCAGGGCCGATGTCGACGATCTTATCGTCCGCCTCCACCGCCTCAGGCTTTTTAGTAAACGCGTGGCCATCACTACGCTGTGCCGTCACATCAACCGGCGCAAGAAAGTGTGGGTGGTGCAGAATGTACGGCGTCGGCATTTCGTCGGAAATACGCGAACGCCCTACGGGGTGACCTTGAGCGCGAAACACGTCGTTCGCAAGTGCACCGGTGACAAACAAATGATCGTAGGAGCCGAGGAGTGTCTTTATAAGCGGCGCTTTTGTTTCAAATTTTGCGCCGCCGAGAATGGCAAATGAGGGACGCGCGGGGACGCGCGCACGCTGCAATTGCATAATCTCATCGCGCAAGAGGAGCCCCGCGTAATGAGGGAGTAGTTTCGGAAGCGCTGTAATCGAGGCGTGCGCACGATGCGCCGCAGAAAACGCATCTCCGACATACATTTCTCCGAGCGCAGCAAGTTCGCGTGCGAATGCTTCATCATTTTCTGTTTCGCGCGGGTCAGCGCGGAGGTTTTCGAGAAGGAGCACGTCCCCATTGCGCATGGCGCGTACGGCGTCATGTGCGTGTGCACCAAGTAAGTCAGGCACATAATGATGCGACACCTCGCGCACCAGTGCGCGCGAGACGGGCGCGTTCGTCTCCTTCGGATCACGCCCAATGTGCGAGAGCACAATCACACGTGCGCCACGCTCAGAAAGAAAACGGAGCGTCTCCGCCGATCTCTTCACGCGAAAAAAGTCAGAGACTTCGCCCTTCTCATCGAGTGGAAGATCAAACCCTGCACGCACAAGTATGCGCTTGCCGCGAACTTCCTCTCTAGGAATCTCATCAATAGAGCGAAACATAGCTCCATTATGCATCCTTCATGACTCGAAGGAGCTCGGCAAGCCGCTTGGCGTCCACACTTGCGCGGCCCACAAGAAATCCTTTCACACCGCCATGCTCAAGCATCGTGCCCACATTAGTTCCATCAACCGCACCTCCGTAGAGAATCATGAGCTTGTGTCCCACCTCACCATATTTCTCTACAAGCGCTTTACGAATATAAATACTCATTTCGTGCATGTCGTGCGGACGCATGGGCTCTGCCGCACCAATTGCCCACACGGGCTCATAGGCAATAATAACTTTTGCAATTTTCTGCTGCGGCACATCACGAAGTGCGGTGAGAAGTTGCTCACGCACAAACGTAAAATGCGACCCTTCGTCATCGCGGACATGCTCACCAATGCAAATGATGGGCGTCATCTCAAGCGCAAGGAGTGCCGCAACTTTCTTTCGCACATCATCATCCGTTTCTCCCATAGCGCGACGCTCCGCGTGCCCCACAAGCGCATAGTTGGCTTTCGCATCTTTCGCCTGCAGTGCTGAAACCTCGCCCGTAAAAGAGCCGCTCTGTTCAAAATGAACATTCTGCGCGGCAAGCCCAATCTTTCCACGTCGAAGCCCTCCTATGTCGCGCAAAAAAATAGGGGGAGCTGCAACAATCACCGACACCTTGAGGAGTCCACTCATCCGTTTCGTCTCTTCAAAAAGCTTCTTGGCTTCCTTCCAGGAAATAGGATTCATCTTCCAATTCGCAACAACAAGCGCCTTCATGGGCAAGATTGTAGCATGGTGGTGTGCATGATACCGTGTGTCATATGTAGATCAGGAGAGGTGACATGACTACGATAGTAGATGCAACCGCAGCAAAAGACGATCTTTGGAAAGCACATCGAGAAAAACCGTGGGGAGCGTACGTTGTTGCAATGGGGGTCCGCCATGAAAACGGGGCTTGGTACATTCTTCTTATGCACGGAAAGAATCTCCCTGCCGACATAACTATTCCCACTGAGCACAAGGGGGTGCAAATTAAAAAAACACGCCTCACTTCCCTTTGTCGCACTTTAGTGTGAAAGCATTGGCGCGATTCATTCGCGCCAATTTCTTTTATGGCTCTCAGCGAGACGGCACTCACAAAATGCTTTCCTCGGGTCGCTGTCTGGGCGTGCTCGCCCAGCGCTCAGTCTCGCGCCCGTCGGCGCTGCGAAGACCCTCGGAAAGCATTCTTGCGAGTGTCACGAGCACTCTCTACTGTTCACGCCACAACACCAACTTATAATCCGGCGAAGCCGCAGGTGTAAACGGTGGTGGGTCGAACGCAAGCAAGCGATCATAGGTGTCGACGCGCGTGTTGTAGCCCGAACAGAATGAGCCGCTACAATTCCACTTCGTGCCCACGCGATTGTTTGAAACTACACTTCCGATCGTCGTAAGCGACGACTGTGTCACAAAGGAGTTATACGCAGACGGGACGCCGTTACTTCCTCCTTGTTGATATAAATTGCGCCCCAGGTAGCCATTCTGTGCAACGAAGACGCCGCGTATGGTCATTACATCGGGCGAATTGAGTGGTATCAAAACCGAACGCTCAGCGACAGCCGTGAGCCCCGAAGCGCCCGAAGCAGAAGCGTAGGTAATGTTGTTCGAGAGAATAATGTCTGGTGAAAAACTTCCGGTGTCTGCCGCAACAATCGTCACTTTTCCGCCCACAACTCCCTCAATCCACACTTTCGCGCGTGCAAAAATTACTGGGCAATCTGACGGAATCGTGTAGCGTCCGTGATACGTCTGGTTGGAAATAATGTGGTAGTCCGTCACCCACGTACCGATGTTGTCGATACGTTGCGCAAAGACTCCCGTCGTTCCGGTGACGCGATAAATATCGACGGTGTTGTCGCCGCGAAGCACGATGCGGAATCCGCGCTGGTCGCTGCCGCCGACTGAAGAGAACGTGCTTCCCTGTTGAACGCCGTCAACCCGCACCGTTGTTGTGTTGAGCATGATGCCGTCATTCGTCGCATACGTTTGAAGCGCAGGAAAATCGCTCGAGATGCCGGCAAAATTAAATGACGCCGCGGGAAACTGCCAGAGCGCAGAGCCACTTCCCGCACCAAAAACGCCCGGGCGATTCTGCGTCGGAGAACATCCAAACGATGATGTGCAACTCCATGTGGCAACCGAACTCGAGACAATAGAGTTATTCGTGCCATCCATGCGAATGCCGCCGTTCGAGTGATACGCACCCGTAATATTTCTGTCGGCCCCCGCCCACACGTTCGCATTAATGATATTGGAATATTCAGCGACCGAGGGGCGCATGTAACGTGCCTCCAGTGTACGACGAAAGACGGTATTCAAATCTGAAACACCTTCAGATACAAGATCCGCTGATTGCACAACACCACATGCAGTATTTAACGTCGCGCTCACTTGAGCGTCTCCCAGTGTTCCACCCTCGGGATCAACTACTTCATATGACGCGGGGGAAACGAGCCCCGTGCCGTCCACCATAATTTGAGGGTTGTGCGCGAGGAACCATCGATAAAATTCGAGTCCGCTTTCGGCGACATTCACCGCCTGCTCACGCGCATACAAAGCTCGCCCATAGCGCCCTTGCGTGAGCGTGTAACTTAAAATGGTGCCGAGGAGAAAGAGGAAGATACCCATGAAGGTGAGAACCAGGATCACGGTCACGCCCCGTTCTGCATGAGAGTTTGTAGTTTGTAGTTTGTAGTTTGTAGTTACATGCATAGGATTAAGAGTTACAAACTACCTGAGGTTCCTAAGAGCAGCTGTGGATCTCAGAGTAAATTGATTCGGCATACGATTCGGATTGATGTTGACTATCACCGTTGTTTCGACGAAACGCAGTTCAGTAATATCAGAAAGGTCGGTCATGAGGTTGCCATTCAAATCATAATACTTAAAGACATCTGTCGCTTGCTCGACGTTGCGTACATATTCTGAAAGCTGCGAGATCGTTTCTGGATTGGTATAAACCGGCGGATCGCCCGATGGATCGATGAGTCCGCGATAAAGTGCCCCACCTTGGATAAAAAATCGCAGTCGCTCGATGAAAGGATCGTCATCGATATCGGCGTAGAACGACATGGAACTCGTGGCAAGCGAAATGATGGGGTATGCGCCGTCAGAGGCATATGAGGCTTCACGAATTGTTTTCACCATGCCTTCAATACCACGCTGTGCTGATGTAATCGCTGCTGCCTGCTCAACCGTGTACGAGTTTGTGCGATAAAAATATTGCACCGACGTGGTGATCGCGAGCATGGCCGAGAGTGTGATCGCCACCCACACACTCGCCTCAATTAATGTCATGCCGCGGTTGGCACAGTGTGTAGTGTGTAGTGTGTAGTGTGTAGTTTTATGCATAAAAGATTTTGAGCGCGCGAGTTTCACTACAAACTACAGTCTACAGACTGTTGAGTATGATTGATAACCTCGATGTTCCCGACACATTCACTTCAGTCGAATTAAATGTTTGATAGCCGCTTGCCGATGCTTCAATAGTGTATGCGTTTCCTCCACCAACACTTCCCGCACTGAGACTGCTCCAAAAAGCGTTGCCGCAGGTGTCGCTCGTACGCGTCACATCAAAGCCGCCGCGCGTAAGGCGCACCGATGCGTTCGGTATTACTACCCCCGCACTTGTCTTCACATCAACAAGAAGAGAATTCGTCGTCTGCGGAGAAAGAATGATTCGCGTTGTCTGCGCCGAGTTCGGCGTGAGTGTTTCCGGCTGCGGTGCACATGCTGAAGAAATATCATATCCACTGGTGTCGGGCACGATCACCGTGTACGCGTCCCACTCAAGATTCTGAATGAGGAGAGATCCGGATGCGCCACTCGAATGAGTCGAATCATACTTATAGATGAGCGCCCCGCCAGCGGTGGTGCCGATTGTTTTTGCACCGCGCAGTGTAAACGAAACATTCGGAAGCGGATGCGGGCCAGAATCATACGAGAGTCTCCAAGCGTCCACTGACGGCGTCGTCGATGCATTCCCTGTTGTGAGACGCCCGCGCACGACGAGTCCGGGATAGGTTGACGTTGAAACACCACTCACATTAATCGGTGACATGGTGAACCCGCCACTGTTTCCCGGGAGCTGCGAATCAGAAACGAGCGTTGTGCCAGAGCTGTCATACAGTTGTATATAGAGAGCGGTGCCACTCGGCGTATTTGCATCCCACGAAAGTGTTTTCCACGCGACAAGCGTCGAGGTTGAAACGACGTTTGAAAAGAATGTACCTTCAAAGGGGTATTCGCCCGCCGTCTCGGTGAGCGCCACAATGCCTCCTGCAATCGTGACGTTTGATGTCGATGCAGTTCCTGCACCACCTGAAAATGTTTCCGTTGTCGTTGCGGTTGTGACCGGCGTGTATGTTTCAATGCGCTTTTCTGAAACGCGATCAATCGCAAAGGTTCCCGCAGTCGTGGTATCGAGCGCGACGGCAAGATGCGCAGGGATAGGATTCGTATTCGTTGCGTTTGCGGCATAGGTACGCGCAGTGGAGTAACCAGTTTTCGTAACAGTAATCTGATAGCCGGCTCCTGGAGGCACACCTAAAATAGTTGCCTTGCCGTTTTCGTCAGTGAAACGCGTGAGATCAATCGTGGGAACGAGCGTGGTATTCACGACTTCCACCTCTGCGTTTGAAACAGGAAGAAGTGCGGCGTCCACCACTTCAATTGCAAGAACACCGCCCGGCACCGAGGCTTCAATTCCCGGAGGAGAAACGCGTGTGAGGAGTTCAATAGTGTGCACACCATCGCGCCCATTCCACGAAACTTGCGACTTCACCGCTTTGTAATCCGTTTCAATGCCATTTTCATCTGCACCACCAAGTCCATCCGCCGGATCATCTTCGTAGGAAATAAAAGTTCGGCGCGTGTAGGGCACATCATTGAGTTCGATACTTTCAACTTGTGCGAGCGCACCCGCAGGAATGCCACCAGCAGTCCCGACCGCGTTATAAGAAAGTGAACGAATGAATTCGAGTCGCTCGTTTGCAAGTGCAATCGCTCCCGCCCGCGCCTTGTTATTCCCCACCGCCATCACAGTCAAACGAAATGCGCCGGCAATACCGACAAACACCACAAGCATGAGCGCAGTGCCCACCACCGCATCAAGTAGCGTCGAACCTCGTTCCCCGCGAGGAAACCACATATAACTATTGTAGCGTGAAAAAGCGACCGAGTTTCCCCGGTCGCTTGCTTGCACCCTACCACTTACATCTGCACATCCCGCGCTTCAGTGAGCAGTTTGATGATGTCGCCTTTGGAAACCCAGGAGCGGTCATTGTAGTCGCCCGCATTTTCACATTGGCCTCGTGTCTTCTTTCGCACTAACGCATCTAGCTCAAGGTCACACGATTCCACTACATCAAAAGGCGCGCGGATGCTCCCGCCACCGCCATAGACAGCGCCCAGGGCGCAACAACACACAACATGAGAACGATTGTTGTACAGATCATCCCTGTCTAACAGCCATCCTGTTGCATCTCGTCCGTAACTTTCTTTCAAAAGCTTACGCTGTTGAAGATACTGAATAGCAGCATCAAAGATGCGCCATTTCGTCGAACGTTTTTTTGTCATTCTGTCCTCCTGTGGCAGATGATTGTAGGCTCATTTCCGCTCACACCCTACCCCAAGACTTCTACTTTTCCAACCCCACCAACCTAAGCGAGACGAGTTGTGAAAATGTACTTTTGACGGGGCCCCGCAGGCGACGGCCGAGGATTTTGAGGTATTTTTCCAGCAGGAAAAATCCGTGCCCGTCAAAAGTACATTTTCACAACTCGCGAGCCCTAAATATTCTCCGAAAGCTGATAGATCGGCGAGATCATCGCAACTGCGAAGAAGCCCACAGCGCCGCCAATTGCGATCATGAGAAACGGCTCAATCACCGTCGACATATCTTTCGTCTTTCGGTCCACCTCATCTTCGTAAAAGATAGCGAGTTTTTTCATCATGTCGGTAAGCTGCCCTGTTTCTTCTCCCACCGCCATCATCTCCCCCACAAACGCCGGATAGAGGTGTTCGTTCCGCACAAAGGCAGCAGAGAGTGGCTCGCCCTTCCCCACATTCTCACGCGCCTCCACGACCACTGCCTTGAAATAACTGTTCTGCACCACATCCGTCACAATCTCAAGCGAAGTAATCACATCCACGCCGGAAGAAAGGAGTGACGAGAGTGTGCGCGAAGCACGCGCCGCGTTCACTTCTTTCACAATAGGACTAATAAGCGGGATGTGGAGGAATATAAAATCACGCACCCGAGACCCCGTCGCCGTTTTCACAAACGCAAAGATGCCACCAAAGAAAAGTACAACCGCCGAAAATGCGACCACCGTGTAAGAGACTAGAAAATTAGAAACCGCGATGATTGCTTTTGTGGAAGCGGGAAGCTCCGCATCCATTTCCGCAAAGGTCTGTGCCAGGGTTGGCACCACGTTGATCATCATGAAAGCACCAATACCAATGATCGCAAACACTATAATGGCGGGATACAGGAGCGCGCCGCGAATCTTCTTCTTCAAAACATACATGCGCTCCATTTGTTCTGAAACAACCACAAGTGACTGCGAGAGCTGCCCGCCTTCCTCACCCGCACGAGTCATCGCGATAAACAGTTTTGAAAAGATGCGCGGAAACTTCGCGAGTGCGGAGTGAAGCGTCTCGCCGCGGCGCACTGCGCCTGAAAGTTCGGTCACCACTTCAGCAAGGCGCGCATTCTTTGTCTGTCGCTCAATCACCGCAAGCGCACGCGCAAGCGAGAGCCCCGCAGAAAGCATCGCACCAAGGTTTCGCGCAAAGAGCACTTTGTCATACTCCGGGACGCTTGAAATCTTTGCATTCCAGTGCGCGAGTGAAAACCAAGACTTCGCCCCATCTTCCTCAACCGAAAGAATGCGACCACCCTCGTGGCGAACAATTTCATAAAGCGCAAAACGATCTTTCGCATCTGCGGTTCCCTTGTACACTTCCCCTCCCGCTTTCTCAGCAGTGTAAGTAAATTTCGCCACACAGTCATTATACCGTGCAAAAACATGCAAAAAAAAGAAGCGGGGGGTTCCCGCTTCAGTCACCTTCTTTAGATGATCTATTTCTAGCACTCTCGAGAGCTTCGAAGTGACCATCCACATGCACCCGAAACTCTTCCCATTGATTCCGTGACAGTTCGAGTGCCGCGGAAAAAACTCCCGTAGAGCACTCGACAAAAAGTGTTCGGACAAAATCTTCAGCTTTTGTATTTCCACCAAAACCACCAATAAAGAACTCGATATGTTTCTTGGTAAGCCGCAGATCGTGAAGAAGCGGCGGTCGATTATGCACTTCGCGCCAAAACGAATCGAGTGTTTTCTCTTCGCGTAGCTTTTGTAGGTCGACAATGTTGTCTGTAGCCATGTCTCACACCTCAAGGACGTTGCTGTTTTGAATATATCATCGGAGTCGTATCAAGCAACCTATTCGGTAATCACCCTCAAAACCTCCTCTATTGTAGTAACCCCTTGCGATGCCTTAAAAATTCCATCCTCAAGCATCGTAAGCATCCCCTCCTTTCGTGCCTGGTCGTGAATATCATCCGCCGTTGCATTCTTCATAACGAGCTCTTTTGTGGTCGCGCTCACGGGAAGCACTTCGTAAATCCCCATACGCCCCGCAAAACCGTCACCCCCGCCATCAGTTTTCGGCTTCCAAAACGGCACGTTTTTCCACGTGGCATCCGGGGGAATAATTTTTTCCTCTTTCAGCGACTTAAGTACTATTCCCGCTTCAACTACGTGCTCAAGTTGTTTCTGTTCGTCGCGCGAGAGTTCATACTTCTCTTTCCCACCCGCAAGCTTACGCACGAGGCGTTGCCCGATCACCACCCGCAGCGTTGAAACCAAGAGAAACGGCTCAACACCCATGTCAAGAAGACGCGGAATCGCACCCGCTGCGGAGTTTGTGTGAAGCGTTGAGAGCACTAAGTGCCCCGTAAGAGCCGCATTAATCGCAAGTGAGGCCGTTTCTTTA
Organism: Minisyncoccota bacterium; assembly: GCA_022842645.1. Taxonomy (GTDB): domain Bacteria; phylum Patescibacteriota; class Minisyncoccia; order Phycocordibacterales; family UBA2100; genus UBA10103. The sequence goes on from JALHPE010000001.1 coordinate 295,468, forward strand.
TCACGAATCTCCCCCACCATGATGATGTCGGGATCCTGACGCACGAGTGAGCGAAGTCCATTTGCAAACGTGAATCCAATCTCTGGGCGCACCTGCGTCTGATTCACCCGCTTCATCTGATACTCAATCGGATCCTCAACGGTCGAAATATTTACGTCGGGCGTGTTCACCAGATCAAGGAGCGTGTAGAGCGTCGTTGATTTACCGGCGCCCGTCGGCCCCGTGGTGAGAATGAGTCCTGTCGTTTTCTTCATCGCCTCATGCATGTCTTCCAATGCTTTACCATGAAAACCAAGTGCCTCAAGCGAAAATCCTGAGATGTTATCGCGGAGGAGTCGCATGACAATCTTCTCTCCATAGTAGGTAGGCAAAATGGAAACACGAAACGAAATTTTCTCGCCCCCTGCTTCAACACCAAAACGACCATCCTGGGGAAGACGCTTTTCATCAAGGCGCATGTTCGCCAACACTTTCACACGCGCGGTAATCGCAGGAGCCGCATGCTTAGGGAGCTCCATCGCGTCATGAAGGAGCCCATCGATGCGATACCGAATAAGAAGCGTCTCTTCTAGAGGCTCGATATGAATGTCTGAGGCGCCCTGCGCATTTGCGTGACGCAGAAGCGTGTCCACAATACGCACTGCGGGCACCCCTTCAGCCATCTTGCGCTCGTCATCCCCCGCGCCAGCACCCTCAGCGGCCAAGACATCCGTCTCGCGCTTGATGACATCTCCTAAATTATCTTTAAGCCCGCGCTGGTACTGCTTCAGCGCCGCTTTAATAGACGGAGCATCGGTGAGGCGCGGCAAGACCTTCAGGCGCGTCTTCTTCTTAATGAAATCAATCGCTGCCAAGTCATCGGTATCGAGCATCGCCACTTCAAGCTCCTCGCCTTTGTGATTGTAGGCAACGATGTTATTTCTGCGCGCGACAGGCTCAGGAATAAGAGAAAGCGTGTCAAAAGGAATCTTCTGTGTGGCAAGGGAAATAAAAGGAATGCCGAGAATGTAGGCATAGGTGCGACGAAGTTCGTCTTCGCCAATCAGTGCACGCCCAATTAAGATGTCGCCCACCGGCTGATTGCGCTCCTTAGCCTCCTGATCCGCTGCGTCAAAATCTTTCTGCGAAACCAAATTCGCATCAGAAAGAAATGTTTTTAGTTGCTGGTCAGAAATGTACATACGGTTTCCCTGCCGTGGATGCGTGCAGTATAGCAAGAAAGCCCAGGACACTGCCCGGGCTTTCTGTACATTATTACCGTATCGGTCGTGCGCATCCTATCGGATGCTCGTCGAGAAGTTTGCTGAGTCCTTCGTAATAGCAGTGTGCGCACACTTCGACGTCATCAACGCGATGATGTTCCCCATCGACACGAGGACCAAGTGGCGCACCACATGTACAGGTACGCGATTCTGCGTCCACGCGAGACTCCTTTCACATACTTGACACAACGCCCCCCGCGAATATACTACCTCTATAGCTGAATACAGCAATGTAGTCAGTCCGGCCGAAAGCCGGACGTTTTTAATAAATTACTAACACCTAAAACTTAGCCCCTAACACCTAATCCTATGGCTCTCTTCGACCTCAAAGTATTGAATAGCGCGCTCGACGAACTGCAGGCAGAAAAAGGCATCTCCCGCGACTCCGTCGTGGAAGCGATCGCAACCGCACTCGCCGCGGCCTATCGCCGTGAATACGGTAAGCGCGGGCAAATCATTCGCGCCACCTTCAACCCTGAAACGGGCGATCTTGAATTCCGTCAGGCAAAAATTGTTGTGGATGACACTCTTGTACGCAAAGAAGACGAAGAGCCAATTTCCGAGGAAGACCACCGATCCCGCTTTAACCCCGAGCAGCACATCATGCTCGAAGACGCCCGCCGCATAAAGAAAGACGCCGAACTCGACGAAGAGATCTCGTTCCCGCTTGAAACCCAAGAAGAATTCGGCCGTATCGCCGCACAAGCCGCAAAGCAAGTGGTCATGCAGAAAATCCGCGAGGCAGAACGTTCTTCTATCATCTCCGAATATGGCGAACGCGAAGGAGAGATTGTCACCGGCCACGTGCAGCGCTTTGAACGCGGCAATCTCTTCATTGACCTCGGCCGCGCAACCGCCATCCTTCCTTATGACGAACAGATTCCCGGCGAGAGATACCGCCAAGGCGAGCGTGTGCGCGCACTCCTCTTGCGAGTAGACGAGGGCGTCCGCGGCACCTTCATCCGCCTCTCCCGCTCCCACCCACGCTTCCTGACCAAGCTTTTTGAAGCTGAAGTGCCAGAAATGGCGCAAGGCATCGTTGAGGTGAAGGGTGTCGTCCGCGAGCCAGGCAGCCGCGCAAAGATTGCCGTATTCTCAAACGATGATCACATCGATCCTGTTGGATCTCTCGTCGGTCAGCGCGGCGTACGTGTCGCCGTTGTCACGTCTGAACTCGGCGGTGAAAAAATCGATGTCGTCGAATGGTCGCAAAACACGGGAGATTTCGTGAAAGAAGCACTCAAGCCTGCGCAAGTTCTCGGCATTGAACTCACCGAAGAAGAAAACCGCGCGGTCGTTACTGTCACCGAAGATCAGCAATCACTCGCAATTGGTCGTGGTGGTCAAAACGTCCGCCTCGCCGCCCGCCTCACTGGCTGGAAAATCGACATCCGCTCTATGGGCGGCGATCAGGTTGGTGGCGAAGAAGTGAAAGAGGAGAAAAAGGAAGTAGGACCTGAAGAGGTCGCCGAAGTTTCTGAGGAAGTTGTTGAAGAATCTCCTGCGGAGACATCTGCCGATGAATCTACACCTAAAGAAACCGCATAAATAATATCGGACGTGGCTGCGGTTCATGTATACTACGCATAATGCGGGAATTTTTCCGTCGTCTTAGTAACAAACTGGATTCGGGCCTCGCAAATGCTCAGGAGGAAAAGCGTGTAGCTTTGGAGCAAAATCGCCAAGCTCAAATTGAGTTAGCAAACACAATAGAAGAAACTAACGAAAAGATAAGGCGTTATGAGGAGGACTTGCCCTCGATAATCGCCGAGGATGATCGTAGATTCAAAGAAGAACTAGCGGCTGAGAAGGCAGCGCGCGAGGCACGAAAAACACAGAGAGAGAAACTACTCGATGAGGCGAAGAAAGGGAGAGAGTAGGTCGTGCAGATACATATTTGGACACACATAAAACAGTACGCTACACTCCCCGCATTACCTAACACCTAGCCCCTAAAACCTCATTGTATGAACCTTTGGCACGACATTCCTCTCGGCGAAGACGCACCGAATGAAATTAACGTCATTGTTGAAGTGCCGAAAGGCTCTCCCAATAAATACGAAATAGACAAAGAGACCGGCATTATCAAGCTCGACCGCGCAAATTACTCTGCCGCCGCGTTTCCGTGCGATTACGGCTTTGCACCCCAAACGCTCTGGGAAGACGGGGATGCCCTAGACGTGGTCATCCTTGCCACATTCCCTATCCCGAGCGGGATACTCGTTAAAGTCCGTCCGGTTGCCGTTATGGAAATGATTGATACGGGCGAGAGCGATTACAAGATCATCGCCGTTCCCGTTGACGACAAGCGCTGGGAAGACGTGCAAGACCTCGCCGACGTCAACAAACATACACTCAAAGAAATTCAACACTTCTTCGAGACGTACAAAGCTCTAAAAGGAAAGCCGGCGGTAGTCGAAGTAAAAGGATTTAAGGGCAAATCCGAAGCAATTCCCGCGATTACAAAATCTGTCGAACTCTACAAAGCAAAATTTAGTAAGTAGTCGAAATTCGTATCTCTAAAGTTATCAACACGAGCGCCGTCCTAAAGGACGGCGCTCGGCGGTATGCTGAGTGTATCTACTCATTATCTATTCTAATACCATGACACTTTCTCGCACATTCCTATTAGCAATCGCTCTTCCATTCCTCGCATATGGAATCGCACTTGCACAAGATACAGGAGTTGAAACTGAAACGTCGGTTGAAATGCAAGCTCCACCTCCTGCTGGCTCTCAACCACCGATGAAACCCATCGACGCCCTTCGTCGTGCAAAAGAAGCTCAGCAAGGGATCCGCACGGACGCGCGCGATGCGCGACAAGACTGGCGAGCAGAAACGAGAGCAGAATTGCAAGGCGCAGCGCCTGGAGAACGCCCCGGCATGATGCGAGAAGCTGGTTCCGAACGCATGCAAATCGCAAAAGATCGAATGGCAAGCACAACCGGACTCCGCATGAAGATGAAGGCGGCCGTAGATCGACATGCAGGACTCATCCGTGAACGATTCTCAAACGCTATCACTCACCTTGAAAAACTTATGGCGCGCATTGATTCGCGCATTACCAAACTCAAAGACGAAGGCGTCGATGTGAGCGCCGTCGTCGCCCTGCAGACTGATGCAGAAAGTGCCATCGTTTCGGCACAAGCTGACATTAAGGCTGTCCGCGACTACATGTCGAACGTCACTGACCAAAGCAACCGCGAAACAGTAAAAGCTGAAATCGAACCCCTTATTAAATCTGCGCAAGAAAGCATCCGCGAGGCACATAGCGCAGTACGCAACCTCGTAAAGAGTCTTGTTGATCTCAACAAAGCAAACAAATCTGCATCGGTTGAGGTCGAAGCCAGCGCCCCCGCTTCTCCAGAGACCACGGAATAACGCCATCTATTTTCTAATATCTACCATCTAATATCTTCCCCTCCTTATGGACCCCCTCACTCAAAATCAAAACCCCATCACAACCGGTAGTCAGATGCCGCCGCAGATGCCAAGTTCAGAACCTGAGCGTTCTCCCATGGGCCCAGTTGCAGGCGCTGTGATTGTTATCGTACTCCTCGTCGCAGGTGGCCTCTACTTCTATGGCGCAAAACTCAATCGAGAAACCATGATGAAAAACAACGCACCGTACATACCATCGGACACAATGATGGAAGAAACATCGATAATGCCTACTGAAGCATCGATGGATACCATGGTCGGCCTTCCTTCACAAAGCAGTTCCGATGACGTCTCTTCCATTGAAGCAGATCTGAATGCAATGGATATGGGTGCAATCGAATCCTCAAACCAGGCTGAACTGAATAATCTCTAAAAAGCACGGCAAAGCCGCCGCCCGCCCCTAGCGGGCGGCGGCTTTTGCTTGTACACTCGCCGAATGTCCAAAAAACCAAAAATTACTCGAGACGAAAAACGCTGGGAACTCATCCTCGAAGGCGAAATCGCACCAGAATCCATTGCTGAACACCGCGAACACGTGATTGCGGGCTTTGTGAAAGACGCCCACCTCCCTGGCTTCCGCCCCGGCAAAGCCCCTAAAGAACAAGTCTTAAAGCACGTCGGCGAAGCGGCCATCCTTCGCGAAACAATCCAGCATGCAATCCAGCACGAACTCCCAGAACTCCTCGCAAAAGAAGAAGCACATATCGTTGCGGCTCCACAGGTGACCGTCGAAAAAGCACCTGATTCGTTCCCCGCAACAGAGCCGATTGTCTTCACCGCTCGCGCACCTCTCGCACCTGAAGTGAAACTCGGCGACTACACATCGATCGCAAAGAAACACAACGGAGATAAGAAAGAAGTTGAAGTAACCGACACCGAACACGCAGAAACGATGAATCACTTAAAGCGCGAACGCGCACGTATCACCAAAGTCGAGCTTGGTCTTACCCCCGCCGAAGCCGCAGAAGAAGCGCGTAAAATGGAAGAAAAAGATCTTCCCGCACTCGACGATGAGTTCGTAAAATCTCTCGGCTACGAAAGTGCGGAGAAATTCTCCGAAACCGTTCGCACCAACATCAAGACAGAAAAAGAAATGAAAGAAACAGAAAAGCGCCGCGCGACCATGCTCGATGAAATCGTCAAAGATTCAAAAGTCTCCTACCCTGCCCTCCTTAAAGAATACGAACTCGACGACATGGAATCCCGCATGAAAGACGACATCGAACGCATGGGCCTTTCTATGGAGAAATACCTTGCGGAAACAAAGAAATCGCTCGCCGACATCCGCAAAGAATGGGATGAACCAGCAGATAAGCGCGCCAAAATGCGCCTCGTTCTCGCGCACATCGCGCAGGCAGAAAAAATCGACGCCGACCCAGCGCGCGTGGAAAACGAATTCACCCACGCGAAAGCCCACTACAAAAACGCCAGCGAATCCGACCTCCGCACCCACATCGCCCACGCTCTTAGGAACGAAGCGGTCATCACGTGGCTCGAGCAACAAGTTTAGGTTACCTGCTCGAATTTTCCGATAATTCTCTCTATCCCTTCAGTGGAATTCCGGCACAGCGCTAGAACATCTACGTTTTCTCCCTCGAGAAAGAACGATACTTTTATTTCAACTCTCGGCTTTAAATTAGTATCTATTTCTCCCTCGATTCCTTTGTTGGTTAGATAAAAATGATTGAAGGAATTCCCGTTATCATCAACATTTCTCATGGTAGTGGTTCCTGAGTGTAGAGTTAGCCTTAAAGCCTGTCCGAGAAATACAGTAGCGTCTTGCCTTCTACTTTGTGCCAATAATTTACGATGCCCCAAATTCGAATACTTTCGTAGAAGAGAAATCCAAGCGTTCTCAGGATGATACGGCTGCGCTTCCTCAATAATTTTGAATGCTGCCAAATCTCGCCCCTTCAAATCATTCATACCAAATTGGCCAACCAAACTTCGCAATTCTTGTAGATTTTTACAGACTGGAAACTGAACCTTGTGTTTCTTCCCTTCAAAATCTTGAAGGGTTAATTGTGATCGAATTTTATTATCAAAATAGTTAAAGATCACCTGATCAAGAAGGCGGTTTAACAGTGTTATTACAACTTGTGTCGTATTTCTCGCTTCATCTGATACTAAAGTTTCGGTTTCTTTATGCTGGTTACATAAAGCAATAAGATTGAGTAATTGACGATTGATGTATTCGAGTTGGATTTTAATTTCGCTCATAGGATTCAGTTCGTGGGCATTAAAGTATAAGTTGCAGTCACACACACTTCAACATGGCATCCAAAAACTCCTCGTGCTACCATCCCCGCATATGAAAAACACACCCATAACCGCACAAATGTTAGTCCCGATGGTCGTTGAGAAAACCACCATGGGCGAGCGCGCCTATGACATCTACTCCCGCCTTCTGAAAGAGCGCATTGTCTTTCTTGGCGGCCCGATTGACGACCACGTGGCGAATCTCGTGATCGCTCAGCTCCTTTTCTTAGCAAGCGAAGATCCAAAGAAAGATATTTCTTTCTATATCAATTCCCCTGGTGGACACGTCTCGTCCGGCCTCGCGATCGTAGACACCATGAATCATATCCAGCCGGATGTCTCGACTGTGTGCGTTGGTATGGCGGCCTCCATGGGTGCGGTACTTCTCTCAGCGGGTAAAAAGGGCAAACGCTTCGCGCTTCCGAATGCCGAAGTGATGATTCACCAACCTTCAGGCGGTGCAGAAGGCCAGGCGTCCGATATCGCGATAACCGCGAAGCACATACTTGCAACACGTGAGCGCTTGAACAAAATTCTTGCGAAAAATACCGGACAGTCAGTTAAAAAGATCGAAACTGACGTCGATCGCGACTTCTTTATGACCGCCGACGAAGCAAAAACCTACGGCGTCATTGACAAAGTGCTCGAATAGTTGGACAGGTTACAGGTTTTAGGGTTTAGTTTTTAGAGGCTTTTGTTTTATGGCTTATATAAAGGTTATTCCCAGAACCTACCGCCCATTCCCTACAACCTAGTGAGGTGCTATAGTGCATGTACACCTTACCATTTATGTCACTTTACACCGCGCACCTCTCTATCAAAGCGCACTCTAACCGTGTCTTTCTATCAATGAACTCTGTCACACGAATGCAGGCGTACTAGAGGCGCGTGGTTAAATCCACGCATATGTCATTAAAATTAATTCTCGTCCTCGTCGCTCTCTCGGGCGTTCTTGGAATTGCAGTCGGCTACTTCCTCCGCTGGATCATAAGCCTCGGAAAGCGCGGCTCGATGGAGCTTGAAATCAAGCAGATGCAATTAAACGCCGAAGAGCGTGCAAAGCAGATTCTTGAAGAAGCTGAAAAGTCGGCAAAAGAAAAAGCAACAACCCTCACCGGTGAATTTAAAGAGCGCGAACGCGAACTCAAGCAAACCGAAGAGCGCCTCGTCCGCAAAGAAGAGATGCTTGACCAACGCCAACAGAACGTTGATAACGAAAACGAATCTCTGAAGGCAAAAGCAGAGGAAGTACAAAAACAAAAAGAAAAAGCTGAGACACTGATCCGCGAACAACAGGAAAAGCTTGAGAAGGTCGCAAGCCTCTCGGCCGAAGAAGCCAAGCAGGCACTCATCACCTCAATAGAAAAACGCTACGCAGACGATCTCGAAGGTCGCATGCGGAAACTCGAAATTTCTGGCAACGAAAGACTCGAGGCCCGCGCAAAAGAGATTCTCACCACCTCCGTTCACCGCCTTGGCAACTCTGTAGTTTCCGATGTCATCGCAACCACGATTTCTCTCCCGAACGACGAAATCAAGGGCAAAATCATCGGTAAAGAGGGTCGCAATATCCGCACCTTCGAGAAAGTAACAGGCGTTGATGTGATCGTCGACGACACTCCGGGCACGATTACCCTCTCCTGCTACGACCCGATCCGGCGCCAGATTGCTCGCATCGCACTCGAAAATCTCATTCTCGACGGACGCATCCAGCCCGCAAAGATTGAAGAGGCGGTACAGAAAGCTGAGGGCGAGATCAACAACATCATCAAGAAGAAAGGTGCTGAAGCGGCATACAACGCGAAGGTCACGAATCTTGATCCGAAGCTTCTTATGATTCTTGGTCGCCTCTACTTCCGCACCAGCTATGGTCAGAATGTGCTCGATCACTCAGTGGAAATGGCAAATCTTGCAGCAATGCTTGCCGAAGAACTTGGCGCTGATGTTCAAATCGCTCGTGCCGGTGCCCTCCTCCACGATATTGGCAAGGCGCTCGACCACGAAGTTCCGGGCACGCACGTCGAGATAGGCCGTCGCATCCTCCAAAAGTTTGGTGTCGATGAGCTCGTCGTGAAAGCAATGCAAGCACACCACGAAGAATATCCGTACGAAACACCTGAAAGCATGATTGTGCAGGTGGCAGACGCCATTTCTGGTGGCCGCCCTGGCGCACGCCGTGATTCAGTTGAGAATTACATCAAACGTCTCGAAGACCTTGAGGCACTTGCGAATCAACACCCTGGGGTTGAAAAGAGCTTCGCCATCTCCGCCGGTCGTGAAGTCCGCGTCATCGTAAAACCAGAAGAAGTTACCGACCTCGAGGCGCGCAAACTCGCTCGCGACATCGCGGATTCGATTGAAAAAGAGATGCAATACCCAGGAGAGATCAAAGTGTCCGTGATGCGCGAGACGCGTGTCATCGAATACGCTCGGTAGGAGTTAGAATTAGGCATCAATTAGATGCCCTTTGCAACCTATTGACAGCCTGAAAATACGGCTCAAAATGGTCATTGATTAGGGTGTTATAAGCTAATCCACCTAAACATATGGCGAATAAAATGGATTTGGTTGATAAGGTGCACTCCACAATCGGCTGCACCAAGGCAGATGCGGAGCGTGCTGTCGAGGCGATCATCGACACGATTACTGATAATCTTAAGCGTGGTGAAGAGGTCTCTGTCGCAGGCTTGGGTATCTTTGAAGCAAAAACACGTGCAGGACGCACGGGTAGGAACCCACGCACCGGTGCGACCATCCAGATCAAATCAATGCGCGTACCCAAATTCCGCGCCTCCAAGACCCTGAAGGATGCAGTGAAATAAGGCGCCAGGTTCAAGAGAAAAGGTTTTAGAACAAAAATCCGCTTGAAGCGGATTTTTGTTTGCACCCGTATTCGTGTAGAGTATGCAGACGCGGGATTCGTTCAATGGTAGGACATCAGTTTTCCAAACTGAGGACAGGGGTTCGATCCCCCTATCCCGCACATGTTCAGACTCCTTGGCTTTGCTTTCGTACTTGTGCTCGCCTTGTTTGTACTCTCCGCGGCGCCTGAAGTTGCTCACTCCCCCACATACACACGCGAACCAATACCGCCAACTGAGCTCTCTTCCTCAACCGAGTCCGTGCTCGAAAAATCCCCGCCGACAGACGATACTGCGGAAGAACTACAGCTACCTCCCGAGCCCCAAACGGAAGTCGTGGCACCAGAAAAAGCAGTACCTCCACTACCCTCTCCTCTTGAAATTGCTCGGGCGAACGCCCAGAGAGCTGTTGTTAATATTCTCTGTGAGCCAAAGGCAAACGGCAGAATGGCAGTTTCCGGCACCGGAGTCATCATCGACCCCCGCGGGGTCATAATCACCAATGCCCACGTCGCACAGTATGTACTTCTCTCGGCACGGGAAGAAGTGAACCTGACATGCATTATCCGCACTGGCTCCCCTGCGGTAAAAACATGGAAAACCGATATTCTTTATATCCCCCGAGAGTGGGTGGATGAGCACGCAGAAGACATTATAAAAACAAGACCGTCAGGCACGGGCGAGGATGATTACGCCTTCCTTATTGTGAGGGGTCTAAATGACGAAGCAGTAGGTCCCCTTCCCTTTCTCCCCATAGAAACTGCCATCGACACTAGTGTGGTTGGGAGCACCACCGTTCTTTCGGCTTACCCGGCCGAGTTCTCAGGATTAGCTGCAACTCAGCAATTCCTCCTCTCATCGGCAATACTGACCCCCGTACGCAACATACTCACATTCAACGCCAATACAATAGACGTGCTCTCCTTCGGCGCCGTAGCCCTCGCCCAAGGTGGCTCATCGGGCGGTGCGGTTGTAAATGGAGATGGCAAGCTTATAGCCATAATCTCCACAACAAGCGACAAGGAATTCATTGCTGAGCGCGATCTTCGGGGCGTTAGCCTCTCATACATAGATCGCGCATTAAAGGAGAGCTTGGGGATTGATTTATCCACCATGCTTGAAGGAGACGTATTTGCACAAAGCGCACAATTTAGATTAAACCAAGCCCCAGGACTGGCACAACAGATAATTAACTTCCTCTCTCAGAAACAACAGTAGCTCTTATTTCGTATCGGGGCGCCGAGAATCGAACTCGGTCTATCTGCTCCCAAAGCAGACGTACTACCGGTATACTACGCCCCGTAAACAGGAAGGATTCTAGCACCTTTTCATAAAAACGTCCGCTTCACTGATACCACCCTACTGTTTAGGGGGTTTGCGCCAGAGAATCGTTTTTAAAAGCAAATACCACTGCCACTGCTTACCTTGTCATAAAGGACGAAATGCTTTTTATTTTGTCCTTTATAAAACCTGCTCGTAAAACCGACATCTCGCAATTCGATTTTGGGTATCAAGCACCACCGCCACGACATCGATCTGATATTCACGATTATCACCCTTCTCCTCCATGTAGAGACTAGCGGTTCTTGCGACTTTCCGAAGCTTTGAATCGTGAGCCATTTCTTCTGGTCGGTGATCAGACATTTCACGTGAACCGTCATCACGCAGAGTTTGTGACTTAACCTCAACAAACCTAACCACCCCTCCCTTCTCAGCAATAATATCTATCTCTCCCCACTTCTTGCGAAAATTAGTTTCTAATATAGAAAAACCCTTATTTTCCAAGAATTTACGTGCAATATCCTCACCAAGATTGCCGGTTATCTGTTTTGAGGTCTTTCCCATGTGTTTTCACGTGAAATGTTAAACTTTGTGTAACTTAAGAAACATTATCGTCAAAATACAGGATGTCTCTTATTTTATGGCTTAAAAGCTGAGTTTTAAGTATAAACCCCTAAAAACGGTATATGTCCTATATCCACATATCCCCAGAGTTGTCCACATATTGGTCATTGTTTTGGACAGAAGTCACAAAAACTCTCTTTACTTCGTTTCCTGGTACCGATACTCGCTATGCTCGTTTCCGTAGGTGGTCGAAATTAGTCTAATGCGGATACTTCATGTCCGTACGTCGTCGCTCGAAAGCAAAAGAGCCTTTCAGGCTCTTTTGCTTTACTCGCCCCTAGTGCGGATAAGGAGAATCGAACTCCTATTTTCTCGTTGGCAACGAGGCGTTTTACCACTAAACTATATCCGCTACATGTGCCTCAGGAGACCCCCGATGCAACGCAGGGGATTATACAGCAAGAATAGGGGAGGGCAATTTTTATTTATTGGTCACGGATAACCCGACTGCCGTCGCAGTCGAGTTTCCGCGACCCCGCCTCGGCCGTTTCGCCTTTTGGAGAAACATGCCTCCGGCCAGCACCGGATCGAAAAAACCTGCCGCAGGGCAGGTTTTTTCATATCGGTGCTCCCGCCAGGACTCGAACCTAGAATACGACGTCCGAAGCGTCGCGTGATATCCATTTCACCACGGGAGCGAGTCCCTATCATACAGCCAAACTGCTCTGTAATGCTAGAATGCGTCTGATGAAGCTTGAAGTGCCTCAAATCGTACATGATGTGCACGCGCGCCTCAGAGAAGCTGGTTTTGAGGCATATCTAGTCGGTGGATGTGTGAGAGACCTCCTACTCGGGCGCATTCCTAAAGATTGGGACATCACTACAAACGCAACTCCCGAACAAATTCAACCTTTGTATGATGAAACGTTTTACGAGAATGCGTATGGCACCGTGGGAGTTGTCACTGAGTCTGACGACCTAAAACTAAAAGTCGTAGAGATAACGCCATACCGAACCGAAGGGAAGTACTCAAACGCCCGACACCCTGACGAGGTGGCGTGGAGCACAAACCTCTCCGACGATCTAAAGAGGCGTGATTTCACCATAAACGCGATTGCATATGATCCCGTATCTGAAACTATTGTCGATGAACATGGGGGAAAAGAAGATTTAGAGCGTAAAACACTAGTTGCCGTGGGAAATCCGGAGGATCGTTTTGCTGAAGACGCACTTCGAATGCTCCGCGCAGTGCGCCTTGCCGCGGAACTTGATTTTGCGCTCGATGGCGCTACCGCTGCAGGAATAGCCCTGCATGCGGGAAAACTCGCCGACATATCTCGAGAGCGCGTGCGCGATGAGTTTATACGAACACTCGAGAGTGACCGCCCAATGCAAGCGCTTTATGTGGCTCAAAAACTAGGTATTTTGAAGCACATCATTCCTGAACTGGAAGAGGGGATTGGGTGCGAACAAAATCAAGCGCACTCATTCGATGTGTTTGAGCACCTTCTGCGAGCCATGCAACATGCTGCAGATGAAAAATGGCCGCTTGTGGTGAGACTTTCAGCACTCCTCCACGACGTTGGAAAACCCGCCACAAGAAAGTGGTCGGATGAAAAGAAAGATTGGACATTCCATGGACACGACGTCGTAAGCGCGCGTATGGCGCGAACAATACTTGCGGATCTACGTATATCCAAAGACCTCGCTCAAAAAGTGGAGTCCCTCGTGCGATGGCATATGTTCTTCTCGGATCCCGACACCATCACACTTTCTGCGGTTCGCAGGGTCATAACGCGCGTAGGAACCGAGAATATCCAGGATCTTCTTAAGCTCAGGGTGTGTGACCGAATTGGCACAGGACGCCCTAAAGCACATCCATTCAGGCTTCGTAAGTACATGTCCATGGTAGATGAAGCAATGCGCGATCCGATATCCGTGAGCATGCTAAAAGTGAACGGGGAAGATATACAAAAAATGGGGGAGAAGCCTGGGCGTCGCATAGGATGGGTTCTTCATGCACTTCTTGAAGAAGTGCTCGAAGACCCTACAAAAAACACAGCCGAAGCCCTTACGGAGCGCGTACAGGTACTACTCTCACTCCCCGATAAAGAATTGCAGGATCTCGGGGAAGCGGGGAAAGACCGAAAAGAAGAGGAGGAGAAAGGGGTGGTAGCGGAACTGCGCAAGAAACATCACGTACGTTAAGGCGGAAAAAATACCAAAGACAAAAGCCGTCCTGGTGTAATGTACGAAGACTTTCGTACGTCGCACCAAGACGGCTCTGCTTTCTCGCTCACGCAAATAGGTTTTTGTGGTTCAAAGTACTTTTTCCAAGGTGTAAGACCGCTCTGCTTGTCTCACTTATATGGGTGTACCTGTTTTTACCAACTTACCTCTAAAGAACACGGATGCGAGTCTACCAGGTACGCTGTACCTGATTTTTTAGTCGATAGGCGAGAGATTTATTTCCCTGGTTACCTCTTCCTCCTTGTCGAACTATATGAGCACGAAGCTCACTAGGGGTAATAGTATATGTATAAAGGACGGTGTAAAGGACGCGCTGTGGATAACTATGTCCTTTACAAAATATGGCTCTAAACAAGCTCGATTGAGACAGGGCAGTGATCTGAGCCTAAAATATCGGGGTGTATTCGCGCGTGTTTTACTCGTTTCTTTAGAGTACTGCTCACGAAAAAGTAGTCTATTCTCCAACCAACATTTCTGGCGCGGGCATTTCCAAAATTACTCCACCAAGAATAGTGCCCGTTACCCTTGGTAAACATCCTGAACGTGTCCACAAACCCCGCATCAATAACTCTGTCGATACCGGCTCGTTCCTCTTTGGTAAAACCATGATCGCCTTCGTTGGCCTTGGGGTTAGCCAAATCTTCTGGGGTATGCGCGACGTTCAAATCCCCACAGAAAATGACCGGCTTTTTGCGCTCGAGCGCCTTGCAATATGTGAGGAATGCGGGATCCCAGCCCTTCTCCCTAAGGGGAAGTCGGCTAAGGTCCGGCTTTGCATTGGGAGTATAGACATTCACGACAAAAAAATCTTTAAATTCAGCAGCTATAACCCTACCCTCGGCATCTGGATCGCCATAGCTATCAGTCAGCCGAAACTTCTGTCGTACGTCCTCTGGAAAACCAAAAAGTACCGATTGAGGCTCGTGTTTCGTGAAAATCGCAGTCCCGCTATAGCCCTTCTTTCGAGCTGAAGAATGCCAATACTCCTCATAGCCGGGAAGATCAATCTCAATCTGCCCCTTCTCTGCTTTTGTCTCCTGGAGGCAAAGAATGTCCGGTTTCAGGGTTTCAAGGGCAGGAGCAAGCAGGTTTTTCCTCACAACGGCTCGAATACCATTCACATTCCACGACACGAGTTTCATGACCGCATCATATCAAATTGGGCGCTTTATCTTTTCTCTCACTTACACTTTTCGCTTCCCATGGAAATTACGGTGGATCTCGCGGAGGTGTTTGTCGGTGACGTGGGTATAGACCTGGGTTGTTGCAATGTTTGCGTGCCCCAAAAGCGCCTGTACCGAGCGGAGATCGGCGCCATTTTCTAGAAGATCAGTTGCAAATGAGTGACGAATCGTGTGCGGCGTCACTTTGCGAGTAATACCTGCCTTCACTGCATATTGCTTCACAATGTATTGCACCGAGCGTGAGGTAAGACGCTTTTTGTCCGCCCCTTTTCCACTGGTGCCGCCGCGACCATATCCAACAAAGAGGGCCTCACCCATGTCTCCTCGTTTTTTGAGGTAGTCAGCCACCGCACTCTTCGCAGAGGGGGACAGAAACACCACACGCACCTTTTCCCCCTTCCCGCGCACCGAAAACTCATCGCGTGAAAGGTCAATATCGGCGTTCAGGGAACAGAGCTCCGAGACGCGCAATCCTGTCGAAAAAAGAAGTTCGAGAATTGCTCTGTCACGGAGGGCTTGTAGGGATTCTCCCGAAGGACCCTTCATGAGGCGGCCCAGTTCAGCGCTCGTAATAAGATCGAGGTCGCGCCCACCCACCTTCGCAAGCTCTATGCGCTCGGGGGAGAGGGATTCAATACCTTGCTTCCGCATGTATTTAAGAAAGGCGCGTAAGGCAATGAGGTAATAGTTCTGGGTCTTTTTCTTCATAGAACCCGCCACCCCTGGCTCACGGTTGAGCCAAATGCGGAATTCACGGACGACGGGCTCCGTGAGCTGTGCAGGAGTTTTAACCTTGGTTCTCTCAAGAAATCGAGAAAGATACCGGTCATAATTTTCAACCGTTTTCACCGAACGCCCTTTTTCGATCTCACAGTATTCGAGAAACTGTGTTTTTAGGCTTTTGAGATCTTGTGCCATTGAAATAAATTATACCTTTCATTTCGCACAATATTTCTACACCAAAGGCCACAGGTTCTTGAATACCTCCCGTTGGTCGTTCGCAAGCGTCGCGTCATGGATTTCCACAAGATAGAAGGGGTGTTTGCGTGTATTTATCATACACACATAATCGCCAGTAACCCATGTAGTCGATAGGAAACTATCTGTTTTATCCCAAAATTTTATCGCACGTCTCGGATACTTGCCGCTTAGCTTGGTTTCCGCCTCCGAACGATTACTCAAGAGCTTGAGCGAGATATCAGTGGGCGCTTTTTTCCACTGCCAATCGATCCAATCGCGGAAATGTTCGACAAAGGTATGGTCCTGGAAACCGAACCATGAAGAATGCGTCGCGAGCATACTTTTCCACCACAGCGGCGTCTGTTTAAAGAGGAACTGTTCGATCTTATCTTCCTCGATGAATCGGATCTGCGGAACCGGATATGTTTTTTGGGCAGTCGCGCGCGAGAGTTCGACAGAAAGTTCCTTGAACATATTCTCGCGCGCAGCAAATTTCATGCGCTCATCTGCAATAAGAGCATCAATCTCTTTCGGGGAAGCAAGCGAAAAAGTACGCGGTCGCTTTGTCGAATTCTCTACAAGCAATCCTTTCTCCGAAAGGGAGCGGGCGATGCTATAGGCGGTAGTACGCTTGATGCCGGTCATCTTTGAGAGGGCGACGGGCGTGACTTCGGGGACCTTGAGAAGAGCGCGATAAACTTTGAGCTCTCTCCCAGCGAGACCGAGGGAAGCGATAATCTTTTCGTTCATGTGAACATCCTATCCTGTTGTCGAATACTTGTCAACATTTGTCCGTCAAATATTGACAAATAACTGATTCGCGCTACTATACAGCTAGTTGCAATCGATTCAAGGGAGAGAATCTAATGTCGGATCTATTTAAGCCATCGGAAGCAACGCCAGAAGCCCTTGGACGGCTCGTGCTGGAACGGGCGCTAATTAAATGGGGCACGTGCAATGTAGTGGCAATCGCGAAGCAGATCTGTATCTCTCCGACAACAATGAGCGGTATACTTGCGGGTCGCTTTCCGGGTGAGCCTTCGAAGAATACGGCCCAGGCGCATCGCAAGTTTAAAGACGGACGTCTCGCAACTCTCACGAAGGTGTGCGACGCTCTCGAACTTGACTTGGATGCATGTATTGCCGCGTGCGGACTCGAGCGAGACGATCGCGTCATTCTGATAGCCAAAAACTCGACTGCACAGGGGCATTTTGTTCTTGTTCGCGCAGATCTTGAAATGCTGTTAGAGATCGTCGACAGGACAGGGTCGCTTCCGATCAATGTTGTCGTCCACCTTGTGAAACTGCTTCGCGACCACAAAGACGCGTCGTAATGACTTGGGGGCAATTTCGGTTGCCCCTCTTCTTCAGTCGCGAAATCATTTCGCGACTGAAATGGAGGAACGAACATGATGCAGTGCTTTGTGTTCAAGCCTGACTATCTTGCCACCCACTACCATGCGGGTTCCGGCGACGCGCAGTGCTTCTACCTTCCACCATTCAATATTTCCGAACTCCACTCGGCGATTGCCAAGGATGGAGGAAGAATGATTGCGCGACACGGCAGGATCGAGGTAACGAGTCAGGATGACGAACTGCATGCTCATCCAGGCCTGACGTTCGTAACGATCGTTGCTGGCTCCGGAGTGTTTAGGACCGCTGAGGGCGACCATAAAGTGCGAGCAGGCGACAAACTCATCATTCCGCCGAATGTGCTCCATCTGAGCGTCGCCGACACTCACACAACAATGATCGAAGATATCGTCTACATTGGGGCTGAGTATGATGTGCAGTCTATGGTTCCTTTCGTGTAAACGATGAAGTGTTTTGGGTCAACCTCAGGAGGTTGACCCAATTTATTTCAAGTATTTCCTCCTCTTCAACTTCTCCGGCAGATAACTTTTGGTGTCATACATTTTGTACCCCTCACCGTATTTCAAATCTTTCATTAGTTTCGTAGGGGCGTTACGAATGTGGAGCGGAATAGGGAGGTTCCCGTGTTTTTTTACGTCCTCGAGTGCGGCAAAGATCCCGTCATACGCGCGACGGTCTTTTTTACACTGTGCGAGATAGACGACGCCGTGCGCAAGGTTAATGGTAGCTTCGGGGTAGCCGATTGATCGCACTGCTTCAAAAACCGCATTCGCAACGACAAGCGCCGTTGGTTGTGCGAGCCCCACATCCTCACTCGCAAAAATAACCATGCGCCGTGCAATGAATTTTGCGTCCTCCCCCGCATCCACCATTCGTGCCAAGTAATAAAGCGCGGCATCCACCTGCCCAGCGCGCATTGATTTAATAAATGCGGAAATGGTGTTGTAGTGCTCCTCACCCTTCTTGTCGTAGCGCAAATGCTTTGACTGCACCGCCTCTTTCAGAGTCTCAACAGAAATCTTCCCATAAAGCCTTTGCGCTGTTTCTAACACCGTTATTGCCTGTCGAGCATCTCCTCCAACCATCTGCAAAAGCCATGCCCGCGCATCTTTCGGCACTTTGAGCTTCGTGCGCACAATTATTTTCTCCATTTCGCTCTCAGAGAGTTCGTTCAATACGAATACTCGACAGCGAGAGAGGAGGGGAGCAATAACCTCAAACGAAGGATTCTCGGTCGTCGCACCAATAAAGGTGACGTCGCCGCGCTCCACAAAGGGAAGAAGGTAGTCTTGCTGTACCTTATTGAACCTATGAATCTCATCAACAAAAAGGATGCGCGGCTTCTGTGAGAGAAGTCCACTCCGCCCGCCAACCACCTTCCGCACATCATCCTTGCCCGCTTCCACTGCAGAAAGCTCGAAAAAATCCGCACTGAGGGCATGTGCGTAAATACGTGCGAGCGTCGTCTTTCCACTCCCCGGAGGCCCCCACAAAATAAACGAGAAGAGTTCTTTCTTTTCTATCGCAACACGTATTGGTTTCCCCGCGCCGGTAAGATGCTCCTGCCCCACATACTCACGGAGAAGTTGGGGGCGAATACGAGAGGCGAGAGGTTCGCTCATGCACAAATTATATGCTTCTCCCCAGGAAGTGCAGTTGCCAAAACAGTATGAGTGTGTACCCTTACGGAATGCAGACTAAACTCATTGGCATAATCGTACTTATCATTCTTTTAGCAATCGGTGGTTATTTCGTGTGGGGATGGATGGCGCCAAGTGATACAACCACAGCATCAACAGACAACACAGGGACACCTAATCCAAATCTCCCACAAGTAGAGGGGCAAGATGTAACGGTAGGCACAGGCGCAGAAGCTACACCCGGCTCGATCGTCTCTATTCTCTATGTTGGTATGCTCGAGGACGGAACCGTCTTCGACAGCTCGGCAAACAATAACAATCAGCCTCTTGTGTTCCAACTCGGAGCAGAGGGCATCATCCCCGGGTTCCAGATTGGAGTAAACGGTATGAAAGAGGGTGGCGAGCGCCGTATCTCCATCCCATCCGAACTTGGGTATGGCGGTGAGGGCGTAAAGGACGCAGCTGGCACTCAAATCATCCCCGGAAATGCGAAACTTGTTTTCGATGTCCGCCTCGTGAAGGTTGAACCAGCTCCCGCAGGCACTCCTTCAGCACCAGGAGCCCCGGCAAGTAATTAGCTTGCTAGAAGCAAGGGAATGTGCTATCATTCCCGAATGCTCACAAAGCGGAAGAAGCAGAATGAAATCTCAAAAGTTTCCCGTCACGATACCGATACGGGCTCTCCTGAGGTGCAGGTCGCTATCCTCACGCGCCGTATTGAGGAACTTTCCCAGCATTTGGACAAAAATCGCAAGGACAAGAGTTCGCGTCGAGGCCTTCTTGGCCTTGTTGCCGACCGCCGCAAGCACTTGAAGTATCTCGAGACGAACAATAAGCGCGCCTACAGCGCCCTTACGAAGAAGCTTGGGCTCAAGAAGTAACGCTTTTCTCCTTTGTTAGCTATACTAGGAACAGTCGGTTCCTTAGTTTTTATATTTGTTAGTTTATTTTTATATGTCTATTATCAAACATCCCGAACAGCGTGTTGCCGTTTTTATCGACACACAAAACCTCTATCACAGCGCAAAGAATCTTTATCATTCGCGCGTTAACTTTGGGAACGTCCTCAAGGACTCTGTAGCCGGGCGACGTCTCGTACGCGCCCGCGCCTACTCGGTCACCACAGAAAGCGGTGAAGAAAAAGCGTTTTTTGAAGCCCTCGGCAAGGTAGGAATCGAAATGATCACCAAGGACCTCCAGGTCTTCTACGGCGGCGCGAAGAAAGCCGACTGGGATGTCGGGCTCGCAGTAGATGCGATTACTGCCGCTCCGAAAGTGGATACCATCGTGCTTGTGACCGGCGACGGCGACTTTGTGCCTCTTGTTGAATACTTGCAGATGCACAGCGGATGCCAGGTAGAAGTTGTTTCCTTCGGGCGATCAACCTCATCCAAACTCAAAGAAGCCACCGACGATTTCCTCGATCTCGACGACGAACCCCGCCGCTACCTTCTTGGATTTCGTGGGGGACGACGCGGTTCCTTCAAACCGCAAGATTCTGATGGAAGCCAAGGAGAAGCAGAGACCGTAGAGCTCGAATAAGAACAGCCCCACACGGGGCTGTTCTTACGCTGAAATACTGATATAGTCTTGGTATTATCATCATCGCCGGATAGGTAGTTCTCAAGAAGTGCTTGAGACCTAAAATCCGGAGGTGTAACAAATGTTCTCGACTATATGCAGAAAAAAGAATATGCAGTTGAGTTCGGCGGGAAAACATTGACCGCCGAGTTTAACGACTGGGCAAACCAGGCAAACGGATCGGTACTCGTCCGCTACGGCAACTCCGCCGTCCTCGCGACCGCCGTCATGGGTTCGAAAGAAACTAGCCTCGATTATTTTCCTCTTTCCGTTGAATACGAGGAAAAGTTTTATGCCGCAGGAGCAATCCTCGGCTCACGCTTTATGCGCCGCGAAGGACGCCCTTCGGATGAGGCCGTGCTCTCGGGTCGCATCGTGGATCGCACCATTCGCCCACTCTTTCCTAAAGGCTTGAAGCGCGATGTACAAGTCATCATTAGCGTGCTCTCACTCGAAGAGTATGATCCCGATGTGCTCGGTGTTATTGCAGCATCTCTTGCACTCGGTACTTCAAACATTCCCTGGAATGGTCCGGCGTCTGCTGTTCGCATCGGACAAATCGATGGAAATGATGCATTTGGTGTGAACCCTACCTACGCCGAGCGCCAAGAAGAAGTCGCACCGAAAGCAAAACTCGACCTGCTTGCCTGCGGCAAAGATGGTCTCATCAACATGATTGAAGTGGGCGCACGCGAAGTTTCCGAAGAAACGCTGGAGAAAGCTTTCAAGCGCGCAACCGAGGAAATTGAAAAAGTACAAGCGTGGCAGAACTCAATCATCAAAGAGCGCGGCACCGCGAAGCATGTGCTTCCTATCGCCGTTGAAGACGATGGGCTTCGCGCGGCATTCGACGAAGTGGTTATAAAAGACTTTGCTACAAAAGCCGGCGTACTCACTAAACAAGATCTCGGCGCCGCACAATCGGCGTGGCGCGCGCATGTTGCAGAAAAATTCCCCGAAACACCTGCAAGTGCAGCAGATAGTTACTACGAACACCGTGTGGACGCGTATGTGCACGACCTTGCAATCAAAGAAGGTAAGCGTGTGGATGGACGTCGTTTCGATGAGATTCGCCCTCTCTACGCACAGGCCGGCGGTATTTCACCCGTGATTCATGGCTCCGGCGTTTTCTACCGAGGTGAAACGCACGTGTTAGCCGCGCTCACACTTGGCGGTCCTGGCGATGCACAGCTCATCGACACTATCGAATATCAAGAAGCGAAGAAACGCTTCATGCTTCACTACAACTTCCCTCCGTTTAGCGTTGGCGAAACTGGTCGTATGGGCGGCGCAAACCGTCGCATGATTGGCCATGGCGCACTCGCTGAAAAGGCGCTTCGCGCTGTTCTTCCTGAAAAAGAAGTATTTCCGTACACAATCCGTATTGTCTCCGAATGTCTCGCATCAAACGGCTCGACCTCGCAGGCGACAGTGTGTGCGGGCACCCTCGCGCTCATGGATGCGGGCGTCCCCATCACAAAGCCCGTCGCAGGTATTGCAATGGGTATGATGTCTGATGCAAAAAACAACGTATATAAAGTCTTGACCGACATTCAAGGACCAGAAGATCATCATGGCGACATGGATTTCAAGGTTGCTGGGACAAAAGACGGCGTCACTGCAGTTCAGATGGATGTGAAAGTTGAGGGAGTGCCCCTCGCGACTCTCGCAGAAGCATTTATGCAGGCAAAGAAAGCACGTCTTGAGATTCTTGATGTCATCACCAAGGAAATTGCTGCGCCACGCGCAGATATCTCCCCACGCGCACCAAAGATCCTCACCCTTAAGGTAAAAGTTGATCAGATCGGTCTCGTCATCGGTCCGGGCGGAAAGACCATCAACGGCATCAAGGAGGCAACGAAAGCGGATGACATCACCATCGAAGAAGACGGTACCGTCTTCATCACCGGCAAGAACGGTGCAGCCGAGGCGGCATTCAAAGAAATTTCTGATCTCACGCGCGATTATGAACCGGGGGAGCGCTTTGATGGCGTCGTCACTCGTCTCATGGACTTTGGCGCATTCGTAAAGATCGGCCCCAACACAGAAGGGTTGGTACATGTTTCCGAAGTTGCACCTTTTAGAATTGGCTCGATTGCAGACGCTGTACACGTCGGTGACACAGTCCCTGTGCTTCTGAAGGAAATTGATGAGAAGGGGCGGTATAATCTCTCTATCAAGGCAGCCGATCCGGAATGGGCTTCTCGCAAGGGACTCACACCGGAAAGTGGCGGTCATGAAAATCATGGGGAACGACGCCATCATTCCGAACGACCAGAACGCCGAAGGCGCATCTAAGGCGCAGGTGCCGCAGGCAGGTTCAACACCAGCGCCCCTTGAGGCGGACATAGGCGATATTCTGAAGGGAGTAAAACTTCCCGAACGACGCATCGAAACATCCGCCCCTCAATCACAGTACGACACAACGCTTGCAGATCCAGAACGGGCGATGCCCAAACCTCTCCAATCACCCGAAGCAGCACCCTCCTCAAGTGAGGGAGGTATTGTTTCACTTCATACCCTTAAGGATGATCTGCAGCATGTTGTGCAGACAAATAAAATATCCTACGTCCGCGCAGTGGCTCTTGAGGAGGAGCGGCGCCAAAAAAGAGAGGTTGTTGCTGCCCCCAAACGCGATCGCCGTTTACTGACACGCTTTGTGCTCACCGGACTCCTTGTGGGGATAGGCGTACTTGCACTGCTCGCAGTTTTTTTCGTCCAACAAGAACGTTCAAATCCTCAGAGCGGAATCGTGCGTCAAGAAATTCTTTTTGCGGAGCAAACCGTGCAATTCCCAATAGATAATCAAGCGCCCGGAGATTTAAAACGCACCATCGCTTCGGCACGCACCGCGGGATCACTCACGCTCGGCGCTATTTTACAGATTATTCCTGTACGTAACGTAGAAACTGAAGAAGGAGAGGTTCCTGTGCCAGTAACATCAAGTGAATTTTTCGCGGCACTCGGCGCACGAGCCCCTGAGGGGCTCGTGCGCGCCCTTGGAGACTCCTTCTTTTTCGGCATTCACACCGTAGACGAAAATGCGCCGATTATGATTATCCCCGTCGTTTCATACGAACGCGCGCTCGCGGGCATGCGCGACTGGGAAGAGCTTATGAATGCCGATCTTGAACCCATATTCACACAACTACCAACTCAAAAACTTGCGGAAAATCTCGTGACCGAACGCAGCTTCGACGACATGGTCATACGCAACTACGATGTGCGCGCCCTCAAGGATGATGCGGGAGTGGTACAGCTCTACTACTCATTTCCCACACGCAATGTTCTCATTATCGCCGAAAGCCAGTTTTCATTTGCCGAGATTTTGGGACGTCTTCGCGCGGATAGGCGCTTATAAGTTGCGGCGCGAGGAAGGATTGGTATCATACGCACATGGAACATCTTTCAACGGATGAGCGCGAGGAGTTGCGTGCAGCGCTCTATGCAGAAAAAGACTCGCTCGAGGAAGAGCTTGCCTCGTATGGCAAGAAAGTGGGTGGTGATTGGCAAGGAACTGCTGCAGGCTTTGAAGAAGAGGAGGCGGATGATGTAGACGCAGCGGATAAAATGGAAGAACTTACAGTCAATGTACCGCTTGTTGAGGAACTTGAATCGCGCCACAAAGAAATTGTTGCGGCACTGGCGCGCATGGAAGATGGGACATATGGTCTCACTGAAAGCGGCGACCCTATTGACGTTAAACGTCTTCGTGCAAACCCCGCAGCCACCACATTGGTTTAATTTCCGCGTTACAATAGCGGCGTGGCAAAAAGCATTGAGTCCGGATTTGCACGAGTCTTTGGCGCGCAACCGGCGCTTCCTAGTGGAGTGATTGTGTCGGTTGAGTGCGACATCGGCAAGGGACTCCATGCATTTTCGATCGTCGGACTTCCCGATAAGTCGGTCGAAGAAGCAAAAGATCGTATCTCCGCAGCAATCAAGAACAACAACCTCGAATCCCCCAAACGTACTAATAAAAAAATTATTCTTTCTCTTGCGCCGGCCACTCTTAAGAAGGAGGGAGCGGTATTTGATATACCACTTGCACTCTCGTTTCTTCTCGCATCAAAGCAGGTAACATTTTTACCGGAGAAAAAACTGTTCGCTGGAGAACTCGCGCTCGATGGCGCAATCCGACCCATTCGCGGGGTTCTCGCGATTGCAAGCGCCGCACACAAATCTGGTTTTGAAGAACTATACGTACCCGAAGAAAATATAGAAGAAGCCGCGCTAGTAAACGGACTTCAGGTATACGGCGTATCGTCTCTTAAAGAACTCATACACGCTTTGGAGAAAAAGCCTCGAGCAGCTACCCGTGTCACGAGATCCGCCACAACTGAAGAGGACACATCTTTCGACGAAATCCGAGGGCAGGAAAGTGCAAAGCGCGCCCTCGTCATTGCACTTTCGGGGGGACATAATATTGCGCTCTATGGCCCGCCAGGCACCGGAAAAACCATGCTTGCGCGCGCGGCACGCTCGCTCCTTCCCGATCTTGAGGACGAAGAAATGATTGAAGTAACAACGATCCACTCGCTCGCGGGAGCACTTGAAACAAAAGCAGTGCGTCGCCCGCCACTGCGCTCACCGCACCACACCTCTTCCTACGCGTCTCTCATCGGCGGTGGCTCGGGCACGGTGCGCCCCGGCGAGGCAACACTTGCACATCGGGGCATCCTTTTTCTCGACGAGTTTCCTGAATTCCACCGCGACGTCATCCAGGCGCTCCGCGAACCCCTTGAAGACGGCGTTGTCTCCATCGCGCGTTCAAAAGCTTCCGCAGTATATCCGGCAAATTTCCTCTTGATTGCAGCCTTAAATCCGTGTCCGTGCGGTTTCTGGGGTAGCGGTAGATGCGAATGTATGCCACATGCAATTGAAAAATACCGCCGAAAGATTTCGGGGCCTATTGCCGACCGTATTGATATGTGGGTAACGGTCGGGCAGATGCCACTTTCAGCACTCGGGACAAAAGCCAAGCGCGCTTCAGGGGAAACGAAGGCGGCACGAGGCGCCATTGCAAACGCCCGCTCTCTTCAGAAAAATCGCTTCGGGGACTCGGAACGCTTGCGAACGAACGCCGACATGAAAGCTCGGGACATTGAAATGTACGCACTGCTTGAAGAAAACGCTGAGCGAGCGCTCCAAGAGGCTGCTGAACGCCTGAAGCTCTCCGCCCGCGGCTACCACCGCACCATAAAGCTCGCCCGCACGATTGCAGATCTCGCGCACACTGAAACTATTCAAACACCCCACATGCTCGAAGCACTGCAGTACCGCGCTCGTGAAATTTAAATAAAAAAACGGAGGGAAAGGATAATCTGTATGAAAAAAGGTGTGTTCATATCTTAAAAAGGATTGCGTGGACCGCCACGAATCTCAAAGTGGAGGTGGGCGCCAGTTGAGCGTCCACTGTTTCCTACGCGTGCAATTGTTTCACCCTGCGAAACGTACTGCCCAACACCCACAAGTACCGCAGACGTGTGCGCATAAAGCGTTTGCGTACCATTCGGATGACGAATAACCACATACGAGCCGTACCCGCCGTTCCATCCACCTTGGCGCGCGACGATAACGTCTCCCGAAGCAGAAGCAACGATGGGCGTACCCACAGGTGCTGCAATATCTACGCCGTTATACCCATGGACTCCTTGTGTTCGTACACCAGTTGTCGGACGCATATAGTACCCAGCGTACGAAGGCGATGGAGCCCCCGGCGAAGCCTTGCGCACCGGAGCTGGAGCCACTATTTCACCATTTGGAATGATGATTTCAGAGCCCACCGCGAGCTCTCCCTCGATAAGACCGTTGAATTGTGCAATTTCTTCAGCATCTCCCTGATAATTCTTCGCGATCGAGGCAAGGGTGTCGCCCTTTTTTACCGCATATTTAAGACCGCTCACCGGAAGGATAGTGAGGGTATCTCCTTTTTTAATAGCTGTAGCGCGCGGTAGATTGTTTGCCCAGAGTATAGTGTTGACCGAAACATCAAACATATCCGCCACCTGCGAGAGAGTGTCGCCTTCGCGTACCACATAGAGGCTAATAGTTGCGTTTTTAGGCTTTTCAATATCAGCAATCGTGCCAGAAGGGCCATCCTCAGCAACAACGGCGCTTTCATCGAGAATAGTAACCCCACCACCACCCTTTGCCGGAAGAGGGCCGGCACTCGCTTCTGCGAGAGCCATCGACTGAACTGTCGCTGGACGAGGTGACGATGATGCTTGTGCTTTAGAGCTAAAAAGTGCCTGAATTTCAAATGAAAATGCCCGCGCCGAAAGCGGGGCTACTGAAATGACTGAACCTAAGATGCAAAGAATCGACACAAATGCAAATACTCCGTTCTCCCGGAGTCGGCTTTTTTGTTTCATTTCCTGGGCTTTTTGGTGCTTCCCAGGAAAATCCTGTTTCTTCAGTAATATAAGCCAACGTGAACGACTTTCCCGCTTCAAGGACCGGAGAGGGGACTTTCCCTAAGTGCCTCTGGAAACTCGAGCTTTTAAGCCGTTTTTGGGTGGTAGCAGAGCGAGGTCAGAAGAATATGGCTCTATACAAAGCTTTTTTAGAGAGCCGAATCGAGCGGTATGCCACCTCACAGGTAACGGTACCCGTTTCAGGGGTCACTCGTCAATGATAAAAACATTCGAGGAGTGGATAGTGAATGTGTCAATTTTGGGTGACGTAGCGTGCTATAGTGCCCGCGTGAACTACCTTTCGGGACTCAACGAGCGGCAAAAGCAGGCCGCCGAACATCTCGCAGGACCCCTTCTCATCATTGCTGGCGCGGGAGCTGGAAAAACCAAGACCATTACGCACCGTATCGCACACCTCATTGGAGGAGGGGCGCGCCCAGACTCTATTCTCGCCGTCACCTTCACCAATAAAGCTGCTGCTGAGATGCGGGCGCGGACACTCACACTCCTTGGCCTTGACCCGGGACTATCTCCCTTCTCGTCGCGCTCTCCAAGAATGACAACCTTCCATTCGCTCGGAGTACAAATTCTCCGGGAACATGCCGGGACCTTCGGAATACCCACATCTTTCAATATCTGGGATCGTGACGACAGTAGCCGCCTCATAAAGCGAATTCTTGCAGACCGAGGACTTGAACGCTTCACGCCACGCACGGTTTTGGGACGAATCTCACGTGAGAAGGGTAAGGCACAAACGGTCGATCATTTTGTGGCACAGACACACTCATTTGAGTCAGAAGAAATAGGAGAGGTGTGGCGTCGCTATGAGGAGGGACTTCGTAAAGAAGGGGCGCTCGATTTTGACGACCTTCTCCTGCGCACCCTTCTCCTCCTCCAGGAAGAGGCGCATGTGCGGCAAGCGCTGCAGGAGCGGTGGCATCACCTCACGATTGATGAGTATCAAGATACTAACCGTGTGCAGTATGAAATTGCACGCCTCCTTGCAGGAGAGCGCATGAATCTCTGCGCAGTTGGAGATACCGATCAAAATATTTACAGCTGGCGTGGCGCAGATCCTCGTTATACGCTCTCGTTCGAGCGCGATTTTCCTAATGCAAAAGTAGTGCTTCTCGAAGAAAACTACCGCTCAACACAAACTATCCTTGCCGCCGCAAACAGTGTGATCGCGAAAAATACGAGGCGTTTTGATAAACGTCTTTTTACAGGGAATCCAACCGGAGAAGCCATCACGCTCTTTGCAGGGGCAAGCGATAGGGAGGAAGCGATGTTTGTAGCACGCACCGCACGCGAACTCCTTGGAAGTGGTGTGCCCGCATCGGAGATTGCCGTTCTTTTTCGTGAAAACTTTCAATCGCGCGCACTCGAAGAGGCGTTCATCTGGGCAGGCCTTCCATATCGCGTGCTTGGTGTACGCTTTTTTGATCGCGCCGAAGTGAAAGATGTGCTCTCCTATGTGCGCGCAGCACTCAATCCTCATGCGTTTACCGATTTTGCGCGCGCCGCGGGCGTGCCATCGCGCGGCATCGGCAAACAAACCCTTGAAAAAATTGCCCGCGGAGAAGAGTCAGTGCTCAGTGGCGCGGCGCGTATCAAAATAGACTCGTTTCGGTCTCTTCTTAGGCGCGTACGAGAGGCTCTACTCCAGAAACCAGCATCCGAAGCACTGCGATTAGTGCTCGCCGAAAGTGGGTTGGAACGAATACTTGCCGAAGGAGACGAAGAAGCGCGCGAGCGCCTCACAAACATTTTTGAACTCATTTCACACGCAATGCGGTATGACGAACTCTCTCCGCCGCATGGCATAGAGAAACTCTTGGAAGATGCAGCACTGATGGGTGAGCAAGATGCACTCCAAGATTCGCGCGAGCGCCCGATTTCACTTATGACTGTCCATGCTGCAAAAGGACTCGAGTTTGATGCGGTATTTGTTACAGGCCTTGAACAAGGGCTTTTTCCCTCCGAGCGCGCGAACGACGAAGAGCGCGACAATGAGGAAGAACGTCGCCTTTTTTACGTCGCGCTCACTCGAGCAAAGAAGTTTTTATACCTCACACTTGCTGGCGTGCGTATACGCTATGGCGCTCGTGAACACACCATTCCCTCATCATTCCTTCATGACATTGATGAGCGCCTCATTTCTTATGCCGACACTCGTATGTTTGAGCCAACTATAGAACTATGAAGCATGGAGCTCGCCTCGGACAACACTTCCTCAACGCCGACTGGGTTGCGCGCGATCTGACAAAAAGCGTGAACGTACGAGACGGCGAGACTATTCTCGAAATTGGTCCCGGCACTGGTGTGTTGACGCGCCACCTTCTTAAAACAGGCGCCCCTGTTGTCGCCATTGAAAAAGACGAAGTCCTTGTTGCTCGCCTCCGCGAGACATTCGCAGAGGAAATCGCACAAGATACACTCTCGCTCGTAGAAGGTGATGTGCGTGATGCTGCTCCAGAAAAACTGTTGCCCTCTAATTCGTATGTACTCGCCGCGAATATCCCGTACTACATTACGGGGGAAATCATTCGCCTCTTTCTCACCGCAAAAAAGCAACCGCGCGCGGCCGCACTTCTCATACAAAAAGAGGTTGCGGAACGCATCGTTGCCCGTGACGCGAAAGAAAGTATTCTTTCGCTCTCGGTAAAAGCCTATGGAACACCAAAAATAATCGCAAAAGTTCCTGCGGGATGTTTTAATCCGCCACCATCGGTAGACTCCGCAATCATTCTTATAGAGAACATTTCAAGAAACTTTTTTAGCACCACGAGCGAAGAGAATTTTTTTAAAGTGGTAAAAGCAGGATTTGCCTCAAAGCGTAAAATGCTGGCGGGGAACTTGAAAAAAATGTTTCCTGATGCAGCGGGAATGCTGCGAAGTCTTGGATTAGATGAGAAAGTGCGAGCCGAAGACGTGGCACTTAAGGAGTGGAGGAGTATTGTGGAGAAACTCGAGTCTTGAGAATATTGGCTCGGTCACAAGTCGTTTTGTTGCCCCGGGTCGGCAGACGACGCAGAAAAAGTTCGCGGTCACACATAATTTCCTGCTGGAAATTTGCGCGACCCCGCCTCAGCGCCAAGCGCTTCCGGCCTTGCGAAGCCACGCTTCGCTCGCTTCTCACCCGGCTCGCCGTTTCGCCTACTGGCGAAACATGCCCGCGACCGAGTTCCCAAGAAAAAATCAGTGCTCAAGCACTGATTTTTATTGCTCGGTCACAGATAATTCTTTTGCCGTCGCAAAAGAATTTCCGCGACCCCGGCTCGCGGTTTTGCCTTCTGGCAAAACATCGCTCCGCCCGTCGAGTCTGATGAAAAAGAGTGCGCAGGCACTCTTTTTCACTGACTCGACCCCATCATGTCGATGTTGACGCCAGAATCGACTTGGATTGGCGCAAGAGACCAGACGCAATAATAGGGAGCACTTGCAAGCCCGAGAAGCCACTGTCCTGTGCGTCGCGGTGGACCAAACTGATAGGTGCGTGTTGCGGGGGTCCAGATAAACGAACCGCCGCGCGGTCCCGAAAGATATACCTGAATCGCATTGTTGTAACAGGGGCGCACCATAGTGATTTGTCCTCCAAAGGGAAACGCGTAGGTTATGTTGGGAAGCGCGAGCGCAAAAAGAAGTCCCACTACGAGAAAACGCATGTGTACAGTGTACAACCACTCACGTGGACACAGCTATACTTACGCACATGCTCCAGGCAGGTGGTAACTATAATGACATGATCGGGACGGGAGATCCTACGCCCGTATCTGTAGAGCCGGCACAAGAAGCAAAGGAATCGTGGGTGCATCGCCATCCCTTGCTCGCAGGAACAATCGCCCTAAGCGGACTCATTGTCCTCGGTGGAGCAATTGTGCTCCAGCGCATGGGCGTAACTCCTGCGCCACAAAGCGGATCGTGGGGTGGGGCAGGTGGGGCATTTTTTAGCACCGTCCGAAATGCCACCCCCGTTCGCCCCGCTTCAGGGAGCGCGCCAACCACACCAACCGAAGATTATGCAGTTATTCCCATATTTGATACCACGATTTCTGAGGATACCACTGAGGTTCCCGAAGGCTTAAACGAGCTTCTTGCACTCCTTGTGCAACCAAAAACCGACGTCGACATAAACGCACCGGAAACGCCCGATGCCTACTCATTTATTCCTCAAGGGCTCGTCAGTGCTGAAAAACCCGAAAAACCACGTACACAGACACAAAATTCCCTGCATTCTTTTGGAAACGCAGTTGGTACGCTCGTGAAGCCTTTCGAGGAAAGTGCACGCATAAACGCTCAAACACTGAAAAATCACGCCGAAGACCGTTCTGACCCAGAAAAAATGGCACAGGTAGAGGCCCTTGCATTTACACTTGCACAGCTCGGTGTGGATATTCTTGGCATCGCCGATATTCCCGAGAGCGCACGCGCAGCGCATAAAGAATACGGCACCGCCTATCGCATTCTCGGCACACAACTTGCTGCACTTTCAAAAGCGAAGACCGATGAAGAATTCCTGAGTGCAATCGTCGACTACAACACTGCCGTTGAGGAGCTCACCAAGAAGTTCCTTATGCTTGTTGCCATCTTTAATGCAAATAATGTCACGTTCTCATCGTCAGACCCAGGAAGTATTTTTATGTTTTCCGGCACTGCTGGTCTCTAGAACCTTAGAGCGCGTTATACTAAGAAAATGAACAAGCGTCTCTCGCGCGGTGCTTCTCCTATAGCCGTTGCGGCAGCTCTTTCTGTTGCGATGCTTATCGCCGCGCTTGGCTCAGAACTTGGAGAACGTATGCGCACAAAGCCTGTGCCTGAAACTCCCACACCCTCAGAGGCGCGCGAGTATGTACCCATCGCGGACGCCGACAAGGATGGTATAGCAGACTGGCAAGAAGAGCTTTTAGGAGAAACTGCTTCTTCTACGGGAACATCATCTCCCTCAGCTCCGACTGACCCCGTAGAAAATTTTGGTGGCGCAGTCATGCAATCCCTCGTTTCGGGCTATCTTTCGCTCAAAGAGCACAATCAATATACGCCCGAGAGGGGAGAGCTTCTTGCGGAACGCCTTGCAACACAGATAAAAGCACCTGTTATCTTCGTGCCGCACACCGAATCCGAACTCACCCTCGTTGTGGATACGGGCGAGGCGCAACTCCTACGCTACCGCTCCGATATGCGCGCAGCTCTTGCGCCGATGGTGGATCTTTCTGCCGAGCCAGAGTTCTCGCTCTACGCACGTTATATTGCGACAAACGACACAGCGTGGCTCGATCAACTGTCCGAAACTGCTGCACGCTATCGCACCGCCGAATCCGCTGTGCTTAAAGTGGAAGTTCCCATGAGTGCGAAAGACGTACATTTGCGCGCAGTGAATGCGCTCGGTAAATACACAGAAACCCTCGAGCGACTTGTCCGCTTTGCAAATGACCCAATCGCCTCCTTAGCACTTTTGAGAACGTATAATGAAGATGAGCGAGAATTCCTTCTCGCGTTTGATGCATTGGCGAAATTTTATGTTGCAAACATCAAGGGAAACTAATTTCTTTTTGTGCATTTTGCTTGTGTTTTTAACTTTAGTCTGTGTGCTTTCTGCCAGTCCGCGACAGGTAAATGCCCAAGTCACTGACAACGCCAATACCACCGCCCCTAATGACCCAATTACGACTGACGCAAATGGAAATCCATTAAGCCCAAGTGCTCAGCAACTCGTAAATAGTACCAACGCTCAGATTGCAGCCTCCTCAACTCTTTCTAACGACGGCATCTTTGGATGCCGTGGCGTTGGTGCCCAAGTTGCAAATGTTGGGACACAAACAGCAATTGGGGGTATCTACGTGCCCGTGAATGACGCAGCAGTGACTCTCAACACAGGTTTTCTTGTGTACAAGGAATGTATTCTCGACGGTGTTGCGCGCAAAATTGCAGAAAATGTCTCAGCCGAGTATCTCAATCAAAGTTATAGGGCCTTCAGTCGCGGACGAGGCGGAAGCCCACAATACTTAGTAAATTTTGATGATCTCCGCCCCCGCAGGCAGGCTCTGTTTTTGGCTAACCTCCAGGGTTCACGCGCCGCACCTGTATGTGAAGCATTCAGAAATGACGTGACACGAACGATTGTGCGCGGATATGTAAATCTAGATAGCAAAAATTCTCAGCCGATAACATGCCCCTTGAGGAACCCCCAGCAACAAGCCGCTTTCCAAAACAACCAAGGATTCACGTATGCGCAGTGGTTCGATACATTCCGTCCTTCAGGAAACGAATTTGGCGCAACTGCACAAGTAGAGGCTCGAGCGATTGTTGATGTGATTTACGATGACGCAAACACTAGACAAATGCTTGATTGGAACCGAGGCGTGTTCTCCACAACCGATAACGCTGAAGATCCTCTCGCAGAGCGCGTTATCACACCAGGATTTCTTATAGCCGATTCTATAGCACAACTCAGTGGCTCCGGTTTCCGTCAGCTTGAAAATGCAAATGAAATTGATCAGGTGGTGGGGAATCTTTTTGGAGGCCTTACTACACAACTCATCTCCGATACTCGTGGTCTTGAGGGCTTATCGCGATCAGTAAATGGTCAGCCGTCCTATCTTGACCGCATGACAGCGCAGACGTCCTCTAATGTGCGACAACAAGCAACGAACGCCGCACTCTCTATCATAGGTGCCGCCCGACAAATCGAAGTAAGTTATCGCACCGCAAAAGAGGCCATTGCAACGGCGCTGAGTAACTCAATCGAACAGCTCCGTTCCGCAGAACGTCAATGTTGGGCACTTATCATTCCTGCGGTGCAGACCTACGCGTCAGGGCAGGGTGTGACACAGCTCACTATCGCAACTTCAACACAATTCTCGCAACAAATTATTGACTCTCAAATTGCGCCCCTTGCCACCACTACCATCAACCAAATTCGTGCTTCGGACGCCACAATCGCAGCGCTCAACGAACTTATTTCAAGCGTTTCAAACAGCGCATCCCAAGCAAACCAACAACAGGCACTCCTTCGTCTCGATACCCTCGTTGCAAACGGTCAACTCCGTACGGCACAAGACGCCACAAATGCGGCGCAACAGAGAGATAATGTACTCGGCGCACTTGATACCCTAGTTAAAGATACTGTAAAAGCATGGGGTGACAGCACCGATCCTAATGTCGGCTGGTGCAACGTCAACAACACCGCAGTGGTCGAGCGATGGTTCAATGCGTGGAGACAATAATATAAATTATGCCTCTTTTACTCAGTTTCCTTCTCCCAACACTAACGTACGGTGCCGCTGCTGTTGCTGTCTATGCATTCGGAGCAACTATTGCGTCGGGGATTATTTGGATTGGAGCAACTATTCTCGGCGTTGTTGCAATGCTTTTTGATACTCTAATTCTTTACACCGTGGTAAATTTTCACACATTCATATACCCAGCGATTCAAGATGGAATAAATATTACCTGGACAGTGGGGCGCGATATTTCAAACATCGTCATTATAGGTGTATTCACATATGTTGGCATTTCAACAATACTTGGCGGTCAGTCTTTTGGAGCAAAATCGCTCATGGCGCGAGTACTTATTATTGCAATGTTGATAAATTTTAGTCTTTTCTTCACACAAGCAATCATTTTTACATCCAATTTTGTAGCTTCAAAGTTTTACTACGCGACAGTACCATCGACGACAGGTGCGGCCACTTCTAACACCTCCCTCCCCACAGAAGAAACACAGGCAGGTATCGCTGGTCGATTTATGGAACTGGCAGGACTACCATCTCTGTCACGGGCAGGAGAAACAACGCAGGCCATACGCGAACAGCATGATTATGGTTTTTGGATGGCTCTCCTTTATGGGTTCTCGGTGTTTACTATGTGCATCGCTTTTGCGGGAGTATTGTTCTACGCCGTCATTTTATTATTAGGACGCACGGTGCTTTTCCTGATACTCCTTGCCACATCTTCCTTCGCATTTGGCACACACTTAATACCAAAAGTGTCTGACAACTACGGTTGGAGTATGTGGTGGAACACGCTCTTTCGTAACGCGATTTTTGCACCAATACTCCTTATTATGTTATGGGGAACCTTTCAAATTGCAGAATCTTTTGTCAAAACCCAAGGGTCAACCAGGTCGTTTGATAAGCTATTTCTGGGACAAGGGGACGCGTCAGGAATACTCGCATTATTCTTTTATTTCATAGTATTAGGAATGCTTTATGCTTCAATCCGGCTTTCAAACATGGTTGCAATGCAACTGCCTGGTTTTAAGTGGGCACCAACTATTGCAGCACTCCCACTGACCCTATCCTCACAATATGGTATAGCCCCAGCAGGACGAAGGTTCTTGGGGCGCCCTGCCCTTGAACGACAAATGGCACTCGAAAAAGAAATAAAGGATGCGAAGGCTTCTGGTAATTGGAGTGCGGCAATAAAAGCTCAAGAAAAATACAACGCACTCAACGCCAGAGCTAAAAGCGACTTCAATCCAATGAATGCGAAGTCATCGCAATGGCTTGCTAAACAACTTGGTGTCTCAGGCTTTACGGGAGCCCAGAAGATTGGGGGCGCGGCAGCTCAACAAAAAGCTGCAATAAAAGAGGCGGTTGAAAATGTCGGAAAACTTAAGCTTAGCAAGGATGATCTTGGTGATATAAAGAAAAAAGAGGTTGAAAAGGCGCGTCAGGCATCGGAAGTTACTCTAAAAAATGCAGAGAGCGATCGTAAGCTTGCCGATGAAAAAAGAAAGAATATCGAAGCAGAGCGTCGTCAAATAGAAGAAGATCACAAAAATGAAGAAAAACGTGTGAAGGACACTATGCATAGGGAAGTACAAGAAGATCAGCAAATGAAGCAATTGAAGCAGCAGCTTGCCAACGAAACTGATCCAACTGCGCAAAAATCGATACAACAGAATATGAGGCAGAGGCAGAGTGCGATCGAACAAGAACATGTAGAGACTATGAGAGAGGTTCAGAACAAGATAGAGACAGCGCGTACTGCAGTAAATACGAGATTGGCCGAAGTCCAGGCCGAATGGGACGCTCATAACTTGGCAGTAAAAGATATAGAATCGAGCATAGAAACTAGCGGCAAGAAGGCAGTAGAAGCTGCAGAAGAAGGATTCAGAGGTGCCGTAAAAGAAATGTTGCCTTCTGGCTATCAATCCGAGAAAATGGTTAAAAAAGTCGAAGCTGAGATTGGCAGTGCCCGACTAAAAGAAAAGCTCAAACTCATGGTTGATGATGTAAAAGGAGATGATGCCAACGAGGAAAAGAAAGCGAAATAATATATGGCAGAACTTACTCTTGATGAAGAACTACGTTCACGATTCGCACAGTTACCAAAAGTTGTACAGGCTGCCATAACCTCTGCGGAAGTCGAACAACATCTTCGAGTGCTGGCAACAACATATAAACTGCACCTTGACCAGTGGCAAGTTCTAGAAAATCAAGTAATTCTTGCTCTACTAGGAGCACTGCCGGTGCGCGAATTACCCGAAAGAATATCAAAAACTGTCGGCGTGGACAAAAAATTAGCATCTGTTCTTGCAAACGACATTTCGCAAACAGTGTTCGAACCCATCCGCCAAGAGCTCGAGCGACAGCTTGAACACCCAGACGCACAAGAGAAACAACTCACTGGGACTGAAGCTGCACGCGAACAACTTATCGGGGCTGAAAAAAAAGACTCTGCTCCTGTCGCACCTCCTCCTACACCACCCACACCCACAGTCGAAGCGGCTATCGCGCGCGCGCCAGCTTCCGGTGCCTACAAGCCTGGCGAGGCATCGGCGGTGCGAAAATCGGTTGTTGACGACCCGTATCGTGAATTGCCACAGTAAGAGCCTAATTCGTTGCTATAATCGGAGTGATGCAATTCCAAGTACCTCAGTTCATCGAGGTCGAGGATAAAATCTTCGGACCCCTTACCTTCAAGCAATTCGTCTACGTTGCTGGAGGACTCGGCATTGCCTATATTCTCTGGCGTGCGCTCCCCACATTCCTAGCGGCACCACTTGGCCTTGCCTTCGCCGGGCTTGGGGTAGCGCTCGCTTTTGTGCAGTACAACGGGCAACCATTTATTGTTGCCGTAGAGCACGCTTTCTTCTATCTTCTGCGCGGGAAACTCTACCTCTGGAACAATGAACAGGCAGTAGCACGTGCTAAAAAAACAACACAAGAAGTCAAACTTCCTGCAGAAGCTCCTTATATTCCACGACTTTCTGATAGTAAGCTCCACGAGCTTTCCTGGAGCCTCGACATCAATGAACGCATTGCTTCGGGTACCACAAGCGGGGAAGAAAGAGTCGCACGAAGTCCAATTGATGACCTCGTGGCCCCCGTACGCACGCCGCGCAATGCTATTCCTCGATAATCTATGCCCGAAGCATCCACCATTCGTTCGCAAAACCGCTCCACCCAAGAGTTTGTTCCTATTTCCGAGGTGCGCGACGGTGTAATTGTGCTCAAGGATGGAAGCCTGCGCGCAATCCTTCTCGCCTCGTCTATCAACTTTGCCCTTAAGTCAGAGGATGAACAAACGGCGTTCATCGTGCAATTCCAAAACTTCCTGAATTCACTTGATTTCTCGACTCAGATTTTCATTGAATCCCGCATGCTTGATATTCGTCCCTATATTGCGACGCTTGAGGTGGCCTACAAAAGCCAAATGGACGATCTTATGCGCATACAGATTCGTGAATACATCGAATTCATCAAGAGTTTCACCGAAGCGGCAAACATCATGACGAAAAATTTCTTTGTGGTGGTTCCCTATAACCCCTCATCCCTACCTGCTCTCACCGGAAGTGGTGCAAGTAAATTGTTTGGGAAAAAGGGAACGGCTTCTGTGGCGGAGGCAAATCGCACTTTTGAAGAAAAAGTATCTCAGCTTGAACAACGTATTGCAATCGTCCAACAAGGCCTCGTGCGTTGTGGTGTGCGCACCGTGCAGCTCGGTACCGAGGAGGCGATTGAGCTCTTCTACAAACTCTTTAACCCTGGCGAGGAAGGGAAGCCGATGTCACTCAACAATGAATAGGAGTCAAGCTGCGAGCTTATAGGAAAAGCATAGTAGAATAAAGCTTACGGCGTTGGTTGTTACCATGTTGCCGCCTGACGCTTGAACCTATGGGTATATTCGATCTTTTTTCAAAAAAAGGGGCGGAGCCGGCAGCGGTCTTGCCAGTCTTGCCAGAAGAGATCTATCGCACAGGGGTGCTTGGGCTTCAAGACGTGATTGCGCCGCACGCGCTTAAGATCAACTCACGCGAACTTGACCTCGGCGAGAAAATTGCACGCACCTTTTTTGTTATTTCGTATCCGCGCTTTCTCACGACGGGTTGGTTTGCTCCTATCATCAACCTCGACAAGGTTATTGATGTTTCGATTTTCGTCCACCCGATGGA
This sequence comes from Minisyncoccota bacterium, assembly GCA_022842645.1. Lineage (GTDB taxonomy): Bacteria > Patescibacteriota > Minisyncoccia > Phycocordibacterales > UBA2100 > UBA10103. The sequence continues at coordinate 333,939 of JALHPE010000001.1, forward strand.
CACCAACGAAATGCTGCGTAAATTCCAAAAGAAAGTAGCTGAGGTGCAATCTCAAATTTCAACACGAGAAGAAAAAGGTATGGTGCGCGACCCGGTTCTCGACACTGCGTATCAAGACCTTGAAAAACTCCGCGACTCTCTCCAGCAAGCACAAGAACGCATCTTCGAAGTGGGTCTCTACCTCACCATCTATGGCAATTCACGAGAGGAAATAGATAAAACAGAGAGCGAAATTCGCTCCATTCTCGAATCCCGCCTCGTTTACATTCGCCCAGCGCTTTTCCAGCAGGAACAAGGTTTTCGTTCGGTTATTCCACTTGCAACGGATGAACTTGGTGTCCACACCAAACTCAATTCCGCACCACTCTCATCCATTTTCCCGTTCATTTCCTTCGACCTTACATCCGACCGCGGCATCCTTTACGGCATCAATCGTCATAACTCCTCACTTATCCTCTTCGATCGTTTCTCGCTCGAAAACTACAATTCGGTCACGTTCGCAAAATCTGGTTCTGGTAAAAGCTACACAACGAAGCTCGAAATCCTGCGCTCGCTAATGTTCGATACGGAGGTTATCGTCATCGACCCCGAGCGTGAGTACGAATACCTTGCAGAAACCGTGGGTGGGCGGTACTTCAATATTTCTCTCTCATCTGAACACCACATCAATCCTTTTGACCTCCCAATTCCACGCGAAGACGAGTCGCCAGGCGATGTCTTGCGCAACAACATCATCACGCTCGTCGGCCTCTTCCGCATCATGCTCGGAGGACTTACTCCAGAGGAAGATGCGGTGATCGACAAAGCAATCACCGAAACCTACGCTCTCAAGGACATCACGGCGGATGCAAATTTTGCCTCTATTGAGCCACCACTCCTTTCCGACTTCGAACTAGTGCTCTCCGGCATGGAGGGCTCGGAGTCTCTCGTCGCGCGCCTCTCGAAATACACCAAAGGCACGTGGTCGGGCTTCATGAACCGCCCGACAAACGTCGACATGAATAAAAAGCTTATTGTCTTTTCCGTCCGCGACATGGAAGACGATTTGAAGCCTGTCGCGATGTATATCATTACCCACCACATTTGGAATGCCGTACGCAAGGAACTTCGCAAGCGCCTCCTCGTCATCGACGAGGCATGGTGGATGATGAAATCTGAAGACACGGCATCCTTCCTCTTTGGAATAGCAAAACGTGGCCGTAAATACTACCTTGGACTCTCGACGATTACCCAAGACGTAAACGACTTTCTCACCTCTCCCTATGGCGCAGCAATGATTACTAACTCGTCTATCCAACTCCTCCTGCGTCAATCACCTACATCCGTCGATCTCGTGCAAAGCACCTTTAAACTTTCTGACGAAGAAAAGTATCTCTTGCTCGAATCTGATGTGGGGGAGGGTATCTTCTTTGCAGGACTTAAACATGTCGCGATTAAAGTCATTGCATCGTATACAGAAGACCAGATTATTACATCTGATCCATCACAAATTCTTGCGATAAAGAAAGCAAAACAGGAACTCGTTGCTTCACAGGAAGTGCCGAGCACTCCGGTGAGTCAAGAGGCGCGTGGTGCAGCGGCTGATATTCTGAAAAATGCAGAACTCAAGAGCGCAAGCGGAACACCGCAAGAGGCTCCAAGCGAACCCCCACTTCCGCCGGGTATAGTATGAGACTTCTTATAGTACTCATACTTCTGTGTGCACTTCCTGTTCACGGGCAGTCATTCGTAACTGGCGTCGAACGCGAATTATCGCTTTCGATGAACCCCGAGCATCCAAGCGCAGGAGAGCGTGTGCGTTTTTCCCTCGAAGGATATGCGGTTGATGTCGATCGAAGCATGATTGTATGGTATGTGAATGGCAAAGAAGTGGCGCGTGGTGCGGGGCTCAAAGACTTTGAAAGAGACGCTCCTCGACTTGGTAGCGAAGAGACTATTCGCGCCGTGGCAGAGGAGGTTTCAGGAATTATTGGTGTTGGAACAGCACTACTTCGACCCGGTGAGGTAACACTGCTCTGGGAAGCGCAGTCTTATACTCATCCTTTTTATAGAGGTCGCGCGCTTCCAGGTTCACAGAGCACCATTCGCGCCCATGCATTCACTGACTTACGGCGCGGCACGGCCCGTATTGCAGAAAACGATATTATTTTTTCGTGGTATCGAGATGGTGCCCGATTCTCATCGGGTCGCGGCCTCTCCTCGGTCTCATTCCAGGGCCCCACACTCTTCGATAGTGACCGAATTGGGGTTGTGGCAGAGTCGCTTGATGGCACAATCTCTGCACGATCTGAGACGTCTCTGCGTGGCGAAGACGCAAAACTCGAACTCTACGAACATCATCCTCTGTTTGGCACGCTCTATCATCGCGCGTTCGTAGGAACCGTACTAAACCTTGAGGAGGAGCAGAAAGTCGCTACAGTGCCATTCTTCGCCCCCGTCACGCCGCGCGATCCTTCGCTTGTGTATGAGTGGGCAGCAGGAGGAGTAACTACATCTCCCGATCCTCAAACACCTGAGATACTCACACTCCGTCGGGAAGGAGAGTTTAATGGGGTAATTACACTTGCACTAACACTCTCGAGTCTCTCCGACATATTCCTGAAAGCAACAAACACCTGGAGTATTCAGTACGCCCCGGAGACGAACTTCTCAAATCCCTTCTTGTCACTATGAACCTCTCTGAGCATCAAGATACATTTCGCATTATTGGCATAACCGCCGCCGCCTTCCTTATCTTGGGACTGGGCGGTTGGTATATTTTTCTATCTCGCAGTGAGGCAAATCTTGAATCGATTGGAGAATCGCGTGGTTTTTCAGTGGGAATTCCTTCGTTTTCTGGAAGTCGTGGCTCGACGATTGAAAATCTCGTACAAGGACTTGCGCCACGTGGCGCAGAACCTATAGGAACCTCAACGAATATACGCCCACCGCGCCTCTTTCAGGTCAGTCAAACACCTGTTGCGGGCGCGGCGTTTATTGTAAACGGAAGCACCACTCTGATTCGTTTTGTTGAACGCTCAAATGGACATGTGTTTGATGCAAATCTTGAAACAGGAGAAGTGATCCGGCGCACGAACACTTCACTCGGCACCATATACGAAGCACATGTTGGTAGTGGAGAGGCGTTCTTGCTCCGCACACTTGATGACGAGGGGGATGTGCGCACACTGTTCGCAACTTTTGGTACTACAACTGAAAATGATCTGCGCGACCTCGAAACGCGTGATGTGGGCCCCACCCACGGAGTAGCGTTTCGGGGAGAGACACCGCTTTTCCTTTTCGGAAATGGTGGCAGTCGTCTCGTGGCCTCCTCAACTAACAAGGAGGAGTTGTTATTTTCATCATCGCTTCAGGGATGGCACATCGTGCGCACAAGCCCCCTTGTCGTTGCTGAGCGTCCCGCACATGGCATACTAGGCAGTGCATTCAGGGTCTTTTCGCCCTCGAGAATCGAAAGAATAGCAACTGAACGAGGACTTACTATTGCGGCGCATCCACAGAGCGAAGCCTATCTCATAGGGACAGCGGGGGAGAGTATGGCACTTTTTGCACAAACATCAGCCACGACAACTCGCGCACTACTTGATATTAAAACGATTGCCGACAAATGTGCATGGGCTCCTGGCCGATCACTCACCGCCTATTGTGCGGTTCCGCAAGATGAGACTCCAGGAGGCTTCCTTGACCTCTGGTACCGAGGCGCGGTGCATACTAACGATCATTGGTTTACTGTTGAGTCGGGTTCAGGCACAACTGAGCGCTTATTTGCACCTGAAGGAGACCTTATACTTGATGTTGAAAATCCGCATATAGACGAGAGTGCACGATACATTCTTTTTATGAACGCCCGCGATAAATCATTATGGACACTCCGTATTTATGAATAAGATCGCTCAAGCCACCCCATTTGAAGGAGGTTTCGCAATCGGCAGACAGGGTGAGGCGCAACAAGTTCAACCCCTTGGACAATTGTTCGATCCCAACTCTTCACTGGCAGATTTCTTCCAAGCGCTTTTCTACACGGCGATCGCCGTCGGCGCGACCCTTGCGGTCTTACGCCTTGGCTATGCTGGGTTTCTCTACATGGGAGGTGATTCCTTTGGAAAAATCACGGAAGCAAAGAGAATTATGCAGGACGTTGTGCTCGGACTCCTCCTTCTCCTTGCGGTCTATGTAATCTTGAATCAAATCAACCCAGATATTCTGAATCTTGATATTCTGCGAAGTATCCCAACCCAGGAGGGGGCCCCAACAAACACGTTTACACAGTAGTCTCGCTGCTGTAGCGAATAACCACGCGGCGGGAACGACCCTCGCCGTGCGATTCGGTCTTAACATTCGGCGCGTTTTGGAGCGTGGTGTGTACAATGAGACGCTCATACGCACTCATAGGGGAGAGTTCGACGTCATACTGAAACGAACGCGCACGCTCTGCCATCATAAGCGCCTTTGTTTGAAGGTCCCGAATTTGGCGTGCCCTATAGTCGTTTACATCTACGAGAAAATGGGGTTCCTCTCCTGTTTGCCCCGCCTTCATGCGAGCGTGCTCAACAATACGCTTGAGAAGAAAATCGAGCGCATGCACAGTGTCTCCGTGCGTACCAATAAGCGCCTTACCGTCGGGTACAGTGATAGAGAGCACCGTCTGTCCGACGATGTCCTGCTCTTTAACCTCAGTGTAGGTAACCCCGATAGTATCTAGGATCGTGCGGAGGATTTCTAGAGGGGGCTGCATATCCTCCTTGTATCATAATTCGCCCTCCTTACCAAATCTAGACTGATTTTTGAGCCTCTTTTGTGCGACCGCGACTCATAAGAAGCTCTTGACCTATCATGAATATGTTGCTGGTTGCCCAATAGAGGGGGAGCGCTGCCGAAAGGCTATATGAAATAGCAGTGAATAGCACAGGAAGGACATACCGAGCCTGGAGATCAAAACTACGCGCCATATCAGCAGAAAATGATACTTCTTCGGTATGAGGCTTTGGTTGACGCGGCCCCATAGAAAGGCGAGTGTAGATATATTGAGTTACCCCCGTAAGAAGCGCGAGGAGGAGACTTCGTTCTCCCATGTCTATGAAGCCTAAAAATGACATATCAACGAAGGGGGGTGCTGGCACAAAGCTATAGAGTATTTCAGTATTAATTGCTGGTAGGCCACCCTTCCAAAATACCCAGTAGAGCCCGAAAAGGATGGGGAGTTGGAGGAGTACAAGGAAAAAAGTTGAAAATGGGCGTATATTCCTCTCTTTGTAGAGCGCAAACATGGCTCGCGCCTGCTCTTCTTGGTTATCTTTGTGCTTTTTCTTAAGCTCTTCCATCTCCGGCGCAATTGCCCGCATAGCGGTCTGTGTCCGTATTGCCTGCCGCGAGAGAGGGATAAGAATGACTTTTACCGCAAGCGTGAGAATGATGACGGCAATACCCACATCGTGCCCAGGCACAATGTCGATGAGATAAATAAGGGCGTTATAGAGTGGCTCATAAATACCTTCACGAAACGCGGCGGTAAACATCCGCGCATTGTAACTCGGCTAGCTTTCACCGCCAGTGGGGATGACTCCCAAACGAGTAAGGAGTGGATATATATCTTTACGGAGGTCATCTATCTGAGCATTGGATGCTCCTGATTTTGCATACACAACCACCACTGTGGGGTGTGGTAACGATGGTATAATTTTTTGAAATATGGCTCGTATACGGCGTTTTATTCGGTTTCTATCAACCGCTTTTCTGGCGGCCTTTTTTGAGACAACACACGCAAACCCACGCACCTGGCGCCCGTGTACGCTACCAATCGCAAGCGTAAGGTAGGTGCCCCCCACACGCCTCTCCACCTTCAGGTGGTTAAAATCATGGCGCGAGAGCCTCTGTGGAGCAGACATTATGCGGCAAGTCGTGTACGACCCTTGCGCATACGGCGCTGGAGTACACGACGCCCGGTTTTTGTAGCAAGACGCGCTCTAAACCCATGCGTTCGGGCGCGCTTTCGCTTTTTTGGCTGATAGTTTCGCTTCATGACGCGACTATACCGTATCTTGAGCTATTTTGGAAGGGTGGGTGGCTATCCACAGAGTTATACACAGCTTGTGAACAGTTTGAGTGTGTGACGCTGTCACTTCACATGACTCTCTGACTGCGTATAATTACCCCCACTATGCGTGCGTGCATACGGTGTGTGCATCAATTCCATAGTGAATTTTCTTCACTATGATAACTAACAGGGAATTATGGCAGAATGCGCTCGTCCAGATAGAGCTCGGCACTTCTGAGGCGAGTTTTCGAACTTGGTTCCGTAATACCGACGTTGTCTCGCGTGATGGCAGCACTATTCATCTTGCCGTTCCTTCAAAAATTGTGAAGGAATGGCTTATGGAGAAGCACCATAAACTCATCCTTGGCACCCTTCGTTCGCTCGATAATACGATTAGGGTAGTTGAGTATGTGGTGAACCGATCGGTGGGAGAACCTCGCCGTGTTGAAAAAACACCCCCAGCAAACACCTCTCTCGACCTTGGACAGCTCTATATTGATAAACGAGACAACTTGAACCCCCGTTACACTTTTGAAACATTTGTAGTTGGTCCCTTTAATCAACTGGCTCACGCTGCGGCAAAGGCGGTTATAGAACGCCCCGGACTCGCGTACAACCCCTTCTTCGTCTATGGCGCAAGCGGGCATGGTAAAACCCACCTGATTCAAGCAATTGGTAACCATTTTAAGAAGACACATACCAATAAAAAGGTTTTTTATGTTTCCTCTGAGCGTTTTGCAGTTGATTTCATCAACGCGGTTTCACGAGGTCGCGCAAATGATTTTAAAGATCAGTACCGACAGTACGACGTCCTTATTATGGATGATATTCAATTCATGGCTGAAAAGGAGCGTACACAAGAAGAACTGTTCCATCTTTTTAATGCAATGCACGATAACAACAAGCAAATAATTTTCTCTTCGGATAAACATCCCATGCTTCTTCCGGGATTTGAGGATCGTGTCCGAGGCCGTCTCTCTGCAGGAGTCATTATGGAAATTCCGGAGCCTGATGTTGAATCACGCATTGCAATTATAAAAGCAAAGATAGAACAACTTGGCTTTAGTCTTCCCGAGGACATCATCACTCATATTGCCGAAACTGTGCGAGGCAACATTCGCGAACTTGAGGGAATCATTAATATGATTGTGTGCAAATCCCAACTGAAAGGGAAGGCGATTACTCTCCCGGACGTACGCACCCTCATAAAACATAATGTTCGTCCTTCAAAAGGTGTCTCTGTAGAAGAGGTGGTGCGCCGTATTGCGCAATATTATGAAGTTGCAGAGAAGAGTATTTACGAAAAAACCCGAAAGAAGGAGGTGGTGAAGCCACGTCAAATAATTATGTATATCTTACGAGAGGAATTTAATGTTTCGTACCCATCAATTGGAGAAAAGCTTGGTGGAAGAGACCACACTACCGTGATTCACTCATGCGAAAAAATAAAAGATGAGGTTAAGCGCAGCACCTCCCTCGATCAAGAGCTTGAACATATTCGCACTTTAGTACACGCATAACTATGTGGATAGTATTCGAACAACAAGAGATTTTGTGTGGAAAAAAAATATATATTACCTACCCAAATTTTATCCCCACACACCAACACGAGTTATTGATGTACTTTTCCCCAAACACACATACCCAAAATAGTAGTTAAAGACTCACTAAAAAAGACTTTTCCACCTATACACATTACTAATAGTAATAATAAGTATTAATAAATAAATAATTATAAACACCTATGCAATTCATCACCACACACGAATCTTTTCTTAAAGCGGTGCTTATTGCAGAACGTGTTGTAGGAAAAAAAGAATCACTCCCCGTCCTTTCATGTGTAGTGCTTGATGTGGGTGGTAATGAGTGTGTGGTTAAAAGTACCAACCTTGAGGCTGGTGTTGAGATTCGGGTACATGCAGATGTAAAAGAGAAGGGTGTTATTGCTATTCCTGTTTCTGTGCTTTCTCAAACAATCAGATCATCTTCGGGAGATAAAATAGTTCTCCGTGCGGATCAAGGGAATCTACGAGTTGAATCAAAAGGTTTAAAAACGATTATAAAAGCTGTGCCGCATGAGGAATTTCCCACTATCCCTCGCGATGTTTCGGAAAACAATATTTCTATCCCTCGCGAAAGTCTTCTTTCTTTATTTCATTCAGTTTCGTACGCAGCATCATCTTCGATGATTCGTCCGGAACTGGGGAGTGTATATCTTTCTATTAACGATGGTGTGGTCACTGCTGTTGCAACGGATTCGTTTAGACTCGCGGAAAAAACTCACCCATTCAAGGGTGATGTATCTGGGGATGTGCTCATTCCACTTAAACATGTCCATGAAATAACACACATCCTCGAGCGCGTGTCAGATGCGGACATAACACTTTCCACTAGTGATGCACAACTCTCTCTTTCAACGAGTATGGTGGCATTTGTTTCCCGTGTTATTGATGGAACATTTCCTAACTATAAAGAAATTTTACCCAAGAAATTTTCAACAGAAGCCACGCTTCTCAAAGCCGATTTTGCTGAGTCTCTCAGGAAAGCTCGTATTTTTTCTGGCGCGGATCAACATGTGGGATTCCATGTGTATCCAAAGAAAAAAATATTTGACGTTACAGCACAAAGTGCGGCGATTGGGGAGATGTCGGATTCACTTGAGGCAGCGGTTACCGGCGAGGATGTTGATGTTAACTTTCATATAGGCTATGTAGCGGATGCGCTGCAATCTATTCCCTCAGATTCACTTATTCTCGGTTTTTCGGGGGCAGGGAAGCCGCTGGTTATGCGTGGGGTTGGGGATTCTACATTCACCTACCTTGCAATGCCCCTTAATCGCTAGCTACTGCACATTAAAGGTGGTGGTGTGCTCAATGGGGCCAAGAAGAGTATCAGCAACAGCGCGCAACGACTGAATCCCAGGAATGCGTGGTTGGACTGCAATAATGTAGGGAGGTTGGGCTGAAATACCCACAAATTCACCGTTTAGGTAGTACGTCACACTTCGTATACCAATAAGGGGATCAAATGAAACAGAGGCGTCAAATGGCGCGGTAAATGGTAATTGTGCGGCAGGGTTTGGGGATGTGATTCTAAACTGCAGGTTCTGTGGCGTGCTCGTTCCCGACCCAAGGCCGTTTGCCCAAGCGCTCACCGCATATTCCCAGTAAGAAAACTGTGCGTCGCTGAAGTTCGGAGATCCATTTCGAGGGTTATCTTTATTAACCCAATAGAGAATATCGTGTAGGCCCAGAGAGGGGTTGGTGTTCCATTCACCGCGAAGGACAGCGGGCAGGGAGGTATATTCAGGGTCTGGTGCAGGTGGGGTAAATTCATCCGCACTATAGTTCTCAATCGCAAGAGTCATAAATTCGTTCCAGAGAGGCGCAATCACAAACGATGCGACACGGCGCTCAAGAGGAGTGTTGTCGTTGTTTCCTCCCCACGCGCCCACCGCAATGCTCGGCGTGTATCCTACAATCCATACATCGCGGTAGTCGTTTGTGGTGCCAGTCTTTGCGGCGACATCAAATCCGGGGAAGTGGAGTGGGGAATTTGCGCCAAATGCAGGTGTCCGTGCGTTATTATCCGAAAGAACATCATTTACCAGTCGAGCAATCTGGGGATCTAGTGCGCGGATTTCTCGCTTCTCGTACGATTCAAGAACATGACCCTTACTATCTTCCACGCTCAAGACCCCTGTGTTTGCATTGCGAATACCATCATTCGCAAAAACACCATACGCACCCGTGATATCCAGCAGTGTTACCTCTCCACCACCAAGCACTAATGTAAGGCCATAACGCCCCGCGTCTTCAAGTGTTGAGATGCCCATGTCACGCGCGGTTTCAATGGATTCAGGAATCCCTGCGAGATAGAGTGTTTTTACCGCAGGAATGTTCTGTGATTGCGCAAGCGCATCGCGAAGCTTCATCGGACCCTTAAAGGAATCATCATAATTCCCTGGGCTATAACATGGCGGATTTGAATTTAAAATATCAGAGACGGGGCAGGCTGTTGAGAATTGCGTAGGAACGTCGAATACAACCGTTTCGGGTGTATATCCTTTTTCGAATGCGGTGGCATATACAAACGGTTTGAATGACGAGCCTGGTTGGCGCTTTGCAAGCGCAATATTTACTTTTCCGTCAATTGCCTCATCGAAGTAACCACGCGAACCCACCATTACCAGTATCTGGCCTGTCTTTGGATCAACGGCGACGAGTCCGGCGTTCTCAGCATTAAAATTCTTTTCATTTTCAAGCGCGCGACGATTTACTATCTCTTCAGCCTTTAATTGCAGCTCCCAATCGAGCGACGTGATTACTTTGAGACCACCTTGCGCCACAAGATCGGCGCCATATTTTCCTTCGAGGTATTCAAGTATGTAGAACACAAAGTGAGGTGCTTTGATGCCCGAATCACTCTGGGGGCGAAACTCCACTTTTTCTGCACTTGCTGTTGTATATTCTTCTTCACTAATATACCCAAGGTCACGCATGCGCGAGAGTACAAGATTTTTTCTTCCTTCCAACTCGTCGCGACGATTGCCATAGGGAGAGTAGCGTGTTGGCGCCTGGGGAAGCGCTGCGATGTAGGCAGCTTCCGCTATGCTCACATCGCGTGCGGGCTTCCCAAAGAAATATTGAGTTGCTTCCTCGACACCATAAATAGTTCCACCGTAGGAAGTTTCGTTGAGGTAAATAGTAAGAATTTCGTCCTTTGTGGCTATATTTTCAAGTTTAATAGCAAGCACTATTTCCTTCGCCTTTCGAATGAGTGTTTTGTCCTGGGTAAGTAATGTGTTTTTTACCACCTGTTGGGTGATGGTTGACCCTCCTTGCCCGACGATACCAGGGATGAGGCGGAGATTTACAAGGACCGCGCGAAGAAATGAAAGGGGGCGAAATCCTTGATGTTGATAAAATGTGGCGTCTTCAATGGCTACCGTCGCATTTCTGATATACGGGGATATGTTCTCGAGAGGAATTTCAGTGCGTCGCATAGTACCGTGGACATCATAGAGAAGCACCTCTCCGGTTCGGTCATAAATTTTTGTACTCTCACCCACAATTCTATTTTCAATAGTGTCCACAGCGGGAACTGACGCAAAGAAAGCCCATGCAACAAACACTCCTCCAGCAGCAATTGCAAGGAGGATACTGAAGCGCATCGTGTGGTGCGCATAGCGCCTATGTCTCGGGTGGGTGCTCATAGCAGTGCGCACGTAGGAAAAAGTCTACCGCGCCCCAGGCGTCTTGCCCAGCTTTATCGTAGACGAACGCGTACGTGCAGTATTACCGCGCGTGTGCGAGGTGAGTAAGTCCCACCGCGATCGCGTCGTATTCGTCATCGTGGCGTATGGATTTGTCTATTGCAAGAAGCATGTGGAGCATTGTGGTCATCTGTTTCTTGTCAGCCTTGCCGTAGCCTGTTGTTGCGCTTTTTATCTGTGCGGGCGTGTATTCGAAAGAGGGGATGCTAAGTGACACCGCCGCATGGAGTATTGCGCCACGCACCTCAGCGACCTGCATGGCAGTTTTTTGATTTGAGTTAAAAAAAAGTCGCTCCATTGCGAGCGCATCTGGCCTATGTGTCTTTATGAGGAGCTCGCACTCAGCAACGACCTGTGCGAGTCGTTCCACAAAACCGTCTTTCGCGAGGGTTTCAATGCAGTCGGAATAGATCCAGCGCTCTTTCCCGGCGTTTTTTTCAACAATAGCAACTCCGCAGCGGCCATAGCCTGGGTCGATGCCAATCACGCGCATGGGTATATGGTATTTCGTATTTAGTATCTTGTATATACGAGATACTAAATACAGGATACTAGATACGTTTACATTACTTATTCCGCGTTCGTATACACCTCTTGCACATCATCAAGCGCATCGATAAGCTCCATTGCTTTCATGAGGAGTGTGTCATCTGTTTCAGAAAGAGGAATGGGTGCTGTGGGGGTGTAGCCGTCTTCGCCTTTGGAGAAGGCCCAAAGTGCAGCACCTGGCGCCGCCAGTGCAATCGCATGTTTTGCAAAAATTGCTTTTAGCTCTTGAAGTGTGCGGTTGGTGTTGTCGGTGACGGCTTCAATAATGATTGCCGCCCCTCCCGGCCCATATGCTTCATAGACGACCTGTTCCATGGCGCTTGCGTCTCCCGAAGTTCCTTTAGCGATCGCGCGCTCGATCGTGTCTTTCGGCATATTCGTCTTTTTCGCCGTTTCGATAATTGCGCGCAAATTCGCTGAGTTTACGTCCCCATTTGCTTTTTTACTCTCGACTGCAATGCGTCGCCCGAGCTTCCCCCATAAATTACTCTTTGCTGCGTCTGCGGCACCTTTTTGCCTCTTTATCTGTGCCCATTTGTTGTGTCCGGCCATAGGGATAGTGATTAGAAGTTAGCCACTAGGGTATAGGGAAAATGCGAAAAGGCAAAAAACTAGATTAGTTTTGGCTGATCCGCTTTTGGTACTTCTTCACCAAGATGTGTGTAGCCCTTTTCGGTTACCATGCGGCCGCGGGGGGTTCTTTCGAGAAGTCCTAGCTGGAGGAGATAGGGCTCGTGCACCTCTTCAATAGTTGCCTCTTCTTCAGAGAGTGCGGCGGAGATAGTTTTGAGACCAACAGGACCCCCTTTAAATTTGTCGATGAGAACCCCGAGAATGTCGCGGTCGATCTGATTCAAACCAAGTTCATCAACTTCGAGAAGCGCGAGCGCTTTTTTTACTGTCTTTACATCTAGCACTTCTTCGCTCACTTGTGCGAAGTCGCGACAGCGCTTGAGAAGATAGTTTGCGGTGCGCGGCGTTGCGCGCGAACGCCGTGAGATCTCGCGGACTGATTCGGTATCGGCGGGTATGCCAAGGATCTGCGCTGAGCGATGAAGGATGGTCGCGATTTCGTCTTCAGTGTAGTAGGCAAGACGAAAGGTGCCGCCGGAGAAGCGTGAGCGAAGGGGAGAGGAGAGCATGGAGATGCGTGTGGTTGCGGCAATGAGGGTGAATGCGGGCAGCTCAAGCTGAACGGTGCGCGCGGAGGGCCCTTTCCCAATCACAATGTCGAGTACCCCACTTTCCATCGCGGGGTATAAAATTTCCTCAATCGTACGATTGAGGCGGTGGATCTCATCGATAAAGAGGACGTCTCCGGGAGAGAGGTTTGTGAGGATGGAAGCGAGGTCGCCCACGCGTTCAATCGCAGGACCCGAGGTTGAGCGAAGCGATGAGCCAATCTCTTTTGTAATTAAATGCGCGAGAGTGGTCTTTCCAAGTCCCGGGGGACCATAAAGGAGGATGTGTTCCGGCTGTTGGGAGCGGCCTTTGGCCGCAGAAAGGAGTATGCGCAGGTTTTCCTTGATGGTTGCCTGTCCCACATACTCATCCCAAAGCCCTGGGCGGAGCGCCTGGTCGAGAGAGCGAGCTGATTTTCCTGTTTGTTCCGGTTGTTGTGACATATTGACAACAGCACCTCAACATGCTACACTAGCATTTAGAAGTGGCGTTACCGCGCCATTTTTTGTTTGCCTATTTAGGCATACAAAACCTTAGTCAGGGGCGCAGATCTCCGAGCATACCAGGACTCATTCAAGGTTGAAACGGTGCCCGCTTTATGCGGATCCACTACTTCTTTCCTCAGATTCTGTCCGACTTTCGATATCCATTGAAAGCATGCTCGGAGATGTGCGACTCTCACGAGATTTCTTTTGAAACGATAGCATCGAACAGCGAATACACAATATTATTTTCGTGTCGTGGTGTACACGATACAAAAAACACCGGCGCAAGTCGGTGTTTTTGAGAGTATTCCGGAAAATATGTTTTTCGGGTCGCTGTCTGGCACTGCTGTGCCAGCGCTCACTCTCGCGCCGACGCGCTGCGAGAGACCCTCAAAACATATTTTCCGGAATACTCTCGGTCACGATATTGTTTCAAGCATTACTTCGTCGTGAAGATCCACTACGCGTCCAAGCTCGTCGAGTGATGTGATACCTTGAAGCACTTTTACTGCGCCGTCTTGTGCCATGCGACGAATTTGCTGCGGTTTTGCTGCTCTCCAAATCTCGCGCTCGCTTGTTGTTGTGCGGATGACTGTTTCCACCGCCTTATCCATCAAAATCACTTCGACGATGCCCATCCGACCTTTGTAACCAATCCCACCGCACTTCGCACATCCTTTTGCCATCCACGTGGAGTCTCGTTTTTCCGGAACGCCCTCGGGGTGTGGAATGTGCGCGAGGAGTGTTTGCATTGTCTTTGCATCCTCGGGAGAGAGTGGTGTTTCTGTGCGGCAGTCGGGGCAGAGTTTGCGCACAAGGCGCTGTGCCATGGAAACAGTGAGTGCGGCGCCGAGAATGTCGGCGTTCACTCCCATGTCGATGAGGCGGGGAAAGGTGCCCGCGGCGTCATTGGTGTGCAGCGTGGAGAACACTAGGTGACCGGTCAGTGATGCGTTTACTGCAGTTGAGGCAACTTCACTGTCGCGGATCTCGCCCACCATGATGATGTCAGGGTCTTGGCGCAGTGTTGAGCGCAGCCCCGAGGCAAAGGTGTAGTCTTTCGAGACCTGTGTTTGAACGACGCCTGGGAGGTGATATTCAATAGGGTCTTCGATGGTAACCACTTTTATTTCCGGATTCGATACTTGTTTGAGAAAGGCATACAACGTCGTTGTTTTTCCGCTTCCGGTGGGACCTGTATTGAGGATCATGCCGTTGGGCTTCGCAATTTCCTTATTGAAAATCTCCATGAGGTAGGAATCAAAGCCAAGCTTTTCCATGGGGAGTGCAATGGTCGAGGGGTCGAGAATACGCATCACAATAGTTTCGGCGTAAGCCCCGGGAAGAATGGAGGCGCGAATCTCAATTTCTTTTTCATTCACCTGAATAGAGAAGCGTCCGTCTTGTGCGGCGTTTTTGATATTGAGTTTGAGTCCTGAGAGAAGCTTGAGGCGCGAAGAGATGAGGTTATAGGTGGGGGCATCAAAGACAAGTACCTCGAGGAGAACGCCGTCAAGGCGGTAGCGCATGCGAACCCCTGTTTCTTCTGGTTCTAAGTGAACGTCTGAAGCGCCGAGTGCGAGCGCACCTGCCATGATGACCTCCAGGACGCGCGAGATACGATGGCTGTCTTTGCTACCCGCGAGATTCTGAATTTCCACTTTTACATCCTCCAGTGTTTTAATCTCGGCGAGCATGCGTTGAATTGTCTCGTTTGAGAGCGTCAGAATCCCAGCCTCTGTTTCTGTGGCGAATGAGATGTCGTGATAGCGATCCCATGCGTGGTCAAGCGATGCGCGAGAGACGATAAAGCGACGCACTTCAAAACCGAGGCGTTCGACGTTTGCGATGGCGCGCATGGTGTCGTCGCGTTCCGGCGCGCGCGCTGCGATCCAAATCTTCTTGTTGAGCTTATGGAACGCCGCCACCTCTGCTTCACGCGCTTCTTTTTCAGGGATCAGACGCAAAGCATCGGTATCAATCGACTTCTTAGTGAGATCGACATATTCAACGCCGTATTTCCCGGCGAGCATTTCTGCAAGCTGCTCTTCTTCGCGGCGGCGTAATTCTTCCAAGCGCTCTTCTTGTTTATGCTCATTGAATTGGGCGGACATACGTATATAGTAGCGCACGTACGGTATGCATATTCAAACGAAAGAGGACATGCAGAAAGAGGCGGCACTTTTGGTGTTGAGGATCGCTCCGGGCAAGGGGGCGACAGTGCTCGCGCTCTCGGGTGAGTTAGGTGCAGGGAAAACCACTTTTGTGCAGGGCATCGCGAAATCCCTCGGTATAGAGGAGTCTGTCACCAGCCCCACGTTCGTTATTATGAAGATCTACGACCTTCTGGATCAGAAATTTAAACGACTCGTGCACATGGACGCATATCGTCTTAAAGGGAAGGAGCACCTCCGTGTTTTGGGGTGGGATGCGCTTATCTCGGATCCTGGGAATCTCATTTGCATTGAGTGGCCAGAAAAAATACAAGACGCCATACCGTCGGATGCTATTCGCGTCACACTTCGGTATAGTGGTGAGGGAAGGGACATAACCTATGGCACAGACGAAAACAAAAAAACACGCACGACTTCTTCTGCTTGATTCGCACGCAATCTTACACCGTGCGTTCCACGCAATTCCCGATTTTTCGACTGCGAAGGGCGAGCCGACAGGGGCTCTCTATGGGCTCATCACGATGCTTCTGAAATCCATCTATGATTTTAGTCCTGACTACATTGTTGCGGCGCGGGATCTGCCGGGGGGCACCTTTCGCGACAAGCTCTTCGAAGGCTATAAAGGCACGCGCGTAGAAATAGACGACGCACTTCTTTCTCAGCTCAAAAAAGCACCCGAGGTACTCGAGGCGTTTGGTATACCCGTCTACTCCGCCGAAGGGTTTGAGGCCGATGATGTGATTGGCACGATTGTAGAGAAGCTTAAGAAAAAAGATATTGAAATAATTATCGCGACAGGAGACGCCGATATGTTTCAGCTTGTGGATGGCAAAAAAGTGCAGGTTTTTCACTTACGACAAGGCATTAACGATCTTGTGCTTTATGACGACGAGCGTGTCCGGGAACGCTACGGTTTTGGTGCCGAACATGTGATTGATTACAAGGGTATTCGCGGAGATGCCTCTGACAACATTCCTGGAGTCCCCGGAGTGGGTGAGGGAAGTGCAACAAAACTTATTGGCACCTTTGGTTCGCTTGAAGATCTGTATGCGGCGATTCAGAAAGAGGGTGTTGAGGATGTTGCAAAAGAAGCAGGGGTGCAGAAGAGGTATGTGCAGTTAGTGGCAGATAATAAAGAAAAAGCACTCTTTTCACGCATGCTTGCAACGATTAGTCGTGAGACGCCGATTGATTTTGAGCTCCCCAAGGAGGAATGGAAGGTGAGTGATCACATTACGTCGATTGACGCCGTGTGCGATGCGTACGAATTTCGTTCGATAAAAGAACGGCTCCATGCAAAGCTTAAAAAATTTGAGGACACCGATGCGGTGCCCGAAGAGTTACGCGAAGACGTTGAGGCAGAGGATGTCCATGAAGTGGCTATCATGCTTTGGCTTTTGAATTCCGAGATGGGGAGCGCAGCGCTCCAAGAGATTCTTGATTATGCGGGAACCAAGAAATTTTCCGAGGCGAGAGCGCACATCGAGAAAAAGATGCGCGAGACGGGGCGTCTTGGGGATGTGTTCGAAACAATAGAGAAACCCCTCATTCCAGTAATAAAAGAAATGAATGCGCGAGGAGTCTATCTCGATAAGAAAGAACTTCAAAGGCTCGAGACAGAATACCGAAAAACACTCGGTGAAATTGCGGGAAGGATTTTTCAGCACGCAGGGCATGAGTTCAATATCAATTCCCCGAGACAGCTTGCGGGAGTTATTTACGATGAATTGAAGCTTGTTCCCGAAAAGCAGAAAAAGACCGCAACGGGACAGAGAACAACAAAAGAAGACGAGCTTGCTAAGATTTCCGACCAGCATCCGATTATTGAAGAAATTCTCCAATTTAGGGAGCTGCAAAAACTGCTTTCCACCTATCTTGAGAAGATGCTTGAACTCATTTCTCCTGACGGGCGTCTGCGCGCAGAATTTTTGCAGAACAGCACGGTGACGGGGCGCATGGGGTGTAAAGATCCGAACTTGCAAAACATTCCTATTCGCACCGAATATGGTCGCCGCATACGGAGTGCTTTTGTGGCGCCTAAGGGCAAGTGTCTTATCTCTCTCGACTATTCCCAGATTGAACTACGTATTGCCGCAGGGCTCTCTGCGGATACAAAATTGATTGCTGTATTTCAAGAGGGGGCCGATATTCATACTGCGGTTGCGGCTAATGTGTTTAATGTCTCGCCAGAGAAGGTGGATAAAGAAATGCGTCGTCGCGCAAAAGTGATTAACTTCGGCATTCTCTACGGCATGGGTGCGAATGCGCTTCGGCAGAATCTTGGGGGAAACGTGACGCGCGAGGAAGCGGCGCAGTATCTCGAAGCGTATTTTGCGCAATATCCCGATCTCTCGCGCTGGGTCGAGGAGACGAAGAGTGATGCAAAGCGAGACGGTTTCGTTGAGACATTTTTTGGTCGTCGTCGCTATCTTCCGGGCTTTAAATCCACACTCCCCATGCTGCGCGCGCAGGCCGAGCGCTTTGCGGTGAATGCGCCAATTCAAGGAACGCAAGCTGACATCATCAAACTTGCGATGGTACATGCTGATGCACTGATCGAAAAGAAAAAGTGGCGCGATCAGGTAGGACTCGTTCTCCAGGTGCACGATGAATTAGTGTACGAAGTAGAAGGGGTGATTGCCGAGGAGGTGGGGGAGTCTATCAAAGAAGTAATGGAGTCAACCTTGCCTAGGGGAGCCCTGGGGGGCGTGCCGATAGTTGCTGAGGTGGCGATGGGGGAAGACTGGGGGAATCTCAAAAAATAATATGTTGTTTGTTTTCACTGGCACCGACAGAGACAAGGCGCGCGCGGCGCTTGAGAAATATATTGAAAAAGAGGGAAAGGGTGTGCGGGTAGTGAGGATTACCGATGTGCATACACTCGAGGATTTGAGAGCGGCACTTCAGGGCGGCGGAATGTTTGCTGAAAAGCGAGTCCTTGTTTTTGAAGGAGTATGCGAGAACGAAGAGATGGAGCCGATTTTTCTTGAGGCACTTGCGCGCGTTGCGGAAAGTGATGAGAAGGTATTTATCTACGAAGCAAAACCGCTTGCTGATTTGAAGAAGCGGTTACAAAAATATGCGGAACGTTTTGAAACATTCGACCTTCCGAAGCGCGGGCGCGAGAATGATATCTTTGCGCTTGCGAACGCACTTCGTGCACGAAACAAAAAACAACTTTGGGTGGGCTACATGCGCGAGGTTGGGAAAGGTTCTGCGCCTGAGGCGACGCACGGATTTCTTTTTTGGGCGGCAAAAGATATGTATTTGAAATCGGGCGGGAAAGATGCGTACGCAAAGAAACTGATTGGGGAGCTTACTGAATTGCCGCATCTGGCGCGCAGGCGAGGAGAGGAGCTCGATTATGCACTTGAGCGGTTTGTGCTATCGCTGAAATGATTGCATCATTAACAGTATGCAAAGAATTGTGCGGCCATACATTCTCACCGTCTTAATATTGTTTAGTTTTGTAATGCCCCACCACGCCACTGCCCTTGGAGGGGAGGCTAATGCAATGTGTAACCCATGGTTTGCCCAATGTCCGTGTAATCAAGTGCCATGTAAGAAAGGTTGTTGCGGTGGAAAAAATACAAATATGTGTCCACCAGGTGTATGTAAAGACACTACAAATGGTCTGACCACTATCGGGATTTGTATAGCCGCAAACAAATGCGAGGGAGTTTCCGGGCAAGGTGCTGGCGGTGAGGGTTCACAAATGATCAATCAACTCCTTGGCCAGGCAATGCAGCAAATTATGCAAGGACTTCAAGGGGGTGGAGGAGGCGGGGGTGGCTCCGGTGCGGCGCCGGGATCGGGTCTCGCTGGATGTACCGACTACTACCAAGTGTCCACCCCATCGACTGATCCGTGTGCAATCTATTCTCCCTCGGCTGTCTTAGACGCTGGTGGCGGTTCTTCGGGGATCGCAAATGATCTTCTCGGTGCACTCGGGTCTCCTGCCCCATCTAATGTCAGTGGAGGACTTTTGGATACGATAAAAAATGTAACGGGCACTGATTCAAATACACAAACAAACACACCAACACCAACCGCGGGTAATCAGGGTCTCTCGGGCGATTTGCGTGTGGGGAATGCGGGAGCGACTATTTTTGCAAATCTTCGTGAAGGACTCAGTGAGGTGGCTGGATTCTTTGGCGGCTCGACCGGCGGCGCTTCGCAGGCGCTTTCCGCGGCGGGGCGTCTGTGTTCCGCGCGTCCGTGGCAAGGAGGAGTTGTGAGCAATGTGATTTCTCCCACCTTCTTTGATGGTATTTGTAAATTAAGCGGCTACCAAGTGGGTGCTATTGCGCCAACGCAGTCGGGGCGAACAGGTGGTACTGGACAACCAAACTCTCCAGGCATGGGGGCAGCTGCGCCTCGACCAATTATGCCTGGAGCCGTCAGCGATGTACCACCAGAAGCAGATATTTGGGCTGAACCTTCTTCAGTGCGTCTTGGTACGCGCACCTATGTTTTCTGGCGCGCGCAGGGCGTTGTGTCGTGCGCTGCGACAGGACCTAACTTCTCGCAGAACTCACTTTCTGGAGGTGCTTCGACCGTACCCATTTCAGGACCAACAACCTTTTCCATCGAATGTCTCACTGGTGCAAGTACAACAATTAGTGACAGTGTGACCGTGCAGATTGCGATTTAATGCCTTCAAGCGAGGGGCTTTGAGCCTACTAAAGATTCACGTTTACGCGAGGGCGTGGTATAAGTTTTGTAATCCGCCTATAGCTCAGATGGTAGAGCAGCTCCCTTTTAAGGAGACGGTCCCAGGTTCGATCCCTGGTGGGCGGAAATGAAAGAAAAATAGGGTCTGCACGCTATTTTTCGTTACATTTCCGAGACGGAGGCATGTTTCGCGAGTACGCGAAACAGCCGAGTCGGGGTCGAAGAATTCTTGTCGCGACGGCGACAAGAATATCTGTGACGACTGAAGACTGTTTACAGCGGCAAATCAAACGCAAACGGCCCAGGGCCTGTGATGAGGAGTGTGATACTCATTACGAGTGTGAGCCAAAGGGTACTTTTCGGGGTTGAGCTGCCACGAGCAAGAGATTCGATAAGAGTGAGGATGGCAATGAGTGCCATAGGTTGCGTGAGTGCGCCCACAAAAAGGAATAGTGCTGCGAGTCCAGTTACGACGCCGGAGGCGCGCGTCCAGATGTCTTCTTTGCGAAGATTCTCAAGCGCGATCTTGCCGAGTATGACCGCAACTGCAATGCGAATGAGAAGGCCCGCGAATGGTGCGAGGTAGAGCAGTTCGGGGAAGTACGAAAGCATGGGGGCAGTGTACCGCCTTGTCTTCGGCGCGACAAGAATATAGGGTGCTTCTATGGAGCGATACATTATCTTGCACAACCTTCGTAGTGCCCACAATGTGGGCGCAATTTTCCGCACCGCGGACGCCTCCGCTATTTCCCATATGTATCTCACCGGCTATACGCCGGCACCGCTTGATAGGTTTAAGCGTCCGCAGGGTGAGATTGCAAAGACGGCGCTTGGCGCAGAAAAAGCAATTTCTTGGACGAGTGCACGCTCTCTTTCTCGTGTTATGAGAAGTCTTCGTGCAAACGGTGTGCGTATTGTTGGTGTCGAGCAAGATGCACGGGCGCGTGACTATCGTCTTTTTAAACCCGAAGGAGCGACAGCATTTCTTTTTGGGAACGAAGTGACGGGACTCGCCCCCTCAATCCGCACATCGTGCGACGATCTTGTGGAAATTCCCATGCTCGGCATGAAAGAGTCGCTCAATGTTGCAACAACCGCGGGAATTATTTTGTTCTCAACGCTTCCGTTTAATACGTAAATACATCAACAGTGCGACCTTGCGCATCTAAGAGACGGATTACATCGTGCGAGGCTCTCCATATCTCGCCGGGTGCTCCAAGATACAAGCGCCAGACATTGTCGTGAAAATCGGCACGATAACTTTGTGTGCGCACGCAGCCGTTATACGAAAGTGTGTCGGCTAACTGTGTGCGGCATGTCGCAGTGAGTGTCTGGGGAAGTTCTTGTGGAAACTGACATGATTGGATTCCTTGGAGTGCGTCAAAGCACTCGGCGCCATAGCGCATAAGATTTTGTTCGGAAAGTGGCATGAGCGAAGAGGGGGAGGGGCAACGTTCAGCGAGTGGTGGAGTAAATGATTGGAATTGTTGGAGGTATCCGGTGCAGGTGTTTTCTCGGAAGGAGACACCGACGGGTGAAGAACCGCTTGTGAGAATTGCGACGCCACCGGGCGCGAGTGCCACTGCGCCTAGTGTATTAGGTATTCCTTGCGAGAATGGTGCAGCTGCTCCCGGAATCACAACACGCACTCCCGTGAGCGCGCTTTCAAGCGACCATCCCTGGATGTTGATGGGGGAGTTATTTCGATATTCGGCTTGCAGTTGCACATACTCAGTGTTTGCATCGGTCGCGTGAATACCTCCTTCGTCTCGGGCAATAAAGACCGCGCCGACGTAGGTGGAGGGCGTGCCGAAATTGCGCATCTCCGCCGCTTCTCGGTTGAGGCGCTCGTATTCTTCCGTCAAAGCGAGGAGTTCTGCTTGTGCATTTCCAGGGTCATTTGCATAGGGGTCAGAAATCTGTAAAGCCTTAGTTATGTCGATGGGGACAAAGAGCTGAGTTGGCTGCCACGGGAGGCGAAAGCCAACGCCTTCGTCTGGAGTGATGGGTTCGAGAAAGTCTATAGACGTAATATCATTAAATACGCTTCGTGGTCCGCCGCCGATCACCCAGAGCGTTAGTGCGGCGAGCACAATAAAAATCAAAAGCCAAATCACCACCTGTCGGAGCATGCCACTAGTATATCCTTCTATGAATGCATCTTCCGCAATTCTTCACGTACCACCTGTGCATCACTCCATGGCATAGCACTTCCGCGCGCGCCTTGTATAGTTGGATCGGTTCCTTTGCCGGTCACAATAACGCAATCACCTGAGCGCGCGAGAGAAAGTGCGCGTGCAATGGCCGAGCGGCGATCCATGATGATTTCGGGAGTTTTTTTCTCAATACCGCGTGCGAGTGTATCAATGATGCCGCGCGGATCTTCGTCGTACGGATCCTCGTTGGTGAGGATAATCGTATCGCAATACGTTTCAGCAACGCTTCCCATGACAGGACGTTTCCACATATCTCGCCCACCCCCCGTCGAACCAAGTACACAAATTTTTCGTCGCTCAGGATATGCTTCATAGATCGCGCGCAGCGAATCGGGCGTATGAGCATAATCAACAACAGCAGTAAACGATTGTCCTTCGTCAATCTCTTCGGCACGCCCTGGAATGCGCTTGAGACTTGCAATGCCGCGCGCGATTGTGTGCTCTCGAATACCGAATGCACGCGCAAACGTTGCAGCCGCAAGTGCGTTTATAAGTGAAAACGTACCTGGTAGCGCAACACTGATGCGTGTTTCCCCCAAGGTAAAAAATCCATCATGTTCTCGTGCCTCATACGGCGTGGCACCGAGAAGGGAAAATGGAATCGGGTATTCAATCGGTAGTGAGAGATACCTACCGCTTTGTGTGTCATCGGCGTTTGCCACCATGTACCGTGGACGTTTCGATGAGCGCGTGAGTTGTCGGCCAATTTCAAACTTGGCATCAGCGTATGCCTGAAGCGACCCGTGCGACTCTATGTGTTCGGGGGCAAGATTAATGAATAGAAGTGCGTCGAGTGCGAGGAATCTGTGTCGAAATTGGCGCGCGCCTTCGGAGGTGAGCTCGATAAATACAATACCGCATCCTGCTCGCACCGCATCAGCAATAAAGTTTTGTACAAAAAAACGCCCCGGAATGGTCATTCTCTTTGTGTTTGGTTCACTGTCGGTATCTATCTTAAATCTAATACTACTTGAAAGCGCCGTTTTCCAGCCAGCTGTTTCAAAAATAGCATTTAGATATTCAATAGTGGACGATTTTCCTTTTGTGCCGGTTACTCCTACGACGACAATATGACGCGAGGGAAACCTACAAAAAAACGCCGCAAGAAATGCAAGTACAAAATGATAGGCAGAGAGAATCGGTGCAGGAAGTACGGAAGCGACTTTTTTCTTTAACATACTAGCGGCCGAGGAGTTTCAGTGCGGCGCGTAAGCGCTCGCTACTTGTTGCAATGGATGCAGGAACTTTCCGCAGCGTATCGCGCGCTTCGGCGTGCGAGTAACCAAGGGAGCGCATGGCTTCAAGCGCTTCTTCGTCTCCGCGCATGGCACCGTGCGCCTCTTCGGATCCCGCGCCCACTTTGTCGCGCAGTTCGATCACTATTTTTTCTGCCGTTTTGCGGCCAATTCCGGAAACCTTGGTGAGATACTCCGCCTCACCCTTTGCAATTGCGGTCCGCAGAGTTTCAGTTGAGGCGATGTCTAGAATGGCGAGTGCTGAGCGGGGGCCGACGCCGGAAACGGTGAGAAGCATCTCGAAGAATCGAAGTTCTTCCTCAAGGGCGAATCCAAAAAGAGAGAATGCATCTTCGCGTACGTGCGTGTGTATCCAGAGCCCAGCGGACTCTCCTCCCCGAAGGGAAAGCAAGAGCTGTTTTGTGCATGAGAGCTCATAGCCAACCCCCCCGACAAGGAGGATGAGGTGAGCCGCTCGCGTGCCTTTTACGACGCCTTCAAGGTAGCCGATCATAGGGGAAGTATACCGTATGCCGTATTCGGTATACCGGGGGAATGCCGCAGAAACCCTTGTTTTTTGAGGGGAATAATGTAGTATCGCCGAATGGCAAAAACAAAGTCTGCTAAGAAAGCATATCGCGTCGAGCTCCGCCGCCGCGTATTTAACGCGCGCCGCGCAAAGGCAATGAAAGACGGCGTGAAGGCAGTGGTAAAGTCACAGGATGCAAAAGATCTTCCTGCGGCGCAGAAAGCGATTGATAAGGCAGTGAAGCGCGGGCTCATCAAGAAGAACACCGCGGCCCGCATGAAGTCGCGCCTCGCGAAGAAGGTGGCGGCAAAGTAGGTTTTCAAGTATTCTGAGCGCACGCTCTCGTCGTTCAACGGATAGGACACATCCTTGCGGAGGATGTAATGTAGGTTCGATTCCTGCCGAGAGCAATTGAAGCGGAGCAAAATTGCTCCGGAGGACAGTGCCTTCGCACTGTCCGTCAGGAATCGAAAGGCGGAGCGTTACCGAGCCACTAGGCGAGGTCGCGAGCCGGGGTCGCGAAATTTCTGAGTGACGACGAAGAAATATTTGTGACCGATTCCTGCCGAGAGCACAAACTATTTTCTTTCCCCACGCTCGCATTGCAGAGAGGGGTAGAAGGTCGCATCATAAGGACATGTCATTTCCCGCACATTCGCGCGGAGCTTCGCTCTTTGGAGTTTTGATGTTGGTGGGGATTTTGAGTTCGGTGGCGGTTGGATTGGAATCAAGTTACGCGTCTGTTAATAGCAGTGCACTTTTGGCCCAGGGAGCTATGGTTAGTCCTCGAGGCGCACCTTCTGGGATTGGCTCATCGCAGTTGAGTAGAGGGTTCGCAACCCTCGAAATGGGGGTGAATAGTGGTGTGTATGGCATTAAATATGATAGTGACGCTTTCAAAAATCTTACCTGTGGCGTGGGGAACGATTTCATTGCAAAACTTGATCGGGTTGAAGACCAGAATCCTTCCGCGATTTATTACTCTGACAGTAAAGGAAATCCAACATCAATAAAAGCACAGTGCGTGTACAGTCCTCGAGGTGGCCAATTTTCCGGGAGGTCAGAGTGGGGAGCCACCATACCATCTCGATCTTGTGGTGCTAACGGCGCAAATCCATGGAGATGTTACGTAAAAGTCTGTTGGCCGTCGAGTAAGACAGGTGGCGGCGAAGTGTGTCGTGTCGGCAAAAGTCCACTTGATGTTGGACAGTCCGTATCAGAGGGTGTTGATTCAAATCAGAGAGGTGTTGCGCAGGGGCGCGCCGAGACGATACTAAACGATCCGACATTAAATCCTGAAGAAAAAAAAGCCGCGCTCGAAAGCATTAAGACCCCATTAGATCAGGGGCAACAAAATGCATTACTCCAGTCGTTTCAAGCAGAAAAAAAACAAGTTGAAACTGAATTGATTGCGAGTAAAAAAGAAGAACAAGAACTAAGATCTCTCGCTGAAGGGTGCGATGGTTTCGGGGTTGTAAGTTGTGATGTTTATACCGAAGGCGCGGATCGCGCAAAGCAGAAAAACGAAGAATTGCAGGAAAAACTTGAAGCACTTTCGCAGGCTGAAAAATTTTTCCTTTCTCCAGCTGATTCCCCAAAAGATGTAAATGAAAAGAAAAAGGAGTCGCAACCAGAAGTGCCCCGTAATGAACACGATCAAACTTTCATTATTTACCGCGAGCGGCCGAGTGATCCATATAGAGATTTTTTTGGCAAAAACGCAAACCAAGATGAAGATCGGTATTTATGTGAAAGATATAACGACCGCGATGCATGCATGCGTATTTCGACTGGAGGTTATGGGAGTGCAGGAGCTCGTGGCGGCTACCCAGGAGGCGGGCAATCATCACGTTGCGGAGGACAGCAGCCGAATTTTGGGGGCGGACTCGGGGGAATTATCACAGGTGTCATCTCACTATTTAGTAGGAATAATAACAGTGGAGACTGCACCGCTGACGGTGTTCCTAAGCCACGATGTACACTCACCGCGAGTCCCAAAAATATTTCGAAGCCTGGAGAACAGGTTACGCTCTCGTGGCAATCAGATGATGCTTTTGCCGCAACGCTTTCGAACCGTGGCAGTGTTGGCGTAAATGGCAGTGAGGTTGTGCAGCCGCAACAAACCACCACCTACATGCTTTCTCTTCAGGGATATAAGAATACGCAAACAGGTCAGGTGCTCTCGGGGCAATGTTCGACACAGGTGACTGTGGGAGGTACAACAACGCCGACCGGCAACGATCCAAAGGCGCAGATTTCATGTTCGCCACAAAGTGCGGATGTTGGTATGTCGGTCGCGGTCTCGTTCTCGTGCCTCAACTCGAACACAAGTTCTGGTTCGGGATTTTCGACTAACAATCAACTGAGTGGTTCCGCGACGCCGGTGGTGACTGCTCCTACGATTGGTTCGAACTCGGTGACCTATGGAGTGACGTGCTCAAAAGAAGGCAAGACCGACAGCGCGCAGTGTACAGTTGAGGTGAACAAAACTTCGATAGTACTCGTGGCAAATCCGAAGAATGTTGAGAGGCGCGAAGAATCAAACATTGGTTGGGTGACGGCCGGCATGCAATCGTGCACCATCTCATCACCACAGCTCTCCGACTTTACGAACAATAATACTGGAAATACCAGCACTTCAGGCGTTGTGCGCACGCCGCCACTCACTAATGATGCGACATTCGTACTCACCTGTACCTCACGCTCGGGTGCGACAAAGACGGCCGAAACGAAAGTGGAAGTAGAAAACTAGTCGCTAAAAACCAAAGATCTCAAGTATCTTATGTGCAAGTGGTTCCTGCATCGGCACTTCTTCCACGCGTTCGCGTAAGTAGGCGCGCACTTCGTCGGGATTAGTGTCGCCGAGCGGAATGACAAGATTGGGCGCCATGAATGCGATGGTGTCGATGAGGAGGGTGGGTTCACCAACTTCGGTTTCAACCCAGAACGAAATAATATTCTCAAAGGGGTGAAGTGTGGGGCCGGTGCGAATGCCGCGCTCGGATATTTCAAATTCGTGAAGCTCCGGTGGGTGTTGCGCGATGAGGGCAATAGTCACTGCGGCGATGATAATGACGAGTGCAAAGAGCACGTTGGAAAAAAGAATGCTTGTGAGTGCGGCGCAGACGGCAATAATGCCGAGCGCCCAAAACCAATCCGAGCCGCGCTCGATGTGCTCGTGTTCAAATGCAGACCAACGCAAAGAAACCTGTGAGGCTTCAGAAAAAGGCGACCTGCGTTGTTGCGGAGCCTCTGCGTCATCTTCATCGTATGCCCGATACGCCTCAGACGACGCTTTCTCCGCGCCTAGCATCTCATCCTTTTTCTGAAGCCTCACACCATCCGACATGGTGCTATTTTACTATGCTTTGCATGCACGAATCGGTGCAATGTGGTACAACAACCTCGGAAGGGTGGCTGAGAGGTCTAAAGCATCGCACTTGAAATGCGACGTGGGGCAACCCACCGTGGGTTCGAATCCCACCCCTTCCGCAAAGCGAACAGGATCACTTTTAAATCAAGTCTTCTTTTGTAATGTCCCCAAGTAGTTAGCGGAGTTCGAACCATCCAGACAATCCACTAACATTTGTGCAGAGAAGCGAGTATGTTGCACCACTCGGTACAATGAAAGAGCCTGTCATATTTGTGTTGCTACTGTAACCACTCGCTATGCGTACATCCACACCATTGATTCTTGCAAGAATACCAGTTCCATGTCCGTTTACACTTATCGCTACTTGGATTGGTTTGCCGGTATTGTTTGTGTAATTTGTACCGCAAGTGTGCACCCCTGGTCGGCCAGGAGACAAATCAGACCAATTTTGATTTTCGCCAAGACCTGCGCTCGTTGTAACCGGCGGCGTCCAAGTACCGTTATCATTCTTTATTTCTATGACGCCAGCGTTGTCGCGAACGCCGTAGCCCGCCGCTCCTGTCGTAGTCCCGAAATTTAAATAGCGGGATGCTCCGGACAAAATGGTATTTCCAAACACCGCTAAAGCATTCACCCCAACCCCACCGTTTTTAACCTGATCAACCGATCCCACATTGAGTGGGGATGAGACGTTGTTATTTGGGGGCGCGCCAGTCGGGCCGACCCACGCTATTGCAGTAATGGAGGCAAAAATCGTTCCAAGTATTCCGCCTATGAAGGCAAACATGAACGAGCGCATATCTTAGTATAAGTGGTTTTATGTATTGCTGACGCGGGTTTGGGGATACCGTAGGATGATGTACGGTATGCATACGCGCTTTATGTATCGTTGACTGCCGCTAACAGCTCTTCCAATCTACGTAGAACACTTATGATTAAAATAATGATTTTCGGCACATTCGACATGATTCATAAGGGTCATGAGGATATGTTTCGGCAGGCGCGCTCTCTTGCGGACGAGTCACGCTTAATCGTTTCGGTTGCGCGAGATTCTGCCGCGAAGCGCCATCGTGGATTCGCACCACAGAATGTTGAGGAGAAACGGCGAGCCGCACTTGCAGCGCATCCGCTTGTTGATGAGGCGATTCTGGGTGACGAAGAAGGATATATTGCACACATCACTGCGGCGCAGCCAGACATTATTGCGCTTGGGTACGATCAAGGTGGAGAATACGTTGAACGTTTAGAAGAAGAGCTAAAGGAAGCAGGTCTTACTCCCACGATTGTCCGTCTCAAGCCATTTCAGCCGGAGATTTATAAAACATCAAAGCTGCGAGACTCTGGTACACTCCCCTCATGAGATATTTAGGAATTGATTATGGCGCGAAGCGCATAGGGCTTGCGATCTCAGATCCTGCTGCGCAGTTTGCGTTTCCGCACGAAACCATTCCGAACGACACAACCACACTCGATCGAATCCGACAGGTGATAAAGCGGGAAGAAATAGGAGGAATTATTATTGGCGATGCGCGCGCCTCGAATGGCGAAGTAAATCCTATTACACAAGAGGTTGAAACATTCACCGACTCACTCAAGGCGCTTCATGTGCCAGTTCATTCCGTTTCTGAGGCATGGAGTTCAGTTGAAGCAGCTCGTTTTGCGCCCAAAGGTAGTGAGCATAACGACGCCTCTGCTGCTGCTATCATTTTGCAGAGGTTTCTTGATGCACAGGTGGGCGGTTGATGGCGGCAGAATGCTGTTAGGATATACATATGAGCAACAGTCTCTCTCGTGTTTTTCTATACGTACTTCTTGTTTTCATGTGTATTCCTTTTCTCGTAGCCGCAGAGGGTGGTAGCGGTCAGTGTGATAGTCAGTACAACAGTTGCCTCAAGGCAAAGCGCTCAGGTTGTGAACAGCAGTGGCAATCGTGTATGTCGAAATGCAATGTTGGTGGTGGGGCGGTTGGTTCTTGCAATAAGGATCCCGAGTGTCAGCTCCATTGTACTGAATCTGCAACGTCACAGGGCGGGCGCATTAGCTGTTGCGAAGGTGGGCCGAAACATCAGAACTCATGTCCCAATAAAGTAGATGGTAATTGCGAGCCGAAGAAAACAGAAGGTGGAGAAGGAGGAAAGCCACCTGAATTTCCCAAGCCGCCACAAGGTGGCGGTGGGGGAGGGGGAAGCCCTGCGGCAACTAGTACAGCGGAATGTGATGAGACGGCAACAACAACAAAAAATATGCCGTGTGTAAGAAGTACCAGTGGAGTCAGTGGTTATTTTAATAATATCTTTTCTACCGACAAAGGTAGCGTCACGGAAAATGTACAATCAACACTTTCTTCAGCCGCTGATAAGCTCTCATCGTTTTTGTTTGGTACGGACTCGGGCACAAAGGAGACTTCCGGCAGGGGTGCGGAAACTCCCGCGAACACAAACAATCCTGTCGTTCCGACGGGGGGCACACAGCTTACTCCGCAGGTGGTACAAGCAACACCGATTGGATCTAGGACGGACACAGGAGCGCCCTCTGCGGCGGTCACTGGTTTTGGAAATCAAAACACGCCCTCCACCGAACAATCAGGTGTCATGAAGGCGATTGGAGAAACTCTTAGCGGCATTGGGGTGACGCTCCGCAATCTTCTCTCTTCGTTCGCTTTCTGATAGAGTCGGGAGATGGACACCATAACCTACGACGATTTTGCGAAGCTTGATATTCGTATTGGGACGGTGCGTGCAGCAGAGCGTGTGCCAGAAACAGATAAGCTCATAAAGTGTACGATCGATTTTGGTGAACTCGGCGAGCGCACGATTGTTTCTGGCATTGCGCTGTTTCGAAACCCCGAGGATCTTATTGGGAAGCAGTTGCCGTATATCGTGAATCTTGAGCCGCGACTACTCAAGGGCATTGAAAGTCAAGGCATGTTACTCGCTGCTTCACCTGGAGGTGAAGGTCTCGCCCTTTTGCTTCCTGATACAGAGGTACCAAACGGTACTCGCCTCAAGTAATTTTGCTTTTTGTACGTTAGACCCTATACGAAATACGGTATACTTGCGGTATGCAGTTCTCGCGCATGCTCGCGCGGTGGTTTCCCGTACCGCACATGATCGCACCACATGCGGCTGGTATTGATATTACTGACACCTCTATTAAATGGCTCTTATTTTCTGAAAGTCGCGAAGGTCTTCGTGTTGTCTCGTGGGGATCTGAACCCCTTACAGCAGGCATCGTTGAACGCGGTGCGGTTAAGGACACTGCGGCACTCGGAACAGCTCTTCGTACTCTCAGAAAAAAACACGGTATACGCGCAGCACACGCTGCGCTTCCCGAAGAGGATGCCTACATCTTTAGTATGCACGTGCCCGCGCGAAGTACGCGCCATGAGATTATGAGCATGGTTGAGTTTGAGCTTGAAGCACGCGTGCCCATTCCTGTTGCGCAGACCGTGTATGACTTTGATACGGTGTTTGCCCGAGATGACAGTGGGGAGGAAATTGCCGTCTCTGCGTTTCCGCTCGATCTTGCAAATGGGTATGCACAAGCGTTTGAAATCTCAGGAATTGAGCTACTCTCGCTTGAGCTTGAGGCGCGTTCTGTAGGACGAGCAACATCCGCTCGTGGGCACGATGCAACAACACTCCTTGTTGATTGTGGGTATGCACGTACGGGGGTCGCTATCCTCAGAAATGGTATCCCGCTTTTTACTTCTACACTTGATATCGGCGGGCTCCATTTGAGTAAAGCGGTTATGGAAGCCCTTTCTATTTCAGAAGAAGAAGCGCGCACATTTAAGAACGAACATGGGATCGTCGGTGCGCCCGATGATAAGGCGCGACTTGCGCTTGAGCGTGCGGCGCACGATCTCGCGAATGAAATCGTAAAACACTATCGTTTTTGGGATACGCGCAAAGACGAGCATGGCGGGCAGTCCGCTCCGGTGGAGCGAGTGCATCTACTTGGGGGGAGTGCCAACCTCAAAGGATTTCCCGAATACATTGCGAGTATGGTGCACGTGCCTACGGAGCGTCCGAATGTGTGGAAAAATACGTTTTCATTTGATGATGTTATTCCACCTATTGATCGACGCGCATCGCTGCAGTATGCAACTGCAATCGGCCTCGCGCTCCGGTCTGTCTCATAGGTATGGCAAACGTACTTCCCATCGCTCGCACCACTCTCGTACGTCGTATGCGTGCACGCCTCCTCATCGTCGTGAGTCTCACTCTTTCGGCAGCTGCCCTCATTGCAATACTTGCTCTCCTTCCTGCATTTATTTCAATCTCAATTGCGCGCGCCGGACTTGTGTCCGAAGCCCCTGCTGAAGCTTCCCTGGAGCAGGGAGAGGCTGCACGCACGCTCGCGCTTATTCAAACACTCAATACATTTGTTGGCACAACATCACCTTCAGTGAAGCTCCTTGAGGCTCTTACACTTCGTCCGCAGGGTGTCTCGATAAGTTCTGTGCGCTATACAGCGGGTGCTCCGGCCTCTCTTGTGCTCTCTGGGGCCTCCGCGAGACGCGAGGGTGTGAGCGGCTATCGAGATGTACTGCTTTCCGACGGTCGTTTTGGCAAGGTTTCTGTGCCAGTTGCGGCTTTGGTGGGGACACAAGAGGGGCGTTTTTCCATAACACTTTCGGGTATCTAATATGCGCACTACATTACTATCAATCGCATCGCTTCTACTCGCGGTTACACTGTGGGGTGCGTTTGGATATTTATTTTTCATACTTCCGCGCGAGCGTGCGCAGTATGCTGAGGCCCTGGCTACGAGCGCGCAGGAGGCAGTGCGCACAGAGTCTTCTGCGCGCGTAAAGGCGATTATTCAGGATACCGAAATTGAACGCGCGGCACTGGTTTCGCTTCTTCAGGTTCCACTCATTGATGCTATTAAGATTGTTGAAGACGCCGCGCGTGCGGGTGGTGCTCGCACCGTTGCGATAGGAGAAGCAACGCCGCTGTCAACTAAAAACCCATCACCAGTCGCGCCGGCCACGACACGCGTCGCGGTCGTGGTGCAAGCGGAAGGAACATTTGCCGCGCTCGTGCGCGTTGTGTCGCTCTTTGAGGTTCTAACAATTCCTTCGACGTTAGATAGTTTTGACCTTGAGGAAACCGAAAAGGGATGGCGCCTCACCGCACGCCTCACGATTGCCGTTGCGCAGATATAGTACGTATGCAATTCAATACAAAACTACCAATGCGTTTACGAGATGCCTATGCCTCGCGACACGAGCCAGAGGCGCAGCGTGTGATTGCGCGTGCGACGTGGGCGCTGTGCGCAGTTATCTTTTTTATCGCGCTTGTTGCGAGTGTCGTGTATGGTGCATGGGAATTTACCCGCATTCCACGGGGCAGTGATGAGGGCACAGTTCGCGCGCAAACTGGATTTACGCGTGCTCAGATCGAGACATTACTCAACACGTTTGATGTGCGCGCCGAACAGTTTGAGGCGCGTTTACGCACACCGCCGGCACAGGATCCGTCGTGAGCCAACTTGTAGCCCCTAGCGTGTAGCTGGTAGGATAACTCTGACCCCTTGTAGCTCAATGGACAGAGCAGCGGACTTCTAAGCCGTTGATGTTGGTTCGATTCCAGCCGAGGGGAATTAAGGGTATAGTAGCCCTGCGGGCGATTAGCTCAGTTGGTAGAGCAATCCGTTTACACCGGAAAGGTCACAGGTTCGAGTCCTGTATCGCCCACAAAATCAATGAGCGCAATCCGCAGGATTGCGCGACTATGATTTTGTAGGAGCGATACAGGACTCGAAAGACGGAGGCGGGGAACCCGTCAGAAGACGGGTCGCCGAGTCGGGGTCGTGAAATTGTGCGAGCGACTGGTGAGCAAAATATCTGTGACCGAGCCCACTGTTTGATCGTGAGAGGAATATGTGAAAAGTACTTTGACCTCTGGCGCTTTCTCCGTTAGCGTAGTGGGATGTCTGAAAAATCAGTGCAGTGCATCGGCGTCATTCTCGACGGGAATCGCCGGTGGGCTAAGGCAAAAGGGCTCCCCACGCTTGAAGGCCATCGGCGCGGATTTGAGAATTTAAAATCGTGCGCGCGGTGGGTGCGCGACCGAAATATTCCGCATCTCGTTGTGTTTGCGTTTTCAACTGAAAATTGGAATCGTTCAGAAGAGGAAGTTGCGTATTTGATGGATATTTTTCGCACCGCAATTCACGATAGCGCAGAAGAGTTAGGGAGAGAAAACATTCGCATCCGATTTATCGGGCAGCGCGAGCGCTTCGTTGAAGATATTAAAGAGGAGATGCGGGACGCAGAAGAGAAAACGAGCACGAACACCGGCATGACGCTCTGGATGTGCCTTTCATATGGCGCGCGTGCGGAGATTGTGGCGGCCGCAGAAACGCTCCGAGCTTCGAATACTCTAATTTCTGAAGAGACACTCCGCTCGCATTTTTGGAGCGCTGAGATGCCCGACCCTGACATCATCATTCGCACCGGCGGCGCACAGCGTCTCTCCAACTTCCTCCTCTGGCAGGCGGCGTATAGCGAGCTTTTCTTTCTTGAGCCTCACTGGCCGGATTTCGATGAGAAACTGCTCGATAGCGTACTCTTCGAATACGCGGAGCGAGAGCGGCGGATGGGCAAATAGTCCATAGGTTGCCTCTCATTTTCAGCTGTGGTACAGTGCCGCAACTATGGTCGCTGCAAAAGCAAAAGCGGGCACACCTATCTCGGCACTTCGCCCGGGGGATACTGTGCGTGTATGGCAAAAAATTGAGGAAAAGGGGAAGACGCGCCTCCAGGCGTTTGAGGGACTTGTCCTCGCCCGTAAGCATGGCAGCGAAGCCGGCGGCACCTTTACCGTCCGCAAAGTTGCTTCTGGCGTGGGCGTTGAGAAGATTTTCCCCGTGCACTCTCCTATGATCGATCGTGTTGAGCTTGTCAAAACGGCTCGTATGCGCCGCGCGAAGCTCTACTTCATTCGTGATAAGGTTGCGCGCGAAGCGCGCCGCCAACTTCGTCGTTCGCGCCTTGTGCGCGATGATGCACAGGTGGCTGAGGTTGCTGAAGAAGTGGTAGAAACTGGAACTTCAGAGGAAAGTAAGTAGTATTATCCCTGTGCGCGCAGGTGGCGAAATTGGTAGACGTACTACCTTGAGGTGGTAGCGCCCGCAAGGGCATGGAGGTTCGAGTCCTCTCCTGCGCACAAAAATTCAAAACCGAGGCATGCCTCGGTTTTGTTTATTTTTGCAGCGGGAGAGGACTCAGACTGCGAGCCGGGGTTGCACACACGTTTATCCGACGGGATCAAAATTATGTGTGACCACCAATGACCTTTCCCAAACCGCGCTATCATATCCCCATGCGCCGGTACTTGGGGAAGTTACCGAAATCAACGGAAGAGCTCTTGCATTGGTATGAGCGGTATATTTCGCCGCTTACACTTATTATCGCGTTTACAATCGATACATTCGCGTTTCGGAGTATTGATCTACGGTGGAGCAGTATTCTTCTCCTCATATATCTTTCGATAGTCGCGACGGCGATCGTGCTCTATCACCTCATTCAGTCAGGGAGACTGCGAGGAAAATTTTTCCTCACCATACTGCCGTTTGTGCCGGTTGCGATGCAATTCGGTTTTGGCGGACTCTTTAGCGCGTTTGTGATTCTCTACAGCCAGAGCGCGGCGTACGCCGCAAGTTGGATTTTCGTCGTGGGACTTGCACTCCTGCTTATTGGAAACGAGCGTTTCCGTAGGCTTTACACCGGCTTCGTATTTCAGGCGAGCATGTTTTTTGTCGTTCTCCTCTCGTTTCTCATTTTCTTTTTGCCGGTCGTGCTGGGGCGCATTGGACTCGAGATTTTTCTTGCGAGCGAACTTCTGGGGCTCATCGTTATGGGTGGGTTTGTATATATTTTTGCACTTCTGGTGCCCGCAGTTTTTCGCGCAGCGCGTTTTGAACTATTCCGTACCGTCGGATCCATTTTTCTTGTGTTTAACCTTTTGTATTTTACGAACGCCATCCCACCACTTCCGCTTGCTATCAAAGACGCGGGAGTCTATCACGGTGTAAAGAAAGTGGGTGAGGGCTATGTTTTAAAATCACAACCTCTCGAATGGTACCAGCGCTATTTGCGCTATAACACCGTTTTCTATAAAGCTCCGGGCGAGCGTGCTTATGTATTCACCTCTATTTTTGCGCCCACCAAGCTCGCAACGACTATTACGCACGAATGGCAGTTCTATGACACTTTGCGCAAGGAGTGGCGCACGGTGAGTCGAGTGAGTTATCCGATACAGGGTGGGCGCGATGGAGGGTATCGCGGCTACACGGTACAGGACGCTCTCACGCCTGGTGACTGGCGGGTGAACGTGCGTATCGCAGACGGGCGCCTTGTCGGGCGTGTCGCGTTTGAGGTGCAAAATGTACCGAGCCCGGTCGAGGCTGAGGAGGTGGTTCGCTAATCTTACGTTTTCTCTCATATCCACAAAACGGTCATTAGCCGCACGGTGTATAATTTAAGCCATGGTGTACGTAGTATGTGGTCATTGTGGAGTAGATTTTCGTGCGAAGCCATCTCATATTGCCCTGGGGTACGCGAAATTTTGCTCGAGAAAGTGCAGTTTTGAGAACATGCGAAACGGGGAATGGGTTGAGTGTGATGGATGTGGAACGAAAGTATATCGGAGCTTAAAGTCCATTAACGCATCTAAAAGTCATAAGTATTTTTGTAGCAAGTCATGTCAGACAAAGTGGAGAAATAACGATTTCAGTGGTAAGCGGCATGCAAATTGGCAACACGGACGCGGCTCATATAGGAATATTATGAAAAGAGCCGGTGTAGAAGCTGTGTGTGATTTATGTCGCATAACTGATGAGAGGGTGCTGATTGTTCATCACAAAGATCAGGATAGGAAAAATAATAGTATTAAAAATCTCGCGTGGCTTTGTCGGAATTGTCACTATCTTGCGCATCAATACGCGATTGGACGGGACCGGGGTCTGATTGTATAGTCGTTTTGTTGGTGGACGTAGCTCAATTGGTAGAGCTCTGGTTTGTGGTACCAGCGGCTGTGGGTTCAAGTCCCATCGTTCACCCAAGAAAAAGTTATGCACCCCATCCTCTTCACAGAGGGGTGGTGGGTGTAGACTGGAGTAAAGGTCGGCTTAGCTTTTAGGCACAATCGTGACTATGGGCTCACTCAATACCATTACGTTCGTGCTTCTCATTGTGGGAGGTTTGAACTGGCTCCTCTTTGCCCTCACGGGCATGGATGTGGGCGGCATTCTCGGCGGCATGGATTCGATGATCGCAAAGATCGTCTACATCCTCGTCGGTCTCTCAGCCGTATACCAGCTATTCACTCACAACTGGGGTAGATCTGGCGGGATGTAATCGCGTTTTTACACAGGCGGCTCCCTGAGGAGCCGCCTGTGAGGTGTCTGTAAGCCAATCAGCACTCAGTCGTCTACTCGTGCAACGTGCTATTATTAACAGGGCTATAAGCATTTTTTATATTGTATGGACGAATCAGTACAAAAGCGCGAACTTCACATTGTTCCGCCGGAGATTATTGTTAAAGCTGCCGCAGCAGCACTCGCTGTTTTGGCACTCTTTTTGTTGGTAGAGACGGTCAAAGCATTTAAAGAGTATCGTTTTGTAGGCAGTGGCGTAACCGCAACGAATACAATTACCGTGAGCGGTATGGGAGAGGTATTTGCGGTGCCTGATCGTGCCACTTTCACCGTTACGGTACGTGAGGAAGCCGCCGATGTTGCCGGTGCGCAGGATAAGGCGACGGAAAAGGCAAATGCCATCATTAGCTATCTCAAGAGCTCTGGCGTTGAGGAGAAGGACATAAAAACCATTAACTACAACGTCAATCCAAAATACGAATGGGAGCAGAAGGCGTGTGTAGCTGGTACCTACTGCGAACCAGGAAACCAAGTACTTATTGGGTTTGAGGTGTGGCAAACCATTGAGGTAAAAGTGCAGGATCCGAAGAAGGCAGGAGATCTTCTCACGGGCGTTGGTTCGCGCGGGGCGTCTGAAGTGAGCGGTCTTTCATTCACGATTGAGGATGAGGATGCGCTGAAGTCAGAGGCGCGCGAAATGGCCATCGAAGAAGCTGAAGAAAAAGCCGAAGCGCTTGCTAAACAACTGGGCGTCTCTCTTGTGCGCGTTGTGGGGTTCAACGAGGATTCCTATGGATATCCAATGCCGTATTACGCAAAGGGGGGTATGGCGATGGATGCGATGAATACCGAAGCGGTGCGCGCAGTTGCTCCGGAATTACCTGCCGGTGAGAACAAGATTACGTCGAACGTGAACGTGACCTACGAGATTAGGTAAAGCAAAGAGCGGCGCGACCTTTGGTCGCGCCGCTCTTGACGATGCCCCTCGAAGGGTCTACAATACGTCCGTTAGTTAAGCCCCCGCAGGGGGTTTTAATTTAGGCAGATATGGGACTCATTCAATACATTAAAGATACACAGGGCGAATTGAACCATGTTGCATGGCCAACGCGCGTGCAAACCATCATTTTCACCGTGCTTGTCATTATACTCTCCGCGTTTATCTCGCTCTATCTTGGCCTCTTTGACTACCTTTTCACGACTGGGCTCGGCGAAGTGGTTGAGCGTCTTCCACAAGCAGCTCAAGAAATCCCGTTCGATCAGAGTATTGAGATTTCAACGACGACCATCTCTACCACCACAGAGCAATAGTTTTTATTTCACACCTCCCATTTCTCATATCTCACCTCTCTTATGAAACAAACTTACGGCACCGACAGACAGTGGTACGCAGTGCACACCTATTCTGGATATGAAGATGCGGTTGCGCGCAATCTGAAGCAGCGCATCGAATCTTTTGGCATGACCGAAAAGATTTTTGATGTGGTCGTCCCTACAGAAAAAAAGATCAAAATCAAAAACGGCAAAAAGACCGAAGTGAAAGAGAAAACATTCCCTGGCTACGTCTTGGTAGACATGATTGCGACAGACGAAGCGTGGTCAGTCGTGCGCAACACGCCACAGGTAACCGGCTTCGTTGGTACTGCAAACCAGGCAGTGCCGCTCTCTCCGGAGGAAGTCGAAAAAATCTTGAAGCGCACGGCAGGTGAGCAGGTTCGTCACGCCATCGATCTCTCTGAAGGTGATGCGGTCGCGATCATCGACGGTCCTTTCAAAGATTTGGAAGGAAAAGTGGGCGAGATTGACGAAGAGCGTGGAAAGGTTAAAGTGCTGGTTCCTATGTTCGGTCGCGAAACTCCGGTGGAGCTCGAAGCCGACCAGGTTCAGCGCATCTAAATACTATATGGCAAAAGAAATCACCAAAATCATCAAATTGCAGATTCAGGCGGGCGCGGCAACGCCAGCTCCTCCTGTGGGTACCGCGCTTGGTCCTGCGGGCGTAAACATTGGCGAGTTCGTCAATCAATTCAACACGTTGACCCGCCCTATGATGGGGAACGTCGTCCCGGTCGTGCTCACCGTCTACAAAGACCGCTCGTTTACCTTCATCGTCAAAAAGCCACCAGCATCGCGTCTTGTTTTGAAGAAGCTTGGTATTGAGAAGGGTTCCCAGAAGGCGCAGAACAAAGTTGCAAAGCTTACGAAGCAGCAGCTTACTGAAATTGCAGAGGAGAAGATGGAAGACTTGAATGCGTACGACGTAGAGCGGGCGAAGAAGATTATTGCCGGCACCGCACGCTCGATGGGGATTGATTCGGAAATCTAAAATTCATCACCCAAGAAAAAGGCTCCTTACGGAGCCTTTTTCTATTGATGAAGCCGTGTACAATTCGCACATGCAGCAAATTAAGGACGCCCTTGCCGAGGCTCTCAAGAAAGAGGGTATCTCCGGCATGGAAATTCCGCTTGAACACACGGCCGATTTTGGGCATGGCGATTATGCGTCGAGCGTTGCTTTGGTATATGCAAAACAATTAAACGTCAGTCCTCGTGAATTAGCGAAACGAATCTACCTCTCACTTCCCGAGCTCGAGAGCGTTTCCCAAACGGATATTGCGGGACCGGGGTTTATCAATTTCACACTTTCTCCCAAATATCTCCATGCGTTTCTCGAAGAGGGGCGCAGGCACGGCTCACAATGGGGGAGTGGTGTTGTGCTTGAGGGCGAAGAAATCTTACTTGAATACACGAGCCCGAATCTTTTCAAGCCGCTCCACATCGGAAATCTTGTGGGGAACGTGATTGGCGAAAGTATCTCGCGGCTTTTTGAATTTGCGGGGGCAGATGTGCGTCGCATCAACTATCCCTCTGACATCGGACTCACCGTCGCAAAAGGCGTGTGGGGACTCCAGAAAACAAGAGGCGACCCGAAAGATATTCGCGATCTTGGTGAGGCATATCGCGTGGGAAGTTCTGCGTATGAAGACGATTCTCTAGCAAAGGACGACATTGATGCGATAAACAAAAAGCTTTATGAAGGTTCGGATGAAGAGCTTAATAAGATTCGCGAGGCGGGGAAGAAAACGTCGAAAAAACATCTTGATGAGCTTTGTCGCATGCTCGGCACAAAATTTGATGCAGAGATTTTTGAGAGCGAAGCGGGTCCCATTGGAAAAAAACTCGTAGAGGAACATCTGGGAGATGTGTTTGAAAAAAGTGATGGTGCGGTGGTTTTTCTTGGCGAAAAATATAGGCTTCACACTCGCGTCTTTTTGAACTCGATGGGACTTCCGACCTACGAGGCGAAAGATCTTGGGAACTTCGCCTTGAAGCACAAGGCGTATCCAGACTTCAAGCGCTCATATGTGGTGACAGGTGTGGAACAACAAGAGTATTTCAAAGTTATCATTCAAGCGATAAAAAAAGTGTTTCCAGAGGAGGCACCAAAGGAATTGGGACATATTGCGACGGGATTCCTCTCGCTCACGACCGGCAAGATGTCATCTCGCAAGGGAAACGTGCTCACCGGGGAGGAGCTCCTCGACGACCTCCAGGCGGAAGCCAAGGTGCGTGCCGCGGAGAGTCGCTCGGAAGATGTGGATGCGCTTGCAGAAGATATTGCCGTTGCCGCACTCAAGTTCCAGATTTTGAAAGGTGGCGCGAGTAAAAACATCGTCTTTGACCGCGAGCGCGCACTCTCGCTTGAAGGGGATTCGGGACCATATCTCCAGTACACGCATGCGCGTACGCATGCCATCCTGGAAAAGGCAAAAGAGGCGGGTGTGCATGCTAAGCTCGACGAGCACGCTCCCGCAAGCGAGCTTGCGCGGCTCATCTTCCGCTTCTACGAGACCGTCCGGCGCTCACAAGAAGAACTGGAGCCGCACCACGTCGCAAACTACCTAATACAAGTCGCCGCGGCGTTTAACAGCTGGTAC
Organism: Minisyncoccota bacterium; assembly: GCA_022842645.1. Lineage (GTDB taxonomy): Bacteria > Patescibacteriota > Minisyncoccia > Phycocordibacterales > UBA2100 > UBA10103. The sequence goes on from JALHPE010000001.1 coordinate 374,993, forward strand.
GCGCAGGAGCATATCCTCGACGGCACCGATACAGTCGCCCACAAAGTCGCTCTCACCGACATCACGCGTCTTACGCTCAAAAATGGACTCTGGCTCCTCGGTATTCCTGCGCCCGAGAAAGTGTAGATTATGGCAAATCAGGCAGAAATTGAAGATCATTACGACACCATCGGCACGTTGCACGCACTCCGCCTCAAAGATGTTCATGACGGTTTTCCTGATTATACGTGTGCATTCTTTGATGGTGATTTTACAAAGACCCTGAAGCAGGCTCAAGAAAATAAACACGAGTGGATTTTTAATGGACTCGGACTCGGGCAGGATCTCAAGGGGAAACGAATTCTTGATATTGGTTGTGGGTGGGGTCCTATACTTAATGCCGTGAGAAAACGGGGAGGAGAGGCGGTAGGTCTTACGCTTTCCCCCGGACAAGTTGCATATTGTGTCGAACAGGGGCTTGATGTGCGTCTGCTTGATTACAAAGCAATTCAAAAGGGCGAGCTCGGGGAATTTGATGCTGTTATATCGATCGGCGCTTTCGAACATTTTTGTTCCCCCGAAGAATGTATGCGCGGAGAACGGGAGTCAATATATACACGTTTTTTTGAGTGTTGTTCCGAATTGCTAAAGTGCAAGAGTCGATTATATCTACAGACTATGACGTGGGGTAAAGCTGATCCGGACTATACGAAACTGTCTTTAAATGCACCACCTAATTCCCAAGAAGCAATCCTTGCACGCCTTGTGAAGTTTTATCCAGGCTCGTGGTTGCCATCGGGACTTTCTCAAATTAAGGAAACATCAAAAACCAACTTTGACTTTATTAGTTCGAGCAATGGACGCCTCGATTATATAGAGACACTCCAACGATGGGGCGAATCGACAAGATATCTATTCAAACCATCAGTTTTCCCACAGGCGTTTGTTGCCGGGCTCCGTCTTCTTTTGAGCGCGGCGGTAGATCCTGATACCCGGGTGCAGCTCATCTCTATGTATTACGCTGATCAAACAGAGTGTTTTAAGCGAGAGATCATGAGTCATGAACGAATGTTCTTTCAAAAGAAGTAAATAGGAATTTGTTACACTGGCTCGATGACCCAGGAAGAAGCGCTCTCAATTCTCAAACTTGGCGTGAATGTGTTTCTCACGGGAGAGCCCGGAAGCGGGAAGACACATACCATCAATCGCTATGTTGAGTGGCTTCGCGAGCGCGGGGTTGAGCCGGCAGTGACGGCTTCGACGGGGATTGCGGCGACACACGTGGGTGGGATGACGATTCACTCGTGGAGCGGGATTGGGGTGAAGAAGCGTTTGAATGATTGGGACATTGAACAAATTGCCTCGCGCGAGAAGACGGCGCGGCGGATTATTGAGGCGAAGGTTTTGATACTCGATGAGGTTTCTATGTTGGACGCGGAAACTTTGGAGAGTGTGGATCGCGTGCTCCGCACACTTCGTCAGCCGGTGTTGAGTGAGAGTCGTCCTTTTGGTGGGCTCCAGGTGGTGTTTGTGGGTGACTTTTTTCAACTTCCGCCGGTTTCCCGTGGTGAGCCATCTCGATTTGCGTTCGCCTCAGAGGCATGGAAAGAGGCGAACCCGGTTGTGTGCTATCTCTCAGAACAACATCGTCAGGATGATGGTGCGTTTCTCGATCTCTTGGGGGCAGTGCGACGTGGAGAAGTGCAAGAGCGGCATCATGAAATTTTGCGCGGGCGTATGAAGGGCGAGCGAAAAGTGAAAGCGACGAAACTTCAGACACATAACGCGAAAGCAGATGCCCTTAACGATGAGTCTCTCGCTAAGGTGGAGGGCAAATCTCATGTCTTTCATATGACGACGCGCGGCGCTCGTACGCTTGTGGAGGCCTTGAAGCAGAATTGTCTTTCACCCGAAACTCTGACTTTGAAAATCGGCGCGTCGGTTATGTTTACCCGCAACAACTTTGAGGAAGGATACGTGAACGGCACCTTGGGGGAGGTGGTTGATTTTGCGGTGAACGGCTCGCCTATTGTGAAGACGCGCGGAGGAATGCGCATCGAAGTGGGCTTAGGTGAGTGGAGCATTGTGGACGGCGCGAAAATTTTGGCGCAGATAAAGCAAGTGCCCCTGCGTCTTGCGTGGGCGATTACGATTCATAAAAGCCAGGGTATGTCCTTGGACGCGGCGGTCATTGATCTCTCGCATGCGTTCGAATTCGGGCAGGGGTATGTGGCGCTCTCGCGCGTGCGCACGCTTGAAGGGCTTTTTCTCGAAGGATTCAATGAGCGCGCGCTTCTGCTTCACCCGGAAGTGGCGCGGCAAGACGAGGTCTTTCGCGCAAAGTCCGAAGCGGCACGAAAGCGTATTGCGACGATTCCAGAAGGCGAGCGCGAGACTTTGGAGAAGAATTTTTTGCGCGCCATCGGCGCCCGCGAACCAAAAAAGATTGAAAAGAAGGAATTCGCTGAAGGCGTCAAAGGAGTCGGCGGCACGGGCAAACTCGCGGCTATTCGCGAAAAATTCCCCAACGCTGGGCGTGCGTGGACAAAAGATGATGACGACCAGCTCACCGAGATGTTCGGGGCAGATACGCCCATGAAAATAATGGCAAAAGAATTCGGTCGCAAAAGCGGGGCGATAACAGCCCGCCTCGCAAAGCTGGGGCTCATTGAGGATGACTATTGGGCGCGGAAGAATAAGCAAACTTAGTTTGCTATATTTTGTCTATGACCGACGAGGGAAGTGTGTCTCCTGAGAATACTGTAGTGCCCGAGTCACCGACGGCAGAGGTGGTGCTCGCGCCCGAAGTCGAGAGTGTTTCTACGTCCGAGTCGCAAGCGGTAGAGCCCGTGCAATCCGAGCCTGTGTCAGAGGTTGCGGTTGAACCATCTTCGCCCGTCGCTCAACCTACACCAACATCAGAATCGCCTGCGCCTGAAATCCCTCCTGAGTCGCCAAAGTCAGTGCCGGTTCCTCCTCCTGTGCCGACCCAGGCACCATCAAGAACACTGAGAGCGTCATCAAAGAATCGCATGCTCGAAGTCGTGCGTGCGCGGAAAGCCGAGCGGCTCGAAAAGATAGTCGTGCTCGCGCGGGAGAAGCAGGTTATCAGAAATGATGATGTCGAGAAGCTTTTGAAAGTCACCGACACGACGGTGACAAACTATCTAAACGCTCTTGTGCTTTCAGCTCGCCTGCGCCGTTCAGGGCACGGACGAGCTGCCACATACGAGCCTGTTTGAGTCGGATCGGCAAAAATAGCGCTATTTTTGCCGATAGCCATTTAGGGCAAAAAGAATCCGGCCAACACTTTTCAAAGAGTTGGCCGGCTGTAGCTACCACCGGGGTGGCACGTTGGAAATAACGGGTTTTGCATTGTGCGGCACGCGACCAGTTTTCAGTGCTTCTTCGCCGGCGGGTGTCATGAGGAAACACATTCCGAAGATACTAAGCCCGTCCGGGCGTCTGATGAGACCCTTACTTTCGAGAAAGTTATACTGATCTTCAATCGTGGCTTCGCTAATGTCTATACGACGCTGTCGTGCATGTCGCCAGAGCTTGTAGGGAATGCTGTCTGGGTGTTGCTGTACAAGTCGGAGAACGGTCATGCTTATCTCCGACAACTTTTGCACCCTGCGCTTCTTCCCATTTTTCTTCGCTTCAGGCATTACACAATACTCCTCTCTGCCTCAACTAGGATGGTTATAGGTGATTTTGCTTCGAATAGCAACTGAGTCTCGCGCAGAGTGAGCGACTTTGCTACGATACGCATCATGGCTGAAAATCAGGGGAAATCGGATGCCGCTCAGCGGGAAGAGGAGATACTCGAATTCTGGCGGGAGAATAAGACGTTTGAGCGCTCGCTTGAAAAGCACGCCCCAAAGGGCGAGTTTGTGTTTTATGACGGCCCGCCGTTTGCGACAGGGCTTCCGCACCACGGCTCGCTTCTTTCTTCGATCATCAAAGACGTGATTCCGCGCTACAAGACGATGCGCGGCTACAGAGTGCGCCGCCGGTGGGGATGGGATACGCACGGACTTCCTATTGAGAACCTTGTTGAGAAGGAGTTGGGGCTCAAGACCAAGAAAGAGATTCTCGATATTGGTATCGCGAAGTTCAACGAAACTGCACGCGGCATGGTTTTGAAATACGTGCACGATTGGAAACACTACATCGAGCGCGTCGGACGTTGGGTGGACTACGAGAATTCCTACAAGACGATGGACAACTCCTACATCGAGAGCGTGTGGTGGGCGCTGAAGCGCATTCATGAGAAAGGACTTCTTTATGAAGGGCGGAAAGTGCTCATGTACTGCACACACTGCGAAACGCCTCTCGCAAAAGCAGAAATCGCGGCGGACAATACGTATAAAGATGTTACTGAAGAGGCGGTAACGGTGAAGTTTGAGATTGTAGATCAGCCGAAGACCTACTTTCTCGCGTGGACAACAACGCCGTGGACGTTACCGGGGAACGTTGCGCTCGCCGTTGGAGCGGAGATCGACTATGTGAAAGCGAGTGTCGGGGATATCACGTATATCCTTGCTAAAGAGCGCGTGAGCACCGTCTTGAAGGATGTTACGCACGTCATCGTCGGCACTATGCGGGGGAGTGACCTTGTCGGGAAACGCTACGCGCCGGTTGTTTCAGTTTCTGCACTTACCTCTGAAAGCTCGCATCGCGTGCAGACGGCGGATTTTGTTACAACAGAAGATGGCACCGGCATCGTGCACATTGCGCCGATGTATGGCGAGGACGACTACCAACTCGGCGTGCGCGAGAAGCTCCCCATGGTGCAGCTCCTTAATCCGAACGGAACATATAACGATGCCGCGCCCGAGCTTATCCGCGGCAAATACCTAAAAGAGGGAGCAAAAGACATTAAGCGCGATTTGGAATCGCGCGGACTTCTCTTTGCGCGCGAGAACCATACACACTCATATCCGCATTGCTGGCGTTGTGGCACTCCACTTATCTACAACGCCGTTTCTTCGTGGTTCATCAATATTCAGGACGTAAAGCAGAAGATCATTTCCGAAAACCAGAAGATTAACTGGGTGCCGGAGCACTTGAAAAATGGGCGTTTTGGAAAGATTCTCGAGAGCGCCCCCGATTGGACGATCTCACGTAACCGTTTCTGGGCGTCCCCGCTTCCATTCTGGAAGTCTAAAGAGGGGAAGGTGATGGTGGTTGGCTCACTTGCGGAACTGAAAGAAAAGATGAAAAAGAGCGGGAACACCTATTTCACGATGCGACATGGTGAGGCCGAGACAAATGTGCAAGGGATTTTGAATTGTGACCCCGATGCACCATATGCGCTGACTCAACTTGGGCGCACAGGCGTGCTCGAAGCGGCGCGTGCATTCAAGGATGCTGGGCATCATGTCGACCTTGTGGTGGCATCGCCCTTTGTGCGGACGAAAGAATCTGTCGCGATCTTCGCAGAGGTACTTGGACTCTCAGAAGAGCAGATTCGATACGAGCCCCGGCTGGGGGAATATAACTTTGGGGTACTCAATGGGGCTTCTGTCTTGGCGTGGCATGAAAAGTTTGCACCGAGCGTCGATAGATTTAATCAGGGTCCTCAGGGAGGAGAAAATGATGCACAAGTGCGGGCGCGAATGCTCGCGGTTGTGCAAGAGCTAGAACGCACCGAAAAAGGAAAAACTATTTTAATCGTATCGCATGGCACACCGCTCTGGCTTCTTCAGGCAACGGTTAATGGGCTTTCGCGGGAAGACATTGCACAACGCTTTGTGCGCGAATATCCAAATAATGCAGCCGTACAACCGTTGAGATACGTTCCACTTCCCTTAAACCATGATAACGAGTTGGATCTCCATCGGCCCTACATTGATGACATCGTGCTTCTTGATGAAGACGGCACCGAATATCACCGCATTCCGGAGGTTGTTGACTGTTGGGTGGAGAGCGGCTCTATGCCGTTTGCGGAGTATCACTATCCGTTTGAAAATAAGGACGAATTTGAAAAGCGCGCGCCCGGCGACTTTATCGCCGAATATATCGCACAGACGCGCACGTGGTTTTACTACATGCATGCGCTCGGAGTCGTGCTCTTCGACAGAATCGCGTTTAAGAATGTGGTGACGACAGGCACCATCGTTGCCGCAGATGGCGAGAAAATTTCGAAATCGAAGAAAAATTATACTGACCCGCTTGAACTCATTGAGCGCTACGGCGCAGATGCGGTGCGCCTCTATCTCATGGGCTCTCCCGTGATGCAGGCTGAGGATTTGCGTTTCCGCGACGACGACGTGCGCGAGGCGCATAACCGCACGATTGGGATTCTCTGGAACAGTTTCAAATTCTTCGATCTCTATCAGAAAGACTTCGACGGAAGTGCCGTGGCACGTAAGAGTGCGCACGTCTTGGATCGTTGGATTCTCGCGCTTCTTGATCAGACGACGACCGAAATCAGTGAGGCGTTTGATGCCTACGACACCCCGCGCGCGTGCCGTGCGGTGCGCGCATTTGTAGACGAATATTCAACGTGGTACGTGCGCAGAAGTCGTGAGCGCGTGAAGAGCGAGTGGCACGATCGGCAGTTTGCGCTCGCAACACAGCAAGAAGTGTTGCTCACATTCTCAAAGCTCATTGCGCCCGTGATGCCGTTTCTCGCTGAGGGTATCTATCGCGGCATTGCGGATGGAGGAAGCGTGCACCTGGAAAGCTGGCCCGAGGTGCAGAAGGGATTCTTCGCACGCCTCTTTGGGGCAAAGGACACCGTCCTTGAAGACATGAAAGAAGTGCGCGCAACCGTGACGAAAGCACTTGAGGCGCGTGACAGAGCAGGAATGAAAGTGCGCCAGCCGCTCACCAAGCTTGAGATTGGTTCACATATCTCAAAAGAATTGCGCGAGATTATTCGCGATGAAGTGAATGTGAAGGAGGTTACCATTGCCTCAGATCTAAAAGCGGGTGAAGTGCGGCTCGACACCATGATTACACCAGAACTTGCGCGCGAAGGTTTGGTGCGCGAGATTATTCGCATGGGGCAGGATGAGCGCAAGAAAGCTGGGTGCGCTCCAGGAGACCATCTTGCACACGTACTCGTTGGGGGATCTGATGAGGTGCTGAGTGCTGTGCGCGAGCATGTGCTTGCAATTCAGGAGGCGCTCAAGACGGAGCGCGTTGAGGCCCAAGCGGGAGAGGTGCTCCATGTCGTAATCAGAAGGTAGCATGTACCAGAAATATCACACTGATGCACTAGTACTTCGCTCCTACGAGCACGGCGAGGCGGATCGCGTGTTCACACTTCTTACAGAAGATTTTGGCTTGGTGCGTGCGCGCGCGAGTGCTGTGCGGCGAGAAAATTCGCGTATGCGTTATGCGCTGCAAGTGGGCGCACGTGCACGTCTCTCTCTGATTCGCGGAAGTCGGGGGTGGCGCATTGCGGGCGCAGAAGCGAAAGATCGTATTTCCCCCGAGAACGTGAGCGGACTCGGTGTGTTTGCGCGGCTCTCGGCGTTACTCGAGCGCTTGGTGCAGGGCGAGGACACGAATCCCTACCTCTTTTCGTCTTGTGCCGAAGCACATGCGGCGTGCGCCACGCTCTCGCGCGAACATCATCACCTGATTGAGCTTCTTGCGGTTGCGCGCGTACTCTACGCACTTGGCTATCTTTCTGAAGAGGCACTTGGTTCTGCAGCGGTTTCCACCGCGTACGAAAGCGCGTCACTTCAGGTGGTTGCAGAGTCGGGGCGAGAGCTTCTGTCTTCAGTTAACAAAGCGCTTCAAGCGACGCAGTTATAATCTCGCTGCGTGGTAAAATGAGAGGATGGCGGGAAGGGACCAGAGAGAGCGCAACGAAAACGAAGAACGTATTCGACAGCTACGCGAAGCGATGTATTCGCGCAAACTTGAGCCTCTCATAAAAGAAAAACCGCGGCGCGAGCTTGAGCTTACGCGTCCGCCCGTGGGTGAAGAGTTTTTGCACGAGGAGCGCGGTGTTCAAAGTGGGGTTGTTGCGCCAAGCCGCGTGCGTTTTATGCGAGCGCTCATCAACTGGACGCTCGCTGCAGGCGTCGCATTTTTTGTCGGCGCAGCAGGATTCTTTGGGTACTATTTTTTCATTGGCGGCGGCTCGAGCACCGTCTCGCCGGGGAATATTGATATCTCCGTGTCAGGTCCGCTCCAAGTTTCAAGTGGTTCACCAACCGAGCTCCAGGTTGCAGTGGTAAATAGAAATCGCACACCACTTGAGCGCGCGGATCTGGTCATCAAATATCCAGACGGCACGCGCTCACCCGTCGATCTCTCAACGGCACTTAAAGATCAACGCATTCCCCTCGGAAATATTGAACCCGGTGGGCGTCGGCAGGGAACTGTTTCCGCTGTGTTTGCGGGTGTTGAGGGCGACCGTGGTGCGATTGTTATAGAACTCGAGTATCGCCTGGAGAACTCGAGCGCAATTTTTGTTGCCTCAACGAACTACCAGATCGTATTTGCTTCTTCGCCACTTTCTTTAAGTGTTACTGCAAATAACGAAACAGTCTCGGGGCAGCCTGTCGAGTTCAAAATTAATATCGCATCAAACGCGGAATCGGCAGTCAAGGATGCGCTCCTCTCGATTGCAACACCGTTTGGATTCTCAATGGAATACGCTGATCCGACGCCGCAAAAAACCAAAGAAGGAAACCTGTGGGTTTTGGGAGATATTCCGCCGGGCGGAAGAAAAGAAATCACGGTGCGTGGGGCGCTCTCGGGCGAGCAAGGTGATGAGCGCGTCTTTCGCTTTACTGCCGGAACACGCTCGGATCCGAAGGCAACAGCCGTGAGCGCGACACTTGCCGATTATGCACACCGCATTACCGTATCGCGTCCGTTCTTGGGGCTTGATGTGACACTTAACAAACCTATTGTTGGGGGGAGTGCGGTTGTTTCTCCGGGTGAGACGGTCAATGTGGCGATTGCGTATGAGAACAACCTTTCGACCGAAGTGAACGATGCGGTGATTGTGGCGCGACTCTCTGGCATTGGCATTGATGGCTCGACAGTACAATCGACCGACGGTTTCTACCGCTCAACAGACAAGACGATACTTTGGGACAAAACAACAACACGTGGCGCGCTCGCCCGGCTTCCTGCTGGAGCAAAAGGCACGTTGAATTTTTCGTTCCAGATGCCTCAGAGCGATGCGCTCGCAAGCGAGCAGAATCCTAAGCTCTCACTGAGTGTGCACGCGGCGGGGAGACGCATTTCTGAGAATAATGTGCCAGAAACACTGCAATCGACTGCGACGCAAGACATTCGTCTTGCAAGCGACGTGCAGCTCATTGCACAGGGCCTTTATTATGCAAATCCATTTGGTTCAACTGGTCCGTTACCACCAAAGGCAGAGCAAGAGACAACCTATGCGTTGGTCTTTAGCATCACCAACACCACCAATCGTATTAAAGATGCAGAAATGCGCGCGATACTCCCGCCCTATGTGCGCTGGGTAGGAATTTACAGTCCTTCCAACGAGAAAATTGTCTTCAATCAAGCCGACAGCTCTGTCACGTGGAAGGTGGGAGCCGTCGAGCCTGGCGTGGGAGTTGATGGTGCTTCGCCGAAGCAAGCAGCAATTGCGATTGGGTTCACGCCTTCCACCTCACAGATTGGCCAGCAACCGGTTCTTATTCGTGATGTGCGGCTCACGGGGACAGACGAGGCAACGGGAGCCCCGATAACGCGAACTTCAGATGATGTGACAACCAACATTCAGGGTGATCCTGGTTTTAGCCCCAACAGCGCAAACGTCGTGCGCTAGCAAATTAAGGCTAAATGCGCTATACAGAGCCGATATGACCGAAGTTACGATGGAGAAAATAGTGTCGCTCTGTAAGCGTCGCGGATTCGTATTTCAGGGCTCTGAGATTTATGGCGGCCTGGCGGGCACGTGGGATTACGGCCATCTCGGTCTCGAGCTCAAGAAGAACATTGAACGCCTTTGGTGGCGTCAGTTTGTGAGCGGGCGCGAGGATATGTATGGCGTTGATTCGGCGATCCTCATGAATTCGCGCGTGTGGGAGGCTTCGGGACACGTTGGTGGGTTCAATGACCCTCTCGTCGAGGATAAAAAAACAAAAAAGAGATATCGTGCCGACCATCTACTCGAGGAGGTGGGTATTGACCCGACCGGCATGACGCTCGCGCAGATGGGGCAGGCTATCGCTGAGAAGAAGATCATGAGCCCAGATGGCAATCCGCTCTCTGAGCCGCAGCAGTTCAACATGATGTTCAAGACATCGACCGGCTCTGTTGATGGTGCCGACATTCCTGTCTACCTCCGTCCGGAAACGGCGCAAGGCATGTTCGTGAATTTCAAGAATACACTTGATGCGTATCACCCGAAGCTCCCGTTTGGCATCGGGCAGATTGGGCGCGCATTCCGCAATGAGATCGCCCCGCGCGATTTCATCTTTCGCGTACGCGAGCTCGAGATCATGGAGCTCGAATATTTCGTCAAAGAGGCTGAATGGGAGAATGCCTTTGACCACTGGCTCGGAGAGATGCGTGCGTGGTTCGCTTCACTCGGTTTCGCGTCGGAGGATATTAAGGAGGTGGAAATTCCTGATGGCGAGCGCGCACACTATTCGAAACGCACCGTCGATTTCCACTTCAAGTATCCGCACAAGTTCGACGAGATCGGCGGCCTTGCGTATCGAACTGATTTCGATCTGAAGAACCATATCGAGCACTCCGGCGTCGATCTCTCGTATCTTGATCAGGAAAGCAACACGAAACTGGTGCCTCACGTGATCGAGCCAACCTTCGGTCTTGGGCGGCATGTGATGGCTGTCCTAGCAAAGGCCTACACTGAAGACGACCTTGGAGGTGGTGAGCGCGTGTACCTCAAGTTGCCGAAGCATCTCGCGCCCGTCCGCGCGGCGGTCTTCCCGCTCCTCAAAAATAAGCCCGAGCTCGTTGCAAAGGCGCGCGAAGTCTACATGGCTCTGAAAAAAGAATCCGCCAACTGGCGGACCGGAAACATCATGTGGGACGACAACGGAAACGTGGGGAAGCGCTACCGCCGCCAAGACGAGATCGGCACGCCACACACCATCACGATCGATTTCGACACTCTCGGCGAGAGTGGGGAGGAGAAGAAAGACACCGTCACCGTACGCGACCGCGATACGGGGGAGCAGACGCGAATGAAAATCTCTGAACTCGGCGTTTTTCTTAGTGAATAGGGGTGGTATCATGACCCCATGAAAGAAGGGTTCACCATCTCCATCACAACTGGCACCATTCTAAAAACCGCCCTTATCGGGATCGGGCTGTTTCTTCTCTATTATCTGCGTGAAATCGTACTCGTCGTTCTTACGGCAGTCGTGATTTCCTCTGCGTGCGAGCCGGCGGTGCGCCTATTTATGCGAGCGAAAATTCCGCGCCTCATCGCCGTCATCATTCTGTATGTCATTCTCTTCACCTTCCTCTTCGGGATGTTCTACTTCTTCCTCCCCACGGTTCTCAATGATATTAAAGGGTTTATCGCATCTCTTCCTGCCTATCTTGAGGCGGTAAGTCTCCTCGTAGCTCTTGAGGACTTTGGTTTTCTCTTTGGACTCCCTCCCGAGGCAACCTCCAGCGATGTGATCGCCCAGATCAATCAGAATTTAAATCTCGCGAATGTATTTGGAAACTCATTTAGCGCCGCCGCAACTGTGCTCGGAAGCGTTTTCTCACTCATCCTCATCCTCGTATTCTCGTTTTATTTCACTGTTGCAGAAACCGGTGTCGACGATTTCCTCCGTGTCATTGCGCCGAATAAATATAAACCCTATCTCTTAAATCTTTGGTTCCGCGCACGCCATAAAATTGGTCTTTGGATGCAGGGACAGGTGCTTTTGGGGGTGATTGTGGGCGTACTCGTCTATCTTTCGCTCACCATCATCGGCGTGAAGCACGCACTCCTTTTGGCAGTTTTGGCGGCAGTTCTCGAACTCATTCCTGTCTTCGGTCCGACTATTTCCGCGGTACCTGCGGTTTTGATTGCGTTCGCTGACGGCGGGGCTACTCTCGGACTCATCGTGATCGCGCTCTATGTAATTATCCAGCAATTTGAAAACCATCTGATTTACCCATTGGTCGTAACAAAAGTGGTGGGCGTCCCGCCACTTCTTGTGATTCTCGGACTTATCGTGGGGTGGAATGTAGCCGGATTTTTAGGCATCTTGCTTTCCGTTCCCGTTTCGGCGGCACTCCAGGAATTTGTAAGCGATTGGAGTCGGGGCAAGATATTTGTGAAAGAGGGCGCGGAGGCGTAGGGTACTCACTATGGGTAAGTCATTCTACATAACCACAACGCTTCCGTATGTGAATGCGCCTCCGCATATTGGGTTTGCGCTCGAGATTGTGCAGGCGGATTCTATCGCGCGCTATCGCGCGCTCCTTGGCGACGAAGTCTTTTTCAACACCGGCACCGACGAGCATGGCATTAAAATTTATCGTAAGGCGCAAGAAGAAGGGAAAGACACGCAAAGTTATGTGGATGCCTATGCTGAGCGCTTCAAGCTCTTACAAGAGAGACTGAATCTTTTTCCGGAGCTTCATTTTGTTCGCACCACCGATACACATCATAAAGCCGCGGCACAGGCGTTTTGGAATCTATGCCTCGCCTCGGGAGACATCTACAAAAAGAACTACAGTGTGAAGTATTGCGTCGGGTGTGAGCTTGAGAAAACCGACAGCGAGCTCGAGAACGGCAAGTGCCCAATTCATCCTACTCTCGACATTGAGCTCATAAACGAAGAAAATTACTTTTTTCGTTTCTCGCGCTATCAAGTCTCGCTTCTCGATCTCTATGCACGCCGCCCTGATTTTGTCGTGCCGGATTTTCGCTTCAACGAGATTCGAGCATTCGTTGCGCGTGGGCTTGAGGATTTTTCCATCTCGCGCAGGCGCGAGAAAATGCCGTGGGGCGTGCCTGTGCCGGGAGACGAAGCACAGGTCATGTACGTCTGGTTTGACGCTCTTATCAACTACATCTCAACGCTAGGTTGGCCGGAAGACGAAGCGGCGCTCGAGAAATTTTGGGGCATTATCGATTCACCAAAAGCGCTCCAGATTGCGGGGAAGGATAACGTGCGTCAGCAAGCAGCGATGTGGCAGGCGATGCTCATTTCTGCGAATCTTCCCTCGACGCGCCAAATTGTGATCCATGGGTTCATCACTTCCGGCGGGCAGAAGATGTCCAAATCAGTGGGGAACGTAATCGATCCTTACGCGATTATTGATGAGTACGGCACGGACGCCCTTCGTCTTTTCCTTCTGCGGCATATACATCCGTTTGAGGACTCAGACTTTACGATGGAAAAATTTAAGGAGAGCTACAATGCCGACCTTGCGAACGGGCTTGGCAATCTCTCTGCGCGAATCCTCACGTTGGCTCAGGCGAATCTTGAAAAGCCGATCGAGAAGCCACAGCCGGTTCCCGAGGATTTTCCAGCAGTCTACACCAGCGCTTTTGATCGCTACGACTACAACGCCGCGTGCGATTACGTATGGAAACTCATTGGAGAATTGGACAAAGAACTCACCGCCGAGAAGCCATTTTCGGTGGTAAAAGAAGATCCTGAGAAGGGGAAGGCAATGATTGCCGCGATGACGGCTCGCCTCTACGTAATTGCGCGCCTCTTGCAGCCCATTATTCCTACGACAAGCAACGCTCTCAAAGCTGCAATCCTTGCCAACAAAAAGCCAGAAAATTTGTTTCCGAGGAAGGAAAAGTAAAAGGCGAGCCGCGCATTGCAGCTCGCCTTTGTATTATATAGGCTGTGGAACTTTCCACCCGATTCTTTCGATGGGTACGCTACGGCGCCGACGGCGTGTGCGTAACGAAAGACAATATTCACGTTCGCAATAGCATCTTCCATTACTCTCGCGTCCAACAAATAGATTATACCCCTCTCCTCTTTCAAGGACATCTTGGATTAGTTCGTGCAAAAGTTCGTGGGAGAACAGGAAGCCGTTCTCGTTTTTATATTGGATTGCAATTTCACACGGAGTGCGGAATTGAGAATAACTGAGTAGACCTATCACTCTTGCAATTAATCGCCATATCCATCTGATTATTCCGATGAAGACGATAGTTCCGCCTGCAAAGGTCCAAAGAAGAATCTCTATCCAACTCTGCATCTTTTTTCTCCACGCGGTTGTTGATCTATTGATACTATGCCGTCTCAAGATCAAATGTCAAATCATACAAGAGCGTGATACTATTTTTCGATGAATTACTACGACTGCCACACCCACGTAAACTTTGTTGCGTTTAAAGATGATGCGGAGGCAACGATTACGCGTGCCCAAGAGGCAGGTGTGGGCATGATTATGGTCGGCACGCAGTTTGATACCTCAGAGGATGCCGTGCGGGTGGCGGAAGCGCATGAAGATGTATATGCCGCAATTGGACTCCACCCTATCCACAGCACCAAGTCCTATCATGACGAGAAAGAATTGGGCGAGGGAGGAAAAGAATTTACCTCGCGAGGTGAGATTTTTGACGCTGCACAATACGAGACTCTCGCCGCTTCGCCGAAGGTGGTTGCAATAGGGGAGTGTGGACTTGATTACTACCGTCTTGAAGAGGGAACCAAAAAGACGCAGGAAGAGACGTTCGTTCAGCAGATTGAGCTTGCGAATAAGTTGAATAAGCCCCTCATGCTTCATATTCGCAATGCGTACGAAGACTCGCTCGCGATCTTGAAAGCGCACGCCAAAGTGAAAGGCGACGTGCATTTCTTTGCGGGGGATTGGCATATCGCGAAGCAATTTCTTGATTTTGGATTCACACTTTCTTTTACCGGCGTTCTCACCTTTGCGCGCGAATATGACGAGGTGGTGCGTAACGCGCCTTTGAGCATGCTTCTTTCAGAAACAGACGCGCCCTACGTCGCCCCGAAGCCGTATCGGGGAAAGCGGAACGAGCCAGCGTATGTGGTCGAAGTGGTAAGGGCAATCGCTGAAATCCGAGGAGAGTCGATCGAGACCGTGCGCGAGACCTTGGCACAGAATGCGCGGCGGGTGTTTGGACTGAAATAGGATTTAGGCACTTCTGAAGCCAGAAATGGCTTAAACCCTCGGATTCTTGCGCTCTCAGGCACCTCGTGCTACAGTGCGCCCCACATATGACAGAAAAGCACAGCGAAGAAATAATCTCCCGCGTCTATGAGGCGGGCTATCACATCGTTCCTTCGGTTAAGGAAGAGGATGTCGATCAGATTGTTGCGAGCATTCGTGCTGAAATTGAGAAACAGGGCGGTTCTCTCATTGCAGAAGGTGCGCCAAGCCTCATGAAGCTCTCCTACGACATGGAGCAGCGCGTGGGTGAGAAGCTTGTCGGTTACGACCGAGGATACTTCGGCTGGATCAAGTTTGAGGCGGGTACGCACGCGGCAAAGGCGCTGACTGATGCTCTTAACGCTCACAAGCAGATCTTCCGCTCAATCGTCTTTAAGACTATTCGAGAAGACACGCGCGCAAAGTACAAGGCGCCGCAACTCCGCGAAGTGAAGCGCACAGACACCCTCAAGGCTGCGCCCCGCAAGGTTGAATCCACTGACGCCGGAGCTCCTGTTTCCGAAGCCGACCTTGAAAAGGCACTCGAAACACTTACGGCTGAGTAGTACAATCTATCTATGTATTTAAATAAGGTTTTGCTGTATGGGAACCTCACGCGCGATCCTGAGTTGAAAGCGCTTCCTTCAGGTATGAATGTGGTCAATTTCTCCATTGCCACGAACCGCACCTACACAGGAAAAGACGGCAAAAAGCAGGATCAGGCGGACTATCATAATATCGTCGTCTTCGGTCGCCAGGCAGACATTGTGAATCAGTATTTGAAGAAGGGTCGGGGCGTTTTCATTGAAGGCAGAATCCAGACCCGAAGCTGGGAAAAAGACGGGCAGAAACAGTACCGCACTGAAGTTGTCGCTGAGCGTGTCCAGTTTGGTCCTGGGCGTGGCGAAGGCGGGGGAGGCGGAGCGCCTCGTGCCGATGCTCAAGAAGAGGATACGGCACCGAGCGGCATCGACTACCCGAAAGAAGACATTAACCCCGACGACATTCCTTTTTAGGATTTAGAAATTAACGCTTAGAATTTTCAAGACTATGGCACAAAACAACATTCTTACCCAAAATGATATCCGCGTCGTTGATTACAAAGACGTCGATCTTCTCAAGAACTTCTTGAATCCACATGGTCGCGTGTTGGATCGTCGGAAGTCTGGTCTCACCGCAAAGCAGCAGCGCGCCATCGAAGAGGCAGTAAAGCGTGCGCGGTTTATGGGGCTTTTGCCGTATATCCAAAAATAGTCTGTAGTGTGTAGACTGTAGTTTGTAGTCAAAATTCCGGCGAAGAGCCGGTATTTTGCATTACTACAGACTACAAACTATTTTCTACAAACTTCCCACCTACACCCGCTCCACGTACTCACCCGTCTCGGTATTGATGCGCAGCACGTCACCTTCCTTGATAAACATGGGGACGTTCATCGTGGTGCCTGTTTCAAGCGTCACAATTTTCGAGCCACCTTGTGCGGTGTTGCCACGAACATCCGGCGGAGCTTCTATAACTTTCAAATCAATCTTAATAGGGAGCTTTACGCTAAAAATTTTGTCGTCGAATGCATTGGTTTCCACCTCGGTATTTGGCTTCAAAAACTTCCCGCCATCACCCACCATTTCGTCGGTAAGTATGAAGCGCGCCGATTTGTTGGCTGCTTCGTGGAAGACCCATTCACCCTTGCGTTCGTCATGAAAGACAAAAACCGCTGGCTTCTTCTCGATTTCGGCCTCGTTTAACTTATCGGACTGCTGGAAGGAGTACTCGATTGAGTTGCCTTTGATGAGGTGGCGGAGCTTGGTCTGGTTAACCGGACGGCGTTGCTGCTTCTGCATGATGTTATTCCATGTGCAGACGTATGGCTCGCCCTCAACGAGGACGGCGACGCCAGGTTTTATTTCGTTGTAGTTCAACATATCGGCGTATTCTATGCAGAATTGCCGATTTGTCCACTACTTTTTTCTTTGCTCAAAAGGAAGAATGTCCGCAGTCCCAGCGTACCGCGTATCGACAAGAATGCGTGCCGCGTCGTGCAGGAATTGAATTGCAGCGTCCTCTTTGAAATCTTGTTCATTCGCACGTAAGTTCTCGAGTATCTGCGCAATTTTTGAAATTTCTTCATCAATGAGAGCTCTGCGATCAGAAGAAGGTGTGTTCTGTTGCTCGCGAATAAGCCATGCTCGCCTTCTTTCGAGTTGCTGTTTTAATTGTAGACCGTCTTTTCCTAGTTGCTCAGCACGTTCTCGACTAAGATCGGGTTTGGGCACATCTTCAGGATTCATACGTTATTCTTCTTCGCTTGATACTCCGCGGGGCACGCCACCGCCCTCAAGTCCTTTACGGATGTCTTTCAAAAGCGCATTCAAGACCGGCTTGTTTTCACGAAGAAAAGTGCGCGCCGCATCATAGCCGCGACCAAGCTTGTGTTCACCATATTGGTACGAGCCGCCGGACGACTTCTCCAAGAGACCAAGTTTCTCTCCAAGGGCGAGCGATTCGCCTTCTTTGGAAATGCCTTCGCCGTACATCATATCGAATTCGGTCTGACGAAACGGCGCTGCCACCTTGTTCTTCACAATCTTCACACGATGTCTGCCGCCCATCACCTCGTCGCCCTTTTTAATTTGTGCGATGCGGCGGATGTCGATGCGGACTGATGTGTAGAACTTCAATGCCTTACCGCCCGGAGTCGTTTCTGGATTTCCAAACATCACTCCAATCTGCATGCGGATTTGGTTGATGAAGATAACGACTGTTTTTGTGCGTGAGACGATCGCGGTAAGTTTGCGAAGTGCCTGCGACATAAGACGCGCTTGCTTACCGACGTGCTGCGCACCCATATCACCCTCAATTTCATCTTTTGGGGTGAGCGCTGCAACAGAATCGATAACAATGACATCAATTTTTCCGGAGCGTACGAGAGACTCAGTGATCTCAAGTGCTTGTTCACCGGTGTCTGGCTGCGAGACAAGGAGGGAGTTAATGTCCACACCAAGCTTTTTTGCATATTCTGGATCAAGCGCGTGTTCGGCATCGATGAATGCGCAGATACCACCTTTTTTCTGAGCTTCTGCGATGCAGTGGAGGGAGAGCGTTGTCTTTCCGCTCGATTCCGGACCAAAGACCTCAATGATGCGTCCGCGGGGAAGTCCACCAATACCGAGTGCCCAGTCAACACCGATAGAGCCGGTGGGAATCGCGTTCACGTCCACCTTCGGTGTGTCGCCGAGCTTCATGATAGCCTCATCACCGAACTTTGTTTTTATTTCTGAGAGCGCGCGATCAATGTCTTTATCGGTGCCAGTTCCTACTTCTTTCGGTGGAGCTTTCGGTTTCTTTTTCATGCGGAATCTTGTAAACGGGTAAGTCTCATAAGTATACAGCGCGCTATGAAGTTTCAGGTGTTGACGTTCCGCTCTCTTGTGGGGGTACGCCAGGAATAGTAGTTTCTCCTGTATAGACGATTTCCATTACCTGTGTCGTATCTCGACCGCGCGCGTCTCGTGCTTCGAGTATGATTCGATTCACGCCCCGAGCAAGCACATACGGTTCTGCAAAGAAGCCTTCTTCAGTGACGGAAATACGATCTCCGTTCATGCGAAGCTCAGAGATACGCTCAGCCTGCCCTTGGATTGTGATGAATTCGCTCTCTGCAAGCACAATACTGTTAGGCACTTCAATAGTGGGGCCTGCAAGGATACCGCGCGCCTCGTAGAGGGCATAGAGGAGTGCCATCACAAAAAAAGCAGCAAGCGCGATTCTGACGAAGCGAGAGTCGCCCTCTTTCATAGTTATGTACGCTCTCCTTCAAGCGCTTCAGCTTCGCGCACTAAATCATCCGCATTTCCTGCACCAATCACTTCCCGCGGCTTCGACCCCTCGCCCGGGCCGATCACACCTCGTTCTTCGAGCATGTCGATGAGCTTTGCAGCACGAGAATACCCAACGCCAAGCTTACGCTGAAGGTATGAGGTGGATGCTTTACCGGCCTCAAGAACCGCCGCTTTCGCTTCGGAATATTTTTCATCACCGTCTTCATCGGCCATTGAATCAAAAATCGAGCTCGCACCACTTCCAGCGGTTGCATTCTCAGTGAAATCCACCCCATCCAAGGGTCCCGCATCGTTATTGTTCACTATATGAGAAACAATTTTCTTTACCTCTGTTTCAGAAATATAGGGGCCTTGGATACGGCGCGGCTTTGCGTTGTCGTTCGAGAGGAAGAGCATGTCACCGGCACCGAGAAGTTTTTCTGCGCCTCCGGTATCGAGAATGGTGCGCGAATCAATTTGTGAAGCCACTTGAAATGCAACACGCGCCGGCACATTTGCCTTGATAAGGCCCGTGATTACCTTAACACTCGGACGCTGTGTTGAGAGGATGAGGTGAATACCCACGGCGCGACTCATCTGTGCAAGGCGCACGATCCCTGCCTCGAGCTCGCGCGGGTAGCTTTGCATGATATCGGCGAGCTCATCGATGATAACCACAATGTAGGGCATTGCCTCGGGCATTTCTTCAGCCGCACCGCCTTTTTCAACAGCGGGGGCGACAACATTCTCGTGATATGAGGAAATATCACGCACTTTTTCTGTTTGCAGGACGTCGTAGCGGCGATCCATTTCTTTTGCAAGCCATTTGAGCGCAAGAATTGCTTTCTTTGCGTCGGTGATAACGGGGGAGAGAAGGTGGGGGATGTTGTTGTAGAGCGTGAGCTCAACGCGTTTCGGGTCGATCATGACAAAGCGAAGGCGCTCAGGGCCTGCGCGGTAGAGGAGAGAAACCACGAAATCATGGATACACACAGATTTACCCGAACCCGTGGTTCCGGCAATAAGAATATGTGGCATGCGTGCAAGGTCGGCGAAATGTGCTTCGCCCGTGATTGAACGTCCGAGACCCAGAAGGAGCGGTTTCCCCGATTGTGCAAACTCGGGTGTTGAGAAGAGTGGCGCAAGACCTAGAGTGGTGCGCGAGATATTCGGCACTTCAATCCCGACGAGGGACTTCCCGGGAATTGGCGCTTCAATGCGCACGGGGGAAGCTGCGAGCGCAAGCTCAAGATTTGATTGAAGGGCTACAATTTTTGCAAGACGCACACCTTCCGCGGGCTTCATTGAATAACGGGTCACGGTGGGGCCAATCGAGACTTCATCCATTTCAACTTGAATACCAAAGTTCTGGAGTGTGCGCTTTATGATGTTCATGTTTGCCTTCACATCGCCAACTTCGGGCTTACCCTTATTTTTTCCGAGGAGCGAGAGTGGTGGTGGTGTGTACACACTTCCCGAGGCGGCAATGATAGGGAAGCCCTCATTACCGCCACCGTTGTTCATCTCAGCAATGTGCACACGAGGATCCACAGGCGCCTTTTCGGGCTCCTCTTCGGCGGCGGGTTCTGGCGGTGTATATTCCTCATCCTCTATATCCGTTTCTTGAAGACCGCTCACGGTCACGGGAGTATCACCAACAATGTCTGGCACGGATTCGCGGTGCATACTCTCACGGATTTTTTTCGCAAGTGTCCCGAGGTGAATATCAAACGCAATAATAAGTGCAATGCCAATGAAGGAGAGAAGGAAGATAACGGTTGCCGCTGTGTCCACAGCTGCAATCATGGGGCTCACAATGGCGTTTCCCACGATCCCCGCTTGTTCCGGAAGGACGAGGGCAACCAGTCCCAAGGCTGAAAGAAGGAATACAAGGATACTAATGCTTTCAATTGCACCAAACCGATTCTCGAACGGCCGCATGAGCGCAACCGCAAGGAGGATGAGCGAGAGAGGGAGGAGCATATAGCCAACGCCAAGTAGTGTCGAAAGTGCGGAAAAAATAACAGAACCAACCATTCCGCCGATGCCAAACCCTGCGAGCGCGAGAAAAATTGCAAGCGCAAACGCCAAGACCGCACACACGCCACGAAGCGCCTCAATGCTCACGGGGATTTTTCGAGGCTCGTCTTCAAGCATCGCCTGCTTCCTTCGTTTCGAGTCTCGTTTTGCCATACAAAATGTCCACAAATCATAGCATGTATAGGAGTACTATAGCTCGCACCGAGGAAGCGTCCCGGAGCAATATGTGTTTGGGGTGGGAAGTGAATACCTGGAGCTTCGCACGACCTTTCGAGATATTTTCGGGGATTGTGCGAATGAGATTTCCGGAAGGTGTGTTGCCCCCTGTAAGGGGTTCGCAGGTGTAATCCGCGGTTGCGTCCCTAAGATGGAGGGATATACTGCAACTATGCCTAAGGGACAAGAAAAGGATGTGCAGAAGACACCGCCAAGCTTTGTTCCCGATGTTCAAAAAGAAGGAAGAGACATATCAAACGTATTAAGTATATTGGACGCACATCAGATAAAAACGGCTCCATTCGGCGCTAATGTATCAGGTGAGAACTCGTACAAAAGGGCGGAGCGGATCAGCGCTGCCCTCCATCTCATCACGAGTCACATACCCGAAGAAGAACCGCTTCGCAATCTTACGCGCTCAAAAGGACTCGGGCTTCTCTCATTAATTCTTGAGCTACGCTCAGGGCTTCGTGCCCCGGCTTCTGAAAAAGGGCAGGCAGTCCTCGCCCTCATCCGTGAACTCATTTCTTGCGTTCGTCTTCTCGCCATCTCAGGATTCATATCAGCGCAAAATTCCGGCGCTCTTATAGAGGCACTGGACGAGCTGGGGAGTCTCATTGTAATCTCGCAGAGATCAACACTCGCCGAGCAATTTTCCATTTCCCGTGCCGAGCTGACACCCCCATCGGGACAGGAAAATTTCCGTCCGATCTCCCGCGAACAAAGGACGATCTACAAAAGGGACATAAAAGACACTCAGAATACATTAACGTCTGATGACCGATCACAACAAGTATTGGACATCCTTAAATTTGGCGGTGTACTTGGCATAAAAGACATAACGGCCAATCTTCCACAATACAGTGAAAAGATGATACAGCGTGAGCTTTTAGAGCTTGTCTCTTTGGGTAAGATTCAGAAAATTGGTGAGAAAAGATGGAGCAAATACAGTGCTGTCCGATAATGCAGAAATGCACCGTGTACGTCTAAAACGTAGTCTTCCAAGTCGTTGACTAAACCCCTTGTTTCCAGTAGTCTGGGGAGGTAGCTAGGGGGAGCTTTGGGTGCGACATCTCGTCGCAAAACTGCGCTCTAGTTATCCACAAAGAGGGGTGGGGGCCTGTAAGATGTTGTGCTCTCTCTCGTTATATAATCCTGAGAACGTCATCCGAAAAATCGGATGTGCGTTTCGTGGCGAGATCCTCTCGTGCGATGTTCGTTGAAAATTGCATATGGATTCTTAAACGCTCACACTTGAGCTTTTACCGCATTTCTGAAATGTCCTGTTACGGCTGCATGACAGACAATCCTCTTCTACAAAGGTGCTAAACCTCGAGCAACTTACTAATAGCTCGGGGATAGCAATTTATTAAACGCGTACGCACGCAACTGTGTACGCCAGCAAGTGTTTTCCCGTCGAAGGAAAACACGAGCGGTTCTTTCAGTAATGAAAGAATTCAAAGGTCAAAAATCAAACATAAATTAACTATGAGTTTAGCAATGAAAAACATTGCGACAGTGCTCGTTGGCTCTGCCCTCATCCTCGGTCTCTCGTTCGCATTCGTCACACCGGCGAAGGCAGACTTGCTCTCCGATCTTCAGGCGCAGGTTCAGGCACTTCTCGCACAGATCGCAACCCTCTCGGGTGGTTCTACAACAACCACTTCGGGCGCAGGCTGCTACGCATTCACAATGACGCACCAGCAGAATGATTCTGGCGGTGAGGTTATGTGGATCCAGAAATTCCTTAACAGCCGTGGTGCACAGGTTGCAGCTTCGGGTCCAGGTTCTCCTGGCAACGAGACAGCATACTTCGGCGCTATGACGAAGGCGGCAGTCGCTAAGTGGCAGGCAGCAAATGGCATCACGCCAGCAGCTGGTTACTGGGGACCGCTTACACGCGCTAAGGTAGCGTCTGTATGTGCATCCACACCAACCACTCCTACAACACCAACGACCCCAACAACCGGTGGTCTTAATGGTACTGCAGGTAGCATCTCACAGGTTCAAACTTCAGCAGACGTTGAAGATGAGGTCTACACAAGCGAAACTGAGAAAGTTCTCGGTTTCGATGTTGAGGCTTCCGGTGGCGATGTTCGTGTAACTAACGTCCGCGTGAAGTTCACAGCGGCAGTTGATTCTACGGCATCGAATCGTCTCTCGGATTACGCATCTGAAATCAGCATTTGGGCGGCAGGTCAGAAGATCGCTTCTATGTCCCCATCTGATTTCGTTCGTGACTCTGCAGGCGTCTACTCTGCAAGCATCCCGGTCTCCCAGGTTGTTCGCATGGGTTCTGCAAACGAAGTTGAGTTCTATGTTGGTCTCACCGCTGTCTCGAGCATTGACTCTGACAACGATGGTTCAACCAACGACTGGACAGCTCAGCTCATCCAGACTCGCTATGTTGATGCGACGGGCGTAACGCTCTTCGACACACCAAGCAGCACGATCAGCAATGCTGGTATCTATGTTACTCGCATCTCTTCTTCTTCGGACGTAACACTCCGCATGGGTGAGGGCTCGGGTAATCCAAAGGCTGGTAACCGAGAAGTTGATGACAGCGGCTCGACCGACGTCGTCCTCGCTGAGTTCACGCTCAAGGCAGAGGGTGCGGCAATGGAGTTCGATACGCTTCGCGCTTCGACGACACTCTCGGGTGTTGACTCGGTAAACGACATGGTCCAGGAGTTCTACCTCATGCGAGGCACAACTCAGCTTGACGAAGTCGCAGCTGCAACTGCAGCTGGCACAGCTCAAACTCTTGTCTTCACACTCGACGACACTGAAGAGCTTGCTAAGGACGAAACCAAGACCTACCGCATCGTTGCTAAGGTCAATTCGATCGGTGCAGGTTCTGGTAGCGGTACGGTGTTCGATCAAGGTGACTCGATCACTGCATCGACATCTCCTTCAGTTGCTGACATTGATGCAGACGCGAGCGTTGATGGTAAGTCAGTCACAGACCGCGCAGGTTCTGTTACGACCTACACACAGACACTCTTCTCTGAAGGCATCATGACGGTGAAGGTTGGTGAAAGCGTAGCAGTATCTAATGCAGATACTGTCGGAAACAGCTACGGTACATTCAAGAGCACGCTGCGTGTAACGGCATTCGGTTCGAATGACGTCTACATCCCGCTCAATGCAAGCTCGACGAGCGCATTCAGCGGAACAGCTGACGGTGGTGTCCAGTACGCAGTACTCGACTCTACAGGCACAGTTGCTTCGACGGCTTCGACGACCGCAACGGTCACGAGGGTCTCGGGCGGCTCAATTGTCACAGTCAACGGCGTTGATCTCTTGAAGATCAGCGGCGGTGCATCGGCGGACCTCGAACTCAACATCTCGTACAATCCGATCATCGGTGTTACGGGTGGTCAGTTCCGTTCGCAGGTTTGGGGCGTTGGCCACCGTGCTAACACCACAGACTCAGAAGCTACGACGCGTGTCGCAACCACACCGGTTGACGAATTCCGCACGGGCTTCTCAGCTACGATCAACAACTAACGTTGCTGATCAGGTCTTGGCTCTCCAAGACTCCGGTTGGAAATTTGGTCCAACAGCAAAAACTCCCCCGCAAGGGGGAGTTTTTGTGTTATATGCACCTTTGCCTGTTGGGTATAAAAAATCATCAGCTCAAAATACACAGGGGAGCCCTAGGTAGCCCCAAGTATCCGCGCCCAGCGTTGTTCCACAAAATACCACTACACAGGGCTCCCCTGTGTATGCCGTGGTTATGCACATGTTGGTTGTACTCTGGTGCGTTGTTTTGAAGTGACGTGCGAGAATGGCGCGCATGGGAAGTCGGGGAATACGCGAATCGTTGTTGTTTTTCGTAGTACTTTTATTCGCCACTCCAATGCTTCTATTTGCGGAAGTACTTTTTGAAACTCCACCTGGAAACTCTACGCTTGGTGGATTTAGTGCAGGAAGTCCGCGCGTGTTTACTCAGCAAGCATTGTTTCCGGTCAGCAACTTTACCTGTGACACGCTTCCAAATTGGACGATTGATGAAATTGACTTTCGTCTTGGGAAAAACGGCATTGGCACCGGGGAATATAAAGCGGCGCTCTGGTTTTCAAACGCAACCGGAACGCCCGATATTGTTTCTACCAATACTATTACCATCGGCGCGTTTGCGCCGGTTGCGACGCGCACAGCGACATTCAATAGTGTGAATATTCGTGATGCATGCCGAACCTATTCGCAGGGTGGCATGTCCCGTGGCGGGCGAGCGTCACATCTCATGTTTTGGGGTGTTCGGGGTGTTTCCGGCACCGGACACGAACAAGGATATGTCGCATCCAATCACATGGGCGCGCTTGCTCCCTCAGTATATGCTGCAAACTCGACATTTGTTGCCGATAACTGGACGTTTACTACACAGGTGCGCGGTTATCTTGAGCCCGAGTGCGCCGAGAATTGTTTTTCAAACGTCCTCTTTTTGCCGGGGATTGAATCGAGTCGGCTGTATCGCCCCGATTACAATGGTGGCGAAGATAAATTGTGGGAGCCGCTTCATAACGACGATGTCCACGATCTTTTTATGACGAGTGGAGGCGAGAGTCTGCGAGAAGATATCTATACGAAACCAGGCGATGTTCTCGATGAGATCAGTGTGGGTGGTGCTAATATCTATAAATCGTTTATTGGCGCCATGGATAACCTAGTGGATGAAGGGAAGATTGCCGAATGGGCGTCTGCTCCGTATGACTGGCGACTTTCACTCGACGATATTCTTTCGCGCGGGGCGGATATAGACGGACGGATTTACTACGCCGGCACGCTTGGTGCCACCTCTTCGCCCTACATTATCCAAGAATTACGTCGCCTCGCGGCAACTTCAAAGAGTGGAAAGGTAACAATTGTTGCCCACTCAAACGGCGGACTCGTTGCAAAACGCCTCACACAGATTCTCGGCACTGAGGCAACGGAACTTATCGATACCATTATGTTCGTGGGCGTGCCGCAGGTTGGAACTCCGGCAGCTATCGCCGCGGGCTTGCATGGTTATGATCAAGAGCTTGCGCAGGGGTATGTGCTTTCAGAAGAAACAGCGCGGGCGTTTGCGCAAAATGCACCTATGTTCTACCAGCTCATTCCCTCACGGGCATACTTTGAATCCGTGTCGAGTCCGGTAGTTTCTTTTGAAGAGCTTCCCGAGTGGGATGAGCGGTACGGCTCCACCATTACATCCGCCGCTTCGTTAAACACTTTCCTTACAGATTCGTTTGGGCGTGTGGAGCCGTCTGATAGTGTTGCTCAGCCACTACAATTACACTCATCTCTTTTAAATGCGGCAGACACTCTACATCAGAGCATTGACTCATGGACGCCACCCGAGGGTATAGAACTCATACAAATCGCCGGATGGGGCGTTCCGAAGACGGTGAGTGGTATTACGTATCGAGAGGGTGAGGGTGGCGTTGTGCCTGAGCCAGAGTTTACGATTGATGGAGATGGGACGGTTGTGGTGCCGAGCGCGTTGTGGACAAGTGGGGTAGAGAGGTATTGGGTGGATCTGGGTGCATACAATAAGGAAAACATATTTGAGTCAGGATTTGGTTTTAATCCGTTTACACATGCGCGCATCCTTGAAACAAGCTCGACGCTTTCATTCATATCGGGCGTACTCGTGCACAATCGGCAGTCAGTTGAGAATTATGATTTTTTCTCGAACTTACCTCCCAATCCAATAAAAAATACATTACGCTACAGTTTACATTCCCCGCTCATGCTTGATGTATATGATGAATATGGTCGCCATACAGGCATTTCAACCACCACAGGACAGCTTGAAGAACACATACCAGGTACGTATTACACAGAATTTGGCGAAACAAAATACATCTTTACTGACGCGGCGTCGACTCTGCGCGTGATTATGGATGGCTACGATACGGGCACTTTTACACTCGAAGTAGAGGAATTCTCTGGAGACACGCTTGTTGCTTCAACGACGTGGAAAGATATGCCCGTGACTCCGGAGACAATAGTTTCACTTCAGGGAGGTGAAAACATCGATTCGCTGTCTTCTTTGCGTATTGATGTCGATGGTGATGGTGATCTCGAGCTTGATCTTGCGCCGCAAAAGAACGGCGTGGTCGTGGTGCCCAAAATACCTCTAACTATCACCGCGCCGAGTCTTTCAATGCAATTACGCGCTCCGATTCCGCCGCTTATCGCAGCAATAACCGGACTTGATGAGGGAGATGTGGATGATATACGAGGAGAACCCGCTTGCACGACTGGTGCAACAGGGAATGAAGTCGGATCGTACACGATTACATGCACACGAGGAACACTTGAGTCAGAAAAATATGATTTCACCACCTTCATCCCCGGGACACTGTCTGTAACGTATGGGTGGTCCGGGTTTTTGCAGCCGATTGATGACCCCACCGCAAATCCGAGCAACACGCCAAGCGTCTTTAAGGCGGGGAGTACCGTACCCGTAAAGTTCAAACTGCACGATGCTCATGGAGTATCGGCTCAGGCGTCTTCCTCTCCTCTTTGGCTTCAGCCGCAAAAGGGTGCAGCTATGAGCGCGGCGATTGATGAATCCGTTTACTCAGCACCAGCCTCTAACGGGTCGGGCTATCGCTGGGACGCAAGCGCTCAGCACTACATCTACAATTGGAGCACAAAGGGTTCGCGGGGTGGATACTGGTACCGTGTCTATGCGAAGCTGGATGATGGTAAAATATATTCTGTAATTGTTGGTTTGAGGTAATCTAGTAACTTAATTTATATGATACAAAAAGAGAAAATGTTGCTAATAACCAGTTTTGGTATGCTTGGTTTTTTTGTGGGGACATTCTTTCAAAAAAGTTTTTGCGAATTCCAAAGTGGGTGTTGGGACTGGCTTCAAATTCTTATTGGATGCTCTATCTTGCTTGTGCCTGCATTTTTTCTATCCATATTCATGTTTTGGATGGGAGACGATGTTTATCAGAAATGGTCTAGGTTCACATTGTTGTGGATCCCATTCTCAATAATCCTTTTTTTGTTAGCATCCGGTTCAAGTGGAGGTTTTGTGTTTCCAACCGATCATCAAATTCTCATTCTTTATCTTCCAATCATATTTTCCGTGATTTCAATAAGCATTATTGCTATGACGGTTTTGTTAAGAAAAAAGAAGTAACCCGAAGGGAATGCTTTTCGAATATGCAACGCTCGATGAATTCATTTTTCCGCTTCGTACTCGGCTTCACCGTCTTCATCGGCGTGAGTTTGGGGCTCACGGTTTTTGCTGGAAGTTTTGCACTTGAACGGGAAAAAGAGAGGCAGGCTGCTGCAGCGCTCGAGGCCCTCATCGCACAGCCTCACGAACCGGCCTGGTGGGAGGTGTGGAAATAGTGGAGCGGCGATGCCTTGAGACATCGCCGCTTTTTCAACAAGGAAGCTTTACTCCCCGGATTGCCGCCATGGATCGGATTACTTTTATCTGATCCTCAGGCGTGTTGTGGAATTTTGCTATTGAGCCGCCTAGCAAACACTCAAGCTCGTTTTCCACGACTGATCCGAAGCGATTCTTTACATCTTGTAACAAGGCATATGCCCCCTTCGGCCACTCGTACGATCGTTTGTCACGAGTGTCTTCAATGGTGATCAATTTTTGCACTAACGTCACGTCACACCTCAGGGTTTGAGTTGATCCAAACTGGCGTCACCATACCACATTGACACCGTGACGTAAACGAGTTATCTTCTCGTCTAAGGGCCAGAGACAGCGAGCAGGAATAGGTGTGAGGTGATAGGTGTCAGGTGCTAGGGAACTCAAAAACCTAGAACCTAGTCGCTAAAACCTAGAACCTACCCATAGGTCTCGTCGAGGTCGAAGACTCGCCCTGAATTATTAGACATAAGCTTCACTGAAGCCTATGCAGACAAAACAACAGAAAGTTGAGATTGTTCAGAAAATCGAGGGTGCACTCAAAAACGCGGCTTCTGCGGTGATTCTTCATTTCAAAGGAGTGAATATTGGGGAAGAGACGGAAATGCGTAAAGCACTTCGTGCAGCAGGCGTCACCTACACCGTTGCAAAGAAAACGCTCATCAAGCGTGCCTTGGGAAATCTTGGGCATGCGCATGATGATGTCGCGATGGACGGCGAAATTGCACTTGCTCATGGCGGAGGCGACGACGCTACGGCGCCAGCACGACTCATTCATGAGTTTGGCAAGAAGTACCAGACGGCGGATAAGAAGTCGAAGCTCCATATCCTTGGCGGCCTTTTCGAAGGGAAGCTCATAGGAGCGGAGATGATGCGCGAAATTGCAACCATTCCTTCCATGCAAGGTCTGCGTGGCATGTTTGCGAATGTGATCAACAGCCCTCGTTCGCGCTTTGCGATTGTGCTCTCGGAAGTGGCAAAAACAAAAAATTAATCATTCGTTGGATGTTTGGATGATCTATCATCTATCATCTATCATCTAACTTCTAATATCTAATTAGTATGAACCAGGATCAAATCATTGAAGCAGTGGAGAAGATGACTGTGCTCGAGCTCAACACGCTCGTGAAGGCAATCGAAGAGAAGTGGGGTGTGTCCGCAGCAGCTGTGGCTGTTGCTGGCCCTGCAGCAGCGGGTGGTGGCGACGAGAAGACCACCTTCGCAGTTGAACTCACCGCAGCCGGCGACCAGAAGGTTGCTGTCATTAAGGTGGTGAAGGAGGCACTTGCACTCGGTCTTGCTGAGGCAAAGGCATTCGTTGATGGCGCGCCAAAGGTCATCAAGGAGGATATGTCGAAGGACGATGCTGAAGCTCTCAAGAAGAAGCTTGAGGAAGCAGGAGCAAAAGTTACTTTGAAGTAACTTTTGCGACTGCTTTGGGAAGGGGTCGGGAAACGGAAGTTTCCCGTATCGGAGAGCAGAAGAAAATCCGCTTTGGCGGATTTTCTTCGTTGAGAACCGAGGGTTCTCAAGGAGGCTTCGCCAAAGGACGAAGCCGACGGCGGGTGCTAAGGTAACATTGAAGTAGCTCAGAAACGCTCAGAAATGAGAGCAAAAAACCGGCTGCAAAGCCGGTTTTTTGCTCTCTGGGTCGTCTCTGGTACAATCTGCACGCCATGAAAAAAACATCCCGAGATATTCTTGAAACCCTCCTTACGCCAGCCCGAGCAAAAATCATCCGCCTCCTCATCTTAAATGACACCGAACGCTTCACGCTTGCCGAGGTCGCGCGCCGCACAGGACTTTCGCCACGAGCGACGCGCGGCGAACTCGACGTATTGTTGAAAGGGAGTATCCTCCGCGAAGAAAAGGGGGAGGGGAAAACATCGGCAGCACGTCTTCGTTCTGCGCGCTATACCGCAAATGCAACTCACCCGTACATGAACGCGCTGTCATCATTCGTGCACGAAGTGTCCCCTGAGCAATTTGAAGAAGTCGAAAAAGCAGTGCGTCGTGTGGGGCGTCTTTCCGCAATCGTTGTCTCTGGCGTTTTTGTGGGCGACCAGACGCGTCCGGCAGACCTCATCGTCGTGGGAGATTACATAAATGAGGATCGTCTTGAAAAAGTAGTACGTACATTTGAGCCGAAGTATGGTCGGGAGATTCGCTACGCGGTGTTTTCAACACCAGAGTTTCGTTACCGTCTCACAATTCACGACCGTATCCTGAGGGACACGCTTGACCACCCTCATCGAGTCCTTTTTGATAAACACAATCTGCTGTAGAGGTTTTTTCCTATCCACAGCACCCCCTCTCGTGCGCCCCGTAAAAAACGGGGACTGCTATCATTAAATATACATCTTCGGTCGAAGAGCTTTATAATCTTTATTAGTATCTATTTATCTTATGATAGTTGCACAATCAGCGGCCACGCTCCAGACGTCTTTTAGCGACGTATGGTTCACGGTCGTCCAATTCGTTCCCTCGATCATTGCCGCAGTGGTGATATTCATCATCGGCTGGATCGTTGGTATGATCCTCGCAAAAGTCATCGAACAAATCGTTGACGTCTTGCGTATCGACGATGCCCTGAAGGCATCGGGTGTTCATGAGGCAGTGAAAGACGCGGGCTTCAACCTCCACGCAGGACGCCTTCTTGGCGCGCTTGTAAAGTGGTTCGTTATCATCGTCTTTCTTATCGCGTCTCTCGAGATTCTTGGACTTGTATATGTCACCATCTTCTTGCAGCAGGTGGTGCTTGCATATCTTCCACGCGTCATCGTTGCAGTTCTCATCATCATCCTCGCGGCAGTTGTGGCGGAGGTGGTACGCAACCTTGTAGTTGGTTCTGCGCGCGCCGCTGGCGTGCACCATGCGGGACTCGCAGGCGCTGTTGCGAAGTGGGCAATCTGGGTCTTCGCGATTCTCGAGGCGCTCAATCAGCTCGGCATTGTTGCCGTGCTTTGGCAGACACTCTTCACCGGCATCGTCATCGCGCTCTCTCTTGCCTTTGGTCTTGCCTTTGGGCTTGGCGGCAAGGAAGCAGCAGCCCGCGCTATCGAGCGCATGCAGGGCGAAATGAATCACGGCAAATAGGTTTTAAGCCGTATTTTTCCTAGAAACCCCGCCCCTGAGGCGGGGTTTCTGCACCCCTACTTATACACATTTTGTCCACTGTTTTCGCCCTCTTTTCAGAAACTTGACGCCCCCTAAAGCGGCGTGTATACTCCTTCGTACATATGGTGTTTAAGACAGATAGCAAGAAGTGGCGTACGTAGCCTGACTTTGTCTGTGCTTCGCGCGACCGCTTCAAGCGGTCTTTTTCGTGCCCTATGTAGCTCGTTGACAATCGAATAACGACATCAAACTTCAACGTCACGTTCAGCTCGCGGCAGCGCCTTCTGGCAGCAGCCTCGCAGAGCCGGGTGACGGGTTGATTCCTTCCATATGTGCGCATCGCGCGTGTTCTTTTGTGGAAGTAGAGTCCCCGTCACCTGCCCGTTTCTTTTTTGAAACGGGGGACTGAACGTGGCGTTGAAGAGTAAAGAAACACGAAAGAATCAAAATATCTCATTCTGGTTCTCGCTCAATTAAAGCTAACGCTTTGGTAGAGCAGGTCTTTCCAGAATGAGACAGGAACCTTCTTCCGAAAGGAGAAGGATTGTAGAAACCCAAACATTCGTAGTCCTCTATGCTAGACACATATGAATGCGAATTAAAATAACACGCGGTTCCCAGATTCCTTTGCAGGATTCTGGATAAGGGCGTGCGGTGGATGCCTAGACTGAAGAAAGCGATGAAGGACGTGGCATGGCTGCGATAAGCTCCGGGAAAATGCCTAGCAATTGCTATATCCGGAGATTTCCGAATGGGACAACCCCATCATGTAAACCATGATGATGCTGTAGGTAAAACTACAGTAAGCTTACCTTGGGAAGTGAAACATCTCAGTACCAAGAGGAAAAGAGAACAATAGTTATTCCCCTAGTAGCGGCGAGCGAAAAGGGAGGAGCCCAAACTCAACCACAATATCGTCGCGCGAAGCAATTCGCGAAACGATATTGGGGATGGGGGTTATAAGGCTACAACGCTGGTAACAGGTAGAGTAAAAAAATGCTGAGTTAGAGGAAGTGCCTGGGAAGGCACGCCCTAGAGGGTAATAGCCCCGTATTCGAAAACAAAGCATCTCTATGGTTGTAGTTCTTGAGTAACTCGAGACATGAATAGCTCGGGTGAATTCGCCAGAACTAACTGGTAAGGCTACATATTTCTTCAGATCGATAGTGAACTAGTACCGTGAGGGAAAGGTGAAAAGAACCCCGGTGAGGGGAGTGAAATAGAACTGAAACCGCATGTCTACAAGGAGTTGGAGTGGCTTAAGCCACGACAGCGTGCCTATTGAAGAATGAGCCAACGAGTTGATGTGTACGGCTTGGTTAAGGGGTAATCCCCCCGAGCCGTAGCGAAAGCGAGTGTGAATAGCGCGTTTGTCGTACATATCAGACCCGAAGCAACGTGAGCTACCCATGAGCAGGCTGAAGTTTGTCGAAAGACAGATGGAGGGCCGAACCCGTAGATTGTGCAAAATCTTGGGATGACTTGTGGGTTGGAGTGAAAAGCTTATCGAACGTTGTAATAGCTGGTTCTCTCCGAAAGAGCTTTCGGGCTTGCGTCGTATGTTCCCTCTGGGGGTAGAGCACTGGAAGAAGCGGATAGACCGCAAGGTCACTGCCTCTATCAAACTCCGAATACCAGAGGCCAGAATACGGCAGTTAGACGGTGGGGGCGAAGCTCCACTCGTCAAAAGGGAAACAGCCCAGATCGCCATCTAAGGCCCCTAAATCTACACTAAGTGCAAATAAGGAGGTGAGATTTCTCAGACAATGAGGATGTTGGCTTAGAAGCAGCCACCATTCAAAGAAAGCGTAACAGCTCACTCATCTAGAGATCTCGCGCCACAAATGAT
>JALHPE010000002.1 GCA_022842645.1 Minisyncoccota bacterium
GGGGGGGCGCCCGCCCCCCCGCCCCCCCCCCCCGCCGCCGGTCTCTCCACCATCCGACGTCCTTGGCGAACAAGTGGAAGTCGTCGCACCGTACGAAGAAGTCGAAATCGGCGCGCTTGCAGAGCAAGACGGTGACGCATCAGTTATGGCAGCAGTCGAAACCCCGTGGTGGGCATTTCTCATCACACAGCCGCGCCACGTACTCCAATATGCCTACTACATAATTGGCCTCATCATTCTCGCCGCACTCTTCTTTGATATTGAGTGGGAGCTCCATCGCCATCATATTCGTCATGCCATGAAGGCGAGTGTACTACTTGCGACAATGTCTATGCTCTTTGTTGTTGCAGATTGGGTCTTCTTCGCCGAGCCAGTCCTCGCAATTGCCCAATTATTTGGATGATACATGCAGCAGCTTCTTCTCGTACTCGTGGGGGCGATCGGGATTGGACTAGGGATTGGAGCTGCGTTATTTGTGCCGAAAAGTGGTGAAGACACTCAGCAGAAAACGAGTGCCACAGGATCATTTGAGATGTTTGAAGATGGAGGAGAAGGGGAGACAACTCCTTCGCCTGCACCCGAGCTTCACGAGGTGATGAAAGTGATAGACGGCGACACTGTCACGATAAAGATGGGCGACAAGAACGAAACGGTACGCTTAATTGGCATTGATACACCGGAAACGAACGACGCTCGTACGGGCGTACAGTGTTTTGGGGCAGAAGCAACAGCGCACCTCAAAAAGATTATTGGAAAGCGCATCACGATTGAGAAAGATGCAGGAGAAGGTGAGCGCGACAAGTATGACCGTCTGCTCGCGTATCTCTTTTCTGAAAACGGTGTAAGCCTCAACAAGAAAATGATCGAAGACGGCTATGCGTATGAGTATACCTACGACGATGCGTACAAATACCAAAAAGAATTTAAAGCCGCAGAAGAGATTGCAAAAGAAGAGAAACGAGGGCTCTGGGCGCCGGATGCGTGTCCAGAACCAATCTCGAAAGCGCTGCCTAAAAAGGAATCAGCACCCACAACATTTGTTGCTCCTCCAATAGTGCTTGGCGTTGCAACAACCACTCCTGCCTCGTCTACCTCCACCCGCGAGCCTGAGCCTAAACGAGAGGAGCCGGAAGTGAAAAAGGAAGAGACAAAACCTGCGCCCGCACCAGAGGAAGACGCGCCGCCTGTGCAATCAACATCAGAGTACACGTGTGCGAGCAACAAGTACAACTGTACCCACTTCAAAACACGAGCTGAGGCACAAGCGGTCTATGACCAGTGTGGCGGCGCATCGAACGACATCCACAAACTCGATTCCAACAAAGACGGCGAAGCCTGCGAGAGTCTACCCTAACCCTCGAGGAGTTGATCGATGAGCTTTTCGGTTTCTTCGGGGCCGGAGGTGTGGTGGGTTTTGATGCCAGTGGGGATGACCGCTGCGTCGTTGCCTCCCTCATAAAACGCATCGCCGACGAAGAGCATGTTGTGCGCAGGAATATCGAGATGCGCCGAGAGCCACTCGACACCATACGCTTTACTGATACCTTTGCGGACGATGTCGATGGTTGTTTTGCCGGCGATCAATATTTCATAACCGGGAAGTTTTTCACGGAGCACCTCTGCAAGTTTCGGGCGTTTCGTGAGATTGGGATCCCACGCACTTTTTTTCGACTGTGGGGCGCCGTCCTCGAGCGCTGCGAACGAGACTGATGTGCCGCGATCGAGAATGCGATACTGCGGTTCTTCACCGTTGAATACGTCAGTTTCTTCGACAGCTTCGGCCACAATCTTGCTAATATGTTCTCGCTCCTCAGTCTCTAAGGGAAAATGGTATTCGGTGTTCCATGTGCCGTTCTTCCATATATCGCAGCGTGCACCGTTGTCAGAAAACACAGAAAGCTGTGCGGTGCGGTGCGCGGGTAAGCGCTTCATGACATCCCGCTCAAGGCGGGTGAATGTGGCGCCCGACATGACCGCAACAGGCATACGTTCTGCAAGGGTAAAGAGTTTCTCGAGAATTCCCTCACTTGGTGCCTGAAAGCTTTCGGCGAGCGTGTCGTCGAGGTCGAAAATGATTCCTTGTGTATTCATTTTTTCCACCCGGGCGTCCTTCAGTGTCATTGTTTCAGGCATATCAGAATTGTATCTTTTTTCGCGTCTTCGTGCGAGCCATATTTGATGTACGAGAGGGAGGACGGTGATGACAATGATGCTGATGATCACGATTTCGAGATACTTTTCCACTTCAGGTATTGCTTCACCAAGGAAGTAGCCCGCGAGTGTGAAGCCGCCACCCCAGAGCACGGCTCCCGCAACGTTGTAGAAAAGGAATGTTGAGTAGCGCATTTCGCCAACACCGGCGAGGATGGGCGCGAAGGTGCGCACAACAGGCACGAAACGTGCAAGGAGGATTGTCTTCGCGCCATGCTCGTTGAAGAAATCACGCGTGTGTTCGAGATGTTTCTTTTTGAAAAAGCGCGAATCTTCGCGGCGCCAGAGCGCCGGGCCAACCCACGAACCAAACCAGTAGCCGATTGTGTCGCCTAACGTTGCCGCAATGATAACGGTAGAGAGCAAAATCCATATATTGAGATAGCCTTGCGAAGCAAGAAGCCCTGCGGTGAAAAGAAGGGAGCCACCCGGAAGTGCGACGGCAAAAAAGAGGCCAGACTCCGCCATGATGATGGCAAAAATACCAGGGTAGCCAAAGACCTGAATGAGCTGTGTGATATCAATACCAAAAAACATTTCTGTAGTATGACCGATTTTTGGCTTGTTTCAATGGGTTTTTAGGAGTTGACCCACTTATTTTTTTGTTATATAAATTGGACAGGTTCAACATACAAAAGCGAGGAAGAAATGCCAATTTTTCTTGTTGAGCATCTTGACGGTTGTTCGCCGCTTACTCCATGTACTTCTTGTAAGGCAAATGAATGGTTGAAGGCACATTTACCCGTCGAGAAGTATTCAGAATTTGTTGCTCTTGTTATCAAATCCAGTAATGGAAAGACGTCCGCTAATCTTGATGCAAGGGTAAGCAGTGTTCTTGAATTGTCTGCTAGGGTATGTAATTGTCTCAAGAACAATAACATAATAACCCTCCGAGAACTCATGGATAGCAGCGAAGCTAAGCTTCTAGATACGCCGAATTTTGGTCGCAAAGGCATCGAGGAGCTTCGAGAAAAGCTTGCGAGAATCGGCCTATCTATTCCTAAGAGGTAAAAGCATTTTACGGACCACCCACAACGGGTGGTCCTGACTTTTATATAAACCGATTCGGAATTGGGAACTTCTTGCAGAGTTTTTCGACTTCCTTCTTTATTTTCACCAATTCTTTTTTATTGTCTTTGTGTTTGAGCGCATCAACCATCCACTCGGCAACTTTCGCGCATTCTTTTTCTTTGAGGCCGCGAGTGGTGATGGCCGGCGTGCCGAAGCGTATGCCGGAGGGATCCATTGGCCCGCGAACGTCATCGGCAATTGAATTTTTATTGAGCGTGATGCCGATGAGATCGAGTGTGTGTTCGGCGTCTTTGCCGGTGATGCCGAGGGAGCCGTAGACATCAGCGAGAAGAAGGTGGTTCGACGTGCCGCCGGTGAGAAGGCGAATGCCGTGTGCTTTGAAGACTTTTTCCATCGCTTTTGCGTTTTTTAAGATTTGCTTGGCATACGTGCGGAATTTGGGAGAGAGCGCTTCGCCGAAGGCGACTGCTTTTGCGGCAACTGCGTGCATGTGCGGACCGCCCTGAAGACCGGGAAAGACGGATTTGTTGATTTTCTTTGCCAATTCTTCGCTTTCGCGCACAAGGATGAGACCGCCGCGCGGGCCACGGAGGGTCTTGTGCGTGGTGGACGTCACGATGTCGAACCCGTAGTCGAAGGGGTTTTTGATTGCTTTTCCGGCGATGAGACCTGCGATATGTGCGGCGTCCATGACGGCTATCGCGCCCACCTCGCGTGCGATAGAAACCATGCGTTTGTAGTCGAGCTCTCGTGGGTAGGCCGAAAATCCTGCAAGCAGGATTTTCGGCTTCTCTTTGAGTGCCACCTGTCGCATCTCGTCGTAATCAATCTCGCCCGTATCCGGATTCTTCATTTTGTAGCGCACGAAGCGGAAGATTTTGGTGAGATAGGTGACAGGGTGGCCGTGCGTGAGGTGGCCGCCATGCGAGAGATCCATGCCTAAGACGGTGTCACCCGGCTCAAGAAGTGCGAAATACATCGCGAGGTTGGCATTTGCGCCACCGAGTGTTTGTACATTGGCATATTTCGCTTTGAAGAGCTTTTTTGCACGCTCGATTGCGAGTGTTTCTACGGCATCCGTGAATTCCTGCCCGCCGTAGTAGCGTTTGCCAGGATAGCCTTCGGAATATTTGTTGGTGAGGATGGAATAATTCGCCTCGCGCACGGCGCGAGAGGCGTAGTTTTCAGAAGGAATAAGCTCAAGTCCAATCGCTTGCCGCTTTTCCTCGCCGATAAGGGCGGCGTACACTTTTTTGTCTTGTTTTTTGGTGAAAGGGTATAAATCCATAGGTTCTAGGTGTTAGGGAGTAGGGTCTAGGAGGATAGAAATATTACGGACTTCGTAAATCCGTATATTACGGATTTACGAAGTCCGTAATATGCATTTTGCAAGATTAGGTCATATGCAGATTAGCGGTTGTCGCCGGAGCTTTTGATGACACCACGTGCTTGGCGATCTTGTATTTTTTGCACGTTAGCACGAGCTGCTTCGGAAAAAGGAAGATCCAGTAGGCGGGAAAGCTGCGAGAGATACCACAATACATCCCCGATCTCATTTTTGAGGGAATCACGGTATTCATCAGTGAGTTTCCCATCGTTGTTACGAATTAGTTTCTTTATTTTTTCTGCAATTTCGCCACTTTCTCCTGCGATTCCGAGGGCGACGTACATCAATTTATGCTCTTCTTGTTTGCCGTCGAATGTGGCAGTAGTGGTTGCAATTTTTTGATACTCATCAAAATCCATTACTGAATCGTAGCACCCAAAACCTCATGCACAATTCTTGACACCTCCTCGTGAATGTCTTCGGGCGTGCGTAGTGACCCTGCTGGAGCGCACTCGACCACGCGCCAGCCTTTTTCCTCGGCGAGGCGGAGGTACGCATTACGGGTGCGGTCTTGGTGTGCCATGTTGCGCTCTGCTTGGTCGCGCTTTTCGCCGCCCGTGTATTCGCGCGCATCTTTTTTAGAAACGAGATCTGCGGAGACGTCGGTGGGGACGGAGAGGTACATTACGAGATCGGGGCGTGGGAGGCGCAAATCGCCGTATTCGAGGTTTTCGATAAATTCCACCAAGGCGCCCTGTTCATCTTTCGGGAGTTTCGCGCTTTGGTGGGCGAGGTTCGAGGAAGTGTAGCGGTCGCAGATGACGACCGCGCCTTTTGCGAGGGCTTCAACAATCGCGTCGCGCGCTCCTGCGCGATCCATCGCATAGGGGAGTGCAGAAACATACGGCGGGACGCTCATGAAATCGCCGTGTTTGCCGGCAAGCAGCTCGCCGATGAGTTTCCCTGAGGTGGATTCGTAATAGCGGGGGAATGAGAAAACGATGACCTCATGTCCTTCGGCTTTGAGGCGCTCCGCAAGCATTTTAGTCTGCGTCGCTTTCCCCGCGCCATCGCCGCCTTCGATATCGATTAAAATCCCTAGTTTGTCCATAGTCTCTGTCGCACTAGTATATGGTATATTTTTCGGACGCCTATGGCCCTTTCGGATACCAAAATACTTGCAGCCATGAAGGAAGGGTCTGTGATTATTGAGCCGTTTGTGCGGCAGAATCTGGCCACTTCGAGCTACGACGTGACGCTTGGCGAGTATTTCTTCACCGAGGAGAATCCGGGGCATTTTGAAAACATTTTCAACATTTACGACAAAAATCATATTGATAGGGTGTGGGGCACAGAGCCGCGGCGTGCGAGAAAAGCAAAAGACGTATTTGAAAAATATAATTTCGACTGGAAAGGAATTCATCCCGAGGAGCAGGTAATTCTCATGGCACCGGGAGAGACGATTCTTGGACACACCAACGAATTTATCGGCGGGCGCGAACACGTGACAACGATGATGAAGGCGCGCTCATCGCTCGGCCGCTCGTTTATTTCAGTGTGTAAATGCGCTGGCTGGGGCGATGTCGGCTACACGAATCGTTGGACCATGGAAATTCAGAATACCTCCACACGCTACTACATTCCACTCGTTGTTGGCCGCCGCATCGCGCAGATCGTGTTTTTTGAGACGGGGCCGATCCAGGAAAAGAGTTAT
This sequence comes from Minisyncoccota bacterium, assembly GCA_022842645.1. Classification (GTDB taxonomy): domain Bacteria; phylum Patescibacteriota; class Minisyncoccia; order Phycocordibacterales; family UBA2100; genus UBA10103. The sequence continues at coordinate 6,285 of JALHPE010000002.1, forward strand.
TTCGTGGAAGGGAAATACCAATCGGGCAAAACCCTGGCAGAACTAAAGAAAAACTGGAAGCCACATATGATGCTGCCGCGCTTGGATACTGATCGCGACATTAAACTGGGCGCCGAGAGAGCGAAGGCTTCGATGAGAAAGAAAAAGAAAAAATCATGAAAATCTATCACGACGTCTTGAGACGCATCATGGACGAGGGGGTGGATCGTGAGGGGCGCAATGGTGCGACGCGTGCGCTGTTTGCCATTCAGATGCGATTCAGCATGGCGGATGGTTTTCCGGCTGTCACAACGAAAAAACTTGCGTTTAAAGCGGTGAAGAGTGAACTCCTCTGGTTTCTCGATATGAAAGGGAAAGAGCGCGCGAGCGACGAAGATTTGAAGCGACTGAATGAGAGCGAACGAACGATTTGGACGGACAACGCCGAATCCGATTATTGGAAGCCAAAAGTTCAGTTTCCGGGGGATTTGGGGCGTGTCTATGGCATTCAGTGGCGCAACTGGAAGAAGCCTGACGGCACGACGGTGGATCAGATCGCAGAGCTCGTAAAGAAGTTGAAAGAAAACCCAACTGATCGCCGATTGATTGTCTCTGCGTGGAATCCGGGGGAGCTCGACATGATGGCGCTGCCACCGTGCCACATGCTCTTTCAGTGTTTTGTGGCAGATGGAAAACTCTCGCTTCACATGACGCAGCGTTCGTGCGACATGTTCTTGGGCGTGCCGTTTAACATTGCATCATATTCGCTTCTCCTCCACATGCTCGCGCAGGTGACGGGGCTCATAGCACATGAGTGTATTTTGACTCTGCAGGATGCGCACATCTATCACGATCATTTTGATGCGGTGAAAGAGCAACTTGCGCGTGAGCCGTATCCGCTTCCGACATTGAAGCTCAATTCCGAAGTGAAAGATATTGATGGTTTCAAAATGACAGATATCGAATTAGAGAACTATCAACATTACCCACCAATTAAGGCGAAAATGGCGGTTTAATATGGCGCGCGTCTCGGCCATCGCGGCGATTGGGAAGGGGCGTGTGTTGGGGAAAGATAATCAGCTCCTCTGGCACATTCCGGATGATTTAAAGCGGTTTAAAGCGCTCACGCTCGGACATCCGATTATCATGGGGCGGAAGACGTTTGAATCTATTCTTGCAGTTTTAGGAAAGCCGCTGCCGGGGCGGACAAATGTTGTAGTGACACGCCATCCTGAGAATATGAAGGGTTTCGGAAATACGTCATATGACGGATTTCCGAAACCCTTCATTTGGGCGGGTTCGGTGGAAGACGCGATTGAGAAGGCGAAAGACGCGCCCGGGGGCGATGAGATTTTTATTGGCGGCGGCGGGCAGATATATGCGGAAGCACTACCTTTTACCGATAAGTTGTATTTGACGCTGATTGATGATGAGAAGGAGGGCGATTCTTTTTTTCCGGCGTATGAAGATGTGTTCACCGAGGTGGTTTTTGAAGAAGAGCGGGAACACGAGGGACTCAGATACACTTGGGTGGATATTGAGCGGTAAAAAAGTTAAGGACTGGGTGCGCACGCACCCAGTCCTTTAGTTCATCCTCTAGCATAGTCCGCAATCGCCTGCGCTTTCGCGAGACAAAGCTCTTCATACTGACTCGGCATGATGAATTGCTCAAAACGCCGCGTGGTTAAAATTTTTTCTTCGCGCGCGATGTCGGCGAGTGCCGCTATTTGTACACGATGTTCAATTGGGAGCAATCGACTCTGGATTGAATCGACCGTATCTGTCTCGAAGATCGGCACCTGTTCGTATCGCACGAGCTTCCCGGTATCCAGTTCGTTCTCGACGAGGTGTGTTGTTGCTTCGATCCACCAATTCGTCCCCGTACGTTTCGCAAAGTGTAGTGCTGCGGCTATAACGCGACGACCATACATTCCCTTGCCGCCGAAGTCGGGGTTCGGGCGCTCCTTCGTCGCGTGATCTGGATCGAGCGCCCCTGGATGTTGGTTGACGATCTGTGGGAACGCTTCGATGACGTTTGTTGGCGTTTTCGGCAACCATCCGTACTGCCCGATGACTTCTACGTCACGCATTGTGCATGCACGAATGATTGCGTCGCCGAGGTGTTCGGGTGTTTGAAAGTCGCGCGGGCGTATGATCTCGATCTGATTTTCATCGAAGCCGCGCTCGCGCGCCTTTTCGATGACACCGGCATCGTTTCTACTAACAATAAGTACGACGGGGTCTACTGAGAGTCTTTTTGCACGGACGGCATCAAGAATTGCAGCGACTGTCGAACCGCCTCCTGAGGCAAAGAGCGCAACTTTTATCATCTTTGGCATCATCTTTCTCCTTTGAGCTAGCCAAAAACTCCTTGAGGAATGTAGCAGGAAATCATACGGTCGCAAAGTCGCCCGAGGCGATTTTGCGACCCGAGTTTTTTTGGGAAGCATACCTCTCTCAAGAGGGTTGCACAAAAGCCACTCATACAATGGGCGGCTTCTTCTACTGTTTCAATCCCAGTCCCGTGCGGATGAGGTACCAATTGATGGCGATGAGGGCGGCGACCATTGCCATGAGAATGGTGAGCGCGAGTGAAAGCGAGACATCGGAGAAGCCTAAGAAGCCGTAGCGGAATCCGTTGATGAGATAGAAGAGCGGGTTTGAGAAGGTAATTGCTTGCCACCACGAAGGGAGGGATTCAACTGAATAAAAGATGCCGCCGAGGTAGACGAGTGGTGTGAGGACGAAGGTGGGCACGATGTTGATGCCGTCGATTGTTTTTGCGTAGATGCCGTTGACGAGGCCTGCGAGCGCAAAGACGAGACAGGTGAGGATCGCGAATCCGAGAATGATAAAGAGGCTGTGGATGGAGAGTGAAAGACCTGTGAAGAAAAGGGAGACGAGAAGCACGAGGGCGCCCGTGATGACACCGCGCACGACACCGCCCGCGACAAAGCCCGCGATCATGAGCCATGGCGGAGTCGGAGAGACAAGAATTTCTTCGATATTGCGCGCGAAGAATTTCGATGAAAAGAAGGTGAATGATGTGTTGGCGTACGAGGTGGTGACGATCGCGAGCATCACAAGGCCGGGGACGACGAAGGTCATGTAATCCACGCCTTGCATCTCTCCAATGCGTGAGCCGAGCACGGTACCGAAGACGAGAAAGTAGAGCGATGAGGTGATGACGCTCGGGAGAAACGTCTGCACCCAAATGCGGAACATGCGCACGACGTCCTTGCGCAACATCGTATAAAAAGAAATCCAAAGGCGATGGGTATTCATATTAATTTTCAGATGTGAGTTGGATGAATACCTCTTCCAACTTGCCGCCGCGGAAGCCGTTGTTTTCGTTTGAATCTTTGTGGAGCGCGAGGATTTCGTTCATCGTGCCGTTGGCGACGATCTGTCCTTTGTTGATGATGGCGACGTGCTTCGCCAGCTGCTCGGCCTCTTCAAGATAGTGGGTGGTGAGGAGAATGGTGAGTCCTTCGCTTGTGAGTTTTTTGAGATACTCCCACATGCCGCGGCGAAGCTCCACATCCACACCCGCGGTTGGCTCGTCGAGGACGAGAAAGCGTGGCTTATGAATGAGTGCGCGCGCGATCATGAGGCGACGCTTCATGCCCCCCGAGAGTTCCATCCCGCGAACGTTCATTTTCTCGCCGAGACCCAAGTCTTTAAGGAGTTGTTCTGCACGCGGAATTGCTTCCTCGCGTGGAATACCATAGTAGCCGCCTTGGTTTATGACGATATCGATCGGTTTTTCAAATGGATTGAAATTGATTTCCTGCCCGACGAGTCCAATCTGCGCTTTTGCGAGCTCGGGCTCTTTGTCGATGTCGTGGCCAAACACTTCCACTGAACCCTCTGTTTTATTCACGAGCCCGGTCGAGATGCCGATGATGGTCGTTTTCCCCGCGCCGTTCGGGCCGAGGAGTGCAAAGAAATCGCCTGCGGGGACAGTGAGCGAGACACCCTTGAGAGCTTCTGTGCCGTTGTTATATCTCTTTTTGAGGTCTGTGATTTTGAGGGCGGGGGAGGACATGGAAACGGATTATATCAAACTCTGGTTATAAAAAGAAAACCCCACCATCTCTGGTGGGGCAGATCGACTCAAACGCCATTTCCAAGCACGACACACCGAATAGAGCCTTTGGGGGGATACTCATCTGCTTCATTTGTAGCGCAGACATGGCTTCCAAGATCGGGGCTCGTTTTTTTGAGAATCTTTTCAGGCGGTACATCTTCCCACTCTCCGTCGACCAACACCTGTACTGTTTTTTGGTCTTCCGGAGAAATGCGATCCTGTGTTGGTCGGCAATCTTCGCCGTGGCAACACGGGATACCAGCGGGATCTTTGAGAGTTTCGTACCACGGATGAAATTGTTCGTGGCCACTCCCATGGTGGCCATCTTGGGCGTGCGCGGAGGTCGTCAGCCCTAAAGCTAGTACGGCCAACACAAAGAACATTCTCGTCATGATGTGTTCCTTTCACTGTTTGACGATGAGAGGAGGATACGCTCATCGAGAACGGGGTGCAAGTGTTTTATGAAAGTACTGAGGCGAGATACGAAAATGTTTCTTGGGGGTTTTGCACGGCGCGGGTGGGGATGATGCCGATGACTGTTTCGTCGTTACCGCCCGGGAAGAGGGCGTCGCCGATGTAGAGGCAGTCTTCCTCCCGCCAATTCATACGTTCAATCAGTGCCTTGCAGTTGAATCCTTTGTTTTTTCCTTTTTCGAAGATGTCGAGACAGGTGGTGCCGCCCGAGCGGATTTCGATCGCGTGTTCTTCGGAGAGTTTCTGTACGTCGCTCTCAAATATCCGCAAGAGCTCAAGACGTTTTGCGTGATCCGGATCAAACGCCTCCTTTTTTGCTATGTCTTCATGATGACCAATGAGGCTGTACGATATTTGTGAACCACGGTCTTCAATCAGGTCATGTTCGTCCTTCACTACAAGCTGGAGATGGTCTTTCATTTTGGAAATGAGGCCAATGACCGCGCTCTTTTGTGTGGTGGAAAGTTTACGATCCCACAGAGGCGAGCCATCCGGCGCAAGAGCGGAATTCCCATTCTGACCAAGAGAAAAATACCCGTTTGCGAGTTCGGGTTCGAGCTGCAGTGCTTGTTGTGCGCGCGTTGCTCCGGATACCACAATGACATGAGCACGCTCCGAGAGTGTTTTTAAAATAACCGCGTGCTCAGGGGTGATATGGGAGCGGCTGCGAGTGAGCGTGTTGTCGAGATCAAAAAAGAAGTGTTTTGGCATGCCGCGATTTTAGCACAAAGGGGCTTTCGAGGTGTTGGGGGAGCGTGTCTTAGTCGTCGCGGCCTGATTCATCCTTCCCGCGCGATTCGTCTTTATTGTTGCTTCCTGAGTTACTCGAGTCTTCGTCGCGTTCTTCGGACTCATTCGATTTCTCATGTTTTACACGAGCTTTTTCAAGAATAGTTTCTGAATCAAAGAAAACGCTCGTGCGTTCGCTTTGTTCAAGCGAGGCGCGGAAGGAGAAGAACGCCGCTGCGTAGTTTTCTGTTTCGAGAAGATCCTCTCCCTCTTCGAGAAGGTTCTCAGCGATTTCGAGCTCGGCACGTGCCGCATCTGATTTGCGTGCCTTTTTCTGCGTCTCTTTCAATTTATACTCTGCCGCCTTTTGCATGTGCTCTGCGGTGTTTCGTTCGACTGCAGATTCTGGTACGGATTCTGCCATAGGCGTGGCCGCTTCAAAGGGTGCATCAAATGTCTCCGCCATATTCGCCGATTCTGCGGTGAATGCAGCCGGAGCTGCTTTCATAGCCATTGTTGCAGCTGCAGGCTCAAAGACTTCCTCAGGATTGCCGCCGAGTGCTGGAGCGAGTGCGAGGCGCACCTCGGTGCGTTCTCGTAGGAGCGCAACACGGCTGCTCGCCTCGCGGATGGAGCGCTGGACGCTTGTTTCTGATTCGTTTTCCATTCTCTGACGCACTCGTGCAAACACATCTTCGCGCGCGCGAAGACGTGTTTCAAAACGTGCCGAGAGCGCGACGGCGGTGTTGGCGTCTTCTTCGTCTATTTCCTCAACTAAAGTTGCTGCGCTTGCGGCGTGCGCGTCGAGTGCGACGGCAAGCTGTGCTTCCGTTGCCTCGTCAAGGCGGTCGTCGGCTGCGAGTTCTGCGGCTTCTTGAATGCGACGCTCGGCGAGCTCGATTTCCACCTCAGCCTCTTCCTCGGCGCTCGAGGCAAGTGCGACTTTTAGTGGCTCGTTCACACTGGTTTTGATTGTGTAAAGCGTGTCGCCAGGAAGCGCGCCTTCTGCGGCATAAGAAACGCCCGAGCCAACGACCAAGACGAGAACGAGCGATGCGGCGATCGGGCGCTGGAGGAAAATAAACCAATCACGGGTCACGGTGTATGTAGTGATTGGTTCTGGAGCAGGGTGGAAGCGCATGTAGCCTTGGAGCACATTTTTCATGCGCGCTTTTTCAGCGTCGGAAAGGACGACGTTTGAAGTTGCTTTTTTTATGTGTTTTTCGAAATTAGTCATGGTGTTCTTCGGCGCAGAGTGCGCGCAGCTTTGTGATGCCTCGATGAATGCGGACGGAGATTACGTTCTCGCTCTCTCCCAGAAGCTCAGCGATTTCTTTTGGCGAGAGTTCGTCAACGAAACGCATAGTAACCGCTTCGCGATACATCGTCGGCAATTCTTGCAGACGTTCACGAATGCGCGTGCCCAGGATTTTTTCGTCGAGCTCAGTTTCTGTCTCGCTTCTCCCGCCCTCAGCCATGCGTGCCTCAAACGCGCCCATATCGTCTTCGAGTATTTCGTCGAGCGAGGAAGACTTGCGCTTCCGGTACTCGTCGATGATGAGGTTATTCAAAATGCGATACAGAAAACTTTTGAAATCGCGCACGTCGCCGCCCCCCTGCAGAAAATCCCAGGTTTTGAGGAACGCATCTTGTGTGAGCTCCTCTGCGCGTTCACGGTTTGAAAGCCGGAAAAACGCATGCCTGAAAAGCGCATCGGCGTATGCCTCGAACGCCTCGAGATAGTCTGCTTCAAAAGAGGGGCCTGTCATACTAGACGGAAAAGGCGCCTCCGCATTACGGAGGGAGCCTCTATCTATTGTAGGCGGCTGGGTGATGGGGGACAAGGTCTAACTTGAGACTGCGGAGGGGCTTTAAAAAATTGTGGTTATTTAACCTCACGTTTCTTTATAAGTGTAAGTTCCAGGCAGAGGTTAAAGTCTACAAAATTGCACGAAGCGTTTCTCCATTTAATCAAAAATCCGTGCCAAATAGGCATTAATTTCGCGCTGGTCGAGGTCGTAGAAGTACTTGTTTTCTGCGTGGAGGCGGGTGGCAAGATCGACCCCCACGAATCGCCAGTGCCAGGGTTCATATTGGAAAAAGGTATTGCCTTTCGGGTAGGAGAGCACGAAGCCATACTTATGTGCGTTCTTCACCAGCCAGTCATACTGCGATGTCTCGCCAAAACTTGGCACTAGGCTCGCAGGTTTTTCCGGAGTGACGAAATCGATCGTTGAGCCAAGCTGGTGTTCGGAATAGCCTTGATCGGCAGAAAATTTGTTGGCGGTACCCGCGCCGTAGGTCACTTTGTAGCCAGATTTCACCGCACTTTGTTCGCTAAACGAGCGATATGCAGAAAGAATTAAAAGCGGAGCGCCATCTGCTTTCGCCGCTTGCATCATGGAGCGCAGAAACGGCATAACGCCACCATGGATCATTGCGTTTGCATCTTTGCGAGCAAGTAAATCCGCATCGATGGGTACGAGCGGATCAGGAATAAAATTTTCACTCAGAAAATAGACCGATGAATATTTTTGAAGAAGCTCGCGATCGGTTTTGGATAGTTTGTCGAGGAGACTGACGCTGCTCGCGAGTGTCTCGACGCGCTTACCGAACGCTTCGTTCTCAGCGGCCGCTTGTTGGAGTAGATTCTGCAAGCGATTACGTTCTTCTTCCGTGCTCGAGAGTTTTTCTTGCAGCTCGGTTATCGATTGTTCTCGAGAACCAAGCTCAGCGCGTATCGCAACGAGATCGGTGTGCCCGCGCCACAGAAAAAACGCTCCCGCGCCAAGCGCGAGAGTAGAGATGGCGAGAGCGGAATGGAGCCAGAAAGAATGATGTTTGAAAAAGGTATGCACCGGCGCATTGTACGTCACTTTTTCAACTCGTCACAGGAATGAGTTTCCCTAGGATCATGCTTACTATTTCAGAGTGAGAGGGGAGCGGTTCTTCGGGGTGTTTCTCGCGGAGGTGTTTGTGGAGTACGCCCGCACTCCAGCGCGTCGTCAGGATATGCACGGCTTCACGGCGCGTGGGCGCTTCCACTGCAGCGATTTCTCCGCATGAGCACATGATGGTGAATGTCATCATAGTTCACTCGATCCCCCGATGGAGAAACCCGCTCTCGCGGGCTTCTCAACGAGCTTATTCGTTCAGGAATTGGGGTTCTGCTTTCGCGTTACGTGGGCTCCCAGTCGGATCCCTAAGATGCGTATGAGAACCATCCTGAAAGAACAAACTTCAATTTCAAGTGTGTGTTAAAGAGCGCAAAAGTCAATCGCTCTTTTTCGCGATTTTCGGGGAGAATAGGTGGACAACTATGTGCATAACCTCGATTTTTCTGGGGATTGTGTGCGTCGCAACAGGATGACTTTGCTGGTGTTGGGGATTTTGGTGCATGGTACACTTTTAGCATGATCGAACATTATGCCGCCAGGACGCACGAAAAAATGCGTGAGGTTTTGATGGCGCCGGATGCGCCCGGGCCGAACATTCATTACTACATGATTCGCGGTGGGAGCGAGCAGAAGAATGTGACGGTATGGGAGCCTGGCACAGTGGGTGGCGAATACATTAAGACGTATGGCCACTATCACATTGGGCAGCTCGATGAGACGTATTGGGTCTTACTTGGTGAGGGTGTGATTCTCCAGCAGAAACTGGTAGATGAAACAGATCCTGCACGCATCGAACTTTTTCGTGCGATTGTCGTAAAGCCGGGGGACTCCGTCTACATGCCACCAGGGCACGGGCACTTGGCAGTGAATATCGGAAAGACTTATTTCGTAACCGCGGATGACAGCCCCGTCAACTTTGATGAAAAAAATCCTATTGCCATGCCGGGGCACGCCGACTACACGATGGTGCAGAAAATGCGCGGCTTTGCCTACTACGTCGTCGAGCGCGACGGGAGCCCCGCGCTTTTGAAAAATCCGCTTTACACCGAGGTGCAAAAAACTGATTTTGGGGGGTTGCCGGTGGTTACATCTTAATCATGGCTGAGAAAAAACTTCCGGAAGAAAAATATGCGTGACCAAGGGCCCAGAATATTCCCCGAAGGGTTTTACTGGGGCGCGGCAACGGCCTCCTATCAAGTCGAGGGCGGCATCGAAAATTGTGATTGGGCGGAGGCGGCGCGAGAGGGTAAGGTGCCTCCGTGCGGCATCGCGTGTGATCACTACAATCGATACGAAAAGGATTTTGATATCGCGAAAGAGCTCGGACACAACTGTCACCGCATTTCTGTTGAGTGGGCGCGGATTGAACCAGAGGAAGGGAAGTTTGATGAGCGTGAAATCGGGCACTATCTCGCGGTCTTAGCGGCACTCCGCGCGCGCCACATAAAACCCTTCATTACCATGTGGCACTTCACCCTACCGCAGTGGTTTGTGGAGAAAGGAGGTTTTGAAAATCCCGAGGCACCGAAAATTTTTGCGCGCTATTGCGGCTATGTTGCGCAAAAACTCGGCAACGACTGTCGGCACTTCTCAACCATGAACGAACCGCTAGTTTTTGCATCGAATGGTTGGCGACGCGGCACCTGGCCACCCTTTAAGGCGTGGCCACTTATGGAGCATGCGCTTCAAGCGGTGCCGGGGGCTCGTCCGTTTGTCGAGAAACGCACGGCACTTAGAAACGTGTTTCTCTACTTTAAAATAGCAAAAAATCTAGCGCGTGCGCATAACGCCGCATACGACGCAATTAAAGCGGCCGCATTTGGAGCAGAAGTGGGCGTCGTGCACCAGGTCATCCTCTTTCATGCGAATTGGAACCCGCTTAATAAATTATTTGCCGCACTTCTCAATTGGCACTGGACGCATCAGTTTATAAAACGCATCGTGCGCAAAACTGATTCGATTGGCGTGAATTACTATCTTCACAAAAAATTCGGCGACACGCGCGCGTACGAAAAAACCGACATGGGATGGGATGTCTACCCTGAGGGGCTTTGTGGCGCGCTGCTTATGCTGAAGCGGTATCAGAAGCCTCTTTGGGTAAGCGAGGCGGGCGTTGCAGATGCGCACGATGCAATCCGCGCAGACTATATCACCCGCCTTGTACACGCTATGCATATGGCTATCGAAAAAGGAGCGGATGTGCGCGGCTTCATGTACTGGTCGCTTCTTGATAATTACGAATGGGCGCAAGGATTTGAAAAACGATTTGGGCTGGTTGAAATTGACTATACGACTTTGGAGCGAAACGTGCGCCCGAGCGCCTACGTGTATAAGGAGATTATTGAGCGAAATGGGTTGGTAGAATAAGCGAATGGCGTATCTCGCGCTTGCGGTTTTTGCACAATTTCTCTTTGCCGTTTCGGTCTTAATTGATCGGCATATCGTTTTGAAGGCAACGCATATCGGGCGGCCGATTGTTTATGCGTTTTATGTATCACTCCTCTCAGGTTTCGTGATCGTGTTTGCGCCATTTGTTTCGGTACCAGACACGCACGCGCTCGCACTCTCGTTGGTGAACGCCGCCGCGTTCGTCGCGGCAATCTTTTGTCTTTACTCGGCGCTTTTGCACGCGCGCGCGTCAGATGTCGCACCGGTTGTGGGTGCTGTTTCAGCAATTACGACGCTCGTCTTTGCGGGGCTCTGGATTGAAGGGGACATCACTGCCTCTCTGGTGCTTCCTGTTCTTTTACTTGCGGGGGGCACCGCACTCATTTCTCATTTTCACTTTTCGCGGCACGCACTGTTTCTCACACTCATCTCCGGATTTTTCTTCGGCATCGTGGCATTTAGTTTTAAGCTCGTCTCCATTGAATTGCCTTTTATTGACAGCTTCTTCTGGACACGCGCCATGAACGTGGTTCTTGCGCTTGGGCTGCTTGTTGTTCCAGCGTGGCGTGCGGCCATTTTCCATGGGGGCAAACGCTCATCATCCCGCGCCAAGGGCTTGGTCTTGGGAAACAAAATTATTGGTGGTGTTGCGAGCATTTTCACCGCGCTTGCGATCTCCCTCGGCTCAGTCACAGTGGTTAACTCGCTCGCAGGGCTCCAGTTCGTGTTTCTCTTTATCTTTGCGCTCCTCTTCGCAAAGCATATGCCGCGCGAAGGCAGTCGCACGCACGGGCATGGTGGCGCGCCGTCTGCAACTGGCGTCGCGCTGATTGTGTTTGGTCTCGCACTCATATCCCTTGGGCACTATCTTGAACTATGAGTCGCAGCGCGAAGATCCTCCTCTCGATTCTCGTCTTTCTCGGTGCGTTGTGGGCGCTTTCGTATCGCGCAGAGCCGGAGCGCATAGAGTATGGTGTCACCTTTAGCCCCATGTATGCGGAAGAACTCGGGCTCGAGTGGCGAGAAGTCTACCGCGCAATGCTTGAAGAACTCGGCGTAAAGAGGCTTCGTCTCGCTGCATACTGGGAATACTCCGAGCCGGAACGCGACGTGTACGATTGGCGCGATCTTGATTTCCAAATTAGAGAGGCAAAAAAACACAATGCGGAAATAATTCTCTCAATCGGGCGACGTCTTCCGCGTTGGCCAGAGTGTCATGTGCCGTATTGGGTTGGCTACATGCCATGGGAGGAGCAGAAAATGGAGATCAGACAATATCTCACGGCGGTTGTAGAGCGATATCGTGATGAAGAAGCGATTGTCATGTGGCAGGTGGAGAACGAGCCGTTTCTGCGCGTATTTGCCACAGAACACTGCGGCGAACTCGACGTTGAATTTTTTGATGAAGAGCTTGCACTCGTGCGTTCTCTTGATAATCGCCCCATTTTAATCACTGACGGCGGGAATACCGGGCTGTGGGCCGGGGCGTATAAACGCGCGGATGTGTTCGGGACGAGCATGTACCTCTATTTCTGGAACGAAACGGCCGGGGCATTTCGTACTGCACTTCCGTCATCGTACTATCGTGTGAAGACCAATCTTATGCGAATACTTTTTGGCGAGCGCGAGGTCATTCTCTCAGAACTCTCGCTTGAGCCATGGTTTGGTGCAGCGGTGGAAACAGTGCCAATTCCAGAACAAATCAACCGCATGAGTCTTGAAAAGATAGAAGAAATACTTGCGTATGCAAAAAGTTCGCGCCTCGGGACGCAGTACCTATGGGGCGTTGAGTGGTGGTACTACATGCGCGAAAAGGGACATCCTGAATTTTGGGAGCGGATGAAAAGGGTGTACGCTGAGTAGTATGAATCCCGTTAGAAGTCGCGGACGCACGGGGTATACTGTGCACATGCGGAGGTCGCGTTTATCAACTTTATGCCAAGTGAGAGACGGGACTCTATCGTCCGCGTCCTACTTCTAACGGGATGAATCTTGTCTTCGATATTGGGGGAACCAAATTGCGTGTTGCAATGGCAGAAGGGCACATACTTGGAGAGATAAAAAAAGTGCCAACACCTCTTGATCTTTCCGAAACCATTCGCACACTTACGGAAATCGCACAGAGTTTTAATGTTCCCTTAGAACGGGCCGCTGGATGTATTCCCGCACAGATACACAAAGAGCGTGGTGTATACGATGCGAATAACCGACCGCTGTGGGAGGGAAGACACATGGATCGTGAGCTTGCAGAAGTATTGCAGATGCCCGTACGTATTGAAAACGACTGTGCGGTCATTGGACTGGGAGAACGCGAAGAGGGTGCGGGGAAGGGTTCGTCGCGTATGGCGTATGTCACCGTTTCCACGGGCGTGGGTGCAGCACTTATTGTCGATGGAGACATTGTCGCCCCCGATGGATTTTTCTTCGGCCACACGCGAGTGCATAACACCGAGCTCGAACTTCTGGTCTCTGGCACTGCGATAAAAAAGAAATTTGGCATCGAACCAAAAGATTTAGATTCTCTTGAAGAGCGAAACGCACTTGCCGAGATTCTTGCAGAGGGTTTAGTAACACTTGTCGAGACGTGGTCGCCAGACACCATTGTCTTGGGCGGCTCAATGATCGTCGGTATAAACCCGATTCCGCTCGAAAGAGTCGCCTCAGAGCTTGCCGAGCGACTCGTGATGCACCCAAATCTGCCTGCTGTAAAAATGGCTCAGTTAGGCGATAATGGAGGCCTTGTCGGCTCCGCAATTCTTGCGGAAAAGCTTGTGTCTCAGCAATAAAATAGCTGGACCATACACATGTGGGACTTCGTAAGTCCCACATGGACGTTAAGATGGGAGTATGGATATTTATCACGTCCTCAATCGAGGTGTCGACAAGCGAACCATTTTTGATACACAAGCTGATCATGCACGCTTCATACACGACCTCTATGAATTCAACGATACCGCTCCGGCACCTGACGCGTATCGCCGCCCAATGTGGGACTTCGTAAGTCCCACATTGCGAGAAGAAAGGAAGATGTTGGTGGATATTCATGGGTGGTGTCTTATGAAGAATCATTACCACCTTTTACTTTCTGAAAAACGAGAGGGTGGGCTAACGCTTTTTGTGCGCAAGCTGAATATTGGGTATTCAAAATACTATAACGACATACACAAGAGAACTGGAACCCTATTTCAAGGGAGGACGAAAAAAATACTCATTCATCAAGACGCACATTTTCTTCATATTTTACATTACATACATCTGAATCCTCTTGATTTCCTCGCGGATACAAAAGAGTGGAGAAACGGACAGATTGCGTCGAAAGCAAAAGCACTCGATTTTCTATCGCAGTATCGGTGGAGTAGTTTGCACGACTATCAAGGGAAGAGAAATTTCCCCTCTATTCTTACCAAACACTTCTTCGAAGGCGCCTACGGTGGCGTTGCTCGACAACTACTGTCTCGCCTTGATGATATGGATTTGATAGGCATTGGGGAGCGTCTTGAATGATGTGGGACTTACGAAGTCCCACATGGAAAGGTTTTCAATGGTTGGAGCGGGAGACTTTTAGTTGTGTGCAAACGAGCGAAACACCCATTTTGTCGTCTCAACAAGAAGAATATTGAGGACGAGCCATGCGATGACGAGTGCGAAGAGCGGGAGCGTGAGCGGCGCGAGCGCGAATATCTCTCGCATAAAGGGAGTGAGTATCGTGACTGCAATCAGTGTTATTCCGAACATGACGCTCCAGTTGAGTGTCGTGTTCTCAAATAACGGCATTCTGAACATGCTCGTGTGAAGTGATCGGAATGAATAGGCAACAACAAGACCGTAGAGTGCAAAGCACACAAAGACAGTGCTCTTTGCTTGTTCCGTTGCAATGCCTGTATGGAGCAGGAACCAGTACATACTAAAAAGGAGGAGAGACGAGAAGGCGCCGATACCGAGTGTGAGTGTTTTGACTTCAATTGTAAGAATTTCGGCCCCACGACCACGTGCGTGTTTCGCATATTCTTTTTCAAACGCAAAAGAAAGTGCCGGAAGGCTACCGGTGAAGAAATTGACCCAAATAATTTGAAGTGCAGAAATAGGGAGCGGAAGCCCAGCCAGCAGTGCTCCGCCAATAAGAAAGACGGCATCAAGGCAGGTGGAGGTAAGATAGACGAACACTTTGCGAATATTCTCAAGAATACGACGACCTTCTTCTATGGCATGTACCATCGTCGAGAAACTGTCATTTAGAAGTATGAGATCGGCTACACCTTTTGCAACGTCAGTGCCCGAGCCGAGCGCGACACCGATATTCACCGCTTTGAGCGACGGTGCGTCGTTCACACCATCACCCGTCATGGCCACAATCTCGCCTCGTTTTTGGTAGAGTCGTCCGATACGCAATTTATCTTCAGGTGTCACGCGTGCAAAGATGCGAATATCATCAAGTTTTGCGTTGAGTGCCTCATCGGGAAGGCCGCGGAGTTCTTCGCCGGTGAGAACCGAACCCTCATCAACATCCCACCCAAGTTCATGGGCTATCGAAAGTGCGGTGCCTTTCAAATCTCCCGTAAGCATGACGACGCGTGCCCCGAGATGCTCGATTTTTTGAATAGATTCTGCAGCGTCTTTTCGAAGAGGATCTTGGAACACAAGGATGCCGAGAAAGAGAAGGTCTGCAGCATGTTCTGCGCGGGCAGCACCTTTTTTCAGATGCTGCGAACGTTCGCTCGGCACGCGTGCCACACCCAAAAGCCGCTTTCCCTCGGCGCTGAGACGATTCACCTCTGATTCCATTGCGAGAAAGTCTTCTTTCGTGAGTCGTGAACGGGCGAGGAGAATATCTGGCGCACCGACAACGACATAAAGTTCTTTTTCATGATTGCCGGAAATTGAAAATTTATTGGTCGAATTAAATGTCAGGAGAGAACTGCGCGTTTTGCTGGTTTCAGGGACATCAATACCATGTGTGTGAGCCGCGCGCGCAATCGCAGCCTCTATCGGCTTTCCGCTAAAACGCCACTCATGCTTCGGTGCCTCAGGGTTCTCCAAGAGCACGTCAGCACCCCAAAGCGCATCCGAAAGAATCTCTTTCTCTGCGGGAGCGAGATGTGTGATTGCTTCGCGCGGCGGTGGGATGGTGATGAGCTCTGTGGCGGTGCGCACATCAACGAGACGCATATTCGCCTCAGTGAGTGTGCCCGTTTTGTCCGTCATAATGACAGTTGCACTTCCCAGTGTTTCCGCCGCGGCAAGTTTTCGTATGATGCCGCGTTTTCCGGCAAGCCGTTGCACACCGACGGCAAGAATCACCGTGAGCGCGATCGGCAGTGCCTCGGGCACTGCGCCCACAGAAATTGCCGCCGCCATAAGAAGCATCTCGAAGAAGGGAATGCCGCGTGAGAGGCCGAGGAAGAAAATAATGGTAACCAAGAAGGTAATACCAATGAAGATAAACCACCCCAAGCGTGCAAGTGCTTTTTGAAGCGGGGTTGGCTCGTGTTCCGTTTCAGAAACAAGCCGCGCAATTTTTCCGATTTCTGTGGCAGTGCCGGTTGTGGTAACGACCGCAAGTGCCGTGCCTTCAATCACCAGCGTCCCGGCGTGTACCATGTTGACGCGCTCAGGGAGTTCCGCGCCCTCGGAGAGGACATCCACACTCTTACGCACCGCGAGTGATTCGCCCGTAAGCACCGATTCATCAATCGAGAGTTCATTTACCTCAATAAGGCGTGCGTCGGCAGGAATGCGCGCGCCGTAGGAAAGGCGAATCACGTCTCCCGGGACGATTAGCAGAGAATCTATTTCTTGCTCAACATCATTTCGAATAACTCGCGTCCGCTCCTTTACGTAGGTTGTGAGTTTTTCGAGCGTCGTCTCTGCGCGATATTCCTGAAAGAAACCCAGTCCTGCGTTCACAAATATTGCAAGGAGAATCACTGCTGTGTCGATCCATTCTTGGAGAAAAATAGTGAGAACGGAGGCGCCGACGAGTATGAAAATAAGTGGGGAATAGAATTGCCGCCCCAGAATCCCCAGCACGGTAAAACGCCGCGCGCGGGGTAGTGTATTTCCGCCAAACTGTTTGAGTCGTGCCTCTGCTTCCGCCTCGTGAAGGCCCTCGCGACGCGATTGCAAGCGCTCCAGTGCCACCTCCGCCGAAAGCGACCACGCAAAGAACTGTTTCTCCTCGTGCATTCACTCTATTATTGCACGCCCTTCTGCCACCTGCGCTCTATAGTGAAAGAATTGCGCAGAAAGCTAAAAAAGTGTATGACTGTAAGCAAGCACTCCCGTGAGTGCGTGTTCAATACAGACAAAATAGGAGGGTATCTTGAGAATACGTATTCTTGTGTGTCTTACAGCGTGGCTTTTCAGCTGGGGATACGCACAGGCATATGAACGTTGCGCGCTCGGTATCGATGTGCCGCGTGCGATCCACATCCCCGGAATAATCGTGCTGGTGCTTCGTGACCCCCAATGTTTTGGGGTGTATGAAAACGGCACATTATCCACTCGTCGTTTTGACCGACCTCTCTATGGCTGGGTCTCTACGGGTGGGGAAGGACATGACACTCCAATCACCGATCCATCTCTTGGCGCACATCGGATTCACTTCGCGTCGGAGCATCACTTCTCAACACAGTTTTCTATGGTCGTGAATGGACGTGAAGAACCGGCCTACATGCCACAAGCGCTCTTCTTTAACAAAGGAATCGCATTGCATACAGGCAGAGTTACCACGCCTTTTGCGTCGCATGGCTGTGTTCGGTTGCCCAAAGCAGCTGCACACGCGCTCTTTTACAACTTTCCTCACGATGAAATACAAGTCATCGTGGCGGAAGACAAAGAGAGCTTCAAAGAACAGTGGTGAATCTGTTCATTAAGAAACATTCAGGCGTCTCGCAATCGAGACGCCTGAATCTTTTTATATAAAGTTGTAAGCTTGCTATTTTGTCAAAAATATGGTAGTAATCGCGCGGGTTATACCTCAGGCGATACTCGTCGCTTGACAGCTTGGCTTAAAAACGAAAGGAATTGAGCCATGAAAAGTACGTTGACTATTGCAGTGGCGTTCGCGCTACTGGGTCTGTTTGCGCCGGAGACGGCGCTCGCAGGGAAGAAAAAGAAAACCGCCGAATGCCACGGCGATATAGCCTGCGCTCAAGGGGTTGGCTATCTGCGGCAATCGAACGGACGCCTTGCTTCACGTTCGGGAAAGGGTGGCGCGTCCAGCAGTGTTGGGTGGAGCTGTCGTTTTAAAAAAGACGGCTACGATGAGTATCGTCGTGTTCAGAATAAATCCAGCCGTAAGAGTGCGGATACATTTCTCGGCACAGCCACTACTAATTTTCTTGTGTCGGCGTTTTCTGCATCGGTGAGTGGAAATCCGATTGGTCTCGTGGTTGGTCTCGTGAATTCCGGCATGCAATACGAGAATCTCACAACCCAGCAGAAGATCGCATGTGAGAAACTTGAATTGGAAATCACAAACAAAAAGAAGCAGATGGTTGCGATTGCTGAAATCGGGAAAAAGATGAGCGGACAAATTCAGCAAGTTGCGCTGAATCTAAAAAATCAGATTGCCGATCAAAAAGACCCCATAGCACAAGAAGCGGCACAAAAGGCGTATCAGTTGATGAAGGAGGATTTTAAGAATGCGGGGTTCGACATCGATAAAATGATTGAAGAAAACTCTGTCCCCCCTTCTCCTCAAGCAAAGCCAGAAGAAAAGCCGGCGACACCTAAGGAGGTTCCTGTGGCACCACAGGCGCCAGAAGTTCCTTCGGTGAGCGCACCCGTTCCAAAATTGGTTGTGCCGCCGCCGGAAGCGGTACCACCAAGAGCCAAAATCCTCAATCCAAGTACTCCTCTACAAAGTGCAGCGAAGAACTGAGGATTCAAGGGGGTAACGTTTTGTGAATAGTCTGTGCCTCGCGGCCTAAAAACCGCGGGGCACATTTCTTGCATATATGCAAAAAATGTGGTAATGAATGTGTCCTCGAACCCGAGTGCTGTCCTGGGCATACATATGTGCCTGGGCTTGCCCTCAGGGCATGATCTCTGACAAGAAAGGAAATACGATGAAATATGGGCTCGTCGTTACAGCTCTTCTGCTGTCATCATCGGCGTTTGCGCAAGATGCGCCTGCGCCTGATGTCGCACCGCCAGCACCTGCGGCCATGCCGGAGGTTGCAATGCCCCCACCGGACATTGCTCCTCCCATGGAAATGCCGCCGATGGACGTGAGTCCGCCGGTTCCCGATATCGCTGCAAGCATGCCTACGCTCGACAGCGCGCCTCTCGCGATCGAAGTACCTGAAGCGCCGGCGGCAGCACCCTCTATGCCGGACATCCCGACACTAGATGTTGCCTCACCTCCGGCTTTGGAGATGCCCTCTCCAGAACCGCAGATCGCGGCTCCGGCTCTTGATGCACCTCCGCTCGACGTGGGGCTCAAGACATTCTCGCCGGAACATTCTGGCGACCATGGTGACCATGGTAACGGTGGCGACAACGGCGGAACGCCTGAGTTGCCGTCGGTGGATCTTTCCATCGATACGACTGCAATCGGCAAAGGTGGAGACGCCTATGCCGAAGGTGGGGATGCTCATGCAGTCCTCAAGGATGTGACTGTGAAGCCGGTACAAGAGACGACAGTCTTGAATAATCCGGAAAACAAGAACATCAATCACAACGAAGACAAGAACATCAATAACGTCCACATCGACGACAAGGACGTCACGAAAGTCGAGATCGGCGGCGACAAGACGAAAGTCGAAGTCGGCGGCGACACAACGCATGTCAACACGAAGACGGATGTCGATGTGAAGACCGGCGATGTGAAAACGGGTGATGTGACGGTCGGCGATGTAAAGGTTGGCAACGTGACGCAACACCAAACGGTGAATCTGCAACAAGCGTCAGGCCAGCGGCAGGAATCAAATGTCTTCCAGAGCATTGCTCCACTTCTCGCAATTGCGCTGATGAATCGTGGAGGCGATCGTGATGGTCATCGTCGCGACCGCGAAAAGTCCACGCAGCAGACCGACTACTGCCTGCTGAAAGACGGAAGGAGGTATCCGATTAATCACAAGTTCTGTGAGCGGCCGGCTCCTCAAAAGCATGCGCGGTCTGTGCCGCGTCGTGTCTCAAAGGATGAGGTGCCACTCACCGGGCCTATTGGTGCTCCTAAGAAGAAGTCTGTGCCTGAAAATAAATGCAAAGAAGGCGAGGGCTTTGCTGATGGTCACTGCTACAGCACAGGGCCATGAAGTCACGCACGACTGATCTTTCAACCCCCGCGGCCAAGCAAATGGTCGCGGGGGATTTTTAATTGACAAATGTATGTAAATGGTGTAGAAAGCAGGTCTTATGAAAACAGCACTACTTGCGGCGGTTGTATTGATTATGAGCCCTGTGGCAGCACAGGCGGCGGTTAACTATGGCGCTTGGTACTATACCCCTGCACCCTATAACCAGCCCTACTATCAGCCCATGAGCGCCTATGCCTACGCGCCATCGCAAAATACGACCATCTACCAGCCGAACTATGCCTACCAGCCCTCATATCAGTCGATGAGCTATCCACAGCAGTATGGCTACGACGGCTACCAAGGTTACAGCCATTACCCACAAAATTATGGTTACGGTGGATATGGGCACTACACCCAACCATCCCCAATTCACCCAGGATACGGAACAGGAGAAACCATGCCATGGCTCGGAGGCGAGCTCTGCACCTTCCCCGGTTACGATGGGCGCGCCATCTGCGGCTCGAACCCTCGTCAATACATCTACGATCATTGGACCGGCACCTGGTACTAAATACACTGTGCATGCGATTCAGCGGCCGCCCCGTGGGGGCGGCCGCTCCGCACGAGGAGAGAACGCCGTGCTAGCATAGTGCGATGCCCGAGGGGACAGAAGAACAGCGTACGCATATTATCGCGCACCTAGAACGTCTCAACACAAATGTTGAGAAGCAAATGTCGATTTCATACGGACTGCGAAACGGTGTCATCTACGGTCTCGGCTTTGTGATTGGTTCGACGGTACTCTCTGCGTTTATCGTGACTCTTGTACTCCAATTTTTTAACGATACATTGTTTGGAGACGTGGTGCATTGGATCGTGCGCACACTTCGGTAACCATGCTGACACGACATTTTCTACACTCATTGCTGATCGAGTTTGGTCCGATCACACTTTTCTTTTTGATTGCTGAATGGAGGGGATTTTTTGCAGGAACGATAGGACTGATTATAGCCACTATACTCGCGGTTGTTGCATCATATCTGCGTGACAGACGCTTGCCGCTCTTTTCGCTACTCTCAAGCCTCTTCGTACTCATCTTTGGTGGTCTCACACTTTATTTCTGGGAACCACGCTGGTTAGTGCTTGAATACACGCTCTACAACGGCATTGCTGGGCTTGCACTCCTCGCCGGTCTCTTTTGGGGAAAAGCATTTCTAAAGCCACTTTTTGAAACGATGTTTGCGATCACTGAGCGTGGGTGGCGCATTCTTTCGTTCCGGTGGGCCCTATTTTTCCTTGCAACCGCACTGGGTAACGAGATTGTGTGGGGCGTCTATGGTGAGCCAGGGTGGATTATCTATCGATTCGCCGCAGCACTTGTGCTCTGTATGTTCGGTTTCTCTCAATTTCCCATTGCGCGACAAGAACGACTCCCTGAGGCGAGTCCGTGGGGACTCCGCATGTAGAACATACGCCGCCCGGGGAGGGCGGCGTATGTTTGTGCACACAAGAGAGAGGGCTAGTTCGTCGTTACGAATGACGAATTTGAACTCGTCGCAGTATTTCCTGCCGCGTCCTTCGATTCAACCACCACATAATAGGTTGTGGAAGGAGAAAGGCCGGGGAGCGAGAGTGAGTGCGCAAGCACAAGTGCCGAGTTAAACACGCTTGCTGTTGGGCTCGTGAGCGTAAGCGGTGTTGACGTGCCGTACCACACGCGGCTCGAAGAGTTTTCATTTGTCGTCCAGCTCACCTGTGCGGTGGTGGAAGCCGGAGTAATCGAGAGCGCAGAAATCGTCGGCTTTGTGGTGTCGGTTGGAGGTGTTGTTGTCGCACCGCTACCAGGGCACACGCCAACGCTATCCCCGTGCGCAAGGTGCGCGCCGAGAGCCGGAACCGCGATCACGAGCGTTTGAGGGCTCGAGCCTGCTGGTTTATGGCAAAGTGTGACGAAGCCTTGTCCAGGTGTTGTGGAGCTTGTTTCAAGTCCAAGACGCTTAATGATGCCGGGTGGAAGCGGTTTCCCGACGAAAAGCGCGAGAATCTTTGCCTGAGTCTTTGGTCCAAAGACACCAATCGCTTCAATGCCGTGCTTTTTCTGAAACTTACGAAGCGCCTCTTCCGTAACCGGGCCGAAGAATCCGGTGACGTTTGAAGAATCGAGAATCGACGGATCTTGCGCGAGGAGTTCTTGAAGATCCCGCACATCGTCGCCCTTCATGCCGCGTGCGAGCGATCGGAGGAATTTAATCTCATTCTTCGTCTGCTTTATCTCGCTTTTCAGAGCGTCGCGTGCCGCTTTATTTGAATCGTTCGAATCGTCGTCTGAGTTATCATCAGAATCATCATCAAGTGCCTCACGCTGCGCCTTGAGACTCTTAAGCATTTCCTGGAGGCTCTGAATCTGCGCCTGAAGCGTCCCGGTAGTGGTGCCGAGCATGGTAAAGGGGACGGCAAATGCTTTTTCATCCTCCTTTTTTCCTTTTCTCTTACCTTTTCCCGAATCGTCATTGTCTGCAAACGCAAACGGTGCTGCCATAAGAGCGAGCACAAGCGCCGCCCCGATACTAATGCGAAGTGAATACATATATAAAGAGTTAACTACTACTGGTAACAGGGGAATTATACCCCTGCTATCCTAGACGCCGGGCACATTGTTTCCTTACCAGCTATTCTATAGTCGGAAAATTCTTTGGAGGGCAGGCAAGAGACCGCGAGGGCGACTCAGTGTTTCCGGGACATCAAATAATGAACGCTCCACATGTTCTCCTCTCACATGGCGAGTAATCTTCGTTGCGCCATAAATAGAAGGCAAGATGCCGATGCCGTTGCAGCCGAGGTTATAGAGCAAGATAGGGTTTTGCGGCTCCGGCCCCACAAGGCGCACCCCGTTGCGTGTGTAGCCCATGAGCCCGTGCCAGGTGAATTTATATTCAATAGTTTTATTCGGGTCGGTGTCGTACGTTCGCTTCACAAAGGTATCAATATCTCGCATGTGCTCCTCTGGATAGAGCGCCTCCCGATCGTAGGAGGTCGTATCCTCAAGAAAAAATTCAGGACCACCGATGGAGATCAGGTTGTGGTGCACGCCCTTCTCGAATTCATACGGGCGTCGCGTCAGATAGTAATACGCATTTTTAGGGTCTGTTCCTGGGTCAGTGTGATAACTAATCGCGACAGGCGACTTGCCGAGTTTTTCTAGATAGCCCGACATGTAGCCGGTAACACCGCTCACGAGATAGTGATAGCGCGCGTCTATAGCGAGGCCATTTTTATCAATGATATGAAGATCTTCAAAGCCGTTGGTGCAGAGCACCACGTGCTCGGCGCGTACGGTGTGTGTTTCCACGTCGAGCATTGCTCTTGTTTCGCTCAGAATAATTTTATGTACCGGCGCATGTTCAAAGAGCGTGAAGCGGTCTGGATATCGCTCAAGAAGAAAACTAATAATCCGTTCGCAGAAGAGTGCGCTATTGATAACGCCTTTCGGGTATTGATGCACAGAAACAAAATCCGTGCGATCGGTTTCGAGAAGCTCTTGTATTTTTGCTGCGGGTACGAGAGAAAAAAGTCCGACGTAGTGGCGTGGTATTTTTCTGACAAACGGCGCGTCTTCACTCACGTAGATCGACTCAATTTCAAGCCCACCCTCGAGGCGCATATGATTGTGTTCGAGCCGCAGGAGTGTCTGTGCTTCACTCGTAAAGCCTGAGAACCCCTCGCATTTGTAGTAGGGGATGTCGAGCTTGGCGTCGTAGTACATCGCGTCGAGCGTGTCCCATGCGCTTTCAATCGCTTTCTGGCCTGCGATTGTGAGTTCACTCCCAAATTTCTCTGCAAGGTTTTTGAGCCCTCGTTCAAAATGAGCAACTACCTGCCCGGCGTTGTGTCCCGTCGCCCCATGGGCCAGCCGATGCCGCTCAAGCAGGACTACGTTCTTTTGGGTGCCCTGGAGAAGGTGGTAAGCCGTTGCAACCCCGGCAATACCCCCGCCTACAATCACAACCTGGGTCTCCAAATCTTCGGAAAGGCGATTTCGGGGGCGTTCGGGCAGTTGCCGGAGCCAGGGAGAGGTATTTTTAAGCATCGATACTCATTATAACCGACTAATATTGCACCACTCTCGATTGCTTGACAGGGGGGTCAAAATATGCTAAATTTGGCTCTATATAAGGATATTTTCCTTATTTACACATGAGTATTGCTATGACAGCCCTAACGGGCTTTTTTGTTTGGTCGAGCGTCGCGTCGTCTTCGGTCTTAACCAGCCCGCCGGCACCAATGGCTCTCCCCGAACCGGTCGCCCCGCTTACGGCGGCACCTTCCAAAAGCATCCCTGTCCGCGTGACGGGCTATAACGCCGTTCCCGAGCAAACCGACAGCGACCCCTTCATAACCGCCTCAGGTGCCTTCTCTAACCCCGAGGTGGTGGCGGCTGTTTCGCGCGATCTGCGCGGCGCACTTCCGTTTGGAACCGTGATTGCCCTTGAGGCGTCAGATAATCTCACCGGGCAGTATTGTGGCTGGGAGCTCGTTGAGCATTTCGTTGGCTATCGTGTGATCGCCGACACCATGAACGCACGGCACGTAGAGCGTGTGGACATCCTCTTTGCAGAAGACGCCATGGTGAACGTGCGGGTGGATGGAACCGTGAAGAACGTTAATGCGGCGCGAGCGCTTGCAAGCTGTGGCGGCATCAAAGCGCGCGTCGTTGGTAAAATTGATATCAAAGACATTCCTGATACGCAGGCAGAACTCGCGATGCGCGTGCAAGAAACACTTGCGGCGAAGTAGGTTAGCGACGAACTACCACCTTAAACCCACCGTACGCCATTTTTGTTGGATCCATAGGCACAGGGACGCCCTCCCATTTCTTAGCTTCCTTGTTCATCTGTTCCATCACTTTCTTATTCACCGCGTCGCGGTGTTTTTTGTTTTTGTAGACGATAAATGAAAACCACACCGTGTCGCCCGGCTTCGCATCTGCGGTTTCCACAAACGAGCGCGCGGTCATGCCGGAGGGATCTGGCTTAATCTTCAAATCGTCACCCTGACATTCGTAATAAGCGAGCGCGCCATATTTCATCCACGTGCGCGCTCCCCACGCGGCCATTTTCTTGTAAGCAGCGACTTTGTTTTTAGCGATAGGGAACACGAATCCATCAATGTATGAGCCTTTCATATAAATAGAAATTAGATTATAGATAATAGACGCTGGATAACGCCCTACGCTATGAATGATAGACCACTCTTCTTGGGTGCGCGAGTAAGATTGCTGAAAAACTCACTACTTAAAGTCTTTTCTTATACCCAGGCCAGCATTTTAGGCACACAGGGGAGTCGCTGCTTTTATAAAACACATGCCCGCGGCTACAGGTCTTCCGAATACTTTTTCGATTCTTAGCGACCATATTTCTTTTTCATTGCTTTGTATCCTCGTTCAACGATGGTCTGGAGCGTCGGGAGATGAACATCAGAAAGTCGCTTGATGTAAAGACATGAGCCGCCGTGTTTGTGCTTCCCAAGTTTTTTCAAAAGTGCGCCGTAGTCTTTAAAGCCCGGCATGATATACACCGTGAGATTGCTTTTGCGAGGAGAGAATGCGGTGAGTGGCCAATCGCCCTTTTGTGCGCTCCGATCCGATTCGTAGTGATATTCACCGAAACCAACCATGTTGTTGTTCCACAGCACCGGCTTTTCCCCCGTCGCCTTTTTCATGAGCGCAAGAAGCCCTTTCGCATCCGCGCGCTGCTTTGCATCAGGAATTGCTGCGATAAATTTCACGACACTCTCTTTGGTTTTCTTGGTTTTAATTTCTGCCATAGTTAGGATGCAGCTTCTTCACAATTCATGTCAAACCAGAGGCAAGGAGTTATTTTTTGCATGGGTTTATTCTAACATTCAGTGTGGTTATAATCGTGGTATGGAACGTGAAAAGAAGCCGTCGACACCTCGAGTCCAAGGAAGTGGTTTCGAGACAGCGGAAACGATCTCAACTGAATTTCCAGGGCTTAATGTTGAGGCTGTGCGGCAATCTATTGCGTTTTTACTCGCACAAGTATCAAAAAGTGGCTATACGGGTATCGAGGAAGAAATTGAGTTTGATAAGCATGGTCTTCCTGAGGGAACGTACAGATTGGATAGCATCATGAACATACTCGACCTACGAACAAAGAATGACATTGAACGATTTGTGCAGAGTGTTGGGGATGGTGAGAATTTCGACGTGTATTTCGTGTTTAATCCGGAAACCAAGCGTGCGCGTCTTGGCTGTACGCTCAAAAAGCATGCATTGGTGCCGAATCTGTACACATTCGAATCACGTATTAAGGAGAAATAATCATGAACCATGGCCACATAGCGCCACAAAAAACACAAACCCCCTTGCGGGGGTTTGTGTTTTGCTACCAGGCGCAGATTACGCGCGGCTGATTTTGACGGCGTTCAAACCCTTTGGGCTCTCAGCGACCTCAAACGTCATGACATCACCTTCGCGGAGTTCGTCGAACGAAACGCCGACGAGTTCGGTGGAGTGGAAAAAGAGATCCTTTTCCTCGCCATCGCGCTTGATGAAGCCGAAGCCCTTATCAGTGATACGGGCAATTGTTCCTTTTTGCATATGCAGAAGAATTTCGGTTTGGTTAAATCAAGACAGCCTGCTGGAGTTGTAGTTCGATCCCTGCTTCTCTGGATCAGCTCTGAATTTGATAGTGTGAAGATAGCACGTCGAACACGCTGTGTCAATCGTTTTTTCCCTGAAAAACAAAGAAAGCATGCTACACTCAGAAGCGAGTCGAGTCCCTTGGTTTCGGCTGACTTTTCCCAAGTATCCGCTCGGGTTCTGCCGAAGAAATTTACACTCTTCCTGCACACTGCCGCCTCCGGGCGGTTTTGTGCGTGTGGCACGCCGTGTCTTTTGTTCTCCTCGTCAATCTTGTATGGGTACGAGTATTTCGTTGCGAATCAGGAGCGGAAATGTCCACGGTGCGTTATATCCCGCAAAGCGCGCTTCGCCGAGAATACCCACACCATCCTTGCGTAAGATGTTCAGAAAATGCTCTTTGCGTTCTTCAACGCGACTTCCGCGAAACCAACCGCCAAAAGTATAGGCCGCAACGCGCTCGCTCGGTAACTCTCGGACAGTAATGCGAGGGTCATTTGGTTTGGGGAGAGTATCGCGCGTATATTTCTGAGGAACCACAAACTGCACCGTCCAGAGCCCCTCTTTTTCTTCGACAACCACGGGCGCCGTCATAGCAATCTTTTCTCCACGACTTTTTTGTTGAATCACGGGCGCCGTCATTGCAATAGATTCTTGGGCGGTATTATTACCAAAAATAAACGAAGCAAGAATAGAGAATCCTTCATTGATCGCAGAATCAAAATCGCTCTGTACTGTCGTCTCGATCACGAGGTGTGGGGCGTAGCGGCGTATTTCGTAACTTCCTTTTCGCTCGAGCACTTCGTATGGAGCTTGTTCAACGTTGTTTGAAAAAAAACTCCAGGCAAGCCAGAAGGCAAGCACAGCTACTACCACCCCAATAGATACGTACATGTTCACGTGTTGAATTGTAGCATCATCCAGAAAGATGATAGAATTGATCCTATGACTCTCATGCAATATGTACTCACATATCTCATCTCAGTACCCGTCTTTTTTGCGATCGACATGGTCTGGCTTGGGTATGTTGCGTCTTCTTTTTATCGCGAGCAGATAGGACATCTTCTTGGTCCGATAAACTGGCCTGTCGCAATCGCTTTTTATTTCATCTTCCTCGTTGGTCTTCTCATTTTCGCCATTGGTCCCGCTTTGCAAGGCAAAGGCCTTGGCCATGCAATTCTTTTTGGTGCACTCTTCGGCTTTTTCACCTACGCTACGTACGACCTCACTAACTGGGCAACGCTTCGCGATTGGCCTGCACTCGTTGTATTTGTCGATCTCGTGTGGGGGACGGTGCTTTCAGCAACTGTTGCAGGTGTGACATTCTGGCTTGCAAGCATGTTTCTGATTCGGTAACACATGACAACGCTTCTTTTCTCACTTGGCGTACTCACGTTTTTCATGAGTGCTCTTTTTATCATTTCAATTGCGAGGAGAAACAACGATACTGCAGACATCGGCTACGGAGTTGCGTTTATGGTCGTCATCGCGACCACATTTATTTTGAAAGGCGCGCAAGGCTGGACACTTTTAATCGCGCTTCTACCATTTATCTGGGGCACCCGTCTCGCGTATCGAATCTATAAAAAGAATCGCGGCAAGCCCGAGGACTTTCGGTACAAAACCTGGCGAGAAACGTGGGGAAAGACATTCGTCATTCGCAGTTTCTTTCAGATTTATATGCTCCAGGGTGCAATCGTCTTTCTGGTCGCGCTCCCCGTCCTTCTTGCAATCGTATTTCCGCGCGAACCCTTGACAGGACTTGTGCTTCTAGGATTTTTTGTATGGTGTGTTGGGTTTTTCTTCGAGGCGCGCGGTGATTACGAACTCGACCGCTTTCTCGCGAATCCGGAAAACAAAGGAAAAATTATGACGGAGGGTTTGTGGCACTATACGCGCCACCCTAATTACTTTGGCGAGAGCGCTATGTGGTGGGGGCTCGCAATTATGTGTTTTGGGCTCTCGAGTCTCGCGACGTGGGGACTTATAAGTCCACTCCTCATCACCTATCTTCTTCTCTATGTGTCTGGTGTCCCCATGCTTGAAAAGCGCTGGGAGGGAAATCCAGAGTGGGAAGCCTACAAAGCCCGCACCTCTGTTTTTCTGCCTCTTTTGCCGAAAAAAAGCTAGCGCGTGCGAAATAAAAAAGTGCGAGACCCCTTGCTGGGGCCTCACACTTTTTCTATGTTAAAAATTTAACGGCGCTTCGCGCGCTTGCTCTTCTTTGCAGAGAGCATCGCAGCCTTCGTCGCAAGACGTTTTGCGGTCTTGCGCGAGCGCGACTTCTTGCGCTGTATCGGCGAAATTCTTCCTTGGCTCATGCGCCCATTATACACGGTTTCTGCGCATACGCACGCACTTTACGCAGCGACACCCCTTAGGTTTGATGTGCTTATCAAAATACTCTTTGCCGTAGTTGTAGGAGAGTTCTTCGCCGGCGCGAATGGTTCGTAGCGCGACGATAAAAATACGCCCGGGCGGACCATCAGCCTCGCAGTTGGGAGCGCACGAGTGATTAATAAACCGCGCCTTATTGGAGGGAATGTTCCCATTTATCATAGTTGTCTTTCCCGTCCAGAAAAGATATTTTCCATCGTCCCGCGCCATCTCCTCCAAAGTTGCCGGTCGTCCGGTGTATTCAATGATGCACGCACCTTTCGGTATCGTCTCCTCAGCAAAAAGCCCGCGCCCCGTAGCGGATTTCCGCACGCGAAGTTTGAAAGTGTCTGGAGCGAAGCGAGATTGTTTTCTCATGCGAGACCTACCGCACGAGGTGGCGCGGCACGAGCCACATCACCGCGACGAGGGCGAAGATGATATACGAAATGATGGGACTTACAAATGCGGCTCCTATCGCGAGCACATAGAGCGCAATAGATGCTTTGCCTTTAAAATCATTCTCAAATTTAAAATCACGTGTCACCTGAGAATCTTCTTCATGCTGCGCGACGATGTGTGCCTGCAAAATGCTGTAGGCAAATGCCGCAGCGAGAAGCATGAATCCATAGAGAAGCACAGGCGCGAACGCACCGTGACTCTCGCCGAGCCATGCTGTCGCGAAAGGTATGAGTGAGAGCCAGAACAAAAGGTGTGCATTTGCCCACATGATGCCGGGCGTTGGTGTACGCATCGCACGCAGAAGATGGTGGTGATTGTTCCAATAGATAAGGAGATACATAAAGCTGAGAACATAGCTCAAGAAAATGGGGAACACAGCAAGGAGATCAGCAAAATAGTGTCCAGTTGGAGGACGGAGCTCGAGCACCATAATGGTTATGATGATCGCAAACACTGCGTCGCTAAAAAGTTCGAGACGAGGTGGGATAAAAGATTGTTCTTTTTGCATGACGCGAGTATAGCACTTAGGTTCCAGAGTTCTGCACGCGCTCCTAGTGGCGTGGCACAAAAAGATGGGTATACTTTCAGCATATGGTCGCTACAGGAGACATGAAATACACCGTTCTCATTATCGAAGACGACGAGACACTGCGCTCGGTAAGTGCAGAAAAACTTACACAAGAGGGGTTTGTAGTCTCTCAATCAGCAGACGGTGCGAAGGGACTTGCCTTGGCGCTCGAAACACACCCCGACCTCATCATTCTCGATAACCGTATGCCGAATATGTCGGGCTATCAGATGTTGAAGACACTCCGCGCGAGCGGGGATTGGGGCGCGCGCGTCCGCGTTATT
Organism: Minisyncoccota bacterium; assembly: GCA_022842645.1. Lineage (GTDB taxonomy): Bacteria > Patescibacteriota > Minisyncoccia > Phycocordibacterales > UBA2100 > UBA10103. Next base: position 36,435 of record JALHPE010000002.1, read on the forward strand.
TTCTTCACCAACATCGCACCTGAGGATGAATCCGCAGCGGCGGACATCGAAGCTATTGCACCCCAGCGCTATTTGATGAAAAGCGAGGTGAGCTTGGAGGAACTCGCTAGAATTGTGAAGGAACAGCTCGGGATTACTGCTCAGGGCTAATCTATGCACACGTTGCCTGGGGATTTGCGAGCGGCGCTCTTACAGGCGCCGCGCGCCAAAGCCACTTGGGACAAAACCACGCCCCTCGCCAAAAACGATTGGATTTGTTGGGTAATCTCCGGGAAAAAAGCAGAAACCCGCGGCATTCGCATTCAGAAAGCCATTTCCAAACTTTCCGGCGGCATGCGCCGCCCCTGCTGCTGGACAGGCTGCCCGCATCGCTAAAGGAGGAGTGGGCGGGAGTGATAAAAAATGTATACTGCCTTCGTGGAGAAGCACATCATCATTCTTTTCTATAAATTCGTACGGATTGAGAATCCGGCGGCATTCCGCGAGGAGCAGATTGCGCTCTGTAAAAGGCTTGGGCTCAAGGGGCGTATGCTTATCGCGCACGAAGGGGTGAATGGCACCTTCGAGGGCACCGAGGGAGCGATTGAATCTTACAAACAAACGCTCCGGAGCGACGCGCGCTTCCGCGACCTTGTTTTCAAGGAATCCGAGGGCACGGGAAGTGCTTTTCCCCAGCTTCGCATCAAGGTGCGCAAAGAGGTGGTAACGCTCGGCGCAGGGGAGTTTGATGTACAAAAAGAAACTGCGCGAGAAGTCACTGCCGAAGAATTGGAGGCAATGTACGCGAGGAACGACGACTTCGTTGTTCTCGACCTGCGCAATGATTTTGAAATTGAGGCAGGGCAGTTTGAACGCACTGTCGACCCAAAGCTCCGCTTCTTCCGCGATCTTCCGCAGAAACTCGATTCAATCGCCCATTTGAAGCAGAAGAAAGTGGTCGCTGTCTGCACTGGTGGCATTCGCTGCGAAAAGGCAACATGTCTTCTCCAGAAAGAGGGTTTTGAAAATCTCTATCAATTGAAAGACGGTATTCACACCTACATGCAAAAATTCCCAGGGAAGCGCTTCAAAGGAACGCTCTATGTCTTCGATAATCGCCAAGTGAGCGAGATCGTCGAAACTCCCGGGCGCGAAGTCATCTCTCGCTGCGCCTTTTGCGAAACTCTCACGGAAGATTTCTACAGCGACGACAGCGTCCACCCCTCCCGCAAAGTCATCTGCTGTGACGAGTGTATCGAAACCCACGCGGAACTGCGAAGCTGCGTGAATGCGTGAGATCGCGCAAGTTTCCGCACTAGTTAAACCTCTGTCTGTATTTGACGTCCCACACCCGCGGGCGTTTAATAGCGGAAGTCACAATCGGAGAAAGTGTCATGAGAGATATGCAGTTGCTCTTGCAAGGATATGGCCTTACAACAGCCGAAATTCTTTATGGCATTCCAGATTATCCGGCGATTCTGCAATCGTACACCTGGCAGGACTATGACCTCGCGCCACAGTTTCCAAAACTGCGGGGGTTCCTGAATTTCTGGCAACACAATCTCGACGGCCCGCTTTTTCAGGTCATCGTCGCCCACCGTACGCTCATTCGCCCGGCCGAGATCCGTCTGGTTTGCGAGACGAAATTGCACTAAATAGGCGCCCGTTCCCGAAGGAACGGGCGCCTCCTCGTCTCTCCCTTTACGACATCCATGGATGCATATTTTCAACAGGCCCAGTCGCACAGACTTTTAGTGGGCGTATACTACTCTTAGTAGTGCTTTGTGCATCATTGATTACTCATCGAGCGATCGCAAGCTATGAAAAAAGAATTTACTCAGGAGGAGGCAAAAAATATTGGGAATACGCTCGGCGTCAATTGGGATGCGGTCGATCTCGAGCAATTCCGCTTAGGACTCGCAGTTGAGTTGGAGCACGGCGCGCATGATCCGGAGACCAACGTCACTAACGATGATCTCCTCATGACCGGAAAAATCGCCTGGGCTCATCTGAAAGAAGTTCCCGATTACTACACAAAATTACAAGCAGTAGAAAACGAATGAGTATGGAAAAAATAAAAATTGAACAACACACTGTTTCCGGCGGCGCATGGTGTGCCGCATGGCTCTTTACTGTCGGCTACCTGCAACTTTCATTCTGGAAGGGTGTATTAGCACTCCTCCTCTGGCCATATTACCTCGGTGTGCACTTTAGTCCGTTGGTGTAGCACGCTGCGCGATTACTGTTCGTGATCCTGCACCGCAGGTTCTCTTGATTTTTGATGCGATCGAAAGCGGCGGACGCTGTATATGACTACCGTTATCATCCCAAGAAGCAGGAGACTCAAAAAGATATATTTTTCAAACCGCGAAATTGCTGTTGCATATGTTGCATAAACCTCACCCACCTGCCACCCCACGAGGCCTAAACAAAAAGCCCGCAGAAATGATCCTATTCCCGTAATAACAAGAAATGTGGGGTAGGGGTAACGTATAAGGCCGCAAAATCCAGAAATGCCCACACCGGGAACAATGGGAAGTAAACGCAAAATAAACAATACAACCTCGTCAGTCCGCCCCTGTCGCATGCGCGCCTGGGTGCGCTCAACTGACTCCCAGTGAAGACCTATCCATCGTCCGATGTAATCAATAGCTGGTTTTCCACCAAAATAACCAAATGCATACACTACAGATGACCCTAGGCTTACCCCAATAGAAACAGGTAGTGCGATCTGCGTGAGAGAGGCCACGACAGCCAGGGAAAATGTGTAGTCATCGGGCAGCAAGAAGAATCCTGCAGACAAAGGGATTAGTGGTGAGGGAATGGGCGCAACAAATTCTTCTATGATAGTTGCAACAAATACCCCCCATGCACCATATGTCACTATGATGTTTTGGATGTAGATGATCAAACTTTCTAACATGAGATATAGCGCGCTAGTCGTTTTGGTGGTTTCCTCAGATGCGCTCTGAAACCAGTGTATGCGTGTGCATATCCACGGTGACTCAGAGCTTTAAAAGAAATCAAATAAGTCACTCAGCGGATTTTCTCTTCTGTTTTGTCCTCCAAAACCATTACGTTGTGGCGATCCATCCTCATCTTCGTCGTTGTGGGGTGTAGATCTTGATGCGCCATTAGAGTGTGAGGTAAATTCGCTTCCGGAGCGCTCGATGATTTTATCGAGTTCCCCTCGATCAAGCCACACACCTCGGCATTGTGGGCAATAATCAATCTCAATTCCTTGACGATCGCTCATTACAAGAGAAACATTGCACGTTGGACAGTTCATATGAAAGCATTATACGGTCTTCAATTCATGTGTCTAGTTTCTTTGGCGTGAGACGTCGTTTCGCAGTCGGAATCAGTGTGCTATCTGGAGTCGAGATTACGTGCCGCAGGGAGAGCAAAAGTATTGGGACCGTCTCGATTTGCGCTTGAAATAAAAGCCGCTCGATCGAAATCGAGCGGCTCTCAGCGAACGGGCGAAGCTGCAAAAGTAGCTCTATCGTGCTGGCGCGGTGTTTGCTTCCTGACACGTCGGTGAGTTGTCATTGTCCCACCTTGTGCCATCGCCGTTACATTTTCCCACGGTACCCTTCGCAACGCACAAGTAGGCGCCGGGCGAGTACAGGCGGTCGTGAAAAACGCAGAACCCCTTTGGTGGGGGTGTATACCCGCACACTGTACACGGAGCTGTCGGATTGGTGGGGCGGCTGGGATCTTCAGCCATAGCTGCAATTGGAATCAATATCAACGCTGCAGAAAGAGCGAGTTGTCTCATGTCGTCTACCTCCAGATTTGTGGCACAAAGGTACTCACGAAGTAAGCATCCGGCCACCGGCACAACTTCTATCATTATTTCTTTTTATTGTCACGCTGCTGCTAGTCGCGAGAGCGTGAATTCAAAATCTGAATAAATAATGTCAGAGTTCTTTATACATCACAGAAAAGGCAAGGAACTTATTGTGTGATAAAAAGCCGCCCCTTGTGGAGGGGCGGCTGCAAAGAGCGATTTAGGTAGCCGGTACGATGCGAGCACCGATGCTTTCGAGATATGCTCGAGATTTGTCAGAAATGCTTCCAACTGTACCAGTCTCAATTGCAAGAGGCGATGCTTTAATGAGCTTGATGAGTTTGGTCGTGTCGATGCAGCGGTGCACTTTGTGCCAACCGCTCTTCTTCTCGACGCTAACGCCACCACGTATGTACCGACCCGTGAACATAATCCCAATCCTGTTGCCTTGGTCTTCGACCGAAACAACCTTGGCGCGATCATAGCCGTAGACCTTACCGCTCGGCTGTTCGGCATCTATCCAGATCGTTGCGCCCTTTTCGATTTTGGCGAGTTCGTTGAGCGGAATACATTCGAACAACGCACCAATTTCTCGACTTCGGAAGCCAGTCCATTTGTTGTAGTACACAACTTCATCGGGGAGTTTTGCAGTATCAGATTTCCTCGTTGCCATCACTATTCTCCTCGTTTGAGAGCAAAAATCCGCCCCGCAGGGCAGACTGCCAGCTTTATACCACAAAATGTGAAATACATCAGGTAAATGACGTCCGATTCCTCTTCAGTAGGCCTGAGCCAAGCTGTGGCCAATTTGGCGCCAAATGAGCCAGTCCTTGGCTCACGCCTGGGCGAAAAACGGCAAGTTTTCTCGCTGTGGGGAGGGGATAGTACACGATAATTATAGCTGAAAGCCAAACGGCAGGGGAAAGCCATTTGGCAAGTACATGCAGAGAATGCGTAGCTTCTTTAGGTGAGTGGTTTCTTTTTGCTTACTATCTTGCCCCCCGCCCTCTATGGCAACTTAAATTACACGGAAATCGAGATAGGTTAAGCCGCCATTTTCTCAATCCGTTCGTAAAATTCTTTAGAACGTTTATTGACAAGTCCATATTCTAAAATGGCATGAGCAGTGTATTTCTGAACTTCTCTACCTTTGCGAGTTAGTTCATCATACACTTTTTCAAAAAGCTGCTTATTATCGGAATAGGTAATATTGGCTTCCTTTGCAATATTTAAGATACGCTCAACCACTGTTTTATTCTCCATTGAACGCATTAGAATATGATTAATAAGTATGTGACCAAGTCTTTCATACGAAGCTGCCGTCATTGGTAATTGTGAAATTAATGACAGTGCAGGAGCATAATGGTCTAAGCCCGAGAGGTTTTGATGTTCCAAATATTCAGTCATTGTGCTCGTAATCTCTTCCATTTCTGACTTGGTGAGATAACCCTGAATTTTGTACTTATACACTAACTCTGTCATCTGTCGTTGATGGTCAGTATTTGTACTCTCCAGATTTTTGGTGATTACAGCAACGAGTACTTTTTTGAAGGCAGCTTCATTGAATTTAATCTTTGGCAGTGCAGTCATGAGAGTAATCTTCTCGGGGAAGTTTTCTCGTTGGGCACGACTTAGTGTGCAGTTAGCAACTAATTCAGGGTTTGTTACCTTCCTTAATTCAGTAAACTGTTCAAGTGCAGCGAGATAATGCGGTGCATTCTTGATAGTTCGGGCGAGGAAAGATTCTTTGTGTTGTGCGTCAAAATGCGAAGACAATGAGCGAAATACTTCATGATCTTGGAAGCTGCGCGATTCGAGAATTTCTCTTAAGTTGTCATAAGCAGGACCTGGTTTATTAAGAAAGTCCGTTGCCGACAAGACTTTTTCCAATGTAGATACGGGCGAGGAAGTCAGTATCTCATTCGTGTACTGTTTGAGGGGCTCAATGTTGTCGTCATGGTGTTCTACTGCAAGACCTCTCAAAATGAGCAGGTTTGTCGTTACTGCCACTCGCGGTATCGGATTGTTGTTCTGGTCGTAATTCTGTCTAAGACGAGCTGTAAGTGCTGTAATTTGGTCGGCCGTGACTCTCGAATCAACCTTCTCGAGACTTTCTCGTATCGCGGTATTTACTATTTCCACTGCTCTGTCGTCGCCAATAGCCGGTTGCTGAGCAGCAAGCTCAGAAAGCTTGTGGAAAAGAGCATTGATAGAGTGCTCATTAAGAGTTGATTCAGCAGTCAGAACCAATCGTACTTTTCGGAGGAGGGGAGAAGTGGTGATGTCGAGAATGCTCAAATCTGAAGAAGTAATCGTTCGAACAATTCTCTCTAAGTGTTCATTACGAATATACGCTTTTCGAGCCTTTAGATTGGGTATGAAGATGTCAGCATTATCAAGGTCTTCGAGTAAGCTATTTTCTCCTAAGATTGAAGAAATTTCTTCGATTTGCCCCTCGCTAAACAGTTCGGGGTTATCAGAAATCTTTTTGAGCAGTTGCTTCCTATATGTATCGTCATCTATGTTGACTCTAAAAGCTTCGGCGCGTGCAACACGCTCCAGGAGTGAGACGTATTTCTTTGCAAGCTGTAATCGGTTCGAACCGTTAACTCTGGGCATCAAGTAATCAAAAAGAACAGGCAATCTAAAGCCCTCAATGTAATGAGTAGATTCGGTTTCTGTTCCCAAGATATATGCCGCTATGCGGTTCAAGAAACTGGACGAAAATCCAATATTTTGGACCGTATTATTACTGAAAAAGGTATTAATAATGTTGTAAACTCGTACAGCACTTGATTTAACATTTTCGATATTCTCAATAATAAATTGCTCTAAATATCTGGGACTGCCCGTTTCTGCTTTTCCAAGCATTTCGGTCACCTTATCGTCGTCACCATCCTGAAGTGCCTCTGTGAGTTTTTCTGCATTTGTGCTGATGCGTCGCGAGTCCTCAGATTGCTTAAGGAAAATAAAAGGTGAAATATTATTGGTCGTTATAAACTTCGTGCGCAGAAGGAATCTGTATAGAGAGTCATCCCCTCGATGCTCGAAGCGTTTTCGCAGTTTATCGTCTTCAGGAATCTTATTTTCAACAATGTGCCTATCAACAACATTCCATAAACCCGGCTCTTGTTTCAGGTCATTGAAAAAATCAGGATAGCGTTGTTCAATGACCATGACTTTTGCAAGCATTTGGATATTTCGAGTTACTACGCCCCTTGGCTGTAGTATGTTGCCATCATTTTCTCGATGGTGAGCGAGCAAGAAAGAGGAGATAAGAGCATTAATAAATTGCTTAATTTTCCTAGGGTTAGGGTTATCACGATGAGAAGAAGATATAACCGCGAGCAAATCCGAGCGCGTTTGCTCGTCAGGCATGGGTAATTTGGTTTCAGCAATTAAGCCACCTGTAAATCTGTCTAGGTCACCCGCCAATACAGGAGGGATGCGGACATATGTGTTGAAGAATTTTCGCAAAAATTCATCTGTGTACCGTTCTCCTATAGTTTCGGATTCCTTATTATTCGATTCTTTGTGATAGATATGCAACAAGTGTCTTTTAATCGCTTTCTCGTCGCACTGAATAAGAAAAGCAACACGCTCATATTCCAAGAACGTCTTAACGGAAGAAAGCAGTTGTAAGATTTTCTCATCAGAAACTCTATCCAAGTTATCGATGATAATCACTACTTTTTCGAATCCTTGCTTTATTTTTGCATCAATAATCGATTCAAAGAGCTTTTCGAATTGCTCTGCAAATTCGATACGATGTTCAGTGACTGTTATCTCATGCACCTTCAGGACTCCTTTGGCTGCCGAGAAGAACCAATCTAGAACTTTGCTTAAAAATTCTTTTGCAAATACCACCGCAATCGCGGTGAAGGTACCGACACCGCCTAAGATTTGCAATATCCATTTGTATACAGAATTGACAGTCAAATCAGCTGCGAAAAACATCGCAACTCCAACTGTTGCAATTGCAATTGGTACCAGTAACCTAACCCAGCTGTTCTTATCGGGAGAAAGAGAATTCTGCTGTTCGATGTGGGAGGAAGACTCATATATTTTTTTCAGCTTCTCCAGTCCAGTATTTAGTCCGGTTTTATCATCCAAGAAAATCAAGAACTGACGGCGAAAGCTGTCTGATTCGTATTTCCAAATATCAAATTCGACAACTGCTGTTTTTGTGGGGTCAATGAATTCTGTGCGCAGTAACCTACCGATACCGCTTTTTCCTGTTCCCCAGCTGCCAAAAAGCCCTACCGTAAATGGCCCTTCCTCATGCTTCCATTTTGCAAGTACGTCACCTAAGGTTCGGGCAACTGACCTGTGTTCAAGAGCGTCATTTGCGGGCTCACTTATCGGCCTATCAGGTAAAAAAGATACGCTTTCAACACCGTCTTGGGGGTCGTTACCGTTTTGGGAGTCGTTTTCGGAGGTCATGTTGATTAATTCATGAAATCATTCGTTAAACCACTTGGTTTGTCAATTAAGGAAACGAAGCGCTTTTCGAGCGGTTATGAAGCTATGGGTGGTAGTAGGGTCAGGTACCGCAAAGTAAATACATCATGTTGTAATGATATTCATATCGGAGAGCGCTGCTAGCAATCACATCAATCGCTTTACTCCGCGGGTAGTCGGCGTCGCCGGAGGCGAACCAGGCGCCTCGTTTTGGATAGGTGCTCGCCACCGCTCGCGCGAATTCTTTGCGAGTAGACTCGCCACCCAATAGGACTCTCACCCAAGGGTTCGAGTCCAGCCCGCGGAGGAGTTGCAACAGAAAACGCCCACAAGGGGCGTCTCTGTTTTGCAAAGCTCCGCGGGTAGGACTCGAACCTACAACCAACTCGTTACACTTTGTCCCGAAATTTCTTAAGGGGGTGGACTATATCATCATCCTTCGTTCTAAACGGATCGGATGCGAGGTGCTTCGGGCGCTTTCGCGCTCTACTCCCTTACGGGATAGTCTCTGAACCTTCTCGTCAATTTTTACATTGACGAGCTCGGCTGCTGATTACCCACCGATTAGGGTTTGGGCTTCCAGCAATTCTCCTCGTTTTTCTTCCCGCATTCCTACAGGAAGCTGCCTACTGACAGCGAGCTGCTCTACCATTGAGCTACCGCGGAATATACCGTTAATCGCTTAACGGCTGCGGGGCAGTATAGCTGAAAAGCCCAGGATTTCAAACGGAAAAACCCGCCTGTGGCGGGTTTTTGCGTCACTCTTGTGCGAGAGGTTCTACTGAAGCTCCGGCATTGGAATGTTCAAGCTTGCGCAGTGAACCATATTGATCCAACGCTGCGTAGTCTTGAACACATATCCTGTTGGAGTGTTTTCAGGAAGACCAAATGAGCTCCACGGCTTCAAGACTTCGTTTTTGTACTTGAGCTGGAACGCATTCACCGCATTCTCTGTTTCTTCTCCAAAGATACCGTTTACTTCAAGTGAGAGACCAAGCTCGCTATTCAAGAAGTTTTGCAATTTCTTTACTTCTTCAATATCGTTTGTGCGACCGATATGCATGTAGGTGGTGATAAGTGCAGAGCAGGTGTCATCTAAGGTAGCGACACCAAGTACATCGCCACCAATCGGATTTTCTTCAGAAGTATCTGACTTGCTCTCACAGCCCGGATCGTTCATGTCGTAGAGACCATCGCCGTCGTCGTCGACGTTGTTGCCACAGGCTTTCTTAATTCCTTTCCCAGATGTTTTTGGGGTCTCGGTGACTTCTGGCTCAGAAGTTTCTTCCTCACCACCCTCGTTGCTTACGCAGTTCGGGAACGTTCCGCTCTGGCCTTCTGGGCACACTTCGGGCGTTGGTTCGGAGCAGTTTGGAGGCGTTCCAACCTGTCCCTCTGGGCATGTTTCTGGTTCGGGGGTTACGCAGTTAGGGAATACGCCAACCTGACCCTCAGGGCATGATATGACGACAGGGACGCATGCTGGTGGTACACCAACCGTTCCTTCTGGGCAGACTTCAGGAACCACGGGAACACACGCAGGAGGAACTCCCACGGTGCCTTCTGGGCATGTTGGTGGAGGAGGGGTGACGCAATTAGGGGGCGTGCCGGTCTGTCCCTCTGGGCACACGCCGTTTGGTGTCGGGTCACATGGATCACCCGTTCCATCGTTGTCGCTATCAAGCTGGTTGGTATTTGCGTGTGACGGACAGTTGTCGGAAGAATCAGGAATAGTGTCAGCGTCAGTGTCTATGACTGGTGGTGGAACACATTGCTGCGTGCCAACGTTCCAGGTGTTTGGCGCCAAGCACTGTGCGTCGAGGCAAGGGCCAGCGACTTGCATGCCAGTCACATTGGGGCATGCGTCGACTGGAGGTGGTGGCATGACGCATGAGCTGCTATTCCAGGTGCCGCCATCTTGTACGCAGGTGTCATTTGCACATGGTCCTGATGTTTGAGTACCAGGAACCTGTGGACACGCATCAGGTGTGGGGATGTTGACCTGGAACGAATACACTGAGTCTCCCGAGCTTTCTGCGCCGGGTGGTGTTTGGTGGTAGAGCTTCACCGTAATCGTGTAGATGCCAGCAGCTGCGTAGGTGATGGAATTACTCCATGTGCCCGTAAAGTTTTTCGGGCCGCCCGCAGGATCAATGAAGTTCGTGGTGGAGGTGTTATCAATCACGCTGTTACCCCAGTTCACTTGCACATCATGTGCGCTCAACTGACCAACATAGGGCGTGCCTTCACCAGTTCCAGTGAGGGTAAGGGTGAGACCCGAAATTGAAACGGGTTGGTTTACAGTAACTGCATAGTTCGAGGAATCAGTAATAGTGATGCCATCGACACGGAAGTATTCGTCGGAGCTATTGGTATTTGCCTTAAAGCGAAGGCGAAATGTCGTGTTGTCGAGACTGTTCGGAAGGTTGAATGCATTTTGTGTTGTCCACGACGCATCATCGCGCATGTCGTGATTCTGAAGCTGGCTCCATCCGCTCGCATCAGTGCAGCTTCCCGATCCCGCTTTATATTCGACGATGCCATCATCGGCGTTACTGCCAGCGTCGGAGTCGCCGCGCCAATAGTAGGAAAGCTTGAGGCCCTCGCGATTTGCAGCGTTAATTTCGCGACAGATCCACTCACCCTGTGCAATTTTTGCAAATGCACCGGCATCAGGACTTGCCGAATCATTGCCGCTTCCAGCAGCTTGCGCGAGCGTGCTCGAATCGCTGTCCGTTCCTTCCTCATCCCAGTTCGGGATATCGTTTATGGTTACGGTGCCGAAGCTCTCTAGCGGCAAGACGGTAATTGCATGTGCAATACCAGGAATAATAGGAGCGAGCGATGAGCCAGTTATCACGGTGATGATAAACAAACTCAACGCTTTATGCGCGAGAGAACCTCGCAGTTGTGTTGCGTATAACATGCTAAATATGGCTTAAAGCCTTGTTAATTACCCCTCATAATCAACAGATCAGAAAAAGAAAAACACCCGTTAGGGGGTGTCGCTGCAAAGACCCTACTACGTTTCTAAAAAAGCACAAGGTTGTGGGAATGTTGCGAGGGTAGATGGTAGAATGGGGGGTATGGACATTCGTCTTAAGGCAAAAAAACAGGTGGCGTTAACAACCGCCATTCAGAAGTATCTTGATACGCGTTTGCGCTCACTCGAACGACTGTTGGGTTCGCACGCTGAGCTTGCCCGCTGTGAAGTAGAGCTCGGTCGTGCTGCAGGAAAGAAGCACCAAAGCGACCACATGTGGTTTGCAGAGGTTCACATTAAAGCACCCGGTGGCATATCGGCATATGCAAAAAATCACGCCGCATCGGTGAACGCCGCAATCGATGATGTAAAAGAAGAAGTGGAACGTCAGCTCCGCACCGCTAAAAAGGTGCGTGTGACGAAAAGAAAGAAGCAGGGAAGAGAGGCAAAGCACGCACTTCGCGGCTAAAAAGAAACGCGCCGGGTCGTAAGACTCGGCGCGTATTGTATCTGCGTGCTCCTTAGCACAAGGCAGCTTCGACGAAGGTGCCGTGGTTGATGCGGACCTTCCACTGCTTACGGTCACGTGTCTTGACGACGACCTGCAGCGTTCCGCCTTCATCGGTCTGCATGTCCTGTTGGACATCAACAATTTGTATCGGTTTGTTGCCCCGAGGTTCCCAGCTGGCAAGAGCAGATGCAATCTGCTTTTTTACCATCTGACTTCCTTTTTCTCCAAGCTCGCGCAGCTTCATGGGGTACGTTCTCCTTTGTACATTTCCCCGGCCTGCCACTACTCTCTCCTAACTCATAAAAACAGTCAATCCGCAATCCACACCTAGAGCGGTTTTGCACCCGAACGCACAAAAGCTTCGTAGGCCATCTCACCCTTACCCTCCGGCTTCACGGTTTCTATTACAAACCGCTCACCCTCGCGGTGTGCTTTCACGATAATGGTGCGGATCCTTTTTTTGTCACGCTCAAAGTAGGTGTAGATTCCAGGCCACCCAAAATACGCACGGAATTTTCGATCGTTTATTTCTGCAGAATCGGAAAGACTCACCAGCCCGTCTTCTTTTGAAATTTTTCCGCAGTGTGTCGTGGCAGATTCATCCTGCACTTCTTCAGGGAGCGTTCCTTCTGCGAGCGCAGGGAAAATGCCGACGAGCAGCTCTTTTGCGATGCCATTTAAGCGTGCGCGGAGCGCAGGCGCCGTTTCACCTTTCTCAATCGCAGTTCTTTCAAGTGCGACAAGAGGTCCCGCGTCGAGCTTGTGCACGATACGTTGGATTGCAACACCGGTTTCAGCATCGCCCGCAAGTATCGCGCTCTCCACAGGAGTTGCACCGCGCCAGCGGGGGAGGAGGGAATAGTGAATGTTATACATCGGGAGCACGTCGAGGAGTGCTTGGGGGAGGATTTTGCCGTAGGCAACGACAACAGCAAACTCAAGTTTGTAGTTGGTAGACTGTAGTGTGTAGATAAAGTCAGAATCTAATTTTTCGGGCTTGAGGACGGGAATGCCGCGCTCGCGCCCCCAGGCTGCAACCGCGGTTTCTTTCATTTCCATTCCGCGTCCTTGCGGCCTATCCGGCATCGTCACAATGACGGCAGGCAGTCCGCCAGCCGGGAAACCCGCACCCTCAAGTGCTTCAAGAATCTCAACCGCAAGTGTCGGTGTCCCGAAGAAAGCGAAATTCATTTTGCTGTTATAGCACAAGCTCGGAAGTACTGAGTATCAACCCGAGCATGGTACCAGCAAAAAGGAAGAGAACGATCCACGCTAAAACTTGGAATCGCCAATCATAACCAATGGGTTCTGGGCGCGAGAGACGGTTTACACTACTTACGAGTATCCATGTAATGGTTCCAGAAAGCAGCAACATACCGAGTACGATTGCTAAGATATCGAGTAAGGGTTGTGCAAAGAAGACGATTTCGTATGTGCCATTCATTGCCATCTGGGCGAGAAATATGCTTCCGATCAACAAATCTGCAGTTCCGAGCAAAAAAAGACCTACAATAAGTTGTATAACAAAGTCTTTTCGTTGAGGGAGGAGTGCTGGAAGTTGTGCAGCGATATATCCATAACCAAGTGCAGAAATTACAACGACAATAAGTGTTGGCACAAGTGCGATATCGATTCGGGGGTTTTGGATAAATACCGACGCGATATGAAAACTATCCCAAGCAGCACTTAGTGCAAAAAATCCAATGAGTAGTCGCAGTGTCGTTAATGACTCCTTCAACATAATTTATGTTTTTTGTTTTCCACTATCTTGTTCATCATACACCTCCGTCGCCTTATCTATATAGAGAACACCATCAAGGTGATCCATCTCATGTTGAAAAATGTGTGCAAGAAGACCCGAGGCGCCACGGGTGAACTTTTTGCCATGTTCGTCGTAAGCAGTGATAGTCGCTTTTTCCGCGCGCGGAACCATGCCCCACTTACCACGAATCGAAAGACAGCCTTCATGCTTATCTTTTTTTGCGCGCGAGAGTTTAGTTAAGACGGGATTGATATAAACTTGGTCGGACACGGCTTCGACTTTCGAACTTCGAGCTTCCGCGGAATCGTCTTTTACGCCGCGCTTTGTCGATGCTTTTTCGCGCTTTGCAATCGCTGAGCCGGCAACAATGAAAAGTCGCACTGATTCTCCCACCTGTGGCGCAGCAAGCGCTACGCCATACTCTTCTTTGGCAAGAAGTTTTTTCATCTCGGCGATAAGGGTGAGTATGCGAGCACTCCCAATCTCGTCTTTGGGAATTCCTTCCGCGATAGCGCGGAGTGCTGGGTGTTCTTTCTGTACGATACTGCGACTCATGATGAAGACTATACCGCGTCAATTACAAACAAGAAACGGCTCGACCAAAGAATGGTCGAGCCGAATTATGTGGGCGCAAATGTATGCCAGACTCGAAAATTACACCCTCTCGGTCTCTCGCGGGTACATTTGCGCCCTCCTCGCCTCCATGGTGCGCGGGGCAGATATAGTGCGCAGGTTGGGCGGCGAGGTCTCGGGAGTTGTAGCTGGTCTCCCGAGATAAAGCTTTGTTCCTTATACCATAGCCGCCGCTCATGTACAATTCCCCGCATGCAACACATTGGTGCGAGCTTGAAAGAAAAACGAAGCGCACTGCGCCAGACCGAGCGGGGTGAAATAATGAAATATTTTTGCGACCGTCTCAATCCAAGCAGAATTCGCGACAACCTCCCAAAAATCACTATGGCACGGATGGGGAAGATTCTGGAGCAGATCCCCACGAAAGATCTCTACTATTTGAAACGCGTGTGCGACGAAGCGGGGAATTTCTCCAAGAAATTCTGGTACGAACTAGACCCCAAAAAACACCAAAATTGACGCTATAAAACGATGTGGTACAATATCAGTCTCGTTGTTTAGAAAAAGGAAGGACGAAGACATGGTCAATCGACAGCCGAATGAGTTCGATAAAATCGAAATTGAACTCATTATTGAGGAGACAGAAACGCGAGCTCTGCATGCTGAGCGGGCAGGAAAACCAGACTGCGCAAAGCTCGCCCGCACAACCGTGCACACGTTGGAAGGGGAACTCGATCGTCGTATTGAAGAACGTAAAAAACTCTTCGATCTCGGTGCCGCGGCTGTGCTCTCAGAAACCGGTATCTAATCTGCCCGAGAGAGGGCACAAGCGCTCCGCATTACGGAGCGCTTTCTTTTTCCACACGCACGACTACAATGCGCCTACCCATGGCACTCTTTACACCCAAACTTGGTATCGACCTCGGGACGACAACCGTGCTGGTCTTCGTCCCTGGGAAAGGTATTGTGCTCAATGAACCGTCGGTTGTCGCCGTCTCCCTTGCCGACAACAGAATCCTCGCCGTTGGAAATGATGCCAAAGACATGATTGGGCGCACTCCTGATGCGATTCGTGCCTATCGTCCTATGAAAGACGGCGTGATAGCAGACTACCGCGTCACCGAGGCGATGCTTCGTTACTACATCCGAAAAGCACTTGGCCCATGGAATTTATTCCGACCAGAAGTCATGATCTCTGTTCCTGCGGGGGTCACGTCGACAGAACGTCGTGCAGTGGTGGAAGCGGCGACGAAAGCTGGTGCGCGTCAGGCGTATGTCGTCAAAGAACCAATCCTCGCCGCCATTGGCGCGGGCATTCCTATTCATGAGGCGCGCGGTCACATGATCGTCGACATTGGCGGAGGCACAACAGACGTTGCGGTGATTTCCCTTGGCGGTATCGTCGCATCCACATCGGTGAAATGTGCAGGGAACGCTATCGATCATGCAATTGCTGACTACATCAAAAAGAATTTGAATCTTGCAGTCGGGGAGCGTAATTCTGAAGGCATAAAAATCCAAATTGGCTCTGCTGTCCCGCTTGAAGAAGAGCTATCAATGATGATCAAGGGGCGCGATTATGTCACAGGGCTTCCACGCTCTGTCGAGCTTTCAACGAACGAAATAGTAAAAGCTATTTCAAAAGAGCTCCGTACCATGGTGACAGCCATCAAAGATGTGCTTCAAGAAACGCCGCCCGAACTTGCCGCCGATATTATCGACAACGGCATCATCATGACGGGAGGCTCCTCTCAACTCCGTAATTTTGCCGAACTCATTTATCGCCGCACTGGCGTGCGAGCGCAAGTCGCAGCAGACGCGCCGTTTTGTGTCGCAAAGGGAACTGGCGAAGCCCTCAAGCATTTAGATGTCTACAAAAAAGCGATTATCTCCAAGCGTTGACACATAAAGAATAGTATATTTTAATACCCCTGTCAGTCTACAAGAGGAAAAAGCAAATGACAAAGATTTTCATTGCCGTTGCTGTGATGATGCTTACGTGTGTCGGTGTAGCAATCCTCCTTGCGCTTATAACCAATGGATCTGAGAGCGCAAAGAAGGTCGCACAAGAATTCTTCGGTTCACCTCTATGAAACGTGGTGCGCCGTGAAAAAAAGGGGGTCGTCGGAAGACGGCTCCCTACTTTTTTAATTTCTCAATATCAGCAAGGAGTCGCTTGAGGTCCTCTTGAATGGTCACGAGGGTCTGCTTCTGTTCGGCTTTACGACGTTCTTCCGCGGCTTCTTCCGTTTCCTCTTCTTCCACAATTTCCTCCACGTCCTCAGAAATTTCCTCAACATCTTCTTGAAGCTCTTCGACGTCTTCTTGAATTTCGCCGACATCTTCTACGATCTCTTCGACGTCTTCCTGAATCTCCTCAACGTCCTGACTCACTTCCGCAAGGGATTGTCCTTGATAGTTAATTGTCATTTGAATGAATATGGCGAGATAAATTGCCTCCAAGGAGACAATGGTCGTAAGGACAAGAAGCATGCGATCGAAATCGACAACCTGAAAAAAGGCAAGCGCAAAACACCCAAGAAAAAAAATCGAATGTAAGATAATAGACGGAGGAGAGCCGACCATGCGCGTGATTTTGAGCGCAGTTTTTTCAATATCGCTTTGTACGCGCATGCGCCTAGTGTACTACACTCGAACTTGATACTTGATTGCTTGTACTTGATACTTCTGTGTATGCAGTATGCAGGAGCATATCTTGTAGCCGGAGGCGCGACGACAGTAGATACGCTTCTCGAGCGTCTGCGCACAGAAGGTGTTGTTGAAATAGGGAGCCCTGATCTTTTTAGTCGTGCATATAGAAAATTTGGTGTCGAGGAGGCGGAAGACATTCGTGCCCGCATACGTTTGAAGCCGATACGCGATCCGCGTCGTGTCGTTGTATTTTTTGCAGCCGCACCAACTACTGAGGCACAAAACGCACTTCTCAAGACACTTGAAGAACCAGCAGGAAATCCTCTTTTGTTTATCGTCACTCCCGCGCCAGAGACCCTGCTTGCAACGGTGCGTTCGCGTACACAGCGATTAGACATCAAAGGGAAGGAAGAAACCGATGTTGAGGCGTTCCTAGGCGCTTCCTTTGAGGAACGCATTCAGATGCTGAAATCCCTGTACGAACATGACGACGATGGTCGCGACATGGCTGCGGTACGTGGATTTTTGCACGCACTTGAGCGCCGCTTTGCGGAAGTGCCGAATCGCACAGATGCGCTTCGCGCCATATATCGTGCTGGGAAGTTTGTGGGGGATAGAGGTTCACTTCTCAAAGCACTTCTTGAGCAGGTGGCTCTCCTTACGCCGAAGTTGTAGTAGAATGTGCGCATGGCATACGATTTTAAATCTTTTGAAGTGAAACTTGCGGGAGCAAAAGAATGGCTCGGTCGCGAGTATCAGGGGCTGCGCACAGGCCGTGCGACGCCAGCAATTCTTGATGGCATTTCAGTGCAAGCCTACGGCTCGATGATGCCACTCAAGCAAGTGGCGACGATTGGTGTCGAGGATGCACGTTCTCTTCGCGTGCAGGCGTTTGATCCCGGAATTATCAAAGATATTGAGCGCGCGATCACGCAGGCGGATCTTGGCGTGGGCGTCGGCTCCGACGCCTCCGGTGTGCGCGTGACGTTCCCCGAACTCACCGGCGAGCGTCGCGAGCAGCTCATCAAACTCGCAAAAGCCAAGCTTGAAGATGCGCGCACCACAGTGCGCCAAGCGCGCGATGAGTGTTGGAAAGATATTCAAGCGCAAGAAGAAGAGGGTGCGATAACCGAAGACGACAAATTTCGCCTGAAAGATGAGATGCAGAAAAAGGTGGATGCGATGAACGAGGAATTACAGAAAGCGTTTGAGAAGAAAGAAACAGAGATGCACGGATAGTCTGTAGAAAGTAGTTTGTAGACTGTAGTAAAATACGGTGCAGGCATTTCACTACAAACTAAAGTCTACAAACTACAAACTATTTTTTCCATGACAACAGCCCTCCTTGTCCTCGGCATTCTCATTTTTCTCATTGTCGTCCATGAGCTTGGGCACTTTTTTGCCGCGAAACTTTTTAAAGTAAAGGTTGAAGAGTTTGGTATTGGGTATCCACCACGAGCCTTCACGTTCGGCACCTGGGGAGGCACAGAATACACGCTGAATTGGCTTCCGTTTGGCGGCTTCGTGAAGCTGTGGGGCGAGCACGGAGAAACGCATACGCGCGGCAGTTTTGCAGGCGCACCCAAATACGCACAGGCGATCATTCTCATTGCAGGCGTCACCATGAACGCGCTCGCTGCCTATTTTCTTTTTGCAGGCGCGCTTACCGTTGGTGTGCCGCGCCTCATCACTGATCGGTCACAAATAGAACACGCCGAGCTTCTGGTAAACACGGTTGTACCAGGTTCTCCCGCCGCTGTTGCGGGGCTGCGTGTGGGTGATGAGATTACGCGCGTTGTGGATGAGAAAGGCGTCGCAGTCAGTCTTGTGCCAGGGGATGTGGTGAATTACGTTGGCGAGCGCGGCGGAAAGCCGCTTGAAGTCACCTATCGCCGTGAACAAGAAATTCTCACGGCAACCATGATTCCTGCACATGCTGTTGTGGAGGGAAGTGCGAACAGGCCCGCGGTTGGGATTGGTTTAATGCTCGTTACCGATGATGCGCTCCCACTTGGTGCGGCGTTTAAAGAGGCTGGCACACGTACGAAAATCGCATTTGTTGAAACAGCAAAAGGCTTGTGGAAACTTCTGCGTGATGCGGCCGGAGGGTCGCCAAACATCAAAGAAATCGTTGGTCCCGTGGGTCTTTTCGATTACGTAGGTAACGCCTCGCGTCATGGGGTGGGGCAGGTGCTGGCACTCGCGGCATTTATTTCAGTCAATCTCGCCATCATTAATCTCGTGCCGATTCCAGCTCTCGACGGCGGTCGTCTTTTCCTTCTCGGTATCGAAACCGTCATTCGCCGCCCGCCTCCAAATGTAATCGTAAACCTCTTCAACTTTGCCGGCATCCTCCTCATCATCGTCCTCATGATTGCGGTCACCTACAACGATATTGCGCGGTTGCTCTCATAACCAAGGGTTATTGACGTAAAAGAAATCGGCCGAACATTTGCATGCCGGCCGATCTTTCATTTTGAGGAGGCGGTTAATGGTGGATGTACGGACTTACAGGCGGATACACCGTGCCCCACTCTCCTTTGAGGTGCAGGTTGTGCTCAACGCACGCATTAAGCACAATTGCTCGATTCTGGTAAATCGCCGACGTGGAGACCGCTTGATGTTCGCACATGTCCCTGTCGGTGTGAACGACAGTTTGTGGAACCATGTAGGGGTAGCCACCGCTAAGCTTTTTTTGGGACTCAGTTGGCTCAGAGATCAAGTAGAGTATAGTCAGAATAAAGACCTTCATCGTCGCGACTCCTTTTTGCAAGACGATTAATTTATAATAGCATGATATTATTATAAGTCAAGTTGGGAGTTTTCTCGAAGACGCGTACAATGCTAAAAATATGCGTCAATCTCAACTCTTCACCCGAACCCGCAAAGAAGCCCCGAAAGACGAGGTGGCAAAGAATGCACAGCTCCTCATCCGCGCTGGCTATGTGCACAAAGAAATGGCGGGTGTCTATGCGTATTTGCCGCTCGGACTTCGCGTATTGGAAAAGATTAAGCAGATTGTGCGCGAAGAAATGAACAAAGTCGGCGGGCAAGAGATCATCATGACCGCACTCCAGCGCAAAGAGCTGTGGGAGAAAACAGATCGTTGGGACGACAGGAATGTTGATGTCTGGTTTAAGTCGGAACTCAAAAGTGGCGGTGAGGTTGGTTTTGGATGGTCGCATGAAGAGCCTATCACCGATATGATGACGAATTTTCTTTCGAGTCATCGCGATCTTCCTGCATATGTGTATCAATTCCAGACCAAGATGCGTAATGAGCTCCGTGCGAAAAGCGGCATCATGCGCGGGAGAGAGTTTGTCATGAAAGACATGTACTCCTACACAAAAAATGCAGATGAGCACAAGAAAATCTACGATGCGACGATTGATGCCTATCTTCGAGTGTTTGAACGTGTTGGGCTCGGTGACCGCACATTCCTCACGTTCGCTTCCGGAGGCGCATTCACCGAATTCTCACACGAATTTCAAACACTTTCTGATGTAGGGGAAGATGTGGTGTATCTGCATCGCGAAAAGAAAATCGCCATCAACCAAGAAGTATTGCGAGATGATGTACTCACAAAACTTGGCATTGCGCGCGATGAGCTTGAAGAAGTGAAATCTATCGAAACTGGAAATATTTTTGATTTTGGCGGAATGAAATCAGAGCAGCTCGGCCTTTTTTACACGAACGAAGAAGGGGAGAAGACACCTGTACATTTGGGCTCATACGGTATTGGCATCACGCGTTTGATGGGTGCCATCGTTGAAATCTTTTCCGACGAGAAGGGTATTATCTGGCCAAAGGAAGTCGCACCGTATAACGTACATCTGGTATCAATCACCAGCGGAAACGCTGATGTTGAGAAAGAAGCAGACCGCGTGTATGAGATGCTGCGTGAGAGTGGTATTGAAGTTTTCTACGACGATCGCGATCTGCGCGCGGGGGAAAAATTTGCTGACGCCGATTTGATTGGTATACCACTTCGCCTCGTAGTTTCAGAAAAGACAATTGCCGCAGGCGGATTTGAACTCACAATCCATCAGCTGGCGGAGAGGCAGGGCAAGGGAACCCTGGTCGCGGAGAGCGACATTATTGAAACACTGCATGACGCATAATCACCATGAACACACTGCGCAGATGGAAGGACAAGATACTCGGATTCTTTTCGAATGATATTGGTATTGACCTCGGCACAGCAAACACGCTCGTGCATGTGAAGGGGCGCGGCATCGTAATTAACGAGCCGTCACTCGTTGCGTTTAATCAGAAGACAGGGCAGGTGGTTGCGGTGGGGCAAGAAGCCAAAAACATGCTCGGACGCACACCGCCGCACATCGTCGCGGTGCAGCCGGTGGTGGATGGGGTTATCTCAGACTTTGAAATTACGAGTGAGATGCTGGGATACCTTATTGGGAAAGCACAGGCAGGACACACAAAGCTTCTGGGGCCGCGCGTCGTTGTGGGCGTGCCGTCGGGAATCACCTCAGTCGAAGTGCGTGCCGTGCGGGATGCGGCGCGCGCCGCAGGCGCGCGCGAAGTGCATATTGTAGAAGAACCGATGGCTGCAGCGATTGGCATTGAACTTCCGATACACGAACCAACGGGAAGCATGGTGATTGATATCGGCGGCGGCACGACGGATGTGGGTGTTGTCGCGCTCGGAGGACTCGTAAACGCACGTAATGTCCGTGTCGCGGGAGACAAATTCAATCAAGATATCGTGAGTCATATTCGTAACGAGCATAAACTTTTGATTGGGGACAGAACTGCAGAAGACATTAAGATTGCAGCGGCAACCATATTGCGCGGTGCCCCGATTTCATTCACTGCACGCGGGAGAGATCTTGTCAGTGGTCTCCCGCGTGAAATTGTCGTTACCGATCAAGATGTGCGCACGGCAATCGGGCACTCGATAGACGATTTGGTAGAGCAGGTGAAAGATGTACTTGAGTCCACGCCGCCAGAGCTTCTTGCCGACATCATGCAGCGTGGTATTTATCTTGCTGGCGGTGGTGCGCATATCCGCGGGCTTCCAGAATTTCTGACTGCGGCTCTTGGGGTTCCTGTTATTGTCGCGCCAGATCCTCTCACTGCTGTTGTGCGCGGTACTGCACT
Source organism: Minisyncoccota bacterium (assembly GCA_022842645.1). Classification (GTDB taxonomy): domain Bacteria; phylum Patescibacteriota; class Minisyncoccia; order Phycocordibacterales; family UBA2100; genus UBA10103. Next base: position 58,270 of record JALHPE010000002.1, read on the forward strand.
TATCCTCGATGACATGGAACGCTTCCGCGACACGCTTCTTACAAACGAAGATGAACTCGTGCCTTCAGAATAACCTATGCAGCCGCGTCGCCCGTCATTCACCAGAAGTGCGACGCGCGATACTTCCGTCGCACGCAACTTTGTATTTCTCGCACTCATCGTGGCGGGTATTTTTCTTGTCGATCATGTTTCTCAAGGTGTCATGCGCTCCTCGCTTAAAGAATTTGGAGGTCTTGCTTCGGCCACTGTCGCAAGTGTCGTGAATACACTACCAAGTGCACATGGATTTGCCACTCGCGCATCGATTATTGAAGAAAATAAAGCATTACAGGATGCGCTGGCGCGACGCGCCGAAGAAGATGCTCGTTTTGAAGCGCTCCGCGCTGAAAACGAAACACTGCGCGCGCTTGCAAAAGTTGCAGCGGCAGAGACGGGTGGTGTGAGCGCTTCAGTGCTTTCGTCATTTTCCACCTCGCCGTACGGCACCTTTGTTATCGGGGCGGGTGCACGTCATGGTGTGCAACTCGATGCAACAGTGCTCACGCCGAGCGGTTTCCTACTAGGAAAAATAATCGCTGTCCAGGATCGCACGGCAACCGTTGAGGCGCTCTTTGCTCCCGGAAAAGAAATCGAAGCCGTCATTAACGATGTTCCGCTTCTTCTGCATGGAAGAGGTGGTGGCAATGCACGCGGGGAGGCTCCTCGCGATGCCGCCCTCAAGAAAGGAGATGTTGTGACCATTCCCTCCTTTGCGAGACGCCCAGCGGGCCTTGTGGTTGAACTTAATGTGGCGTCATCAAGCGCGGTAACCACACTTTTTATCCGTACCCCGACGAATCTCGATACACTTCGTTTTGTCTATGTCGTTCAGTAAAGTCCGGATAGTGCTCGCGCTCTTGTGTGCGGTTTCCGTATTTCTTTTTCCGTGGTGGGTAACACTCATCACTGCGTTCGCGCTTTGTGTGCGCTATCGCGCATGGGAGATTGTACCCATTGCTCTTGCCTTCGATTTCATGTGGCTTCCCTCGCTTTCATTATCGTGGGGTGGTCTTCCACTTGCAACATTGACCGCATTCGCGCTCCTCATTATCTTTGAGCCACTGCGCCGCGAGCTTCTGACAGGCTCTGCACTTCCACGATAGTCCTGTTTGCTATAGTGGCACTATGCGTCTTTTTCGTCGCCGACGTTTCCCAATCGAGATCACCCCAGAAGATATTTTTATCGATTCTACAAACCTTCCTCGTCTCGATGAAGGAAGCTTGGAGGGAAGAGTGGAGCGCCCCATCTCTTCTCGAGCTATAGCATCAGTTGGTCTTCTGTGCGCTCTTGCGCTCGTGGTTTTTGCGGGCCAAGCATTTCGTTTGCAGGTTGTCGAAGGTTCCTCATATGCCGACATCTCGCGTAATAATCGTCTCGAACGTTCAGTAATCTTTGCTCCACGTGGCGTCGTCACTGATAGAAACGGTGCCGCGCTTGCCTGGAATGAAATCGAAACCGACCCACAGGCAACCAGCTCTACGCCGTTTCCATATCGCAGACATACTGATCTCGCTGGTTTTTCTCACGTGCTCGGCTTCGTGCGCTATCCCAAAGCAGACGCTTCAGGGAGGTGGTGGAGTGAAGACCATATTGGCATTGCGGGTATTGAAGCTGCATTTAATGAAACGCTCGCAGGAAAAAATGGAAGCATTATGCAAGAAACAGACGCACGTGGTGGCCTCGTACGCACCGATATTGTCGATCCGCCGCGTGAAGGGGGTGAGCTCACGCTTTCGATTGATGCTGAAGTACAAGATGCACTCGCGCGCCGTCTTGCAGAACATATCGCCACACAAAAATTCCGTGGTGCGGCCGCTGCGATTATGGATGTGGAAAATGGCGAGCTTCTCGCACTCGTGAGTATCCCAGAATACGATACAGAAGCGTTTGCGGAAGGGAACACCGAAATTGTTGCCGCTGCAAACACTGATCCTACAACGCCCTTATTAAATAGGGCTGTGGCGGGGCTCTATGCACCCGGCTCCATCGTAAAGCCGATGTTTGCAGCTGCGGCGCTGGAGGAAAATCTCATCAGCCCGCAGAAACAAATTTTTTCTGCTGGCTCAATCTCGATCCCGAATCCATACTTTCCTGAAAAACCATCAATTTTTAAAGACTGGCGCGCTCACGGTTGGACAGACATGCGTCGTGCAATTGCGGTCTCTTCCGACGTGTATTTTTATGCAATTGGTGGTGGCTTCGAGGATCAGCGGGGCTTAGGTATTGCGCGCATCGACGATTACGCGAAACGTTTTGGTTTTGGCGAGGTGGTGAACTTTGCGCTACCGGGTGGTCTTGTTGGTACCATTCCGACGCCAGAATGGAAGCAAGAAGTGTTTGATGAAGACTGGCGTCTTGGGGACACATACAACACAGCAATTGGACAATACGGTTTCCAAGTCACGCTCCTACAGGTTTTGCGTCACACTGCTGCAATCGCAAACGGAGGTAGGCTTCTTGACCCACAATTACTCTTAGGAGCGCAGGCGCACGGGTCGGTTGTTGGTATCCAAGATGAATACCTGCAAATTGCGCGCGAAGGTATGCGCGAGGCTGTTTTGGAAGGGGGGACGGCAGCGGCACTTAATATCCCCGGCATTTCCATTGCAGCAAAAACGGGTACGGCACAGGTAGGTGTGCGTAATGAATTTATGAATTCGTGGGTCATTGGTTTTTGGCCATTTGAAAAACCGCGCTATGCATTCGCAGTGGTTCTTGAGCGCTCTCCTGCGGGCACGCTCTCTGGTGCCTCACCAGCCATGAACCCATTTTTCACCTGGCTCCGAGACTCAAAGCCGGAATACATCGAATAGCTTGTTGTTTACGGGCGGGCGGGGTACAATGCTCTCGCTTTGATACATCAGTATGATGACTGACCAAAATACGTACCTCTCGCAAGAGAAATTCGACGAGCTCTCCGCAGAACTCGAGCATCTTAAGACGGTGCGCCGCCGCGAGATTGCCGAACAGCTCGAATACGCTCGTTCGCTTGGCGATCTCTCTGAGAATGCTGAATACGAAGAGGCCCGCAATCTCCAAGCGGCAACCGAAGACCGTATTCGCACGGTTGAAGTCGAACTCTCTCGCGCCCGCATCATCGAGCACGCTAAAGGCTCGACTGTTTCTCTCGGCTCTCAGGTTGTCATTCAGAAAATAGGCGAAAAAGAAGAGCACACCTACGAAATCGTCGGGAGTGCAGAAGCAAATATGCAGGAGAAGAAAATCTCACACCTTTCACCCCTCGGCTCTGCGCTCATGGGCAAGAAAAAAGGTGATGCGTTCACATTTGAAACTCCTAAGGGTGCACAGAAGTATAAGATCGTGGCTGTTAAATAGTTTGTGTCAGGACGTATCTTATTGCATAATCGGCTGACGCGCTTTTAGCTCAGTTGGTTAGAGCGTTCGATTCACATTCGAAAGGTCTCAGGTTCGAATCCTGAAAGGCGCACATCACTTGAGATACAACGGCTTATCGCAACAAAACACAAAAACGGACATAAGAAATTCTGGAAACTCGGCGTTGAGGAATTTAACACTGCACACCTCGATATTTCTCCCGAGGGCGAGCTTGTCGTGCGAGAGGGCAACTACCAGTACAACATCCACAAGATTGTTCAGAAATACGGTACTTCAACAGAGATAGTCTTTCCCACCATCATCGAGAATCGTGTACGCGATCTTATTGAAACCTTCAACGCCTATATAAAAATTCTCGGGTATCGAGGCCGTTTTTACTACCACTATCCGATGAAGGTAAACCAGAACAAAGAATTTGTGCTTCCGGCCGTTGCGGAAGGTGCAAATCTTGATGTCTCAAGTCGCAACGAGCTCTATCTCGTGAAGAAAATGATTGAGAGTGAGAGATTCAATGCAAAAATTCGCGTCACTTGTAATGGGCCAAAAACACCAACGTACATGGATCTTATTGAAGAGCTTCGCGCGAAAGGCTTCAACATCGTTCCTATCATTGAGGATTATGTCGAACTTGAGCGGATGAAAAAATTTGGCGGCCCTGTCGGTATTCGAGTCAATCTCAATGTAAAAATTAAAAGTCACTGGGACAAGAAATTTAATCGTTTTGGCTTTACTGAAGAGGAATTGTTGAAGCTCGGCAAAGTGCGTAACCTCACCATTCTCCACTACCACATTTCGAGTCAGATGGAATCCGTTGAAAGCTTCGTAAAGCCTTTAAAGCGCGCTCTCGAGCTTTTCCAAAAACTCAAGGAGAAAAACCCGGGACTCGATACGCTCGACATCGGTGGGGGAGCCGCGGTGCCCTATGAGAAAAAACGCCTTTACACAGGCAAGAATCTTATCCAGCGCATCGTCAAAACTGCCAAATCACACGCAGATAAGCTCGGGCTCCGTCACCCTAATCTCATTGTCGAATGGGGTCGGTACGTCGCTGCGCCTGCACAAATGACGATCTACAAAATTCTTGCTGAGAAAACGATAGAAACAAAGAGTGATAAGCGCTGGTATGTCATCGACGGCTCATTCATGAACGATCTCATTGATTCGTGGGCAATTCACCAAAAGTGGCACGTGATTCCTGTCAATGCACTTCATGCACGTAAATTGGTTAAAACATGGCTTGCTGGCTCTTCGTGCGATAGTGACGATAAATATACTGCGGGCGGCATGCATATTCTTCTCCCGTCGCTTGAGAACGTCGATGAGCTGTATGTTGCCATACTCGACACAGGGGCATATCAAGATCCGCTTGCGTCACACCACTGTCTTCTCTCATCGCCCGCAAAACTTATCGCAGGAAATGGTGAAATAAAGCTCGCACGAAAACGCGAACAACCCGAAGATGTAGGCAAACTATTTGGGTGGTAATCTATTCCGCAACGTAGGATCGTTTTGCGATATAGAGCGGAAGAAATTTTTCGTACGTAATATCGGAGTCGCTTAGTTCGCTCTGTAACGTAGTACGCAGGTGTTTGAACACAAACTTTGCCTGATGATCCGAAGATGATCCTATAAGACTTTGAGCATAATCCCGTGATGTAGTAGGGAACAGTGTTTGCGCGCGCTTGAGTATCTCTTCGAGCGGTTTGCCACTCCAAAGAGCATTCGCTATTTCTTCACATTTTTCCTCGAATGCACGTCTCTCAAGCACATTCAACTGTGCATATGTGTGTGGCGTTTTTTCACTCATATTCGGGCCGACGAGAATCGAACTCGTTCTACATGACCCCCAGCCATGCGTACTACCACTATACTACGGCCCGTTGTGCGAGCGAGTATACCGTATACTTATGGCATGAACCACCGCACTTGGACTTTTTCTAGAGTCCGCAACCTTCTCGTATTCATCGCCGTTGCTCAAGCTGCCGGTTTAATCGGCACGTTTTTTACATTTGACGCAATACCGACCTGGTATCCGACGCTCGCGAAGCCGTGGTTCTCACCACCGAATTGGATATTTGGGCCCGTGTGGACAACGCTCTACACCTTGATGGGTATTGCGGCGTTTTTTGTGTGGGAAAAACGCTTTCAAAAAACACACGCTTCGCGCGGTATGAACTGGTATTGGGCGCAGCTCTTTTTGAATGCGATTTGGTCGCCGATTTTCTTTGGTGCAAAACAGCTCGGATGGGCTCTTATCGTAATCGCGCTTCTGTGGGTTGCGATTCTCTTCACCATACGCGAATTCTGGAAGATACGCCCTCGGTACGGAGTGCTTCTTCTTCCCTATCTTGCATGGGTCTCATTCGCCAGCGTTCTCAACTACCAGCTTTGGATGCTTAATTAGAGCAGTGCGATACGGTGTTTGCTCACGCTACTTTTTTGATTTCTCGATACGCAACCATGATCGCGAAAATACCGATGAGCACGAGTCCGATCGCTTGACCCACCAAAATTCCTTCTGGCCCGCCGATCCGCCCGCCAATGTAGACAAAAGGAATAAGAAAAACGATATTGCGTAACATGTTGATGGTTGTCGCGAGCGCTGCTTTATCAAGTGCGTTTAAGGCAGCATTTGCAACGAACACCATGCCGGCAAATGCAAAACTCCACCCAAGAAATGTGGCATAAAAAAGGACAAGACCCGCACCTTCAGCACTGAGGGAAAATTGCTCGACTAGCAAATGTCGAACAAAGAAAAGAATAATCGAGGCACCTGCGACATAGTACAGAGTAAACATAATTGCATCTCGAAATGCACTGAGCACTCGATCATACTTTTGTGCGCCAAGATTTTGTCCAATAATAGGACCTATCGCGCCCGAGAGTGCAAAAATGACACCAAAAAGAACCGGCGTGATGCGCCCCAAAACCGAAGCCCCTGCGACGTAGCTGTCGCCGTAACGAGCAAGTTGCGTAATCACGAATGCACTTCCCACGGGTGTTGAGAGATTACTGAGTGCCGCGGGGATGAAAACACGCGCGTATTCTCGCACGTCCTGGAAGAGGCCCGGCTCACGCTCACCATCTAAAAAACCGCTGCGGTAGAGGAGAAAGAAGCCAATTGCGCAGATTGAAATACGTGATGTGGCAGCGGCAAGTGCGGCACCAGAAAGCCCCCAGTCGAATCCAAAGATGAATAATGGGTCGAGAACGGCGTTCACAACGCCTCCGAGGAGTGTGACGTACATTGCCAAACGGAATTGTCCTTTTGCGCGCAGAACCGCCGAGGCGGCGATTCCCATGGCAAGAAACGGGAACGTAGGTATCACGATGCGAAAGTATTCGACTGCATACTCGAGGGTGCTGCCACGGGCGCCAAGAAGCGAGAGGATGGGTTCGGCAAAAATAAAGAGTACAAACGCTAGGGGTATTGTAAGCACGAGTGTATAGAATGCCGTATTGCGAAAAAAAGATCGGGCGCGAAGCCCATTATTCGCACCCTCAAGTCGGGAGATGGTGGTTGTGATGGCGATCGAGCTTGCGATTGCAAGAGAAAGCGTAAAAAAAGAAACACTTCCTGCGAAACCAACGGCCGCTGCGAGCTCGGCTTCGCCAAGAAGCCCGATGAAGAAAATATCCAGAAGATCGACGAAAAAGAGCGCAACGAGGCCTACCGCAGAGGTCGTGCTTGCGGATATTACATGCCGCATCGTCGATCCTTCAGTGAATCGCGCTTTTGGAGACACTGTATCCGATTCGTGGGTATCAGTCGTGGCAAGAGACATGGTTGTAAAACAAGAGTATACGCTTTTGTAAGCGTCTTAGATATAGAAAATAGTATCCAGCGAAGTGTATTATACTGGGGACATGAAGCTCATGCGTATTCTCGGACTACTTATGCTCGCAGGGTTTTTTGCAGTTCTTGGTTTTCTGGTGTATTCCATTGCACCGAAGATGCAGGCTTCTGTTCCCGCATCAATCATCACTAATTTTAGTGAGTGTGCACAAGCAGGGAATCCGATTATGGAATCGTATCCGCGCCAGTGTCGTAGCCCAGATGGTCGCGTGTTTGTTGAAGATGCTCCACCTCCACTGCCCGACGGTGGTATGGCGTCAAATGGATGTGCTATTGCGGGATGTTCCGGGCAACTCTGTGTTTCTGCTGGAGAAGCGGCAAGCATCATGACGACATGTGAATACCGTGCAGAGTATGCGTGCTATAAGGGAGCATCGTGTGAACCACAAGCGGACGGAAGGTGCGGATGGACACAAACACCAATACTCACGCAATGTCTCGCATCTCCGCCCAGTATGGAGGCGATGCCCGAAGTGATGTAGTTTTCCATGGCACATACGTTTAACACCACACTACGTGCGGCATTCGAGAAGCCAGACACACGAATTTTTAGTCTTACGAACGACGCGCTTGCGTTTTTGACGCTCCTTTCTGTTTTTGCACTTGTCCTCGAGACGTCGGCCGCTTTTTCTGAGTACCACACCTATTTCAAGCTAATCGAATATATTTCAGTAGGCATTTTTTCACTTGAATATATCGCTCGTGTTGTAACTGCGAAATCAAAATCAGGGTATATATTTAGTTTTTTCGGCATTATCGACCTACTTGCAATTCTGCCCACACTGCTCGCGCTCACAAACCTCACGTTTCTCAAAAGTGCGCGCTCGCTACGCATCCTAAGGTTTCTCCGCATGCTTCGGCTCGCCAAGCTTGCGCGCGTGCACTCAAAGAAGGGGGCGCACGATCTCTATACAATCAATGTGCAGATATACGTCGTTGCATTTCTTTCTGCACTCCTCTTTTTGGGCACACTTCTTTTTATAGTTGAAGGGCAGCATGCGCATGCAAAAGACATTCCCACCAGTATGTTTTGGGCCTTCAAGGTAATTCTCGGCGGAATCCCTTTTGAACAACCTCATTCGAGCGTAGGTCTTGCGATTCTTATTGCGACTAAGTTTGTAAGTCTTATTCTCTTTGGACTTCTCCTCAATCTGGTAAACACCCTTATGCGAAAGGTGCTCACCGGTTCTGAAACAGATGCGTAAGCCCGGTTTTTTGTTACGATACTTCCCACGGGCCGTTAGCTCACTTGGTAGAGCGCATCCATGGCATGGATGAGGCAACCGGTTCGATCCCGGTACGGTCCACAAAAAGTTCGACCGGCGCACGTATGCACCGGTCGTTGAGTTAAGGCTCGTCTCGCCCTTCTTTATCATTCTCGGGCTCTTTTTTGAAGTCGGGGAATTCACATGTGCCGCCCTCGTCTTCGGCGAGCCACGTTATTATTTGCTTCACTTCCTCGTCGCGGCAATGGTCAGGAATTGTAGCGAACAACTTGCGTATCTCTTGAACAATCTTTTCCGCCGTCGACATTTCTTCCTCCGTTGGTTGCGAAGAATAGAACTATACCACAACTATATTATAAAGGCAATAAACACAAGTCTATACACCTTCGTTGCTTTTCTTGAGATTCATCCTATACTGTCGGGGAATGTACGTTTTTCCATCCGGTGCAGGGCAGTAGCCGACGCAGGGGTTGTGGAGAAGGTCGGGTTACATTTTGTATAAAACATAAGCGACGATACATGGCAAAGAAACTCTATGTCGGCGGTTTGCCGTACTCAACTACGGACAACGAGCTGAAGGATGCTTTTGCGCAGGCTGGTGCTGTTTCGTCGGCCATCATCATCATGGACAAGATGACTGGTCGATCGAAAGGCTTCGGCTTTGTTGAGTTCGCGAATGATGAGGACGCTCAGAAGGCAATTGACCTGTGGAATGGCAAGGACTTCGGTGGACGTTCTCTCACCGTGAACGAGGCACGCCCTATGGAAGAACGTCCCCGCCGCGATTTCCGCGGAGGTGGAGGTGGCGACTGGGGTGGTGGTGGCGGAGGCAACCGACGCAACAACTGGTAACTCCAGTTCTTGCATCCCGCACAAACCCGCCCTTGTGGCGGGTTTGTGCTATCAACATCCACCATGCATGAGTGCGCGCATCTCGCGTATACTACGTGCATGCATCTCGCTCGTGCCCTTGGCTGGGGAATAGTGATTTATGCCATCATGTATCTCGCATGGTCGGGACTTGTCATTTATGGGTTCTCTCTGGGCATGCTCTCTCTCATTGCCCGTCTCTCAGTGCTCGCATGCATCAGTATTATTGCTGCGCGCGCCATGCACCTCTCCAACACAAAAGACATTGTCGGAAACGCGCTTGTCTGGGCAGCTGTGGCAATCGGATTGGACATGGTATTTCTCGTGCCGTTTTCTGGGTGGGGACTCTATGCGTCTTGGAGCGTATGGGCCGGATACGCACTTATTGTCGTCTTTCCACTTGCATACACTATGTTGTGGAATAGAAGGGGTTAATTCTTTGTATGCAAACTTTCGCGGCTCTCTCTGGGGCGCGCGCGCTTCGCACTCATCGCATATTGATGCGCATCGCGCTCGGCACATCCATTTTTGGATGGGTGCTTATGTTTCAGATTTTTCTTTCGCGTTTTGGGTTTGAACATGCACTTTTTTCGATACTGATTCTCTATACATTCTCTCAAGTGTTGGCATTTTTCTTGACACCACTCTCGGCACCGGCGCTACGGTTTGGTGTGCGTCGTGCACTTGCGTTCGGCACACTCGCGGCCTCATTTATGATGGTTGCACTTGCGCTCATGTTTGCCCCTGAGAATGCCGTATCATTCTTTACTCTTTTGTCTGCATTCGTAGTTTTTTCCGCACTGCATCGCGCTCTGTATTGGGTGCCATACGAGAGTCTTGCGTCCGAAATCCCACGTACATCACTTCCGGAAATAATGCTCATGTGTGTCCCGCTTATTGCGGGGGTTCTGTTTGCAGTGCCCGGTCTTGGTGTATTTGTATATAGTGGCGCATCTATTGCCGCACTACTCGCTCTTATACCACTCACACAAGTGCCTGAGCGTGTTGAGGCGTTTGAGTGGAGTATCGGCGAAACACTTCGTGCACTCTTTGCGCGTCGGAACCACATGCTACTCATGCGTGGCGTACTCGACGGTGTGCAGGGGGTGGGGTTGTTGCTTCTGTGGCCAATCACTATTTTCACTATTATTCGTGGAGATTGGTTTTTGTTTGGTCTCATACTCTCGCTCTCACTCCTCATTACATTTTTTCTTCGCTCTCGTGTGCAGAGTATATTGAAGCGCATGCGAGCTGATCGCTCCGATACATTGCTTGCGTGTATTGCGCTCAGCGCGTGGGGTGCGCGACTTGTCTCCCCGGCTCCGCTTGCAATTATTTCTGTGGATGTGTTTGCGGGGACCACTATCTCACCAAAGCGTTTCAGCATTGATTCGTATAGTGGAGAACAGTATGCAGATGGAGGCCATTTTATTGATGAGTATACGGCTCTAAAAGAAATGGCACTGCACCTCGGCCGTATACTCGCATGCCTTATCTGTATTGCACTTGTTCCATTTTCAGCTCCCGTTGCGATTGCGGCCGGATTCTTATGTGCCGGTTGCGCATCTGCGGCTTCGGTAATACTTGCACGTCGCGCAGCGCGCGCGCTTTAACGAGAGGGAATAGTAAAAGGGCGCTCGTCTTCGCGAGCGCCCTCTCGTATGTCACTGCTCTTGGCGCAGCGATTCGCCGTCGGGTTCACTTTCTACCACCGACGTTTCTCCTTCGTTGGAGCGCACTTGCCCCAACAAAGAATCTTCTGGAACGGACACGCGTCTCGCTTGTGCATTAAGCACACGAAGGCGTGCAAGAACAAGTTCAGGTGTCATCACTGATCTCCGTTTCCCAAAGACCTGCATATACTAACCCCATTTCTCAATATGACAAGAGAGAAATCAGAGTTTTCCCCAGAAAACGAAGGGGCGCGGAATATATACCGCGCCCCACCCATTCACTGGAACCGGAATGATAATTGAAACGGCATCGACCACTTCCGGTTTTTTTCTGTGGACTCGCGCCGATATTGAGCAATCGCAGACGCTCCGGCATTTCGCGCCGAAAGCCACACTCCACGCGAAATATGCATCGGCTCCCAGAGCACGCATTTGTTCTGCATGCAGGAAGTCTGCTCAAGATTTTCCGGGGTTGGCGAAAGACCTGCTCGACAATGGAAGGCGATGGTAATGCCGGAAACTGGCAAAGAGACCTCCACCTCCGAGCCGGTTACGTGCAGTATCTGCGGCGAAAACTTAAAAGTCATGTGTTGCCTCCTAAGAGCAAAACGCTCGCACATGACGCACTACTGACATGCATTATAACATTTTAATTTTTGAAGTCAAATTACAGAAAAAGTGACTCCACCACCTCTTTTACAAGGCCTCCATCAGCATTTCCGCCGAGTTCTTTCATAACGATACCCATGAGCTTTCCTTTACTAGCAGCGTCTGCGCCCGTCTCGGTTTTCTTTGCTTCAGCAACTTTCAGAATCTCTTCGCGAGTTGCCATTTGTGGCAAATACGCCTCAAGAATTGCGAGTTCTTGTGCCTCTTTTTCCGCGAGTTCCGTGCGTCCACCTTTGGTAAATTGTTCAATCGAATCTTTTCGTTGTTTTGCAAGGCGTTTGAGCACCGCCTGTATTTCGCTCTCAGAAAGTTCGTCTGTTGGTTTTTTTCCCTTTGCGACGAGTTCGTTCGTAAAGGCAGCAAGTGCGCCACGAAGCGTTTGAAGGCGCACACCGTCTTTCGCCCTCATCGCCTCTTTCATATCGTTTTTTATTGTAGTTAACAACATATGGTGAAGTGTAGCGTACATATCTATAAAAAAAAGAGGCCGTGCACAATCAGGGAGGATGTGCGCACGGCCTCGCGGATCGGTAGGATGGCTCCGTATCCGCAACAACCAGCACGGGGGGTGCCGGAACGTGTATACGAACTTTAGTGTATACGCCTCATGATGTCAATCAGGATTTCCCGCGCTACAATACAAGAATGGAATGGATAGTTATTGCACTTCTCTCGCTTATACTTGTGCTCCTAGGCTTTCTTTTTTTTCGCTCACAGGCCAACAAAGGAGATACACAAGGGTTACTTCTTCTACAAAAACAGATGGAAAATCTTGAGCGTTCACTTGATACTCGGATGCACACATCAGCTAAAGAAATGCACGAAACTGTGCGTGTTCAGCTGGGAGAGTCCTCAAAGCTCATCAAAGAAATAACGCAGGAAATAACATCGGTAAAGGAGATTGGGCGACAAACACAAACGTTTGCTGAGCAACTACAGTCTCTGCAAGATATTCTCAAGAATCCGAAACAGCGCGGAATTCTCGGGGAGTACTACTTGGAAACCGTGCTTAAAAATGTGCTTCCGCCGGGGATGTATAAAATCCAGCACCCGTTTAAAAACGGAGAAATTGTCGACGCGGCGGTGTTTGTGAACGAACGCGTGGTGCCTATAGATTCAAAATTCTCGCTCGAAAACTACAACCGTTTTGTGAGTGCTCCACAGGGATCTTCCGAGCGCACCGCGCTTGAAAAAACGTTTGTAAACGACCTCAAGCTTCGTATCCAGGAAACAGCGAAATATATTCGTCCTGAAGAGGGAACCATGGATTTTGCGTTTATGTTCATTCCGAGCGAGGGTATCTACTACGACCTCCTTACAAACCAGGTGGGGGCAGGCGAGGATGAAAACCTCATTCAGCGGGCGGCATCCAAGTACAAAGTGATTATTGTTTCTCCAACATCATTCCTTGCGTATCTCCAGACAGTTATGCAAGGCTTGAAAGCACTTGAAATAGAGAAGCGTGCCGAGGAGATTCAAAAGCGAGTGGGGGAATTGGTAAAGCACATCACCAAAACTCACGAATACTACGGCAAAATTGGAGCCTCGCTCAGTACGACCATCTCCCACTACAATAATGGTTATAAAGAGCTCGCTAAGGTGGATAAGGACGTGTATCGCATCGCCGGCTCAAAAGCCGGAGTAGAGCCACTCACGCTCGAAAAACCCGCCCTTGCCGAAGAAGAGTAATCCGTGTATAGTCTGCCCCACGTATGAGCCATATCGCAATTATCGCAACCGGCGGCAAGCAATACCTCGTTAAAGAGGGGGATGTTGTCACTATCGAAAAACTCCCTGCGGGAAAGGGCGAAAAAGTCGTTTTCGATACTGTGCTTCTCACTGACGACGGAAAGAGCACAAAAGTCGGCTCTCCACACGTATCAGGCGCGAAGGTTTCAGGTGAAGTTATTGGCGAAGGCTTGGGTGACAAGAAAGTGGTCATGAAGTACCGCCAGAAGTCCCGCTACTACAAAAAGAAGGGACATCGTCAGCCGTTCACGAAAGTGAAAATCACCGCACTCTAGAGTCTCAATGACGCCCTTCGAGGGCGTTTTTGATTGTTTCGGGATCAGCGTACTCAAGCTCGCTGCCCGTCGAGAGTCCGCGTCCGAGCATGGAGACTTTCATTGACGGGTTTCCGAAACCGGTCAATTCTTCGCGCACACGAATGGCGGTTGAGTCACCCTCGGGATTCGCCGGGAAGGCGAGAATTATTTCTTTGAGTCCGTTCTCAATGCGTGCAGGAAGGGAAGAGAGTAACTCTTTAATATGCAGTCCGTTCGTACGCTCCGACGAGAGAAGTAAAAGCCCGCCAAGCACGAAATAGTGTCCCTGATAGGTATGAGACCGCTCTAGGGCGAGAAGGTCAGTATCAGATGCCACAACCGCAAGAAGTGATGTGTCCCGATGGATATCTGCGCATATGCCACACGCTCCTTTTTTACCGGTGTGATAGCGCAAACAGGATGGACACTGGTGCACATCGCTCCCGAGCTCCCGAACGCCCTCTGCAAGTTCGCGTCGAAGTGCGGGTGACGAGCGCAAGAGAAACTGGACAAAACGCCCGGCTTGCCGCGGACCGATGCCCGGGAATTTTTGGAATACATTGGTTAGTCTTTCAAGGGGATCCATCGGGGAAGTATATCGTATCTCGTATTCAGTATCTTGTATGAAATACCAGATACGACATACCAAACACTAGATACTTTCACTAGAACGGCGCTTCTTCTGATTCCACAGCCGCTTCTGGTGTAAAATCGCCAAAGTCCGCTTTTTCCACGCTCTTGAACGTTGTTGTCTGGTCATCAAAAAGGAGGTCCACCTTTCCTACGGGGCCGTTACGATGTTTTTCGATGAGGATTTCTGCAACATTCGTTCGCTCTCCTTCGGTGCGGTTTCCGGACATATCTTCACGGTGAATAAACATGACCACATCGGCGTCTTGTTCGATTGAGCCGGAATCGCGAAGATCAGAAAGGCGAGGACGCCCCCCGCGTTGTTCAACTGCGCGAGAAAGTTGCGAGAGTGCAAGTACCGGGACATCGAGTTCGCGCGCCATGCCTTTTAACGCGCGAGAAATTTCTGTCACCTGCTGCACGGTCGATACATTCGCTCCCTGAACTGAAGGAATAATAAGTTGAAGATAATCAATCACGATGAGTCCCAATCCTTTCTCCATTTTCATGCGACGTGCGATTGAGCGCATCGAGAGCACGGTATTGGAGGATTTATCATCAATAAAAATCGGTGCTTCACTTAGTTCCGCCATACCATCCTGCAAGCGCTCGAATTCGTCATCTTTAGATATCTTTCCTGTGCGGAGGCGCCATGAATTGACACCGGCTTGGGCAGCAAGCATACGATCAACAAGTTGCTGAGAACTCATTTCAAGTGAGAAAAAACCGACAGGAGTTTTGTGCTTTGTTGCACTCTGTCGCGCAATGTCGAGCGCCAAAGTCGTTTTTCCAATCGACGGGCGTGCAGCGAGAATGATGAGATCCGATTTTTGGAAACCTGAGAGCATGGTATCGAGTGCAGGGAAGCCTGTCGGTACGCCGCGCATTGTGCCGGTGTGTTTCTGCAGATTTTCAAGACGTTCCCACGCCTCAGATAGTTCCTCCTTGATCGCGGTAAATTTCTGAAGCATCGGCGTATTCGTGACAGCAAAAATAGCCTGCTGGGCCTCGTCCAGCACCTGTTCAACTTCGCGGTCCTCCTGGAATCCGAGCTCACCGATTTTTGCTGAAGCATCCAGGAGCGAACGTAGTACAAATTTGGATTGGACAACTTCGGCGTAGTGGCGAGCAGAGCCGGGCGAAGCGGCAGTTCCTGCAAGTTCGGAGAGATACGCACGACCACCGATTTCTTGCAGTTGTTTTCGTTCATCAAGTTTGCTGGCAACCGTCACCACGTCAATAGGGTCTCCTCGACCATAGAGGCTCACCATCGCGTCATAAATAGTTCGGTGTTTTCCCGCATAAAACGAATCAATATGAACAATGTCTGCAACTTCATAAATGGCACTTTGGTTGATGAGGAGGGAACCAAGAAGCGCTCGCTCTGTCTCGATGTCTTGCGGTGGAACACGAAGTTGGGTCATCGCAGGATTTTACCACCAAGGAGTCGCCCGCGCGCGTATATGAAAACGCTCGCATCTGGGGGTTTCCTGTGATATGAATGGGGACAAGGAAACCAGTTGACAGCTCTGCATACACTTGATATAAGGTACATCATAGGAATGTGCTCAAGTCAATTACGACCATGCAATCGTTTCAACCAAAATCAGTAACCAAAGACCTCGTGAACGGCCTTCCTGACCGCGTCCGGAAGGTGCTCGTTGACCGCTTCGGTCTCCAGGGAGGAGAGGGTAAAACGCTCGAATCTATCGGCAAGGAGTATGGCATTACCCGTGAGCGCATCCGTCAGATTGAAGGGAGCGGCCTTTCTGCTGTTCGTGAGTCAGATGCCTATACAGAGCATAGCCAAACCCTCGAAGAACTGAAACGGACTATTGCGGATTTGGGGGGTATTCTTGCTGAGCATACTATTCTCGCGCATGTTCCGAAGAGTGACGCCGAGCGCAATCACGTGCTCTTTTTACTCACGGTAGGGCATCATTTCAACGATAAGCGCGAAACGCCCGATTTTCGCCGCCGTTGGCACGTGGATCAGGCACTTGCAGAGTCGGTTGAAGGAGCGCTCCAAGAGCTTTACGATGCGGTGGACGCCTCAACACTCCTTCCTGAAGACGAATTTCTTGATCTGTTTGGGAAGCACTTAAAGGAAGCAGGGGTAAAAATTCGTGAGGCAGAAACGATGCTTCGCTGGCTCCAGATTTCAAAGCGTCTTGGCAGGAACCCGCTCGGCGAGTGGGGGAGACTTGAAAGTCCGCATGTGCGCATAAAGAATACCCGTGATTTTGCATACCTTACGCTAAAGCGTCACGGCTCTCCGATGCATTTCACTGAGGTCGCAAAGGGTATTCGCGATCTCTTTAAAAAGAGCGCGCATCCTGCAACGACGCACAACGAACTCATTAAAGACGGACGTTTTGTTCTTGTCGGGCGCGGACTCTACGCCCTCCAGGAGTGGGGATATGCTCCCGGGGTTGTCCGCGAAGTTATCAAGGGTGTGCTTTCACGCGATGGGGCACTTACGCGTGAAGATATTATCGATCGCGTTAAGCGTGAGCGCTATGTCAAAGACGCAACCATTGTTGTGAATCTTCAGCACAGCGATTTCAAGCGGACGTCAGATGGTCGCTACACCCTCGGACGTTAACATACTAGATTTATAGACACAGAGCGCCGCGCATTCGCGCGGCGCTCTGTTACAATGGTCGCAATGGCTGAAGAAGCGCACAAGGGATCGCTTATTGATTCGCTGTTCGAGAAGGCCGCGCACTCGATAGATAATCTTATTTCAGGAGGTCATGGCGGTCACGGAAGTGGTCACGAACACGGCTTTTTTCATGAGTTTGTTGAGGATCAAATTGGTGGGCGCGGCATTTCGCGTGGCACATTCCTCTGCGCATTGTTTCTCCCTCTCCTTGTCGCAGTAACCCTTCTCATTCCAGAGTTCCCACGCCTTATGCTTGGATGGATCGCTTTTGTATTTCCTGTTGCAGGACCAATTGCGTTCGGCTATGGGTTTTGGACATCCTGGATATGGTATGTGCAGTCCAACTTTATTTTTACACGCACCCGCCCGGTACTTCTTGAAGTAAAAATGCCGCAGGAGATCACCAAATCTCCTCGCGCCATGGAGCAGGTCTTTACGAACCTGTGGATTCGTATGAGTACGACGACCGTGATCGATCAATACTGGGGCGGTGGTGTCCTGCCATATTTTTCTTTCGAAATAGCCTCATTTGGCGGGCAAGTCCATTTTTATATTTGGTCGAGTAGAGACATCCTGAAAAACATTATCGAGACAAATATGTATGCGCAGTATCCGGAAGTGGAAATTGTTGAGGTCGATGATTATGCGGTACGTTTTCATTACGATCATCATGAGCATCAGGCGTTTGTGGGGGATTATGCACCAGAGGGGTATGGTATTGCTAAGCATAGCGAGCGGGTAAATGCGTATCCGATCAAGACCTACGTTGACTTCGAGCTCGATAAAGATCCGAAAGAAGAATTTAAAGTTGATCCACTGTCCTCCGTTCTTGAAGTGTTAAGTGCACTTAATCCTAATGAGCAAGCATGGATCCAAATCGTCATACGCGGGCATTTCGGCAAGGGATGGAAAGAGGCAATTCTCGAGGAGATAAAAAAGATCCGACGAGAAGCATCGCTCAACCCAGGAAAAGAGGAGGCTGGGGAAGATGATGAGAAAAAATACGGCTTTCCTCGCCCAACCTGGCGCGAAACGGAACTTATTCGCTCAATGGAGCGCAATATGAGCAAGCTCCCGTTTGATTACGGGATGCGAATGGTTTACCTCGCACCGCGTGGCAAACTTCGTGGAGGGGAATACAGCGCCATCCGCTGGATCTGGCGTCCCTACGGTAACCCCAACTTCCAAGTCTACATTCGCCCGCGCCATGCTCACAACGATTTCGATTGGCCCTGGCAGGATTTCCGTGGTATCCGCGAAGAGCACGAAACCCACCGCTATCTCGATGCCTATCGCCGTCGTCAGGTGTTCTATGCTCCCTGGAAAGCGTGGTGGAATACGACGAGCCCTGAAGTCTTGGCAACACTCTGGCACCCGCCATCGAGCACCGTGCAAGCACCAGGACTTCAGCGCATTCCTTCATCGAAAGCAGAACCACCACCCAACCTTCCACTCTAAAACTACGCATGCAACCACTTCTTACTTCGCTTACAAAAATCCAAGCGTTTACCCTCCGCTTGGGCGAACGATTGGCGAACGATTGGCGAGAACACGCCAATCGCCGCTCATTATTTATCATTGCATTTTTAGGTGCAACTCTTCTTGCGGGGTATACATTTTTTATTGCCCCTCCGGCCTATTTTCCTACGGGGAAGTTAATTGCTGTTCCTGAGGGAGCCTCGGCGCGTAGTATTGGAGAACTCCTGAAAGAACAGGGAGTTGTACGAAGTGGCGTTGCGTTTTCAATCGCAACAACGATTCTTGGGGCCGATCGCGGTGTGCGAGCAGGAGACTATGTATTCAAGGAGCCAAAAGACCTTTTTGCGGTTGCGCGCGCTATTACCACAGGTGCTTTTGGTTTGGAGCCGGTTCGTATTCGCATTGCCGAGGGTGCAACCACAGCAGAAATGGCACTACTGTTTGATACTCAGCTTGAGCGTTTTGATGCAGAAGCGTTTAAAAAACTAGCACAGCCACACGAAGGATTTTTATTTCCTGATACATACTTTTTCTTGCCGAACGCAAATGAGACAGTTGTGTTTGATGCGCTTCGGCAAAATTTCGATTCAAACATTGCCACGCTGGCCGGAGATATCGAACGTTCGAAACGCTCGCTGACAGAGATTGTCATTATGGCTTCTCTTCTTGAAGAAGAGGCATTTGATTATCAGGATCGTCGTCGCATTGCGGGGGTCTTGTGGCGTCGACTCGATATCAATATGCCCCTCCAGGTAGACGCGGCGTTTCTCTATTCTATCGGGAGAACAACTTTTGACCTCACAACGAAAGATCTCACCAACAAAGAGGACCCCTATAACACCTATGCGAATAAAGGTCTGCCACCGGGTGCCATAGGCTCTCCCTCACTTGAGGCGCTGAAAGCCGCGGTCAATCCGATTGATGAAGGGTATCTTTTTTATCTTGCCGATATGAATTTTGATACACATTTCTCGAAGACGTATGAGGAGCATTTGAGGAAGAAGAGGTTGTATTTGGGCACCTAACTTAGTAGTGTGTCGTTATATGAAGGTGTACGTCGGTCTCTCGGGGGGCGTTGATAGTGCGGTTTCGGCTGCGCTTCTGAAAGAACAAGGCCACCAGGTTATTGGTGCTTTCATCAAGATCTGGCGACCAGAATTCATTGAGTGTCCGTGGCAAAAAGAACGACTTGATGCAATGCGTGTGTGCGCATACCTCGGTATTCCATTCAAAGAGATAGATTTATCCGAAGAATACAAAAAAGCCGTCATTGATGATTTGGTCGAACAGTACGCACATGGTGCAACGCCGAATCCCGATGTGCTCTGCAATCGTCATATCAAGTTTGGTGCATTCAAAGAGTGGGCGTTTCGTGAGGGGGCAGAAAAAATAGCAACGGGTCACTATGCACGTACCGACGGCGTCCACCTTATGCGTGGCAAAGACACTAACAAAGATCAGAGTTATTTTTTGTGGCAGCTCACGCGTGATGATCTTGCAAAAACAATCTTTCCTGTCGGAGAATATACAAAACCAGACGTGCGCGCACTCGCCGAGCAGTTCAACCTTCCTGTGGCACGAAAACACGATAGCCAAGGGCTCTGCTTTGTGGGCGATGTGTCCATGGAAGAATTTCTCGCACGCTATCTTCCTCTAGAAAAAGGTGTAGTGCTCGACGAGTCTGGTGTCGTGATTGGTGAACATGATGGTGCGGCGTTGTATACACCGGGTAAGCGTCATGGATTCCGTGTTAATCATCCCTCTGCAGAGCGGACAGCGCTCTATGTGATTGCTGTCGATACAAAAGCGAACACTATTAGTGTCGCTCCGTCACTCGAGAGTGCGTACGTGCATGAGGTTAGATTGCGTGCGTCTCATTGGATATCTGATCCTGCGGAGAAAGTAGTGTCTGCACAAACACGGTATCGCGAAACTCCCATTCACTGTCGCATCGAAGGAGATAAGGTGTTTTTTGAAGAAAGGCACCTTGCTCCACGTGGACAATCACTCGTCGTATATGATGGTGACAAACTTATTGGTGGCGGAATTATTACGTAACCCACAGCTTCGTCTCGTAGTGCGCGTGCGCGCGTTATACTACCTTTGTGTCATATGTTCTTATAACAAAAGCTGATGGTGAGCGGGAACCATTTGATCCGCACAAGCTCAACGCATCTCTTCTGCATGCTGGAGCCTCTGCGCCCGCGCGAGAACATATTTTGGAGCGAATACAAAAAGAACTGCGCGAGGGTATGCGGACCGAAGATATTTATAGCCATGCCTTTGAGTATTTGCGTGAAGAAGAGGCGCCCGCTGTTGCTGCGCGGTACTCGGTAAAGCGTGCAATTTTTGCACTCGGTCCCTCAGGATTCCCATTTGAACAATTTTTGGGAGAAGTACTGCGCGCGCACGGATGGCGTACTAAAACCGGTGTGGCAATGACCGGGCGTTGCGCCCCGCATGAAGTGGACGTGCTTGCAGAGAAAGATGGACGGCGTATCGGTATTGAAGCAAAATTTCACAATGAAGCAGGAGGAAAAACAGATATTAAAGACGCCCTGTATGTGAAGGCGCGATTCGAAGATTTGGCGCGTGCACCCGAATCCTCTATGCGTGTTGATGAAGGATGGCTTGTTACAAACACACGCTTCACACGGAATGCAATTCGGTATGCACGGTGTTCAAACCTAACGCTCTTGGGGTGGGATTATCCAATGAACAGAGGGCTTCGCACGATGATAGAAACGGCGCGAGTACATCCACTCACTGCGCTCACCACACTTCATGATGGTGAAAAGCGTCAACTGCTTGAGAATAATATTGTGCTCTGCAAAAGCGTGCAGGCAAAACATGTGCTCGAGGAGTATGGCGTGAAGCCTGCCCGTATTCCTGCAATTCTTGAAGAAGCCCGCTATCTCTGCGCGCCTGAGGCTACTGTCTCGCAATTCACACCTCAGGCAGTGGGCGTGCGTGCCTAGCGTATACTGCGTCGTATGAACGAGATTGTGATGTTTGGCCAACTTTTCCTCGCAGCATTCTTGGGTCTTGTTGTGGGCACAGAGCGTGCGCTTGTTGCGAAACAGTCGGCAGGCATGCGCACGTTTGCACTGGTTTCTCTCGGTTCGTGCCTTTTTACACTCGCGGGGATTGCTGTTGGCGGCGAATATTTAGGCTATGTAAACTTTGATCCGACACGAGTGATGTCAGCGATTGTACAAGGAGTCGGCTTCATCGGTGCCGGGCTCATGTTTGTCCAGGGGAATTCCGTCCACGGCATCACTACAGCTGCGGGGCTGTGGGTTTCAGCAGCGCTCGGCGTGCTTGTTGCAACCGGCCTCTATCCGCTCGCAATTTTTGCAGCAGCACTAACCCTCCTTATCTTCTTTGGTCTTTGGCACGTCGAGCATGTATTTAAAGTCTGGTATCACGGAGGGAGTGACGATGAATAGTCGGCGTTGTAAACAACGAATGATATAATTGCGCGATGAGTGAGTACTATAAGCCGGATCGCAAGCCGGACTGGAACTATGGCGGCCCACGCTGGCGTCTTTCGCGCTCCAAGATCGACCTCTTCGTTGAATGCCCGCGCTGTTTTTACATCGATAACAAACTTGGCACGGCCCGCCCGCCCGGATTCCCGTTTGCCTTAAACAGTGCCGTAGATGCACTTCTCAAAAAAGAATTCGACATTCATCGTGTGGAGAAAAGTGCGCATCCCCTTATGGAGCAGTACGGTATTGATGCGGTACCGTTCGAACATGCGCAGATAGACGTATGGCGCGAAAATTTCAAAGGTATTGATTACAAACATTCGGCAACAGGTTTTACTGTTTCTGGTGCCATCGACGATGTGTGGGTGACACCCAAAGGCGATCTTCATATCGTGGATTACAAATCGACCAGCAAAGACGAAAAGATCGAAGTGTTGGACAAAGATTGGCACGATGGCTACAAGCGTCAGATGGAAGTGTATCAATGGCTTTTCCGCAGAAATGGATTCACAGTTTCAGATACAGGCTATTTTGTGTATGCAAATGCCGGGAAAGATAAAAAAGCATTTGATGGTGTGCTGGAATTTGAAATAACCATCGTGCCGCACAAGGGAAATGATTCTTGGGTTGAACCCACGCTTCTCAAAATTAAAGAATGTTTGGACAGCGAAGCGATTCCAAAACCTGGGGACGACTGCGATTACTGCATCTATCGCGAAATGGTGGGTAAAAAACTCCAGGCATTCATGCCGGGCACTAAGAAGGCGGGGCAAGGCACTCTCGGGTTATGAAAACCTTTGCCGACAAAATCCGCGACGTGGTACGAAAAATTCCAAAAGGAAGGACAATGACTTATGCAGAAGTTGCGCGTAAAGCGGGGAATTCAAAAGCAGCGCGTGCCGTTGGTGCTGTCATGCGTGCAAATAAAAATTACAAAGAGATTCCGTGTCATCGGGTAATTTGCTCCGACGGTAGTCTAGGAAACTACAATCGTCCCGGTGGAACTGCGACAAAACGAAAAATACTACAAAAAGAGGGTGCATTAAAATGACACGAACTGGTGTTTTGTCAATATCCGTGGGCGAGTGCTAGAGTACGCCCGATGCAAAGGAAGCGCACTCTTGGGGCTCCTCTTCCTGCGGCAAAGCCGCAGGTTTTTACTCTACACGGGAGAAAATGGACCGATGAATATCGCTGGCTCCAAAAAGCAGATGATCCCGAAGTTCTCTCATACCTGAAAGCTGAAAATGCGTATGCCGAAAAGGCCCTTGCTCCTGCACAGCGTCTCCAAGCAAAACTTTACAAAGAAATTCGTTCTCGGGTGAAAGAAAACGACATGTCGGTGCCGGTGAAAGACGGTCCTTATTTCTATTACAGTCGTACAAAGAAGGGTAGAGAGTATGCGATTCATTGCCGGAAGCGCGGTGAGCGCGGGAAGGAAGAAGTTATTCTTGATGAAAATGAACTTGCCAAAGGATCGGATTATTTTTCGCTTGGCGCCAGTTCCATTTCCCCAGACCACACACTTCTTGCCTACACGACAGACACAAAAGGTGCGGAAGACCACACGCTCTTCATAAAAAATCTCGCCACGGGCGAACTCCTCGCCGATCGTATTGAATCGGTTGGGGATATCGAGTGGTCGGAAGATGGTGCGTATCTTTTTTATACGCAGGAAGAACATCCGCATCCTCCGCGCAAAGTATTCCGCCACCTGCTCGGTTCGTCTAAACCCGACATTCTTATTTTTGACGAGAAGGATCTCCAGTGGTATGTCGGCCTGGGCAAAAGTCGCAGCAAAAAATATATCTTTATCGGTGGGGGAAACTACACGACGAGCGAGGTGCGCTTTCTGAAAGCCGACGCGCCACTCGAAGCGCCGCGTCTTATCGCAAAACGCACGCCTAAAGTACGCTACTCAGTCGAACATCATGGTGATTTTTTCTACATCGCCACCAACGAGCGCGCAGTGAATTTCAAGATAATGCGCACACCTGTCGAGAAGCCTGACAAGAAACAGTGGGAGACGTGGCTTCCGCATACCCTCAAACGCTCGGTTGTCGGCTTTACGCCGTTTAAAAAATTCCTTGTCCTTACGATCCGCGAAGAGGGCTCTGAGGAAATTTATATTTCAACACCCGAAGGCGAGCGTGAGAAAGTGGTGTTTTCTGAAGACGGACACACCATCTCGCTCTGGGGAGACATGGAATACGAGTCTCCATTCATCCGCATCACGTACGATTCCTTTATCACGCCGAAAACAGCATTTGATTACGACGTTGAAAAAAAGACGTTCACGGTGCGTAAACGCCAAGAGGTGCCGTACTACCACAAGAGTAATTTTCTCTCCAAGCGTATCTGGGTAAAAAATGGTGATGTAAAGATCCCCGTCGTCCTTGCCTACAAGAAAAACGTGAAGAAAAAAGCGCCACTTCTTCTTGAGGCGTACGGCTCCTACGGGATCACGAACGACCCGCATTTCTCCGTCGCGCGCCTCTCTCTTCTTGAGCGCGGGTGGGTGATTGCGGTTGCGCATCCGCGTGGCGGAGGAGAAATGGGCTGGCATTGGCATAAAGAAGCACATCTCCTGACTAAACACCGCACAGGAGAGGACTTCATCGCCGTTGCGAAAAAACTCGTCAAAGATGACTACACGACACGTGAGCGTCTTGCAATTACCGGTGGCTCCGCAGGCGGTATGCTTATGGGGCAGGTCTTAAACAAAAATCCAGAACTCTTTGGCGCAGCGGTTTCCTATGTTCCAGCGGCAGATCTCATCACCTCACTTCTCGATGAAAGCCTTGGAGGAACACGCCTCCACTACGATGAAATCGGAAATCCACGTATTCCACGCCACTTCCGCTACATCTTTAAACAATCGCCGTATGAAAACGTGCGCGCAGTCGCGTACCCACCAATTCTCGTGCGCGCATCAATGCATGACATTCGCACGCCATACTGGGAAGCTGCGAAGTGGGTTGCGCGCCTTCGCGCGAAGAAGACTGATACAAATCCACTACTCTTTAAAGTGGAAACCGACGGGGGACATTTTGGCAAAAGCGGGCGCTACGAGTGGATCAAGCACCGAGCGTTTGATTATGCATTCCTCCTGGAAACGATGAAGAAAAGGAGCTAGTATTCGTGAGATGAAAACACTTGCCGACATTCGATCTGCTTTCTTTGGCTTTTACCGTGAACGGGGGCACACCATTATCCCCTCTGCCTCCCTTGTTCCTCAAAATGACCCAACAACCCTTTTTACGGGAAGCGGGATGCAGCCACTCGTCCCGTATCTTCTTGGCAAAGATCACCCTGAAGGAAAGCGACTTGCGAACTCGCAACGTTCTTTCCGTGCAGAAGACGTGGAGGAGGTGGGGGACAACCGCCACACCACCTTTTTCGAGATGCTCGGGAATTGGTCGCTCGGAGATTACTTCAAAAAAGAACAGCTTCCATTTATTTTTTCTTTTCTTGTCGATGAGGTGGGGCTAAAGTCAGAGAAGCTGTACGTAACGGTCTTTGCAGGAGACGAAGCAAACAATCTTCCTAAAGACACTGAGTCCGCAGAGATTTGGAAACATCTTTTTGCAGAAAAAGGCATTGATGCAGTAGAGATTGAGATGGGCTCTGAAGCTGATGGGGCGCGCCTCGGCATGCGTGGTGGGCGTATTTTTTACTACGATGCGAAGAAAAACTGGTGGAGCAGGGCTGGGGTACCTGCGAATATGCCAGGAGGCGAACCGGGAGGCCCCGATTCCGAAGTGTTTTACGACTTTGGTACGGAGCACGATCCAAAATTCGGTGAAAACTGTCATCCCAACTGCGATTGTGGCCGATTCATGGAAATTGGAAACTCGGTTTTTATGCAATATCAAAAGACGGCTGGTGGATTTGCCTTTCTCCCGAAAAAGAACGTGGATTTCGGTGGCGGGCTCGAGCGCATCGCTGCAGCAGCGAATAATAATCCTGACGTGTTCGCAACTGACGTGTTTGCGGATGCCATTGCGCTTCTTGAAAAATTTTCTGGGAAACAATACGCCGACAGCCGCTACCAAAAATCATTTCGCGTGATTGCGGATCATGTGCGCGCAGCACTCTTCATGATCGCAGATGGTGTTCGCCCCTCAAACACCGAGCAGGGCTACGTCCTGCGCCGCCTCCTTCGCCGCGCTTCGCAGCATGTCATGAAGCTCGGGCTCGAGGATAAAGATAAAGAAGACAGCATGCTCGTCCGTTCCGCAATTATTTTCATGGAGAAATATGCGAGTGCGTATCCGGAACTCGCCACCGAAGAAATGTATCAGACGGTGACAGATACGATCTGGGAGGAAGAAAAGCAATTCGCACGAATTCTGACAGACGGAATAAAGATTCTAGATAAAGCCATGGCGGATAGTGGACGTTCTCCAATAACTGTACGCGACGTCGCTCACAACTCTGACAGGATAATTGCAGATCCGATCATATCTGCGGGATTTGCATTTGAGTTGGTAACAACAAGGGGCTTGCCGAGAGAGTTAGTAGAGGAGTATGCGAAAGAAAAAGGATATATAATAAATTACGGCGCAGAAGAGTTGGATCAATTACTGGAGCAACATAAGAACCTCTCTCGCTCTGGCGCAGAACAAAAATTTAAGGGCGGACTTGCTGACACTTCGGAAGCAACGACGCGCCTCCACACAGCGCACCACCTTCTCCTCAAAGGGCTTCAGATAGTGCTTGGCGACCATGTAAAGCAACGCGGTTCCAACATTACGAGCGAACGTCTTCGTATCGACTTCTCTCACCCTGAAAAAATGACTGATGAACAGAAGAAGGAGGTTGAACGTATTGTGAATGAACGTATCAAAGAACATCTTCCGATGATTCGCTCCACAATGCCGAAAGAAGAAGCAGAAAAACTTAATGCACAGCATGAATTTGGTGCGAAGTATCCTGATGTGGTCTCTGTTTACTCCCTCGGCCCCGTTGGTGCGACCGAAGAGAATCCGCAGTTTGATCGCGCATTTTCGATAGAATTCTGTGGCGGACCACACGTGAGCAATACCGAAGAAATAGAGAAGGGGGGCACCTTTAAAATTCAGAAAGAAGAAGCGGTTGCTGCCGGCGTTCGTCGTATAAAGGGAATACTCGCTCACTAAACACTCGAGTAATCAGAAGATTTCAAAAGTTTTCCCTAGTGGCTAATCCCTAGTGGCTATATACTATTCCTAATGTTCCGCCGCGAGGGAAAGGTGGTGTGTATTGTGAGCGTCGCAAGCGACGGCGTCAGCCTTGCGTTTGCGCATGTAGGAAAAGGGAAGCCTCACATCGCGTTTGCTAAGCGTGCACTCCTCTCGCTTGAGGAGCGAACCGACGAACAAACGCGTATAGCCGTTGTGCAGCTTCTCGAAACGCTCCTCAAAGAAGTGGCGAGCCGTTTTGTGCCGGAGAGTATACACGTTGTCGTACATGCTCCCTGGAGTCGCTTCCGTACTGTTTCGGGGAGTGTGGTATTTGAAAACGAACGATTCATTACCAAGGCACTGATCGACGAAACTGCGCGGCACGTGCTCGAAAGTATTGAAGAGAAAAATGTGGAGGCGGGCGTGGTCCGTGTCTTTTTAAACGGTTATCCCACGGCGCGACCGGTTGGAAAGCGTGCTCATGAACTTGAAACCGTTGTATTTGGCGGCACGGTCGAGCAGGGGGTGCAAGCTTCTATTGAACACACCATAGGCACCTATTTTCCTGGAAGAAAACCTGTGTTTCGTACTGGCGCGAGAGTGCTTCTCGCTGTTGTGAATGAATACATTCCCAATGTGCATCGCTTTGTTATTCTATCCATCCGCGGGGCAACCGAGTGCATGGTCGTTCGTCATGAACTAGAAACGCAGTATGGAACTGTGGCTGAGGGTTTGGCGACGATACTAAAACGCATTGCACCACAAGGGCTCCCTGAAGAAACACTTTCCCTTGTTAAAATGGCAGAATCTGATTCCTGCTCAACAGATGCGTGTACTGCAATAAAAGAGGCGGTTGCGCGCGCCGAACCCGAGCTTGTTCGTTCCTTTGGGGACATGTTTGCTGCGCTCGCAAATGTGCGACGCGTCCCAAACGATATGATCTTTTTTGCCCCCACAGAACTCACGCCCTGGCTCTCGCACTTTTTCACCCGCATCGATTTTTCTCAATTTACCGCAACTACCCAACCCTTCTCGGTTTCTGTGATAGGGGCGCAAGATTTAGAGAAACTCGTTTCGTTTGAAGCGGGTGTACCATCCGATGCCACCCTCGCCATTGCAACCGCAGCTGTGCATATGTTTGAGGCGTAGAAGGAATCGTGGTGTACACTGGAGATTCGTATGAAGACTTACATGCACGACATTGATCCTCGTGGCCAGGGAGAGCCAAGAATACCGCCCGAACGCTCAATTAGGAACATCGAACCATCGGACGCTCGCGTTCGTATGAGTCGCCCGGCTCCTGCACGCCCTCCAGTCCAGCATGAAGAGCCGCGTCGGAAGCGGCGAAGTGGTATTTGGGTCGCGGCTTTGGTTTCTATCTTGATCCTTGGCGGTGTCGTGGGGGTCCTTTTCCTGCCAGAAACGACTGTAACCGTTGTTCCTCGTACGCAAACAGTTCCTTTTGACGCTTCAACACCGTTCACAGCATTTCCTGCCGGTTCAGCGACAGGCACTATTGTGTACAGTGTCATTGAACAAACGTTTGAAGACTTCGCAGTCGTTCCTGCAACCGGGGTCGAGTTTGTTGAAGAGCAGGCAAAGGGAACGGTCACCGTGTTTAACGCCCATTCGGATGCGCCAGTGCGTCTCATAAAAAACACCCGTTTTGAAACACCCGACGGTAAAATATTCCGCATCTCGAATTCGATCGAAGTTCCCGGCAAGAAGGGAACAGTGCCTGGAACTATTGATGTCGTTGTGTCTGCCGATCAGGTTGGTGCTTCCTATAACGTGGGACCATTTGAAAAACTGACACTCCCCGGACTTCGTGGTACGGCGGATATGTACGCTAATGTGTACGCTCGTTCAAATGCTCCCTTTGCGGGAGGATTCTCTGGAGAGCGTCCCGCAGTACCACAATCAACACTTGAAAGTGCGCGTGCCGACATTCGCAATCGTCTCAGCGAAAAAGTGATGACAATAGAAGCGCCTGAGGGGTCCCTCATGTTTTCTGGTTTAGCGAATATTTCGTTTGAGGAGACTCCTCCCGTACAAGAGTCAGGTGGTGTGCGGATCGGTGAGCGCGCCCGAGTACGCGTGCCGGTCTTCGAAGAGGGGGTATTTGCACAAGCGGTGGGCGAGGCGGTAAGTGCAAGCGCCGAAGGTAACTCAATTGCGATTACCTTCTCCGAATCCGCAAGTGCTGCTCTCACACAGCAGCTCTCGGCTGATGCGTATGGCAAGGAACCGATCTCTTTTTCGCTTTCAGGTATGGCACAACTAGTTTGGCAGGTGGATACACAAGGTCTTGCAGATGCGCTTGCAGGCAAGAACGAATCAGCCTTTCAGGCGATTGTGGGGGCTTTCCCAGCTGTTGAAGAAGCAAGAGCGCGCCTTGTGCCATTCTGGAAAAAGAGCTTCCCGACCGACCCCGCAAAAATCATGGTTGTGGTGGAAACTCCTCCGAAGCCCTTCTAGTGATTTGACGCCTATACTAAGACCTGATACGATACGTCGCGCAGATATGGGGGAACCGGAAATTGTCGAAGGAGTCGTCGAAGAGGCGCTTCCCAATACGCTCTTCCGCGTTAAGCTCCCGTCGGGCGATACTAAGCTCGCGTATCTTGCAGGCAAGATGCGCTTGCACCGTATCAAGGTGTTAGTCGGAGATAAAGTTTCTCTCCAGCTTGATCCCTACGGCGGGCGGGCTCGCATCACGCGACGCTTCTAGTCTGAAAAATCATGAAAGTTAAAGCATCTGTTAAAAAGATCTGTTTGAAGTGTAAGCACGTACGCCGACGCGGCGCCTTGTGGGTTATCTGCGAGAATCCGCGCCATAAACAACGCCAAGGATAATTTCTATGCTTCGTATCGCTGGTATCACTATTCCTGATAAGAAACGCCTTGAGGTCGCTTTGACTGCTATTTATGGCGTTGGTCGTCCGCGTGCAAAGGCGACACTCTCAAAACTCGGCATTGATCACGGGGCGACTGCTGATGCACTTTCTGCAAAAGAAGAAGCGGCACTTCGTGAAGCTCTCGAAGCATTTACTGTCGAGGGCGAGCTTCGCCGGACCATTTCAGGGAATATTCGTCGCCTCAAAGACATCAAATCACACCGTGGCGTGCGTCATATGAAAAAGCTTCCCGTGCGTGGCCAAACATCCAAGACCAACTCTCGAACTGTCCGCGGTAACGTCCGCAAAACAATGACATCCGGCCGTCGTAAGCTGGAGAAAACATAAAATACTATGGGAAAGAAACGAATAATTCGAAAATCAGGCGGTAGTGTCGATCAGGGACTCAAGTCTCGATCCCTTGCGCGCACCAGCAAGCGCGCACTTGCTTCTGGAACGCTCCACATTCACGCTACCTACAACAACACTCAGGTGCTTCTCACTGACAAAGAAGGAAATGCTGCGGCGTGGTCATCGTCGGGGGCACTTGGTTTTAGTGGCGCAAAAAAGGGTACGCCTTTTGCTGCCGCTAAAGTTGGTGAGCTCGTAGGAGACAAGGCTATTCTTATGGGTGTTAAGGAGGTGGACGTCGTTATTCGCGGCGTTGGTGCCGGCCGCGAATCTGCACTGCGCGGCTTCGTTGGAAAAGGTATTGAGGTTACTCGTATCGCAGACGACACTCCTGTCCCTCACAACGGTCCCCGCCCTCGTAAAGCCCGTCGCATCTAAGCATCTAATTTTTTCTATGTTGCAAATCAAATCAAAATATAAAATCGCAAAGCGCCTTGGTGCTGCTATTTTTGAAAAGACCCAGTCACAAAAATTTGCACTCTCTGAAGCACGTGCTGGTATGAAGAAGCGCGGCAGAGGCGGTTCTCGCTCGGACTACGGTCGCCAGCTTCTTGAAAAGCAGAAGGTGCGCTTTACGTATGGTCTAGGGGAACGCCAGCTTTCAAATTACGCGGCTGACGCATTCGAAACGGCACAGCCGCCAGAAAGCCTCCACAAAGCACTCGAGATGCGACTCGACAACGTTGCGTACCGCGCTGGGTTTGCAAAGACTCGTCGTGCCGCACGTCAAATGGTTTCGCACGGCCACCTTGTGGTGAACGGCACGCGCGTAACAGTTCCATCCTATGTAGTGAAAAAGGGTGACACCATCACTGTACGCGAGGGCTCTCGCACAAGCGCGCTCTTCGGACACATGGGCGAACCAGACGGCACGGTCCCGGTTGCAAAATGGATTGCTGTTGATTTTCCAATGATGATTGCCAAAGTAGAGGGGGAGCCAACCTACACGGCGTCAGAAATCCCCCTTGATTATCCTGCCGTATTTGAGTTTTATAGCAGATAGTGGTATATTATTTCTAAGCGCATTACCAGGTCGCCCTTATTTTTATGCTTGATTATCACATCGCCCTTCCTAGCAAGCCTCGTGTTGTTTCCGAAGAAGATCGTAGCGGTACCTATGAGATCGATGGTCTCTATCCAGGCTACGGTTACACTCTTGGTAACTCGCTTCGCCGCATTATTCTGTCTTCACTTCCTGGCGCTGCAATTACGTCCGTCAAAATTCCCGGAGTAGCGCATGAATTTTCCACCATCGAAGGTGTTAAAGAAGATGTAGTGACACTCCTGCTCCAGGTGCGTCGTATGCGCCTGAAGCTTTCAACAGATGAGCCACAAACCCTGACACTCTCGATAAAGGGTCCCGCGACGGTCACAGCCGCTGATTTTAAACTTCCTGGTCAGGTTGAAATTCTGAACCCAGAACAGCATATTGCTGAAATCACGGGGAAGACAACGCTCGAGATGGAGGTCAATGTTGAGCGAGGTCTTGGTTACGTACCTAAGGAAGTGCACCAGAAAGAGCGAGTAGACATCGGTGTCATTGCACTCGATGCAATCTTTTCCCCGATCCGCCGTGTTAATTACGAAGTTGAAAACATGCGTGTCGGTGACCGCACTGATTTCAATCGCCTGCGCCTCGTTATTGAGACGGACGGCACCATCACACCGCGTGAGGCACTTGAGAAGTCGATCGAAACCATGATTCACCAGCTCCGCGCTGTTGTTGGCTTCAAGGAAGAGGAAATCATTGAAGAAGAATCTCCTGAGGAGGCACCCGTTCGCCGTGATGACAAGGCCGCAGACGCTGAGATTCTGAAGGTTCGTATCTCTGAGCTCAATCTTCCACCGCGCGTTGAACAGGCACTCGATAATGCATCGATCCGCACCGTAGGAGGTCTCGTTCGTAAGCGCGAAGATGATCTTCTTGCTATTGAGGGTCTCGGCCAGAAAGGTCTCCAGGACATCAAGCGCGGACTCTCCAACATGGGTTTGACCCTTCGCTCTCAATAAAGTACTGTGCATTTTCCCAGAACCTAATTCCTGACACCTACCACCTGATTTATGCGACACCATAAGAAACGACGAACATTCAATAGAGACAAAACGGGCCGCGAAGCCTTGATCCGCTCTCTTGCGCGTTCTTTAGTGCTCGAAGAAGGGATTACAACCACGATTGCAAAAGCAAAGGAGGTGCGTCCGTTTATTGAACGTCTTGTGACGGCAAGCAAGGCTAATACCGTTGCATCACGTCGCACGGTTTCCACCCGCCTTCGCTCCCCAGAAGCAGTGAAAAAGTTGCACGACACCTTGGCACCACGGTATGCTGCGCGTGCTGGTGGCTATACTCGCATCGTAAAGCTTGGTCGCATCGGGAAGCGTGTTGCTGAAATGGCGCGCATCGAGTTTGTCTCTTAATTTCTATGACACAGAAAAATTACTCAATCGACGCAAAAGGGATGACCATCGGTCGTGTTGCTGCTCAAGCGGCAAAAGCGCTCATGGGAAAGACCTTCCCTGATTACACGCCGCATATTCCGTCGCAGGTAAAAGTTACTATTACAAACGCTGGCAAGATTCGCACAACAGAAAAGAAGCGTCTCCAGAAGACCTACACACGCTACTCAGGGCATCCAGGAGGCCTCAAGGTAGAAACACTTGGCTCACTTGTTGGCGCAAAAGGTAATGGTGCTGCTGTTCGCAAAGCAGTTGAGCGCATGCTTCCAAGAAACACTATGAAGGTTGGTCGCCTAAAGCGTCTTTCCATAACCGAATAATATATGGCCGAAAAGAAATACATCGAGGCAGTTGGTCGTCGTAAGACAGCATCTGCGCGCGTTCGTATCGTGAGCGCAAAATCAACCTCAATCGTCATAAATGATCGTAACGCTTCTGATTATTTCCCGCTCGCTGTTATGCACGAGGCAATTCACGCACCATTCAAGACGATTGGCGGTGCTTACACCGTAACCGCAATTGTAAAAGGCGGTGGTCTCAAGGCACAAGCAGAGGCTGTGCGTCATGGTATTTCCCGCGCGCTTATTGAAGTCGACGCTGCATACCGCAAGGATCTCAAGGTAAAGGGCTACCTAAAGCGCGACCCGCGCGCAAAAGAGCGCAAGAAGTTCGGTCTCAAAGCCGCTCGCCGTGCACCACAATGGAGTAAGCGTTAGCAAAAAAAGACCCGCCAGAAAGCGGGTCTTTTTCGTTCAGTTCAGCTTCGATGGCGGACCTGGGTTCGTCATCAGTAGCCGTGACTGTTGGTACTGGCTAAATAATCTCATTGTTGCAACGAGATCTCGTAGTGGCTCCGTATCCGTATGCGCTGCGTAGTGCAGATCAGCGCATATGGCGTGTACATATCCGGACAAGATTTTTTGTATATTCTCACGCAGCACTTCTTGTTCCTCGGCGGACCAATGTGCGATAGCCAATTCAGCGTCACTGGGAAGACGCCATACAATCTCTCCGACGTCATCAGTAGACTCGAGAAGAGTTACTGGAATTGAGGGTCGTTTTGGCATTTCTAATCTCCGTATAGCCTTGTGATAAACTATCACCTGCACATCTTATTTCAAAATGCTATACTCGCCCCGTATGTGTGCGTCTCCAGATGTTGAAGTCGACTTCGAACCCGAGGATGAATTCGGGGATATTGGGTCTGCAAAAGCAAAACTACAAAAACTTCGCGAAGAACTTGTTGCGGCAAGGAAAGAACGCGACGACTACCTCGATGGCTGGCAAAGATGTAAGGCTGATACCGTGAATGCCAAAAAAGAAGCACATGAGGCACTTGTGCGGGCTCGGGCGCTCGGCACAGAATCGTTTGTTGAGGAACTCATTCCCGCACTCGATAGTTTTGACATGGCGATGCAGGGTGACGCGTGGAATAAGGTAGACGCGATCTGGAGGTCTGGTGTTGAGAGCATCTATGCTCAACTGCTTTCAGTCCTTGAATCGCACGGCATTTCCGCTTTTGGGAAATCCGGAGAGCGGTTTGACGCACGCTTCCATGAAGCTCTCCAAGAGGTAGAAGGGGAGCCAGGCACTATTATTCGGGTTGTTCGCCGCGGGTATCGTGCGGGAGAGCGTGTGCTTCGCCCCGCGCAAGTCGTCGTTGGATCCCAAGCTTGACAAGCACGGTACTAGAAGGTGTATAATCACGCACGAAAAAGATTACAAGCTCATTCTTTCATGTAATCGTATGACAAAAATACTCGGTATTGATCTCGGAACTACAAACTCAGCGTTTGCCGTCATGCAAGGCGGTGAACCCGTTATTCTCGAGAACGCAGAAGGTGCGCGCACCACTCCCTCTATTGTTGCGCTCTCGAAAACGGGCGAGCGTTCTGTAGGTCTCCTTGCGCGCCGCCAAGCGGTCACAAATCCCAAAAACACTATCTACCAAATCAAACGCTTTATCGGACACACCTTCGATGAGGCAAATGTACAGAAGGATAAAGCACTCGTGCCTTTTGAGATGAGGAAGTCTGCAAACGGAGGCATTGAAGTGCAGATGGGGGATCCGCCAGCTGGCGGATGGCACTCACCAGAAGAAATTTCGGCAATGATTCTCCAAAAGTTAAAGCGCGATGCAGAGGCGCGTCTCGGGGAAACCATCACCGAAGCCGTCATCACGGTTCCGGCATACTTCAACGATGCACAACGTGCGGCGACAAAAGACGCAGGGAAAATCGCAGGGCTCGACGTGAAGCGCATCATCAACGAACCAACGGCTGCGGCACTTGCCTACGGCTTCAACAAGAAGAAAAACGAAAAAATTGCCGTCTTCGATTTCGGCGGAGGAACATTTGATATTTCCGTTCTTGAAGTGGGGGATGATGTGATCGAAGTACGCTCTACTGATGGTGACGCTCATCTTGGCGGAAAAGATCTCGATCAGAAAATCATCAACTGGATTGCGGAGGAATTCAAGAAAGAGAGCGCCATCGATGTGCGAAACGACCCCCTTGCACGACAGCGTCTCGACGAAGCAGCTGAGAAAGCAAAGATCGAACTCTCAAGTGCCGTTGAAACGGAAATCAACATTCCATTTATCACCTCCGACGCCTCAGGCCCACGCCACCTTCTTCTCAAACTCTCTCGCGCGAAGCTCGAAGAGCTCACCGAAGAATTCATTACGCGTGCAATGGATATCACGAAGCGTGCAATGGATGCTTCGCCATTTAAAGTTGCTGATATTAACGAAGTGATTCTCGTCGGCGGTCAAACACGTATGCCGGCACTCCAGAGTGCGGTAGAGAAATTTTTTGGGAAGAAGCCGAACATGAGTGTGAATCCAGACGAAGTTGTTGCGCTGGGCGCGGCAATTCAGGGAGGTATTCTGCAGGGGGATGTGAAAGACGTACTTCTTCTTGATGTGATTCCGCTCTCGCTTGGTATCGAAACCTTGGGCGGTGTTGCGACAAAACTCATCGAGCGCAATACGACCATCCCTACCTCAAAATCGCAGGTATTTTCCACGGCGGCGGACAATCAGCCATCAGTCGAGATTCATGTTGTGCAAGGGGAACGTCCTATGGCCACGGATAACAAGTCCCTCGGTAAATTCAACCTCGATGGCATCCCGCCGGCGCCGCGCGGTACGCCGCAGGTTGAAGTAACCTTCGATATCGACGCAAACGGTATTCTTTCAGTGAAGGCGAAGGACAAAGCCAGCGGCAAAGAGCAATCCATTCGCATCGAACAGCGCTCAGGGCTCACCGATGCTGATATTGAAAAGATGCGTGCGGAAGCGGAAGCAAATGCAGAGGCGGATAAGCAAAAACGAGAACTTATTGAGGCGCAAAATACTGCGGATCAAATTGTGTATGCCGCCGAAAAAGCTCTCAAAGAGCACGGCGAAAAAGTAACCGAAGACATCCGCAAGAATGTCCAGGAAAAGATCGATGCACTTAAAATCGCACGCGCGGGAAGCGATCTTGGGGCTATCAAGGCCGCATCCGAAGCCCTCTCAACCGCCATGAGCGCGATCGGTGAGGCAATGCAAAAGCAATCAAATCCCGAACAAAAACCACCAGAGTCGCCAGCTGAGGGGCAGTAGCTCAAAGTTGGTTTCTGGGTATACTCTCCGCGGGCTTCCTTGATATACTTTGTCATGGAAGCAAAGAGAGAAACACAGGAGGATATTCGAATGTCACAACTTCCTCGTATTGCTATCATTGAACTAGGTAGTCAATACACACTTCTTATCGAGCGAACTTTGCGCGAGCAGGGCTTCCGCTCCGTTGTCTTAGAGCCTCGACGCGCGAAAGCGTGGCTTGAAAAAAACTCACCCCAGGCGGTGATTCTTTCAGGAGGTGGTGCAAGTGTGTACGACAAAGATGTGCCACAGCCGCCACTCGAGGTGCTTGATCCTTCTTGTGGACACGCACTTCTTGGCATTTGTTATGGTATGCAGTGGATAGCCCATACGCTTGGTGGTCGCGTCGAGCCCATTTCAGACAACCGCGAATATGGGGACGGTTCAATCACCGTCATCACTGAAGATTGGCTTTTTGACGGAATGCCACCTCACCAGAAAGTATGGATGAGTCACGGAGATTCTGTGACACAGGTACCAGAAGGGTTTGAAACACTCGCATTCACAGAAACTGGTGCGATTGCAGCTATCCGTAAGGGTCTTGTGTGGGGCCTGCAATTCCATCCTGAAGTGACGCACACAACGTATGGTGCAGAAATGCTCATACGATTTCTCAAGGCTGCAGGATGTGAGCCCGACTGGGAACCGTCCGCACTCGTTGATGACATACGCAACAAGACACTCGATGCGTGCGGAATCAGGCGGGCGGTGTTTGGATTTAGTGGAGGTGTTGATTCAACAACGCTTGCCGCGATTCTTGCTCCAGCGCTAAAACAGAAGCTTCTTGCGATCACTATCGACGGAGGTCATCTACGAAAAAATGAGCTGACAGAGATAGAGAAACACGCTCATGCAGCAGGGGTTCTTTGGAAAATAGTAGATGCTCGCGCGGAATTCGTTGCAGCACTTGCAGGCACTGTCGACGCAGAAGAAAAACGTCGACGGTTCAAGAAAGTCTATCAAGACATTTTTGCACGTGAGGCGCGAGTGTTTGGCGCAGAGATTGTTCTACAAGGAACGCTCGCGCCTGATCGAATCGAGTCTGGTGCAACAGGAGGGGCTCTCATCAAATCCCATCACAACGTGGGGCTTGATATGGGAGAAATCGAACAATTGCACCCGATAGACCACCTCTTCAAGTACGAGATCCGTGCACTTGGACGAGAGCTCGGGCTTCCTGAGAGCGTATGGAACCGCCAACCTTTCCCGGGTCCCGGTCTCTTCTTACGCATCATCGGAACTCCTATAACTATCGAAAAACTCGATCTCGTACGTTGGGCAGATGCTTGTGTGCGAGAGATACTCGTGCGTCACGGAGTATACGATTCACTCTCGCAGGTGGTAGTCGCCTATGTCGACGCTCACACTGTCGGAGTGAAAGGAGATGCTCGTGCATACGGGGGAGCTATCGTCGTTCGTGCTATTGAGACGGTCGATTTCATGACCGCTCGCGGTGTGTGGTTGCCGCAAGCGATTGTGTACGACATCAGTCGCACACTTGTTGCCCATCCTTCAGTAGTGCGTGTGTGGTTTGACCCAACAGACAAGCCTCCCGCTACAACTGAGATGGAATAAACTAAAGACGCCACCTTGCTTTGTGAGGTGGCGTTTCTCTTGCTCTCGGTGGGTAGATGACTATAATGACCTCTCATGAAGGATTACTACTCAATTCTCGGTGTTGCGAAAGGTGCGAGTGAAGACGAGATCAAAAAAGCGTTTCGTACGCTCGCTCATAAGTATCATCCGGATAAAAAAGGGGGAGACGAAGCTCGGTTTAAAGAAGTAAGCGAGGCATACGCAGTGCTCTCTGATAAGCAGAAACGCGCACAGTACGATCAATTTGGCCAATACCAAGCTGGAGGTAATAGCGGATTTGGCCAAGGCTTTGGGGGCTTTGATTTCTCTAACTTCGCGGGGTTCCAGGGCGGTGGTCAAGCGTTTGAGTTTGATCTCGGTGATATTTTTGGAGACGCTTTTGGCGGGGGTAGTGCACGAACGCGTCGCGGTCGTGATATTTCGATAGACGTGGAGGTGCCGTTTAAAGATGCAATCTTTGGTGCCGAGCGTCGTGTGCTCATCACCAAGCTCGGTGCGTGCGACACGTGCGAAGGTACTGGTGCGAAAAAAGGCGTTGGCATGACACAGTGTGTCGCGTGTGGTGGTCGTGGGAGCATGAAAGAGGCACGAAGCACATTTTTTGGATCCTTTACTTCGACGCGCACATGTCCCACCTGTAAGGGGAGGGGAGAGGTGCCTAAAGAAGAGTGTGGTGTATGTCGCGGTGAAGGTGTTCTCAAGCGCCAGGAAGAAATACATGTAGTCATCCCTGCAGGGATGGAAAACGGAGAAATGATTCGCATGCCGGGGCGTGGAGAAGCTGCGACAGGGGCTCCTGCGGGGGATCTATACGTTAAAGTGCACGTGAAGCCCGACCGTCTTTTCACGCGCGAAGGTAATAATTTGATGACAGCGCTCTCGATAAAGCTCACTGAGGGGCTCCTCGGTTCCGAGCACACACTTCATACCCTTGAGGGGGAAACAAAAATAGACATTCCGGCTGGTGTTGCACACGGTGAGCTTATCCGCTTGCGTGGCAAAGGTGTGCCTTATGGAAGGGGAAGTCGCGGCGATCTTCTCGTTCGCGTCGATATCGAATTTCCCAAGAAACTTTCTCGTGCCGCAAAAGCAGCAATCGAGGTCCTACAAAAAGAGGGGCTTTAAAAAGTTGTATACTTGAGCGATGGATCCCGTTAGAAATCGCGGACGCATGCAAATTACACTTTTCGGTATGGTCGAGCTTATTCGCCTTAATAAAGTAGGGAACGGCACTTTGTTGTCCGCGTCCTATTTCTAACGGGATGGATCTTACCGCCGTTCAGGGGGTCTTCAACGCGTTTCCGATACATTGGTTTTTTCTCGGCGGATTTTTCGTCGTACTCGTGCTTGATTCACTACGAAAGGGAACCGCACGTGCGACAGCGCTCGCGCTCGCGCTTCCATTTGCCGGCTTCCTCACAACACTCATTCCGCAAACGGCGTTTCTTAAGGATGTCACCTTTGTATCGCAGGGTTACGGCCCTCTCACTGTTTTCGGCACTCTTTTTCTCGTTTCTTACTTCCTTTTCCGTCGCATGGGAATAGAGCATTTTGAAAGCGGTATTGGAGAGCCTATCCAGTCCCTTATGGCATCCCTAGCTGCTTCAGTTGTTCTTATCCTTGTGTGGGTACACACACCGGCCCTTTCGGGCTTCTGGACACTTGGAGAGCCGTTTTCAAGCCTTTTTGCGGAGTCTTACCGCCTCTTCTGGCTCCTCGGCTCCTACCTCGCCCTGGCCTTTGCGCGGGGGTAAATTGGACAAAGTAAAACCCGTGTGTAATAAGTGTTCCTAGGCTCGCCACGAGGCGAGCATTTGTACACCAACAGAAGGAGGGGTCGATGGATATTGCGGTGGAATTGTTGCAGCAATTTCTGCAATTCTGCAACAAGGTCTTCGAAATAGGCGTAAAAAATACTCAAGAGGAGCATTGGTATGCCGCGGCTGGAGTGCTGTGTGCGCTCATCGGATTTCAGATGTATATCTCGAAACCAGACCACATCAGTTTCGCCACGTGGTTTATGTTTGTAGGAGGGGATGCTCTTGAGGCAAGTTCATACTTCGTCATGACGACTGCGGAAATCGCCATGAACGCAGTCCCTATTACATTTGCTATCGGGAGCTTCGTTGTTTTTGTCTTGGCTCTCAAGCGAAAACAATTTGGCATGCCAGATTGGAAAGACACTACTGTGATGGGTGTAGATGGTGTGATCACGGTTGGGTGGCTTATGGGTAAATGGAGTGCCGTTGGAGCCAACCTCATGGCAGTTTCAACGGAAGTAATTTCATTTATACCAGCCGGCCGCGATATCCTGAAAGGAAAAGAACGTCCTTATATTGCTCCATGGATGTGGTGGGCAGTTGCTGACGCTTTTTTCTTTCTTGCGGTCATATCGCATCTAAAACTCGAGTTGGTTTCGGCTACACCGCAGATGGGGTTGGATGACCTTGAGAAAGTCTTCTATCCACTCGTGCAAATGATCGCCCATTTCGGTATCGTTGTATGCATTGTGATGCGTCGTCGATACGATCAGCGGGTAATGGCATACTGAATACAAAGAGAGCTCTGATCAGAGCTCTCTTCATTTATGCTGTGTAGATAAGCACAGAGCCCGCGATCATAGATGCTATTGCAAGGCTTTTGAGAAGCATATGTTTGCGAAGAAACGC
Source organism: Minisyncoccota bacterium (assembly GCA_022842645.1). GTDB lineage: Bacteria > Patescibacteriota > Minisyncoccia > Phycocordibacterales > UBA2100 > UBA10103. Next base: position 99,109 of record JALHPE010000002.1, read on the forward strand.
AAGTTTTTGCATCAGCTGCGGCGCCAGTAAACAACCAACAAAGCCAAATAAAAGCAAGAAAGCCGGTTGGAATGAGTTCACGGTATAGACGAGTGCAAGAGGAGCGAGGAGTGTTGCGAAGTTTAGCAGTAAATCGGCAGAGACCATGATCGTCTCGGTCATGAAGTTCAGTCCGATTACCTTTAGATTTCCATTACGTATTACAGACAGGAAATGTTCTCGATATGCACGTATGCAGAAAAAGAGAACCAGTCCAAAAAAAGCTATACCAACATATTCCCAGAATTGCACGGTCCAATAGCCATAGTCCGTCGCAAAAAATTTGAAAACACTACCCGAGAGTGCGAACAAGCACGCCGAAAGAAGTGCCCAGAGAAGACTTTTTGCATTGAAACGAGCCCCTGAATCCTCCTCGATCTCAAATGAGAGTAATGCCGCACTTACAATCACAATAACAGAGCCAGCGAGTTCAAGGGGTTTGAGAGTTTCTCCCAGTACTAAAAATCCGAATGCAAATCCAAAAAGGGGAATAGTTTGGAGTACAGGCACCACCGAAATAACATCAGAATCTCTGATCGCGTAGAGATACGTAGCGAGTGTTAAAGCCGTTAAGAAACCATTTCCAATCAAGATTAGTGCCGCGAGAGGGGGAATAGAAAAGGGGTGGGCTCCCAGAAGAACTGCAATAGGAAGTATCAATATTCCAAAGACCGAAGAGAAAATAAGTATGCTGCCAAGCCCCCCGCTCCGCTCTTGATGGACGAGCAGATATTTATCGACATAACTACCTGCGGCTGAAAGGGCCGGGGCAAGTAAGGCAATAGCAATCCACGACATGCCTCATTAGAAATAGGATTCGAGTGTGCCGCGACGTCGTACATCAGTCGTTGCGCAGTGTACCGACCCTCCGAAAGGATAGAAGTTTCGAAACGGAATAGGGATTGGCTCAAAGCCCCATTTTTTGAGAGCTTCAATAAGCGGAGCTTCTTCTTTCTCAACGATAACGCGCTTTTCGTCGATGCTCAGCATATTAAGAGATAGCCAATCGCTCGAAAAATAAAGAGCGGAATCAAAAGGCTTGGCTGGAGGAGGGGCGACCAAGACGTCCCACGATTTGAACATATCCGGTAATTTGTGTACCCATTCCGGATTAACCAGAATCTTCCCTGGAGCGAGAGGAACAATTGTTGTATCTATATGCATTGGGTGCGGGTCGTCAAATTCCACTTCGTGGACACGATATTCCGAGCCGATATGTCGACGCACCCATTCAATGCCAAGGCCATTGGTTACATGACTTTTTTGCACTAAAATATCACGACCAAAACGCACAAAATCTGCCGCATCAAACGCTATCTCTTCTTCAGTAATAGGAAATTGTTTTTTACCCCTCTTATATGGTCGATCGGAATCATATCGCTCGTCGTAAAATCCGTTTGCCATAGAAGGCTTGGGAGCGGCGAGCCAACGTGCACCTTGTTTAAAGTACGTATGGGCAAGTTTACGATACGCATATCCTTCAAAGTAGCGAGTACGCCACGCCATGGGCGCTTCAATAAGAGTATCGCCAATAACAATCAGTACATCTCGTGGCATTGCAGCATAAAGACCACGACTTTTCCACCACGGAGTTGCACACTCTTCTTCGAAGTTTATAGTTTCAGGTCTCTTTACGGTAATACCCAAACTCTTAAACAGCTTTACTAAACCATCAAGTTCTTCAGTAGCTTTTTCAATCATTGGTTTGGGAAAAGGTTTTCCGCCGTATTTTTTGAAAAATGATGCTGCGTGGGATGGCATGGTTGCCTGCGTGATCAAATCCCAAGGAGGAACTACTGCGCCTTCGACAACGCCAACAATAACTTCCTCTAGAGGATCCCATTCGTTATAGGATCGCACTGGTGATAAGTAGGAATCAATGTCTGGTGCTTTTGTTACTTTTGTCTTACGAGGGGTTCTCACGTTCATGATCGTCTGCGTTATAGTTATGATATCCACCTATCAACGAAATCACGCCCTTGTTGGCGATACGGCATTATACACTGAAAAGATGGCTGTCTAAGAGTGCTGTAGACACCCCTACACTTATGTCTCTCTTTCTTTTCCGTGTGATGGCAACTCTCATTGTGCTTTCCATAGTGTTTGCGTTTTGGAGAACAATGGGTATCCACGATTTTGTGGTTGTAAATGATATAGAACCCGAGACATTCCTCGAAGACGAAGTGACGCTATGACCGAACAACTACTGTGTCCGTGGGAGCCGGCAACACTTTTGTTTTTTTCATCGAACGTTCCGGCGCTAGTGCACTATTCGCATTTTGTAGCAATTCTCGCGGCTCTTGCAATTGCGCTCTATGTCTTTGCGAGTAATCCACACGGCATTGTGCAGCGACTATTTCTTCTTTTAATATCAACTTTTAGTGTATGGGTCGTTCTTGATCTACTTCTCTGGGCCACAAATAGGCCTGATGTAGTTATGTTTTCTTGGACGCTCCAGATTCTTCTTGAACCTCTGACCTACGTTGTGGCGTTTTACCTCTTTTATTTCTTTGTATACAAAGAGTGGCCGAATATCCATGTAAACACATTTATATTCTTACTCTTTTTGCCGATCGTAACGCTTTTGAATACAGAATATAATTTAGGCGAACTCTACCTTGGTGATTGTGAAGCGGCAGAAGGTCCGCTTGCCAAGTACTATACGCACATCGTTCATGCCGCGCTTATTTTGGGCATTGCAACTATTGCTTCGCGAGGCGTACCCCTTCTTCCAACACATGAAGAACGGCGAATCGCTGTTATTTTTGCTGCGGGCCTCATAAGTTTTCTGCTGGCATTTTCTTCTGGAACAATCATAGGAAGCCTCACGGATGATTGGGTTCTGAGCCAATATGGACTTTTCGGCATGCCTCTTTTCGCTGCCTGCATTGGATATAGCATCATTCGGTTCAAAGCATTTAATGCCAAAGTCATCACTGCTGAACTTCTGGTCGTTGCTCTTGGTATAGCGGTGATTTCACTGACGGCACTTCAAGCTATTGAAACTGTACGCATTATTGCGGGAATTACTTTCTTACTTGTGTGCGCTGTTGGCTACGTTCTTGTACGAAACGTCAAGCGGGAGATTCGATTACGCTTACAGATTCAGGCGCAAGAAGAGGCGCTTGAAAACATCAACAAACAACAAGAAGGACTCTTGCGCTTTATTAGCCATGAGGTGAAGGGGTATCTCACCAAGGGGCAGGCGGCGTTTGCGGGAATTGCGCAGGGGGATTATGGCGCGATTACACCCGAGCTGCAGCGCATGGCTGATAATGCGGTTATCGATGCGCGGAAGGGAGTGGACATGGTTGCTGACATTCTGGATGCATCAAATTTGCGCAAGGGAACGGTGAGTTATACAAAAGCACCTTTTGATTTTAAAAAGTCTGCAGAGCAAGTTGTTCACGATTTAACACCCTCTGCTGAGGCAAAGAGCGTAATCCTTTCATTCTCATCGGCATCTGGTTCATACATGCTCGAGGGCGACGAGGCGAAGCTTCGCCGACACGTCATCCGTAACTTAATTGATAATTCAATTCACTATACGCCAAGTGGCGAGATCCGCGTCTCGCTCTCACGTGCAGATAATCGTCTCCGATTCTCAGTCAGAGACACTGGTGTCGGAATTACAAAAGAAGATATGCAACGCCTCTTTACTGAAGGTGGACATGGCAAAGAATCCACTAAAGTGAATATTGACTCCACAGGCTACGGTCTTTTTATTGCAAAACAAATCACTGAGGCTCATGGCGGCACCATACAGGCACAATCAAAGGGGGCGGGGCAAGGATCGGAGTTTATAGTCGAATTACCTCTTTAGAAAATTCGCCGTATACTGTCGTATGCGCGATTACATCTACGGGATACACGCAGTCGATACGCTTCTCAAGAATGCACCAGAGCGCATAGAAACGCTCTACCTTGCAGAATCGGTAGAGCAAAGATTCCGCCCTTTGGCCGCAAACAAGAGCGTTCGTGTTGAGCCACTTCCACGCAATCAATTTATGCGCGACTTACAGGGCGCCGTGCATCAAGGCGTGGTCGCACAAGTATCCCTCGACAACCTTCTCATTGAGTATCCAGTATTTATGGCATCTCTTGCACCGACGGCAGACACGGCTCTCGTGCTCTTAAATGAAATTACCGATCCGCATAATGTTGGTGCCATTATTCGCTCTGCCGCGGCATTTGGTGCGAGCGCTGTCCTCATCCCAACATTCAATCAAGTCGGGGTGACTGGCGTCGTGGCGAAAGCCTCCGCGGGCACCATCTTCAGCGTACCTCTTGTCGCAATCGGAAATGAGAACCAAACGATTCTCAATCTCAAAGAACGCCACTTTTGGATTTACGGCCTCGCAGCAGAAGGGACGCACGAACTCTCGAAAGAAAAATTTGATGCACCAGCTGTGTTTGTTATTGGAAGCGAAGGGGAGGGGCTGCGACCTAAAACACGCGAACACTGCGACATCCTTCTGCGCATCCCCATGCATCCACGCGCAGAGTCCCTCAACGCCTCAGTCTCTGCAGGTGTCGCCCTCGCCGCATGGTCAGTACAACACGCTAAGGCGCTTCTTGCCTAAGCAGAAAGCCATTTTTCTGCTACAATCTCGCGTATGCAACGATTGTTGACAGGCCTTCAACCCTCTGGCGCACTGCATATCGGCAACTATTTTGGTGCGCTCAAACCCTTCGCCGAAATGTACGCAGAGTATGAGAGCTACCTTATGGTGGTTGATTACCATGCGCTCACGTCGCTTCGAAATGGTGATGAGCTTCGCGGAAACATAAAAAATGTCGTGCGGGATTATCTTGCCGTCGGCGTTGATCCTGCGAAAGCAATCATCTTCCAGCAGTCGCAAGTGCAAGAGCATACTGAGTTTGCCTGGGTCCTTGAGTGCTTGGTGACAGTTTCCTTTTTGGAACTCGGGCACGCCTACAAAGACAAAGTTGCGAAGGGGATTGAAGCAACGGCCGGGCTTTTCAATTACCCCATGCTTATGGCGGCAGATATTTTGCTCTATGACACTGATGTGGTGCCCGTTGGCGAAGATCAGCGTCAGCACCTTGAATATGCGCGCGAAGCGGCCGCAAAATTTAATAAAGCGTACGGGGAGACACTGAAAGAACCAAAAGAACTCATCCAAAAATCCGTTGCAGTTGTGCCTGGCACCGACGGCAAGAAAATGTCGAAAAGTTACGGGAACACCATACCGCTCTTTGGTACCAAAGATGAGATATCAAAAGCGGTAATGAGCATCGTGACGGATTCCGGTGGAGATAAACCTGAGCACGTCTTTGCTATCCACAAACTTCTCAAAACAGAAACTGAGCTTGCGCCGCTCTACGAAGACAATCAAGGCAAGTACAAAGCGCTTAAAGATGCGCTTATCGAAGATCTTGACGCGCTTATTGCCCCCATGCGCGAAAAGCGCAGTGCTATCACTGACGCAGAAGTTAAAAAAGTTCTCGACGAAGGCTCCGCGAAGGCACGGGAAAAAGCGGCTTCCAAAATGAGGGAGGTACGACAAAAAGTGGGAGTTGCACTATGAACAAAGAGCGACACACACTGAAGATTGCGGTGTACGCTGTACTCATAAAAAACGATCAGATACTCCTAACACGCCGTAGTAATACTGGATGGCAAGATGGCAATTACAGTCTTCCGGCAGGACATCTGGAAATTGGCGAAACCCTGAAAGAGGCAGTCATTCGGGAGACTCTTGAAGAAATCGGAGTAAAGTTAATAGACGATACAATTCAACTAGCACACACAATGCACCGACAGGATCTGTATATCGACTTCTTTTTTACGGGACAATGGAGCGGGGAATCGGAAAATCTCGAACCGGAAAAGTGCGATGATGTGCGATGGTTTCCACTAGACGCTTTCCCTGAGAACATGGTTCCATCGGTGCGTTTTGGTCTCGAAAAAATTCAGCAAAACAATGCTTTCTCCGAATTACAGCTTGGTTATGATGAAAAACTAAGCCCTTCTCTAGCTGGAAAAACTATAGTATAACGAACATTCTTTTCTTTATGGAACGCACACTCATTGGGGATCTGAAGACGCACGCTGGGGAGACGGTCCTCGTGAATGGGTGGATTTCTGTGCGCCGTGATCAGGGAAAAATGGTATTTTTTGATATTCGCGACCGCTCAGGAACGATTCAGGGGGTGGTGCTTCCCAAAAGCGCTGCGATTGACGCGGCGAAAGAAACGAACGTGGAGAGCGCGGTTGCCATAACCGGCATGGTAAATGCGCGGCCGGAAAAGAATGTTGTTGCGGAAAAACAAAACGGCGATATCGAGCTCCAGATTGAGAGTATTGAGATTCTAAATGCAGCGCACACGCTCCCATTTGAACTTGATGTTGAGCTCAATCTTGATACACACCTCGACAATCTCCCGCTTACACTGAAGGCTGAGCGCACGCGTCAGATTTTTATGATGCAAGCAACGATACTCAACGAGTATCGCAATTCATTACAGCGTCGTGGGTTCACCGAATTTATCGCGCCTGCAATCGTGGGCGGCGACGCCGAAGGCGGCGCCGCGGTATTTCGCCTCGAGTATTTCAAGGAACAAGCAGCGTATCTTGCTACCTCGCCGCAGTTCTATAAACAGATTATGACAGGTGCGTTTGAACGCGCCTTCACCATCGCAAAAGTGTTTCGTGCTGAGAAGAGCGCGACCACGCGTCATATTTCCGAGATAACACAAATGGATTTTGAAATGGGTTTCATCAAAGACGAACGCGAGGTCATGAAGGAACTTCAAACAACGATTCAAGATGTTGTTAAGGCAGTGGGGGAGACGCATGCGGATATTTTTGCAACTTTCAAAACGGAAGTTCCACTCGCTCCCGCAGAATTCCCAGTCTTCACGCTTCAAGAAGCACAAGCGATTGTGGCAAAAGAGTTTGGCCGCACCATCGAAGACACGAACGATATGTCGCCAGAAGACGAGCGTCAGATCTGCGAATATGCAAAGCAGAAATTCGGTTCGGACTTTGTATTTATCACTCGTTTCCCCACGGCAAAACGTGCGTTTTACACGTATGAAGAGCCTGCAGAAGCACCGCTCTCACGCGGCTTCGATCTCCTTTTCCGCGGGCTTGAAATCAACAGTGGAGCGCAGCGTATCCACGATTATGATTCTCTCATCGCGCGCATCAAGGAACGCGGCATGGATTCGGAAAAATTTTCATACTACCTACAGACCTTCAAATATGGTATTCCGCCGCATGGTGGTTGTTCCACAGGACTTGAGCGCTTCACGGGGCGCATGTTGGAACTAACAAACATTAAAGAATCAACGGCATTTCCGCGCGATATGACGCGTATTGATGGTAAACTGTCGGAATGACAGAGGCGGGTTTTACGTTTGAAAGCGAGCACTTCGCAGGGCCCTTGGATGCGCTTCTCGACCTCATTGAAAAGCGTAAGCTCGCCGTCTCGAATGTCTCGCTCGCAGAGGTGTGCGATGGGTATTTGGCCTATATTGAGAGCTTGCCCGAACTCCCACTCTCGGAAACATCACAATTCATCTTGATTGCCTCAACACTTCTTCTCATTAAATCACGAGCACTTTTGCCCACCGTTGAACTTTCAGACGATGAGGAGCATTCAATTGAGGAGCTTGAACGCCGTCTCCAACGCCTCGCCCTCATTCGAAAAGCCAGTAAACTGCTACGAAAAGAGTGGGGCAGAGCACCAATCGTACTTGAACGTCGCGCGCCAGATATTGCTCGTGCGCTCGGTGTCGAGCGTGCGTCATTTGCCCCTGGGGAATCTTCGGTGGAGCGTATTGCAAGCGCCGTGCGTCGTATCGTTGCAACACTCCCCACTACTGCACGACTTGGCGAAGCGGTAGTCGCACCCGTTTTAGCGCTCGAAGATGTCATTATGAGCCTCAAAACGCGCTTACAAACCGCTCGCACACGCTGGAGCGAACTCTCTCGCGGCGCATCGCGAGGCGACATGATCGTGCACTTTCTCGCCATTCTTGAATTAGTGCGCCACAGCTCAATTTCTGTGACACAAGACCGTCTTTTCGGTGATATTATCGTAGAATCTGACGACACCGGTGCACCCCGTTATGGATGAACTTTCTCGCGAAATAGAAGCACTCCTTTTTGCAGAAGGCGGAAGCATGACGTTCGCGCGTCTTGCCCGTGCAACAGGCAGGAGTGAAAGCGAGGTCAGGGCCACATTGGCTTTTATTGAGTCGCGCCTCTCAAACGGAGCGCTCACTCTCATACGCTCTGACACTGAAGTTTCACTCGGCATTGCACCTTCTGCCCGGAAACCCGTACTTGCTATGCTGAAAGAGGAAGAAGAGCGGAATATTGGCGAAGCCGGTCTTGAAATAGTGGGAGTTCTTCTCTACGAAGGACCGTCGACGCGTGCCGAAATCGACTACATTCGCGGCGTTAATTCCAGCTCGACGCTTCGTAATTTACTCGCACGGGGGCTCGTGGAAAGAAGCGGCAATCCCGAAGACGGTCGGGAATTCATCTACCGACCAACGACAGAGCTCCTGGCTTTCTTGGGGGTAACAAACAGGGAAAATCTGCCTGAATATGCTACAATTTCTGCCGAACTAAACTCTTTTAAACAACACCATGCCGGAAGAACGCCAGGAACAGACATTGCCGCTTGAGACCCAAACATCAACCCCGCTTCTTGCGGCACCTCCCGAGCGGATGCTTTTGCCACGCGTGGCGCTCGGTGCCACACTTTTGGGCCTCAGTATTTTTGGCGGTATGGCGCTTATTTCGGCAACGCTTCCTACGCTTTTTGAGCGAGGTGCGTCAGTGCAGGTTGCCGCAGTTGCTGCACCACTTGAAGTTTCTCATTTCGCAGATCTCAAGCTCGAAGCTCGCAGTGCGTATGTGTTTGATGCTTCTAATGACGTGGCACTTTACACCCGAGAACCTGATGCGCAATTGCCACTTGCTTCAATCACCAAGGTAATGATTGCACTTGCTGTCTCAGATGTGCTCAGTATGGATGAAATGGTTACGATTTCACGCGAAGCGGTTGCTCGAGGTGGTGGTGGACTCACCTATGGAGAAACCTGGCGAGTCCGTGAACTTATTGATCTGATGCTCATTACCTCTTCAAACACTGCAGCTGAAGCACTTCGCGAAGTGGCCGAAGCACCGCTTTCCGTACGCTACCCCGATGCACCTGCTGGACAAGCGACGCTCACGCATATGAATGCACGCGCGCGTGAACTTGGTATGCGGTCGACATTCTTTCTCAACCCAACAGGACTTGATGAAAGCGCCACACAGGCGGGTGCGTATGGTTCTGCTCGCGATGTGGGGACACTCTTCGCTTATATTTTGCGCGCCAAACGTGATCTGTTTGCGGGGACGGCGCGCGCAGAGGCGGTTTTGGGACCTATCAATATGCCGAAGCGCGAAGTCTACAATACCAACACGGCACTTGCGGATATTCCGCACCTCTTTATGGGGAAGACAGGGTTTACGGACCTTGCGGGGGGCAATCTCGCAGTTGCATTCGATGCGTCAGAGGGACGGCCTATTGTGGTCGTGGTGCTTGGATCATCTCAGGAAGGGCGTTTTACTGATGTGCGTACACTGACCGATGCGGCGCTCAAAACTCTCGGAACACAGGCTCCTAAAGTGGTAGAATAGATCTCATGCTTCCCGACGTTATACGGGTGCTTGCTCCCGCTGGTCTCGCGTTTGCGATTGGTGTCGCGATGACACCAATTCTCACGCACTATTTGTATGCACTAAAGGCCTGGAAAAAAACAGGGGGGAAGACTGCGTACGATGGCACTCACGCGACTGAATTTAATCGGCTCCACAGCGTTCGTGAAGTGAACACACCTCGTTTTGGGGGAATTATCATCTGGGGTAGTGTGGCGCTCACGACTGCAATTCTCGCACTCCTCCCACGATTTTTCCCGGGACTCGAAGTATTTGATTTTCTGAGCCGAAGCCAGACATGGGTTCCTTTAACAGCACTCCTTGTAGGTGCGGTTGCAGGTTTTTTTGATGATCTTCTCGTCATTCGTCCAGGAGGGGAGGGGATCCAGCTGCGGTATCGACTTCTTGTCGTTGTGCTTCTCTCATTTTTTATTGGATGGTGGTTTTACACCAAGCTCGATGTCACCGCCGTGCGATTGCCGTTTGACGGGCTTCTCGAGCTCGGTTTTCTTATCGTGCCGTTTTTTATTCTCACCTCGCTCGCACTCTATGCAAGTGGTGTGATTGATGGCCTTGATGGACTTTCAGGAGGTGTGTTTCTCGCGATTTTTGCCTCGTATGCGGTTATTGCATTCTCACAAAACCAGATTGATCTTGCTGCATTTTGCGCCGCGCTCTGCGGAGGACTCCTTGCGTTTCTTTGGTTCAATATTCCGCCTGCACGATTCTATATGTCGGATACAGGTTCGATGGCACTCACGCTCGCCATTCCGGCAATTGCCTTTATGACCGACGAGCTAGGAGACGGCATCGGCGTAGCCGTGCTTCCCGTCATCGGTTTCCTGCTCGTCGTTACCGTAGCGTCAGACATTCTGCAAATGTTCTGGAAATACTGGTTCGGGAAAAAACTCTTTCGCATCGCGCCTCTCCACCATCACTTTGAGGCTATCGGATGGACGCCCGAAAAAGTTGTCATGCGCTACTGGGTGTTAGCAATCGCTTTTGGATTCCTCGGCGTTATTCTCGCGCTCACGGGTAAGTAATTATGCGCCTTTCACTTGGGAAAGCCGATACCATACTACTCGCACTCCTGTGTGCCCTTGTTCTTGGTGGCGCGCTTATGTTTTCCTCTGCTGCCGTAGGACTTCTTGCGCGTGGCGGTTCACATATCTCGAGTGTGATGTTCAATCACCTTGTACTCGGTGTCGGTTTGGGGCTGATAGGAGCCATTATCATGTATCTGATTGATTACAAACTATGGCGAATCTATGCGCCATATGTATTTGCGGCAGGACTTCTTGGCACAGCACTGGTGTTTGTTCCCGGGCTTGGATTTGAGCACGGAGGAGGAAGGCGCTGGCTCGATTTGGGCATCACGACGGTACAACCTTCAGAATTTTTGAAGCTCGCTGGCGTTATTATGGCAGCAAGTGTGTTTACGATTCTGCGAGACGATGCGTCTGACTGGAAGGGTGTTGCCGCGTTTCTGGCTCTTGTTGCGGCGCCAGGACTCCTCCTCGCGATGCAACCGGATTTTGGGACTCTCGGCATTATCACCATCTCAATTTTTTCTGTTGCGATTGCAGCGGGACTTCGCTTTCGGTATATCGCACTTCTTGCGCTTGCGGGGGTGACGCTCCTTGTTTTGCTTTCATTTACAGCGCGTTACGCGTATGTGTATGAACGTATCGAGACATTTCTTTTTCCACACCAGCAAGACGAGCGAGGAGATCTTTTTCAAGTAAAACAATCGCTTATCGCTATCGGTGCAGGGGGCGCAACCGGCGTTGGACTCGGTCAGAGCCTCCAAAAATTTACCTATCTTCCTGAACCAATGGGGGATTCTATTTTCGCTGTTATTGCCGAAGAGCTCGGATTTCTCGGTTCCATTACCGTGGTGGGATTATTCCTTCTTTTTGCCGTGCGCGGCTATAGTATTGCCGCACGCTCGCCTGATCTTTTTGGTGCACTTCTGGCGGTCGGGATATCGACTTATCTTGTGGGGGAGGCCTTCATCAACATCGCGGCCATGCTCGGCCTCGCTCCCCTCACCGGTATTCCGCTCACGTTCATCAGCCAGGGCGGAAGCGCCATGCTCGCTTCGCTCGCCGCAGCCGGACTTCTTCTCAATATCTCTCGGCACGTTAAGAAAAAATGAACCCTGTTTCGTAAAAAACCTTGCCACGTGCCGAGAACTAATATCCGGTCAGATATATTTTTGTAAAAAAATATATCACAACGAATTTTTGGATAGACAACCGGCCTATTCTTTTCAAAGATTTTTGTAATCAACAATCTCGATTACCCGAGATTCCGAATACAATTTTGTACTTCCTTATATCGGCGTGACGTGATGCCCTTGACGACAGCCGAGATTTTCTTTTTGCGTGCATTCACGAAATTAAATATTTGTGTTTTAAAATCTTATCCACATTTCCAAACCGATATCTCGGCACTTGGTTTGGACTTAGGATCGTATATATGAAAAATGAGGTTGCATTGCAAGACCTCGTTGTTCGGACAATGCCGGGCAGAATCATTGCTGCGGCCTTGATCGCCAGCATGTTTCTCCCGCAGGGATTGTTGGTTGCAGAAGAAGTTGGGGCGGAGCAATCAGTCGAAACAGCCTCTTCAGAGGGTCTTGAAGGGGGTGGAGGCGAAATGTCTCTTCTCTTGGGTGAATCAGCAATTCCAGACTCATATCTCTTCGACATAGATAATCTGTTGAGAAATTCACGCATTGATGAAAGCTCGGGTGCATTCACCTATGCTATTCCAATCGTTATACCGCCCGGACGCAACGAGATGCAACCTGAGTTGGTGCTGACATATAGTAGCCAAAGAGAGGAGGATCAACATATAGCGGGATATGGGTGGAATATCCCGCTTCCGTTTATTGAACGTCAAAACAAGATCGGTGTAGAGAATCTTTTTAGTACGAATATTATTTTTTCGTCAATTTCCGGCGAATTAGCCACAACATCAAACGAGAGTGTATTTTTTGCGAAGTCGGACGATGGATCGTTTACGAAATACGAATATGCATCCTCAACAAACCAATGGACGGCAAAAACTAAAGATGGGCATGTTTACAAATTTGGATACGCAACAACATCACAGGTCTTTAGCGTGTCTACCACCACACATGTTTCTCGCTGGATTATTGATGAGGAACGTGACACAAACAGCAACTACATCAAGTATGAATATTTTAAAGACAATAGCTTTGCATACCCGGCTAAGATTACATATACCGGAAACGGAACGACAACGGGTTTATTCACCGTTGAATTTAACCGTGAATCGCGCCCAGATAGTGCCACTTCATCGGTTACATCTTTTAAAACAGCAGCTCGGTATCGCCTCAATGAAATCGTGGCCTCTATCGAAGGGCAGTGGGTGCGTAAGTACCAGCTTGCGTATACAGCGGCGGACAATGATCGACGATCGTTGCTGCAGTCTGTCACGGAATCTGGCCGTACCGAGATTGGGAGTACGACGACTACGTTTCCCGCAACGACGTTCTCATACAAGACAGCAATACCCGGCTGGTCTACAACCACTTCTAACTTTGCGCTACCTCAAAATATTCGAAAAAATGATTACGGTGACGCGGGGACACGTATTGCGGACGTGAATGGGGATGCGCTCATCGACATTGTTTTTGCACCCGTCGGTACCACGACGAAGATTTATATCAACAATGGAACTGGCTGGACATATAATGCTTCGTGGCAATTTCCCGTCTCCGTACAGAGCCCCGATGGTGGAGATGGAGGCGTTCGTCTGGTCGATCTCAATGGTGACGGGCTAACCGATATCGTGAAGAGGGAGACGCTCTACCCGTCCTTTGAGCAAATAATCCTTCAATACTTAAATACTGGCTCTGGGTGGGCAACTACAACTAACTGGCAGTTACCACAGCATCTTATTCATCCCGAAACGCGAGAGGATTTGGGTGTACGTCTTGCCGATGTAAACGGAGATGGGCTCACCGATATTCTTATTGGCCAGTACAATCAAAACGCACAAATAGTAGATTCAAAAATCTATCTTAATAGCGGGCATCGCCAATGGCTCCACCGTTATGCTCCGCTGTGATGGGAGCACTATAACCGCACTCGATGACGGTGCAACCCTTCGCACGGTCACCGACACCTCCATCACGAGTGCGGGCTACGCTGGTATGGGCATGGGGGCAATCATCACCGCAACTGACGACACTTCGAGCCAAAAGCTGGATACCTTCACGGTGCAAACGCTTTCTTCTTCGTCTGGTGTGAGTACCCGGTATGTGCATGGGGATCATTTGGGTGGCATGAACGTGACAAGTGACGAGAACGGTATAGGAGATGAGGTTGTCGACTTCCATCCTTATGGCACCGAGCGCCTGCGCTTGGGGGAGACACAAGATCAGCGGCAGTATGCGGGGACTGAGCGGGATACGGAGTCAAATCTTGACTACATGGTGAATCGGTACTATTCGAGTATGAGTGGGCAGTTTTTGGGGCAGGATGCAGTGCACCGGGCTTTGGGTAATTCTAAGGAAATCCAAGGATTCGCGGGGAGGGGAATGGAAGACATTCTTTTGGATCCTCAGCTCATGAACTCATACGCATATGGTCGGGGAAATCCTGTGCGATTCAAAGATCCGGAAGGCAATATTGCAGTCGTGCCTTTCATCGCACTTGCGTACTCACTGTACTCTGGCGCGCAACTGGCAATTGATGCCTATGACGTATACCAAACAAACTACAAGTACGGCGATGTATTTTCACAGGCGGAAAAGAATCAAACGAATTTTAAAGCAGGATATGACTTTGTTCTAACCGCAACTGGTGCAAAAATCGGACGCGACCTTGGGAAAGCCGCAGAAGTTGGGTTCGACACGCTGACCTCTGGAATGGATGTTATCGACACTTATTTCAGCGAGCAAGCTTACAGACATTACAACGCCAATCGCAATACGAACCATAGCCAGGTCGTACGAGGTTCAAATTCGTATCAACAGAGCACTCCAGGCGGAACCTCAAATGCATACGCACCCTCAAATCAAGGTGTAAATCAAAACTACAATCAACTCGTTAATCAACTGAGTCAAATCGTATCAACGTTGCAATCGTATGTGTCGAGTTTATCAGGTGATAAGAATAAAAAATAAGCTATGCTAGCTATAATAATATTGGTTACAGGTGCTATGATTTTTTTATACGGAGTACTAATCTCTTTTGGATTCATAAAAACAGACGTCTCTGGTGATTCTGAAATTGACAAGAAACTACTCACAGAAAAAGAAAGATACTTTTGGGGGCGTTACAATGCAGGCCTTCAGTTAATCGCTGCCGGGGCAGTTGCAATTTTTCTTGGGGTGACCTTATATCTTGCGTAGCTAATTCCAAAATGCACTCTTTAAGCAACTTCCTCGCCTGCCGCATCCAAGACGCCAACACCATGTACACCTTCAAGTGGAACGAAACGAGTGGGCAACTCCACAAGCGCGCCTCTGGCACGTGGTCTACCATGGGGAGCAGTACGGGAGGTATCGCAAACGGCTCCACCGTTATGCTCCGCTGTGATTGGAGTGCCATTACGGCACTTGATGATGGGGCCACCAGACTCTAAAAGCTTCTTTATTGTGCTAAAATCGCCCCATGAAGCTTGTATTGACGGGGGGAGGCACAGGGGGGCATTTTTACCCCCTTATTGCGGTTGTGGAGGCAATTGAAGACATTTGCAAAGAACGCCGCCTTGTCGAACCCCAGTATTTTTATATTGGTCCTGAACCTTTCGATTCTCGCGCACTTTTGGAGCACGACATTCAATACATCAAAGCACCAGCAGGGAAGATGCCGAGGGATTCTCGGGTGCCAAACCCACTCAACATGCTCCGTGCCTGGTTGGGAGTAATAAAAAGCTTCTTCACACTATTCTCGCTCTTTCCAGACGTTATTTTTTCAACGGGTGGCTATGCGGCATTCCCCACACTTGCCGCGGCGCGACTTCTCGGTATTCCCGTCATTATCTATGACGCAGATGCAACGCCTGGGAGAGTGTCTCTCTGGGCGGCAAAATTTGCAAAATGGATTGCCGTTGCGCACCCCGATGCAGCAAACGCATTTCCGGAGAAAACGCGTAAAAAAATAGCGCGCACGGGGCATCCCATCCGCACTGAAATTGAAAAAAGGTCTCCTGAAGGCGGCCACGAATTCTTGAAGCTCGACCCTAGTGTGCCAACCATCCTCATCTTGGGCGGCTCACAAGGAGCGCAGGCCATAAACAACGTTCTTATGGACGCGCTCCCACAACTCGTCAGTTCCTACAACATTGTGCATCAAGCAGGTGCCGCAAATCTTGCCGACGCAACCGGACTTGCGAGCGTTGTTTTAAAAAACAATCAGTACGCTGAACGCTACCGTGCGTTTGGTCTTTTAAATGCGCTCGCACTCAAGATGTCGGCAGGTATTTCCTCTCTCGTAGTTGCCCGTGCCGGAAGCGGCACCATCTTTGAAATCTCCTCGTGGGGTATCCCTGCGATTCTCGTCCCTATTCCGGAAGATATTTCGCATGATCAGACAGAGAACGCCTATTCGTATGCCCGTGCCGGAGCGGCACTGGTGGTGGAGCAGAAGAATCTCACCCAACACCTCTTGCTTGCAGAAATCGAACGTCTGATGGGAGATGAGATGGTGCGCAAGCGCATGAGTGAAGCGGCGCTTGCATTTGCGCGCCCGGGTGCTGGGCGCAAAATCGCTGAAGTTATTCTTGAGACAGGCATTTCGCATGAACCACAGGCATAAAATCCGAAATCCTAATATCGAAATCCTAAACAAATTCTAAATATGAAATTAGAAAATCACAAACAACCAAATCAAGTTTCTGGCTTTGAATTTTTGATTTTGTGTTTGTTTAGAGTTTAGGATTTAGTGCTTGGAATTTTATGCATGTACGCACTCGCATCGCTCCCTCACCCACAGGATTTTTTCATATCGGAACCGCACGCACGGCACTTTTTAACTATCTTTTCGCTCAAAAACATGGCGGACAATTCATCCTTCGCATCGAAGATACCGATAAAGAACGCAACACCAAGGAATCCGAGGAGGACATCTACGCCCAAATGATGTGGCTGGGCTATGCCTACGATGAAAAATACATCCAATCCGAACATCTCGAGGAGCACACGAAACTCTTGAAGCGCCTGGTTGATACTGATCGTGCGTATGTCTCCAAGGAAGAAGCGAAGGACGGCTCAGGAAGGATGGTCGAGGTTGTGCGTCTGCGAAATCCGGGTAAAACCATCACCTTCGATGACGCGGTGCGCGGCGCTATATCATTCGATACGACAGAGCTCAAAGATTTTGTGATTGCACGTTCAGTCACCGATCCTCTCTACCATTTTGCAGTAGTCGCAGACGATGGTGCGGCACAAATTACACACGTCATTCGCGGGGAAGAGCACATATCAAATACGCCTCGTCAAATTCTCATACAAGAGGCTTTGGAGTTACCGCGTCCAATATACGGGCACATTCCTCTTATCCTCATGCCTGATCGTTCGAAAATGTCGAAACGCAAACATAAAACGGCAGTAAAAGATTATAGAGAAAGAGGATATCTTCCCGAGGCGATGAATAACTTTTTGGCACTTCTGGGCTGGAGCGCCGGGGAAGGAGATAGAGAGCTTTTTTCGCTTTCAGAACTTATTGAACATTTTGACCTTGCGCGCGTGCATAAAAGCGGTGCTATTTTCAACGAGGAAAAATTAAAGTGGTTTAATAGGGAATATCTTTTAAAGCTTACCCAAACGGATTTTGCAACAGAGGCTTTGGGGCGCTTGAAAGACGCACTCGCCTCACGCGTCTCCTGGGATGGGGAGCGTGCACAGGCGCTTCTTCCCATTCTTCGTGAGCGCATATCCCTCTGGGGCGATATTTCCGAACTTGCGAACGCGGGGGAGTTTGATTATTACTTTACGCCCCCTCAGCCAGAAAAAGCCCGGATTCCGGACAAAAAAAGTGATTCTACGACCGCCCTCGCGCACCTCACAGAGACCGCCATACGCCTCAAAAACGTCTCTCAGTGGACCCCGGAGGGCATTAAGGAGGCTTTATGGAGCTATGCAGAAAAGGAGGGTCGCGGAGCAGTCCTGTGGCCGCTTCGATACGCGCTCTCAGGAAAAGACAAGTCTCCCGACCCTTTTTCCCTTGCAGTGCTTTTAGGACAGGAAGAAACGCTCTCTCGAATACAAACCGCATGCGATATACTGAACGAATGAGAGTTTGGCTCTTCCCAGTATTGTGCGTTTTTTTTGTGTATCCGCTTGTTCTTTCAGCACAAAATGCTGAAGAGATCCGTAAAAATATCCAAGATCAAAAAAGCAAACTTGATGCCATCAATAGAGAAATTGCAGCGTACGAATCGCAACTTGTTGAAATTGGAGGCAAAAAACAAACACTCCAAACGGCAGTAAACGGTCTCGATATTTCTGTAAAGCGCACACAAGCAAAAGTGCGTGCGAAACAAGGTCAGATTGCAACGACTGAACTTGAGATTCAGCAGCTCACGGGAGAAATTGTTGGGAAAGAAGAAGTGATCAAAATTGAATCAGATGCAATCGCAGGGACAATCCGTAAGCTTCGAGAAGCAGAAGACTATTCACTTGTTGAGATGCTTTTGGGCTCAAAAAACGTAGGGGAATTGTGGGGCGACACGGAGGTCGTTCGCACTATTCAAGATTCCATGCGTATGCATGTTGATTCGCTGGAAGAGGCGCGCGAAGTGCTTGCCGAGGATCGTGACGAAGCTCAAATAAAGCGAGAATTGCTCGTCACGCAAAAAGATGAGCTTGCAGAGGAAGAACGTTCGCTCGCAGTGCAAAAAAAAGAACAACAGGGATTGCTTTCAAGAACAAAAAATCAAGAGGCAAACTATCAAAAGCTTTTAGCTGATAAACGCGCTGCGCGCGCTGCGTTTGAATCTGCCCTGAGTGATCTTGAATCAAAATTGCAATATACACTTGATCCATCGCGTCTTCCTTCCGTTGGTAAGGGAATCTTACGCTGGCCACTCGACAATGTGTTTATCACTCAACAATTTGGCAGAACGGCAGATTCCGGTCGTTTATATGTTTCTGGTACGCACAATGGCGTTGATTTTAGAGCCTCTATTGGCACACCAATTAAGAGTGCTCTTGCGGGTACTGTGCAAGGCACGGGCAACACAGACGCTATTGCGGGTTGCTACTCTTACGGCAAATGGATACTGATTAAACACGGCAATGGACTTTCAACATTGTATGCACACCTCTCGGACATCAATGTTTCCGAGGGACAAAGCATCAGCACTGGTCAGGTTATTGGGTATTCGGGCTTCACAGGCTACGCCACAGGTCCACACCTGCACTTTACAGTTTTTGCGTCTGATGCTGTCCAAATCCGTAAACTAAGTTCCGGAAAGGGCTGTAACAATGCGGTCATCCCGGTCTCTGCTGCAAGTGGTTATTTGAATCCACTTGATTATCTCTAGAAAATGTAAAACACGGCATGTCTTACATTTTTGGCCATTCGAGAATATCGAGTGCTTTTATTTCAATCTTCGTTGCACGGCGGAGACGGCGCATGGTCGAATCAGAAGCGATTGAATAGTAATGACCCTTTGCAATTTTCGTTAAGAGCCACTCAAGTGGCTTTTCGTTTATAACCCAACGCTCAGGTGGGAAAAGAGACAGATCAAATGGCTTTGAAAATCCGCGGAGCGATTTACGACCATCGTGGAGATAGTATTCATGGAAATAACTCATTGCGAGTTCGCGCGGCGTCTCGTACACGGGATCTCGGTATCTAAGAACGGTATGATTTGTCTTCGATATCGCACCCCAGCGGTTTTTTTCTTTAAAGAGCGCGACACAATGATCTTCATCATCGTATGTAGTCGCAAAATCCATGAGGAGCGGTTTTTTGCCATGATATGCCAAGACTGCTGCAGCAAGCACAGCACCTTCAAAACAATGCGCAGTTTTGTGTTTGAGCACATTTCGGGGCGAATAATTAGTCTCGCCACCCAGTTCGTAATTCGTCGGTATCGATTCTAAAAAATTTTGGATTTTAGTAGGGGAGTCGAGTTTAGAAAATATGCGTCGCTCAACAGGTGTTAGAAGTTTCCGAATCTCGGCGCGGAGCATGGGGGAAGTATAAGTTGGGAGATGAGAGGTGGGAAATGAGAAGAGAGAATAGATCCTCCGCAAGAGCGCCTGTGCGAACCGAAGGCTGGCACAGGCGTGCGAGCTTCTTTGGAGTAATTCCGCGGGCTTTGCCCTCAGTATTACTTCGCAAAAGATATATTGTGCGAAGCTAGGCACGGGAGCGCGAGGCTAAGCTATCCACACCCCCCCAACCTCACCAGACGCCCTCCTCCCCTCGAACTCCGCGCAGATATGCCTCAATCACTCTTCGTGTTTTTGGTGAGACTGTTTCTGGTAAATTATGTAAATCAAAACTCCCCCGCTGAAGAATTTCTGCTCCGGGGAGGAGGCGCATTGTCCCGTCAAATTTTTCGGTAAAAAATACTCGCACCCTATCCCCCATTCCGAAGATTCGGCGATCATAGAGCCCAACTTCGCCATCAAGTTTTGATATTTCAAATCCTGTTTCTTCACGCGCTTCACGTTTTGCCGCATCTTCGTCGGACTCATTTCTTTCAACGGTGCCACCGGGAAGTGTCCAGACCCAAGGGGCATAGGCATGCTTTACAAGGATTACACGATTTTCGCGTAGCAGTAGAATCCGCACATTATGACTCTCTCTTCCCCGGCGAAGTAATTTGCGAACAAGAAGACGAAGTGCATGCAAAAGACGCATGCAAAAAAGGGAAATGCGCATACCGATCTCGCGGAGTGCGCGCATAGTAATTATGACTTGATCTTCTCAAGTGCGCGGAGTACCTCAAGGGGCACGGCAAAAACGATAGTGTTGGATTGATCGCTGGAGATATCGTTGATGCTCTGGAGTGTACGGAGATGTAGTGCGCCCGGTGCTGCAGCAAGTGTGTGCGCGGCCTTCGACATATTTTCTGCGGCAATAACTTCTCCTTCGGCGCGAATAATGACCGCACGCTTTTCGCGCTCCGCTTCAGCCTGCTTTGCGATGGTGCGCTCCATATCTTGCGGGAGTGCAATGTCTTTGAGTTCGACATTCATAACCTTTATACCCCACGGATCGGATGCCACATCGACAACGTTTCTGATGCGTTCAGAAATCTTGTCACGCTGCGCGAGGAGCTCATCGAGCTCTACTTCGCCGACAGCATTCCTCATGGTTGTCTGGGCCAGTTGCGACATGGCGTAAATAAAATCTTCAACTTCAAGAATAGCCTTTGCAGCATCCGAAACGCGGTAATAGATAACAGCATTTACGCCAACCGATATGTTGTCTTTTGTAATCGCCTTCTGCTCAGGCACGTCAACCGCTTTCGTGCGCATATCTACCTTCTGCATAGATTGGAAGATAGGAATGACAATTCTCCATCCCGGCTCTTTGATCGCAGTAAATTTACCAATGGTAAAGAACACTCCTTTTTCGTATTGATTCACCTGGCGAATAATTGCAACCAACACACTGATGCCGATAAAAAGCCACAAGAGGGCGGCGAAGATATTCATATACAACTACTATACTCCTCTCGGTTTATGCGCGCCACGGATTTCAGATTTAGTTATTTTTACGTGAGAAGCGCGCAGAATCCCCTCCTTAAGCGCGTCGACGTCAAATCCATATATAGCCAATTCTCTTTCCGGCATATTGTCCCTCTTTTGAAATCGGAGAATTTCAGCAAGGAGGGTGTCCGCGTGCGCTTTGTTTACAAAATCTTTACCAGGGTGTGTTTTCTGCCATTCGTAAAAGCCATGCACGATTTTTTTAACAGATACAGCTTTTTCTCTAGAAAATTTCTTTCCATTAAGTGATCCATCCATAATTATTTTTTCCAAGGAATCCCAAACTGATCAAAGTCAGGAAGTAGTTTCCTGTCATAGAGAAGTCGTGAGATAACTTCAGCGTGAGACAGTGCGCCAGTCAGTGCGTTGTGGGGATTTGGTTCCTCGGGGATGCCGCAGTAATTGAGGACGGCGTCGAGATCGAGTGCGGAGCGGCGATGTTTTGGATCAATTGGCGGTTGCATTCCCCTCCCCACCATATGCGCCCAACAAAGCGTGTGCGTATCAATGGTGCGATACGCGAACGGCCAATCCGTGTGCCCTGCTCTCCCGCATGCATATTTCACAAAATCGCGATCAAAAGAAACATTCTGCCCCGCGAGTGTTCGATTTTGTAAATCTTTGCTCCAATCCAAAAAACGATGCACAAGATCGGCCTCACTTTGCTTATTAGAATCAGTGATTTGTTCTTTGGTGAATCCATTCACTTTGAGTG
The DNA here is from genome assembly GCA_022842645.1 of Minisyncoccota bacterium. Classification (GTDB taxonomy): domain Bacteria; phylum Patescibacteriota; class Minisyncoccia; order Phycocordibacterales; family UBA2100; genus UBA10103. The sequence goes on from JALHPE010000002.1 coordinate 121,258, forward strand.
CCTCGTCCATAATGTGCGCCCCGTCCCACACACGACACTCTTCATACAAACGATTGGAAGGATTAAAAAGATCGAGCGCACCTAAAGAAACAATGGAGTGTTTGTGCGCTTCTGTTCCGGAAGCTTCAACATCAATAACCAACATAAAACAAGTATATGGTATTTAGTATTTGGTATCTAGTATGCATACAAAATACGATATACGAGATACTACATACCCGGATTGAGTCCTGCGCAATTTTTTGAGGGTGTATACCCTGCTTTTTGAGCAGCCGTCTCATCCGCAAACCATACCTGGTTCTCCCTCTTCATTTGAGATGCGCCAGGGCACCAGGGATAGTGATAGACCTCACCCGTTCGGGAGGCGACGATAAGGCCACCAATATGCATTCCACGAGGCTCTCCTGCCTCAGGAGCTATTCTGACCGCCACAGAGGGCTGCGAGGCCTCAGAAGCTGAAATTTGGCCTAAAAAGAAGCTTCCAAAGGCAGTAAGGAGGATAATGAGGATAATCCCCCACTCTTCTAGGAGCCCGCCTCCAACGGATTTGACCTTCTCCCACATTTCCTGTATTCTGCTTGCCACACGAGGATTGTAGCGTGTTTTAGGCACTCCCTAGACCCTATCCCCTAGTGGCTAAACCCTACCCATATGGCAACAACAAAAGCAGCAGGAACAGCAAAAAACCTGAACGACTCAAATCCGAAGTACCTCGGCGTTAAACGCTCCGATGGCACTAAGGTGGGCATCGGTGAAATAATTGTCCGCCAACGCGGTACAAAAATTATGGCTGGCCGCAATATCGGCATTGGTTCAGATCACACTCTTTTCGCAAAGGTTGCAGGTTCGGTGAAATTCAGCACCAAACGCAAACAGGATTTCGATGGTCGCACTTCAGTTCGTGCACAAGTAGAAATTGTGCCCGCTAAGTAGCGGTAATAGCAACAATAAACGTCGCCACGTGTTCCCCAAGGCGCACTTCAACCGGCCATTCGCCGGTTTGTTTTATTGGCATCTTTGGGTGTACATTTTTCGCTTCTACAGTAATGCCCGCTTGAAGTGCGAGCATTGCAGCAATTTCCTCGGAAGAAACTTTTTGATAGAGGTGTCCTTGCGCATTTCCTGGCGCATTTAGATTTATCATGATTCCCTCTATTTTTTTCTTGAGCGCGCGCCCCGTAGAATCTTCAGCTTCCCTATGAGCCCGAGCCTTAGCCTGTGCCTCTGTGTGTACTGCTAATTTTTCTGGCGTTGCCGGTTCCGCGAGCTTCTTTGGAAGAAGCATATTAAGCGCATAACCGTCTGCCACATCTTTCACACTCCCCTTTTGTCCCACCCCCGGCATATCGCGAAGAAGGATTACTTTCATACTACATTCCACGCACGAGTTCGAGTGCCTTTTCCATCTGCAGATCACGACCTTCTTTTGCATCTTCTTCGGTCACCTTCACTTCGGTGTCAGGCACGATGCCGTCATGTGGAATTTGATCCCCTCCCGGCATGAGCCAGCGCGCAACGGTGATTTTGAGGCCGGTGAGCTCGGTGATGGGTACCAATTCTTGAACAGAGCCTTTACCAAAGGTCGCTGTACCAACCAGTGTGGCAACACCATGGTGGCGAAGTGCCCCCGCAAGAATTTCTGAAGCAGATGCAGAGCCCTTGTCGACAAGAATGACCATGTCGAGATTCTCATTGAAGATATTGTAGCCACGACTGCGGTGATCGACGTTATCGCGGTTGCCGCCATAATCTTCGGTGACGACAATTTTTCCTGACGGCAGGAACCAACTTGCCATATCAACTGCCGCCTCGAGATAGCCACCTGGATTCCCACGAAGATCTACAATCAGTTTATTCTTTCCAGAATCCACGAATTCGCGCAACGCGTTACGGAACAAGAGAGGCGAATTTGCGGTGAAATTATGTAGGGATATGACAAAAACATCATCCTTGGTTTCGGTTTCGAGTATTGGGATATTAATCACATCACGCGTTACTTTGATGTCGCGTGCCTCTTCCCAGCCTTCACGAGCAACGAGTAGTGTTACTTCGCTTCCTTTAGGGCCGCGGATTCTGCTCACTGCAGTTGTAATATCCATGCCGCGCGTTTCTGTATCATTAATTTTGAGCACGCGATCATTTGGTTTGAGGCCAGCCCGCTCTGCCGGGGTCCCTTTAAGCGGTGCAACAACGGTAAGAATTTCATCGCGGATAGCAATCTCCATCCCCACTCCCTCGAAATTACCAGAAAGATCTTCTTCAAATTGTTTTTGTTCGACGGGCGGGAGATAGAAAGTATAAGGATCTCCGAGCGCATCAGCGAGGCCTTGGATCATGCCGTATACACGGCGTTCTTCGGGCGTGCCGAGGGGTACGGGACTCGTTGAAGAGGCATCTGTGGGAGGAACAGACGCTGGCACAAATCGCTCATCGATTGTTTTCCACGCACGCCAGAGCGGCGTTAAATCAACGCCCTCAGGAGGCGTTTCGCCGCCAAGCGCCTGCGCAACAGAAGCGGGCATAGCGGAACGATCGGCAACCATATAACCGCCACCAAAACCGAGAATCAAAAGAAATGCGCCTCCAATAATGAGCGCGGCCTTACTCTGTTCTTGCATGGGGTTAGTATCGCACACTGCGAGGCCCTCGCCAATTCATCGTGCTACACTTTCGATGCATCATGGAACTTTTCTCCGAATTGAGTGTGCTTGTCGTTTTGGCAACCGCAGTTGCGCTTGTCATGCGCATCTTACGCCAACCGCTCATTATTGGACACATACTCACGGGTCTTATTGCGGGACCGTTTGTGCTCAATATCGTACATTCAGAAGAAACGCTTGCGCTCCTTGGGCAAATTGGGGTCGCGATTCTTCTTTTTACTGTAGGACTTCACCTTGACCCAGCAATCATTAAAAAATTTGGACGAGTCTCACTGGTCACGGGGGTTGGACAGGTTGTGATTACATCACTCGTCGGCTATTGGATATGTGTCGCCCTCGGTTTTCCACTGCTTCCCTCTCTCTATATCGCAATCGCACTCGCCTTCTCCTCGACCATCATCATCATGAAATTGATCTCCGATAAAGGAGATCTCGAGACACTCTATGCAAAAATCGCTATTGGGTTCCTTTTGGTGCAAGACTTGATTGCCGTTGTACTTCTTTTCACGATTCCATTATTCACCACGGATGCATCTTTTGTAAGTATTGGGACACTTGTTGCCTTGGGCTTGGCTCTGATTTTTGTAATCGCCCTCGTTGCACACTTTATTCTTCCCCGTGTCAGTGCAGCAATTGCAAAATCACACGAATTTCTTTTCCTGTTCGCACTCGCGTGGGGCATTGGTATCGCCGCCCTCTTTCGAGAGCTTGGATTTTCGCTCGAAAGCGGTGCTCTTATTGCCGGTGTTGCGCTTGCGACCATGCCTGCGCGACTTGAGATCAGTGCGCGACTCTCTCCGCTTCGCGATTTTTTCATCGTAATATTTTTTATCTATCTTGGTGCCGAACTACAACTGAGCAGCATCGGCGAGCTGATTATTCCTGCCGTCATTCTTTCGGCACTGGTGCTCATCGGAAACCCCTTGATACTCATGGCCATCCTCGGCTTCATGGGTTACAAGAAAAAGACGAGCCTCCAAACGGGCTTTACTGTCGCACAAATCAGCGAATTCTCACTTATTCTCGTTGCACTCGGCGTTTCTTTGGGGCATCTCACGCAAGAACACTTATCGCTCGTCACGCTTGTGGGTCTCATTACTATTTTCGGCTCAACGTACCTCGTCCTTTATTCGGATGGTATTTACAAGCGGCTTTCTCCCCTTCTTTCTCTATTTGAACGCAAAAACGCACATGAACCACGAATGCGCTTCAAGCATTACGAGATTATTCTCTTCGGTTGCAATCGTGTGGGACATGATTTTCTTAATGTACTCGAGAAGTTTGGGCGTCCGTTTGTTGTGGTTGATCATGATCCAGACCGCATCTCGGAATTGGAGCGCCGAGGCATCCCCGCACTTTTTGGCGACGCAGGAGATCCTGATTTTCTTGAGACCATAGATTTTTCTCGTGTAGAACTTGTACTCTCAACCGTGCCGGAGACTAATACGAATGCCCTGCTTCATCAAACAGTGCGTGCGCAGGCGCCAGAGGCGGTTGTTATCGTCGTTGCTCACCGCGTAACGGATGCTATTGGTCACTATGAAGGCGGGGTCGATTATGTCGTTCTTCCGCACTTCCTCGGCAGCAAGCATGCGGCGGAAATAGTGCTTCGCTTCAAGAGTAATCGTGCAAAATATGACATTCTTCGCTCGGAACACTTGGACGACCTACTCCTGCGTGTTTCAGCTGGGCACGAGCATCCTGAGGGCAAAAAGTAGCTTGTAGCTCCTAGTGTGTAGCTGTTAGGATGAAGGCATGTCTTTCTTCGCAAGACTCTTTTCTAGCGCACCTGGTGCGGATCGCCTACATTTACACAACACACTCTCCGGCAAAGACGAAGAATTCAAGCCGCTTGGAAAAGAGGTGAAAATGTACCACTGCGGCCCAACTGTCTATGGTGTACAGCACATCGGAAACCTTTCAATGTTCGTCTTCACCGACATCCTTCGCCGCACACTTGAATACGTGGGATACGACGTGAAGCAGGTCATTAATATTACCGATGTGGGACATCTTGTTTCTGATGGCGACGATGGTGAAGATAAAATGACGAAAGGCTTGAAACGCGACGGACTTGAGCCAACTCTCGAGAATATGCGCATCCTTGCCGAGAAATACACGCAGATTTTTTTGGAAGATATGCAACGGCTGAATGCAAGAATCGATGGCACGCAGTTCCCGCGTGCTTCTGCCTATATTCAAGAACAAATCGGGATGGTTAAAAAGCTTGAAGAGAAAGGATACGCCTACCGTGGCGAGAGCGGCGTCTACTACGATACCTCCCGCTTCCCTGCCTACGGCAAGCTCGGTAACATCAATCTGGAAGGATTAAAAGAAGGTGCCCGAGTCGCGGTGTCCGAAAAAAAGAACCCGACTGACTTCCTTTTGTGGAAATCAGATATCCACATGGGATGGGATTCGCCCTGGGGTAAAGGTTTCCCCGGCTGGCACATTGAGTGTTCTGCAATGATTCGCGCGCTTCTCGGGGACCAAATAGATATTCACACAGGAGGTATCGAACATATTCCAGTGCACCACAATAACGAAATCGCACAGTCAGAAGCGGCAACAGATGCAAAACCGTTAGCGCGATTCTGGCTTCATCGCGCCCACCTTCAACTCGAAGGAGGAAAAATGGCAAAATCCGAAGGCAACGTGATATACCTCTCAGATATTATTGAGAAAGGTTTTCATCCCCTCTCCTTCCGCTACCTTCTCCTCGGTGCACATTACCGTCAACCCGCATCATTTTCGTGGGAGGCACTTAGCTCAGCTCAGACCGCATTTCTCAAACTACGTCGCTTAGCGGACACGCTCCCTTTCGGCGGTTCTGTTCCGGAAGACTACAAACACCGCTTTACCGAAAAAATATCAAACGATCTCGACACACCCGGCGCGCTTGCTGTACTTTGGGAAATGACAAAAGACACTTCGCTTGCACCAAAGAATCTCCGTGCAGGACTTCTCGATTTTGATCAGGTGCTCGGCCTTAACCTTGCACAAGAAGATACCGAAGCGCGTACGCTGTGGGAGAAAGAGTTTGGTGTCATAGTTTCTGAAAACGATGTGCCTGAAAAAATACGTGTTCTTCTTCAAAAACGAGAATCTGCACGTAAAGAAAAGAAGTGGCAAGAAGCTGATTCAGCACGAAACGAAATCGAAACTGCAGGTTTTTTCGTAGAAGATACTAAAAATGGGGCGCGTGTTGTGAAAAAGACAAGCGCCTAACCTCTTAAGGTTAGGCGCTTGAGATCAGGCCTGTGCAGGAGAAATTTACTCCTGCATCAGACTCATCGTAGAGTGCGGAGTTTCTGCCGGCTCCCGGGGAGTGGTGACAAGCGCCACCAGCAACAAGTACGAGAGGCAGAGAAACCCCGCGGTCGCGATCATTTTCATTTTAAAACCCTCTTGCCATCACAGACCATTCTGTAAATGGCACGGTTTTTATTATAACATGTAATATTTATTATGCAAGTACAAGATTCACCAACCTGTTGGGGACGAAAATAATTTTATCTGGCACCTTCCCGAGAAGCCACTTTGCGGCGGCTTCCTGCGCAGCTTTCTCCACATCAGCCTGCGCCACATCACGTGGGAATAAAAGACTTGTACGGGCTTTTCCATTTACCTGCACCACAATAGTCACTTCATCAGTAAGAAGCTTTTTCTCATTAAAGCGCGGCCATGACGCGATGTGTACCGAGGTTTTGTTTCCAAGTTCGTGCCAAATGTCTTCTGCAATATGCGGCGCAAATGGGGCGAGAAGTGCGACGAAGTCTCTGTACTGCTCTTTGCTAAGGCCCGATTTCTCCGCTTCATTCACGAATATCATCATCTGGCTAATCGCTGTGTTGAATTTAAAGTTTTGGATGTCTTCTCCAACTTTTTTGATCGTTTGGTGCAGAATACGTTCAGTCTGTAGACTGTAGTTTGTAGTTTGTAGTTGTTGTTCCAAACGCCAGACACGTTCTAAGAAGCGGCGAGCGCCGATGAGGGACGATGTTTTCCATGCGATGGCCTCGGTAAAAGGTCCCATAAACATTTCATAGATACGAAGCGTGTCGGCGCCGTAGGTTTCCACGATATCGTCTGGGTTAATCACATTTCCGAATCGCTTCGACATTTTGCGACCATCTTCTGCTTGAATCAGCCCCACCGAGACGAGACGCGTGAAAGGCTCCGGAGTCGATACAACGCCGATGTCTTGCAAGAACTTGTGCCAGAAACGCGCGTAGATAAGGTGGCGCGTCGCATGTTCTGCCCCACCGACGTACACATCCACTGGTGCCCAATATTTTTCTTTTGCCGAGTCGACAAGTGCCGTGTCATTTTGCGGATCCATGTAGCGGAGGTAATACCAGCTCGAACCCGCCCATTGCGGCATAGTGTTGGTCTCACGCTTTGCAACGCCACCACATTTTGGGCATGGTGTGTTTACCCACGACTCAATCGCGGCAAGGGGAGATTCCCCTGTCCCTGTCGGCTCGTAGTGTTCCACCTCCGGCAATTTCACCGGCAAATCTTTCTCCGGCACGGGCACGATTCCATCTTTTTCGCAGTGAATAATCGGGATCGGTTCACCCCAGTATCTCTGGCGCGAAAATACCCAATCGCGAAGTTTGTAGGTGATTTTTGCAACGCCAAATTTTTCAGTGATTTTTGCCTTTGCCTCTTCGGACGTAAGTCCATCAAATTCGCCTGAATTTTTCAGTATATCCGTCACCACTTCTGTGGAAGGGAGATTAAATTTTTGTGCAAATTGTTTATCACGTTCATCATGCGCGGGTACCGCCATGATGGCGCCGGTGCCGTAATGTGCGAGAACATAATCGGCGGCGAATACGGGAATCTCTTCATTTGTTGCAGGGTTGATTGCAAAAATTCCCTCCAACTTTACCCCCGTCTTTTCTTTCCCTTCCGTCGTTCGTTCAATTTCAGTTTTAGTCGCCGCCTTTTTTGCATATACAAGAACTTCAGCAGTGTTGGTGAATTTTATTTTTCGAAGGATCGGATGCTCGGGGGCAATAACCACGTAGGTGGCACCAAAAAGCGTATCCGGACGTGTGGTAAACACTTCAATCCCTTCTATTGTCTCCTTTCTACTATCTACTATCTCGAATTTCAAAATTGCCCCCTCACTCTTCCCTATCCAATTCCGCTGACTTTCTTTGATGTGTTCTTGCCACTCGGGAAGCAAATCTAAATCTTTGAGCAGACGTTCGGCGTAGTCGGTGATCTTGAGCGTCCACTGGCGCATCGGACGTTTTTCGACAACGGTGCCGCAGCGTTCACAGACGTTGCCGTCCAAATCTTCATTTGCGAGCCCGGTTTGGCACGAGGGACACCAGTTGATGGGCTCAAACGATTCGTAGGCCAAGCCTTTTTCGTAGAGCTTCAGGAAAATCCACTGCGTCCACTTGTAGTATTCCGGATCGGTGGTGTTAATCTCGCGACTCCAGTCGTAATCGAGTCCAATTTTTTGCAACTGCTCTTTGAAACGCGCGATGTTTTTTTCAACAGCGACACGTGGATGGACTTTGTTCTTGATTGCGTAGTTTTCTGCGGGTAGACCAAACGCATCCCAACCCATCGGATGGAGTACGTTCTTCCCTTGCATGCGGGCGTGGCGGCTGACAATGTCTGTTGCAATGTAGCCCTTCGGGTGCCCCACATGGAGCCCTTCTCCTGAGGGATAGGGAAACATATCGAGCACAAAAGATTTGGGTTTTGAAGTATCTTCAGTAGAGCGATACAAGCCAGATTTTTCCCACTCTTTCTGCCACTTTTTTTCTATTTTTTGATGGTCGTATGCGCGCATGGAAATACACTATCACAAAACCGCCCCAAAAGAGGCGGTTTTCAATTGGCCTTACTGAACCGGCGCCATCTTTTCGTAGACTGGGTATCGATCTGGGTCTATCGTACGATCGAAACATTCTTCTCCCGCACCATGTTCCCAATTCTCGTCTGGCATTGGTGCCCCATAGGGAGCTGCGGGGCGTGCCCTCGGCATTTCTGGGACACGACTTTCTTTATTGAAGGTTGCGCAGAGTGAGAACGAAAGCTCGCCTTTTTTCTGATAACGGTACTCCTCACCCTCCGGATCTTGTGGCAAGATCCAACCACTCAGTGGGTCTTCAATATCTGAGAGCTGTGCAGGAACCATCCCTTTTTGCTGATAGTAATTCACGATTTGGTACTGAATGTTCTGTAGATTGTTTATCTTTTCGGAATCAAAGCGCGCGAGGCGCACTTCGCCAGGAGTTCCCATGATGAAGAACCCCGCGATAATAGAAGCGAGCACAACGGCACCCGCGCCCCACCCCACCATCTGTGCGCGAGCGGGTTGTGCCGTCCAATAACCGCGCAAATCTGCAAGGAAGTGGAAAAATGCACCGCCAGCGACGAGGAGTACGACGAGCACCTTCAAGACAAAGCGTGTGGTGAGATCACCGCCGAGGAAATAGTTAATGAGTGTGATGAGATCGACAATCACAATTGCTCCGGCAAGGAAGACCGTGAGAAAGAGTGCCCACCGGCGAATCCACAAATCGCTTTTTGCAGGCTCACGTGCGATATCATTTCTGATAAGTCGCATAAGGTAGAGGGCGAGCGGTACAAGAACGATCAGCGTTGCCATCGCAAAACGCATACTGCCTGAGTAGGGGTCAGCAAAATAGTAGTATTCGAGCGGATCTGGGTATGCGTGGTTAATGTACTCAAAGAGGAGTGTAATAAGGGCTATAACGGAGCCATAAAGCGCAATAAGCGCCCCCGCCCAGAGGAAGAAGTCCTTGGGGGTTACTTTAGTATGCATACTCTCAAGCCTACCTTCGCGCCTGCGGAAGCACAAGGAGTTATCAACGCGTGGCTAAGAATGAAAAAACTCCATGACATCCCCATCCTGGACGACGTATTCCTTACCTTCGGTGCGCACCCACCCCTTTTCTCGCGCAGCTGCCCAGGAACCCGCTTCAAGGAGTTTGTCGTATTGGATAACCTGCGCACGGATGAATTTATCGCGGAAATCGCCGTGAATTGCGGCACCAGCCTCGGGAGCAGTGGCGCCGCGACGAATCGTCCAGGCACGAGATTCTTTTTCCCCCGTTGTAAAAAATGAAATGAGATCGAGCAACCGATAACCGCCGCGAATTAAGTCGTCGATGCCATCGCTCGAAACGCCGAGCTCTCTGCGAAATTCCGCTCTTTCATCACCCTGAATGTCAGAGAGTTCGTGTTCAACTCCCGCATCGACAAACACCCACTGTGCTTTTTCATTTTCTAAATGCTTTTCAAGCGCCCTCCACCTTTCCCCTGCCTCTGCATCCATGTTAATGGCACCGCTCTTGCGATTGAGGACATACAGAATCGGCTTCATTGTGAGAAATTGGAATGCTTTAGCAACTTCTTTTTCCTTTTCATCAAGTTCGACGGTGCGCGCGGCTTTCCCCGTCTTTAGTACGGGTACGATTTTGCGGAGTACATCACGCTCAGCGATAACTGTTTTATCATTTCCTTTCGCATCGCGCTCCGCACGCTCGAGACGCTTCGAGGCACTTTGTTCATCGGCGAGTACAAGCTCCAAATTAATCACATCAACATCTCGCGCTGGATCCACATCCCCATGCACGTGGTGAATATCAGCATCATCAAAAAGGCGCACGACTTCGGCGATAGCATCCGTTTCGCGGATGTTCGTCAAAAATTGGTTCCCTAAGCCTTCGCCTTCTGAAGCCCCCTTTACAAGCCCTGCAATATCAACAAACTCTACTGCCGCGGGCACTACTTTTTGTGAATTCGACATCTTCGCGAGCGCGTCCAAACGCCCGTCCGGCACAGCGACAACACCCACCGAAGGATCAATCGTCGCAAATGGGTAATTGGCAATCAGCACCCCCTTTTTTGTGAGTGCATTAAAAAGCGTGGATTTCCCTACGTTAGGCAACCCGACAATTCCTATTGAGAGTGACACGTCCGTATCCTACGGCTTCGAGAGCTTTTTGACAAGATATATTTTTATAGTAGAATACTTTCGTCAACCTCTAACGTATGGAGATTACGAAATGTTTGAAGAGGCAGACACTGTTCTTGTGCAGTTCCGGCTTCCCGGAATGCAAAAATTTCCCAAGGTCGTGTATGAGGACGACCCCGAGGTGCATACCGACCGAGCCGATCGCCACAGACAAACAACCGGGATAACACTCTTGGAACGGCATGGTGTCGTTCCTTCGCCCCTCATTGGCAAGCTCTGGCAATCCGGGCTCGTACTAATTGAGGTGCGTTCACAAGAGAGAACAAACGGTGTGGGCAAAAAACGATTTTTGTTGACCTTTGTTTTCGGGAAAACAGCGGTTGTTGACAAAGAACGAGCACGAAAGCTTTCCGGTGAAGGTATGAATATACTCGCGTCTTTCCTTGAAAGACGTTGGGGAACCGCACGGGTCGTGCAGTTTCTCAATAAGCCCACGCTCCGTATCGTGCTCTTTTCCGATGAAGTGGAACATCCGCAAGAATTTCGAATCGTTGAAGATCTAGAGGCGAGGGACTTCGGAATTGTTGTCACGAAGTCGACAAGGGGTTGATGAGCGAAGAAGACTAAACTTTTAGAGGGCGCCGGAAGGTGCCCTCTTTCATTTTCCACTCCGCCCCAAATCGTGAATGATACGAAGCCACGCAGCGCGCCGAGCTTCAGGAGGATTTTCTGCAGGACCAAACCACTTTGTGTGGTAGACGCGAAACCCCGCAAACCAAAGAATGCCCCACCGCAATTGTGCGTTCACATTTCCCGGAAGAAATCGGACGAGCCACGGTGCGGTGCCAGAGGTGACAATGATGCGCGCAGTTTTCCCGCGCATGAGGCGATGCCAGAAAATAGTGCGGGCGCCCGCTTTTGTTTTGATATACCGAAACGCAGAACCAGGAAGCCAGGCGCGATCAAAGAGACCTTTTAGAATTGCCGGCATACCCACCCACCACACGGGATGCACGACAACAAAGTGATCTGCAGATTGCACATGCTCCTGAAATTTTTGAAGGTCTGGCTCAAGTTCTTGGCGCGCACGGTAGCCTTTGTGGAGAATCGGATCAAATTGCATTTCCCCGATATTCATGCGCACAATTTCATGCCCCGCTTCTTTTGCGCCTTGCTCATAAGCGTCGGCGAGTGAACCGCAGAGGCCGCTGTTATCGGGGTGGCCGAGGAGGAGAAAAATTTTTTTACTCATACCTTAGTGGTGTGTACTATCAAATTTTTCGTGAAGAGCTGCAAGTAATTTTTCGGGCGAAGCAGTTTTGCATTCGTTAAGTACGATATCAAAATATTGGGCATACTTTTGAGCATACGTCTCACCAGCCGCTTTTCTGTCACCCCCCATCTCATTGGCAAGAAGAGTCATCACCGCCAACTGAAGATCATTTCGTGGCTTAATATCAATAGATTCCTGCATGGGAACTATGGTAGCACATCCAAAAAGACGAGATTTGCATTATTGACAAAAACGTGTTATCATACTCTTATGAATCGAATCTACTCTCTCGCTCGCGCGGGGTATACCTATCTCCGTGCTCATCCTCGGTACGCCGTGGGGGGACTTATTATTCTTGGCCTCATCGTCTGGTCTCTTTCTGGTGGCGAGGAAGTAGCGCAAGAAAGTACACGAACACGCGAAGTACGAGTTTCTTCCGTTGCTGAGCTTTCGAGCGCCTCTACACTCTCACTCGTTGGGAATGTTGTTTCTAAAAATGAAGCAGAACTCCGCACAGAGGCGGGAGGACGCATTACCCGCGTGAACGCCGATCTTGGTAGCTTTGTCGGTGCCGGCTCCATAATTGCAGAAATCGAAAACAGCGCGCAGCGCGCAGCCCTTTTACAAGCCGAGGGTGCGTTTGATGCGGCGAAAGCCTCGACAGGAGGCTCTCGTGGCTCAGCACTCACAACTGTACTTAGTGCGTATGCCGCAATTGATACTGCGGTTGAGGATGCTGTAGGCCAGATTTTCTCGGATCCCGAATCGTCCGATGGTACATTCACCGTGAGTAGTAAGGATTCACAGGCCCTCGCAGACATTAGAACAACTCGCCCAACACTTCGCCCTATGCTTGAACGCCATGAGGTACAAAGTGTCTCACTCTCTTCATCATCTGATCTCGCGGGAGAACTTGCCATTCTTGAAGACGAGCTACGAAAGGTGCGCACGTATCTTGATATTGTACTCAAAGCACTCAACGCCGCTGTCGCCCGTGAAGACATTTCAACTGCAACGATTTCTGGCTACATCACTGATGTGACGGGGGCTCGTTCAAGCGTAACCGCATCCCTGAGTGCCGTTATCGCAGCACGAACATCACTTGAAAATGGTTCGGGTACTGTTTCTGCGAGCACCGCAACACTCAAACAAGCAGAGGGTGCCTATAACGCAGCATTGTCTAATCTTGAAAAAACACGTATTCGCGCACCGTTTTCAGGAACGTTAACAAATTTTTCAATCGATCTCGGCGACTTCGTATCGCCCTCTCAACTTGTGGGCGTCGTAAGCAATACGGGCGCACTCGAAATCATCACCAGCATCACAGAGAGCGAACGCTCCACCATTGCCGTTGGAAATACTGTCGCGATTGAGGGTGGTGCAGAAGGTGTTGTGACGAAAATTGCTCCTGCAATCGATCCTATTACTAAGCGCATTGAAGTGCGTGTAGCTCTTCGCACGGGAGACGTAACAAGTGGAGATTCTGTTCGTATCGAAATCGCACGCCCCGCGACAGAAAAGCAGAAAGACGAAGCACTACGCATTCCTCTCACGGCACTCAAAATCGAACCCGATCGTAGCGTGGTCTTCACGGTAGAAAATGGAGTTCTTATCGCACACCCGGTAACTTCTGGCGCAGTGCGCGGTGCGCTTATTGAAATAACCGAGGGAGTTACGTCAGAAATGCGTATCGTCGTTGATGCACGTGGACTCAAGGAGGGAGACGCAGTTGCGATAGGTGCTCGGGACTAGGTTTTAGGTTTTAGAAATTTTCAAATACACACGCATTCCCCAGATCCTTAACCTAACACCTAGAACCTATGCTACCTCTCTGGACCTTCTTTCTCAAAAAACGCCAATTCTCCATACTTTTAATGGCGGCACTGGTTGTCGCAGGGCTTTACGCCCTCACGCAGATTCCCAAGGAATCTGCGCCAGAGGTGCGCATTCCTGTCGGTATTGTGACGGCGGTTTTTCCTGGCGCCTCTGCAGAAGACATTGAACTTTTGGTCACCAACAAGATTGAGGCACGTGTAGCCAGTATAGAAAATCTCGACAAACTTACCTCGACATCGCGTGAGGGAGTCGCGATTATTACTGCCGAATTTGATGCAAATGCCGATCTTGATGCATCACTCCAAGATCTGAAGGAAGCGGTGGACGCAGTGCAGCCTGAACTTCCCCGCGAGGTGGAAGACCCCGTCGTTTCTGAAGTTAACTTTGCAGAACAACCTATTCTTATTATCTCAGTGACGGGCGATTATACACCAGCAACGATGACCGCGCTTGCGGAGGATCTTGAAGAAGAAATAGAAGCTCTCGCTGGAGTTTCTCGCGTGGACAGCTCTGGCGTGCGTGCGCGCGAAGCACAGGTCATCGTTCGCGCGTCTGCGCTTGCACAATACGACGTGACACTTTCGCAAATTGTTGCAGCAGTACAAGCCTCAAACGCATCTATTCCTGTGGGCGCGATCACTGTTGATGGCACACAATATGCACTTCAATTTGAAGGCGACCTCGTTGATCCGAGCGACTTAAACGACATTGCAATCCAGACTGAACGCGGCGTCGTGTACTTGCGTGACGTTGCGGAAATTGTGGATGGCCTTGCAGAGGCTTCGACACTTTCGCGCGCATCGGTTGACGGCGCACCGGCTGAGCCGTCCCTTACGCTTTCTGTCTACAAAACGTCTGGTGGTAACGTTGCCTCCGTTGCTGAAACCGTGCGCACCCACATGGAAACACTCCGTGACACACTTCTTTCAGGAGGTTCGTATGTCATTGTGCTGGATCTTGGTGAGCAGGTTGAGCGCGATCTTGCAGAACTCACACGTGTTGGTTTGGAAACAATCGCCCTCGTCATTATTTCGCTTCTTCTTACGATTGGCTGGCGCGAATCACTCGTTGCTGGTGCTTCTATTCCACTTTCGTTCCTCATTGCCTTCATCGGACTCTGGATTTCAGGGAACACGATTAACTTCGTCTCCCTTTTCGCACTCATTCTTGCAATCGGTATTCTCGTAGATTCGGGCATTGTGGTCACAGAGGCGATTCATACTCGCATGCAGAAACTAGGCTCCAAAGAAGAAGCCGCAAAAGCAGCGCTGCGCGAATATGCATGGCCCCTCATCAGCGGAACAATGACGACGGTCGCCGTGTTTGCACCTCTTTTCTTCATCTCGGGCGTGGTTGGTTCATTCATCGCATCAATTCCTTTCACGCTCATTTTCGTTCTTCTGGCCTCAATCTTTGTGGCACTCGGACTTGTCCCGCTCATCGCGATTATGTTCACGAAGAGTGAAATGAACACGCTCGAGAAACGCCAAGAGGAATATACACACCAATCGAGCGACGCGTACCGAACCTGGCTGAATGCGTTTCTTGATGATCGCAAACGTCAGAATCGTTTTCTTGCACTCGTAATTGGTGGGTTCTTTCTTTCACTCACGCTTCCGGTTACAGGGCTGGTGAAGAGCGTCTTTTTCCCCCAAGAAGACATTGATTTTATTTATATTGAAATTGAAAAACCACAGGGCACCGTCCTTGCCGAAACAGACATCGTCACACGTGCAGTTGAAGAAGTGCTCTATGAATATCCACATGTGGAGTCTTTTGTGACGACAGTGGGCGCAGGTAGCGCATTTAATCAAAATCCCGGCTCGGGCTCGAAACTTGCAAACATCACCGTCCTCCTCCCTGACCCAGATGACCGCGACATTACCTCGACGGAGATCGTGACTGAACTTCGTGACAAGACGAAGGATATTCGTGGCGCAATTGTGCGTGTCTCAGAACCGAATAATGGTCCTCCCTCGGGAGCGCCCGTTGTCATCACTTTTTCGGGAGACGACCTCGATGCGCTCGAAGCATCTGCAGGGCGAGCGGAAAAACTACTTTCTGAAATTCCGGGAACGACGGATATCGTTTCGAGTATGTCTGATAACGGACTTGAGTTTGCGCTCTCGATTGATCGCGGTAAGGCAGCCGCTGCGGGTGTGACGCCCGTGCAGGTTGCTCAGACGCTTCGCACCGCAATTTATGGCACGACTGCAACAACAATTCGAGGAGAGACCGATATCGATGTTGTGGTGAAGCTTGATGTGAATCCGGCGTACACCGATCCGTCAGAAACAACTATTGTGAGTCCCGAAGCGATTCAGGCACTTACCATAGAAACACCTCGTGGCCCCATTCTCCTCGGCTCCATCCTTTCCTCAGACGTACGAAAAGGAAATGCCGCGATTCGCCACGAAGACCGCGAACGCATCGCAACAGTCTCCGCGAACGTCAGTGGTGCAACAGCCGTGGAGGCGACCGCCGCCTTTGAAGAACGAGCCAGCGAACTTGCGCTTCCCGAAGGCGTCACGATGAAAATCGGCGGCGAAACAGAAGACGTGGATCGCTCGTTCCGCGAAATGGGGCTGGCATTCCTCGCTGGGATCGTACTCATGCTCGCAATTCTTGTTCTGGAGTTTAACTCATTCCGTCACACACTCTATCTTCTCTCGATAGTACCGCTTTCTCTTACCGGCGTCTTCCTGGGGCTTTTCCTTACGGGGCAACCACTCTCATTCTCGTCGCTTCTTGGGGTCATTGCGCTCGCAGGCGTCATCATCAACCACGCGATCATTCTCCTCGATTCTATGCATCGCATCTCAGACACACGTGCCGATCTCCCGTTCAAGGAGGTTATTGTGGAAGCATCGGTTTCGCGGCTTCGCCCTATCGCCCTCACCACGATCACGACAGTGGTGGGTATGATCCCGCTCTCGTTTGCCTCTGCGCTCTGGGGACCGCTCGCATTTGCGATTATGTTCGGACTTGCGTTCTCGACTGTCCTCACACTTGCTTGGATCCCGCTTCTTTCCTATCGTTGGCCGGGCTCGTGGAAGCACGGAAATGACGTGCACTAAGGTTGGTTAAATTCACCAAACGTTGGCTTTTTTCCTATTTGTCCAGTGAGCATTGCGCGCACTGTTTTGACACTGAAATAAAAAGCAATAAGAAATGATATCACTATAGTCTGCAGCATGATAAAGGAAATCCATGCCTCAGCGTTATACGCCGCAAGCGCAAGAAACTCAAACGCAACAACACCAAGCCCCGCCACGATCGCATCGAGTGTTAACACCCATTCTTTTTTCGGACTCGTAAGACCCGCAAGTAATACGAGTATGACCGCACCAACAATCGCTGCGGGGAGGAGCTGTGGCGCACGCTCACTCACAAACGGCGCGAGAACCAGTATGAATGTCCCCACCATAATGAAAATCACCCGCACGTAATCTCCGTAATAGTGCGGTATAGTGGCTTTGTTTCGATATGGAAAAAGGTAGGGATAATATGGCTCTCCCTCTCCAACATTCGGTTCTCCGCCTCCATCACTACCTCCATCATTGTCACTCATGGTCCCATAATAGCACCAGCGTTTTTTGACGCTAGGGCGAGTAAAGCGGCACTGTTGTCATCTTCTGCGGTATCCACACGACGCTCTGTGCCACAGAGTGTACAGCGGTGGAGTATGCGGTATTTCCCGGTAGAGCCCTCAACGCGCAGGGGCTCCATCATGCCACCACACTGCGCTGCCCTGTCCCCCGGGTCAACATCCACATGCTGACTCCAAAGACACTGTGGGCAGTGATTGGTATAGCCACTTCCTTTCACTTGGAGACCACACTTGGCACAGACAAAATCTTCAACTCGTTTTTGAAAGCCCATGTTATTCAATGGTGAATGAGGCGCGTTTTTCTATTTTTCCGCCAGCGATTGGCATACAGGTGAGAATAATCTCACCTGTTCCTGCTTGTGCCGAGATTGGAATGCCTAGTGGCCGCGCGCCGCCGTTTCCTTCCGCCACTTCTGTTTCTGCTTGCCCCGGAAGTTTGAGGAAGAGTTTACATACCGCGTCAGTCTTCATACCAAGTGTTGACCATGCAACGAGAATTGCGTTCCCTCGACGCACTTTTTCACTTTGGATAACAAGGGTTGCAACGCCCGGTCCGGGCGTGGGAGAGGAATTAACGCCGGGGACATCGCTTTGTGTGCCGGGGTTCGCTGGCGTATTCCCACCCCCAATGCCTGGTGCGACTCCAGAAGCACGTGCACCTTGCCCGGCTGAAACTTGCATTCCCTGTTGGGGTTGACCGTACGAAAAAGGACTCCCATACGCTCCGTCACCTCCATATACCTCGACAGGGTCGGGTGCACCCGCACGAGAGCGCGCAAGGGATACGTTTCGACCTGTTGCATAAGCACCTGCCTGCGCATCATCACAAAGGGGGCATACGGTAGTACATACATCGATTTTGTCCGGTCGGGGGGCACTACTAAAACCGTAACGCGCGCGCATGGCGGCACTGCATGTTCCGTTAAATGCACATCCTGTGTCGTGCACATATCCAATAACGTTTTCGACGGTGTGCATCTTGTCGTCAAGCGCGCTCTTATAGGTGATAGTCCCCAGGTTATAATATTTACCGTAATTACTTTGTGCAGAAGAAAGAGTAACGTATTTTGCACCCTTTAACCGTACATCATCCAGACATACCGGCACCCTACGATACGCGCCCCCAAGAGGCTCCGCATAGGGGCACGAAGTGGCAACACAGCCCTCCATTGAAGAAGCGCAGCCCTGTGCGTTATGTGGTACGTAGTACGTAATTATTTTATTGGCGATGCTATACGTGGCCCCCGTGTGTCCCGGCGGACGGGCGCAGGATTGCGCCGAAGTTAGTGCGGGGGCAAAAAGGACAAAAATTGAAAACGTTGCGATCAGTGTCTTTCGCATTACGAAAAGTATATCAGACCAACACGACTGCCCGAGTACCGGAGACCTCAAGCACGCCCCCTTCGATGGAGAACTCTTTAGAATCTGCATTTGGGATAGCAACAGTGATAGTGCCACTCTTGAGCGTGGTAATGAGTGGCGCATGGTGCGGAAGAATGGTCATCTCTCCTCCCGAGCCGGGAAGAGTGGCAGAAAGCGCAGGGCCATCGTAGAGATTCTCCCCTACTGAGGAAATCACAAGATGGAGTGTTTTGTCAGATGCCATAGCTAGGCAGCAATAACTTCATCGATACCACCTTTCATGTAGAAAGCACCCTCGTCTACTCCATCATGCTTGCCATCGAGAATTTCGCCGAATGAGCGGATGGTGTCCTCGAGAGAGACATATTTACCGGGTTTGCCTGTGAAGACCGATGCGACATTAAAGGGCTGCGAGAGGAAGCGTTGAATCTTGCGTGCCCGGTAGACGAGCTTGCGGTCTTCTTCTGAGAGCTCCTCGATACCAAGAATGGCGATGATGTCTTGAAGATCGGTGTAGCGCTGAAGTACGCGACGTGTTTCGTTGGCAACGCGATAATGCTCTTCGCCAACGATGTCTGGCTGAAGTGCTGTGGAACCCGAGGCCAATGGGTCAATGGAAGGATAGATTCCGAGAGAAGCCAGCTGACGCGAGAGAACCACTGTTGAATCGAGGTGTGCGAAGGATGTTGCCGGTGCTGGATCGGTGATGTCGTCTGCCGGGACGTAGATTGCCTGCACCGAGGTGATGGAGCCAGAGGTGGTAGAAGTGATGCGCTCCTGAAGCTGACCCATCTCCTCTGCGAGTGTCGGCTGGTAGCCCACCGCTGAAGGGATGCGGCCAAGAAGCGAGGAAACTTCGGAGCCTGCCTGCACAAAGCGGAACACGTTGTCCATGAAGAAGAGGACGTCTTTGCCGCCCTCGTCGCGAAATGCCTCTGCCATTGTGAGACCAGAGAGCGCGACACGTGCGCGTGCGCCAGGAACCTCGTTCATCTGCCCGAAAACCAGTGCTGTTTTTTCAAGCACACCAGAATCTTTCATTTCGTGGTAGAGGTCGTTACCTTCGCGGACACGCTCACCGACGCCGGCGAAAACCGAATAGCCGCCGTGTTCAGACGCGACATTGTGAATAAGTTCCTGAATGAGCACTGTTTTACCTACACCTGCGCCGCCGAAAAGCCCGACCTTACCCCCTTTAATGAAGGGACAAAGGAGATCAACTGCTTTGATGCCAGTCTCGAATACCTCTGCTTTCGTAGATTGCTTCGTGAAGGACGGTGCTTCTGCGTGAATTGGATTGCGCTTTGGATTCTTTGGTGCCGCGATACCATCAATCGGCTCGCCTACGACGTTGAACATACGACCGAGAGCCGCTTCGCCGACAGGGACAGAAATAGGCGCGCCGGTGTCGGTGACTTCTGCCTCGCGAGCAAGGCCGGAGGTATCTGCCATGGAGATGCAGCGCACACGGTTGAGCCCGAGGTGTTGAGCAACCTCGAGAACAAGGGTTTCTTTCCCATGTTTAACCTCAAGGGCGTTTTTGATAGCAGGAAGCGCGTCGTCGAAACGAACGTCGACGACTGGACCGATGATTTGTGTGACAGTACCTTTCATATCGCTAGTATAGCTAAATTATGGCTAATTATCAATTTATTTCATCGCCTCAATACCGCTTGTAATTTCTGACACTTCCCGGGTGATCGATGCTTGGCGGATTTTATTGAACTTGCGCGTGAGAGCTTTTGTCATCTCTTTTGCCTTGTCGGTCGCGCTCTTCATCGCAACCATACGCGCCGAGTGTTCCGAGGCCTTCCCTTCCAGAAGTCCATGATAGACGGCAATGTTTAAGAGGCGCGGGACGAGGACTTTTACAACCGCTTCAGCATCGGGTTCGATCGTGTAGGCGTTGGGTCGCATTTCGCCCTGCCCAATGCCAGTATATTTGCCCTTGGCCGGGACAATGCCTGCAACCATTTCTTTAATGGTTTCTGGTGTGATGGGAATCAATTGACGGACAACCGGCTTCTGTTCAAAGGTGGAGAGGAAATTCATATACATAAGAAGAGCCGAACCGATCTCGCCCTTTTCGTGCATCTCAAGCAAGCGATCCGTAATCATGTGCATGTCCTCTTCGGAAATGTCGTCGGAGACATTCTCGTGCTTTTCGCGCACGACGTATCCCCTGTTGAGAAAGTAATCGCCACCGCGACGCCCTATGGCGAGCATAATGACGTCATCTTTCGACAATTCCCGCGAACGAATCTCTTCTTCGGTGGCGCGGATGACGTTTGAGTTCAAGGCTCCGGCGAGACCTTTGTCACTGGTCATAATAACGATTGCCGTTTTCATGTGGGACTTCGTAAGTCCCACATCAGAATGTAAGACACGGCGTGTCTTAAATAAGGGGTGAGTTTCAATTTCTTTTGAGCCAGAGAGGCGCTCCATGATGGAAAGTGCAGCGGCGGCATAGGCGCGACCACCAAGAGCTCGCTCTTGCGCCTTACGCATCTTCACCGCCGAAACCGCCTCCATCGCACGCGTGACGGTGGATGTCTTTTTTGTGGAGACGATTTTTAGTTTAATATCCTTTAATGCCATAGTTGTCGAAGTATCAGGTAGCAAGTATCAAGCAAGTCATAAAGTAGATAAGTATCAAAAAGTCTTTATTGCTTTGATAGTGATACTTGTTTGATACCTGATACTTGTAATTTGATACTTAGCTAAAATACTCCTTGTGTGCCACACGGAATTCTTCCATCGCTTTGGTGAGTGAAAGTTTTGCATCGTCGGAAACGGCACCGGTTTTTTTGATTTCCTCGAGGACGTCAGAACGACTTGCTCCTACGAACTCGATCCACTGCGCTTCTGCCTGCTTTACTTTAGGGAGCGGCACCTCGATAAAAAGTTTGTTGACGGCAGCGAAGAGATTGATCACTTGGCTCTCAACTGGCATTGGTGAGCCATTCTTCTGCTTCAAGACTTCCACCATGCGCTGGCCGGATGCGATTCGATCTGCTGTTGCTTTGTCCAAGTCGGACGCAAATTGCATGAATGCTTCAAGTTCGCGGAACTGCGCAAGCTCAAGTTTGAGTGTCCCTGCAACGCTTTTCATTGCCTTCGTTTGCGCGGCAGAACCCACGCGAGAGACGGAATCGCCCACATTGATTGCAGGGCGCACGCCTTTGTTGAAGAGCCCGGTTTCCAAGAATATCTGGCCGTCGGTGATGGAGATAACGTTCGTTGGGATATAGCCCGAAATGTCGCCCTCCTGAGTTTCGATAATCGGAAGCGCCGTGAGAGAGCCGCCACCTTTTTCGTCGGAAAGACGCGCACTTCGTTCAAGCAAGCGCGAGTGCAAGTAGAAGACGTCGCCTGGATACGCTTCACGACCCGGTGGGCGACGAAGAAGGAGTGAGAGCTGGCGGTAGGCAACGGCTTGCTTCGAAAGATCGTCGTAGACGACGAGGACATCCTGTCCGCGATCCATAAAGAATTCGCCAATCGCAACGCCGGTAAATGGTGCCAAAAATTGGAGTGCCGCAGGCGCAGAAGCTGAGGCGTCGACGATGATGGTGTACTCAAATGCGTCATTGTCTTTCAGTTGCTGCATGATTCGCGCGGTTTTTGATTCCTTCTGTCCAATCGCCACGTAGACACACACCGGGCGCTTTTCTTTCGGTTCGTATTTTTGGTTGATGATGGTGTCGATAGCGACGGTGGTCTTTCCTGTCGAGCGATCCCCAATAATGAGTTCACGCTGACCACGACCAATTGGGATCATGGAGTCGATTGCCTTGATACCCGTCTGAAGTGGAGTGGAAACCGACTTACGATGAATAACGCCGTAGGCCTCGCGCTCAACAGGCATCATAGTCGCGTTTTTGAAGGGGCCTTTGCCGTCAATTGGTTCACCGAGTGCATTTACCACGCGCCCGAGAAGTTCGTCGCCTGATGGCACTGAGAGGATTTTTCCAGTGGATTTCACCGTCATCCCCTCTTTTACACGCGAAGAATCACCGAGAATAACTGCGCGCACACTGTCTTCTTCGAGGTTGAGAACAAGTGCGTAGAGGGCGCCCTCCCCGCCAGTTAGCGGATCCATCGAATCCTTGAGGCTCTTACCTTTGGTCTCCTCAAACTCGAGAAGCTCTGCCATAACAGCATTTGAAAGGCCGTCAATCGCCACCACACCATCACCCACAGCCGCCACGCGTCCCACGTGCACACCTTCGCTCTTCGGAGTGTAATGCTCGATCTCCTTCAAAATCTTTTCGACGATTGCGTTGTCCATAAGTTATGTGTGGGTAGTTTTTTTATAAATATTCAAGAGGTGGTGTTTCCAGCTCGCGTCTTGAAGCATACCTTTTGCTTCGAGACGCCAACCGCCGATGAGCGAGTCATCAAGCAGAAGTTCAGCATCCTTTGCGCCGCTTTCCCTGCGTGCATGTGCCTCATCTTTTAGGTGCGCAACGATGAGTACTTCGCGATTTTTCATATACTCCCTCTGCGTCATACGAGCAAACGCGCGAGCAATCTGCGGGAACATGTGTTCGCGTTTTTGTCGCACCAGAAGTTCGTGCGTTTTTTGCACAGCCGTATGTGGCGTCTCTCCACCTGTGATGAGGCGAACGAGTGCGTGTGCGTAGTGCTCGGGCTTCATACTAGGCAGATCTTCCTTTTAAGATTTTTTCTGCTGCGAGCATAGCGGCACGGGTGATTTCTTTCTCACTTGCAAGAAGTGCTTGACGCTTCGCCTCCTCAGCGCGTGCGGCAGCGTCGGCAATCAAAGCATCTGCTTTTGCTTGGGTGTTTTTCAGAATCTCGCTCGCCTGGCTCTCTGCGCGCGAACGCCCTGCGGCAACGAGCACCTCTGCTTCCTTCCCAGCGGTTGCGACGAGCGTTTTCCCCTCCATGTCAGCTTCAGCCAAGCGACGATCTGCCGCCTCTGCTTTTGCGACGCTTTCAGTAATTTTTCCACGTCGTTCATCGAGTATCTTAACAACGGGTGTGTAAAGATATTTCCACAAAATAAGAAGAAGCAGCCCGAAGTTAACGGTCTGAATGACGAGTAGTTTCCAGTTAATGCCGAAAGCGGCGAATAATTCACCCATAGCGGGGTTCTACTTTAGACGAACTTAATGATGAAGCTAACGACAAGCGCAAGAATACCCAATGCTTCCGCAAACACGATCGCGAGAATCATGTTTGATACAATTTTGTCTGTGGCCTCAGGGTTACGACCAATAGCCTCCATCGCACGAGATCCAATCATACCTACACCAATTGCGGGACCAAGGACACCAAGCCCTGCCGCAAGTGCCATGCCAATAAGTTTTGCTGATTCAATATCCATACAGGAAGAATAAACTTTTTATTTTGTAATAAGTGCCACCAATCTACCACAAAAAATGGCTAGAGTACAACCTATTTTAATGCCCCGCAGTATGCGGGGGTGTGATAGCGATTTTGATGAAAAACAGAGTGAGCATAACGAAAACAGCCGCTTGAATAAAACCAACAAACACTTCAAACGCCATCAAAGGTACGGGAACAGCGTAGGGTAGAAAGAAGACCACTACTGCAATAAGCACCTCCCCTGCAAAGATATTACCAAAGAGGCGGAATGAGAATGACACGAGACGACCGGCCTCAGACACAAGTTCAATAATACCTACCGTGAAATTGAGTACGCGCTCACCAATGTTACGTCCGCTAAAATTAATGAACTTGCCAGCATATCGCCACAAACCGATAGCGAACACACCAGCGAGTTCAATGACTATAACAACGATAATAGTGAGTGCGAGGGTTACGTTAAGGTCAGTATTCGGGGCACGAAGAAACGGTACCGTATGGTTAGTGGTGTCTATGTAGGTGATACTCCCCACCCCAGGAATAAAGTGCAACATGTTTGCAACAAATATAAAAAGAAAGAGAGTCATCAGAAGCGGGAAAAAACGCCGAGCGTGCTCCCGACTCTCTAAAATCTTTGCAATAAAATCGTAGAAATATTCAAGGGTTACTTCAAAAAGAAGTTGTAATCTACCTGGCACAAGTTGGGTGTTGCGGCCGATTATTAATCCTAGAACCACCAAAATTGCGATCGTGAGCCAGCTCGTTATGAGCGTATTAGTGATAGGTATACCTAAAAAATTACCGAGCGTTTCGGCGGAAAGCGCAATATGAATGCTGCTCCCTTGAGCAGCCTCGGCTGCATATTCTCCTACTGCCATCAGATGAACTATAGCACAGTTGAGCCATATATCCACATTTTGATTATGTGGGAGACATGAGATTCAAAGCCGGAAAAACTATGATCAGCTTTTGCTACTATAGCAACATTGAAACGGCGGGATTTCTGGTGTTCCTTAAACCAGGCGGCAATTTCGCTCATAGGACGGTCCCGATATTCATCTTCTTCAGGGAGTAAGACCAAAAGCGGCACTTTCACCGACTGATAGATACGGGGCTTCTTCCCAGGATTTGCATAGGAAAATATTTCCTCAAGACTCTCTGGTGTATGCAGTGAGAGAAAACGTTGTGCGTCCATCCACCATCCGGGCACAATGGTTTGCTTTTTGCCCTGCGCGATGAGTTTTCGAGCGAGACGCACTCCCTTTACGACCGCCGGCGTGTCCGTGTGTATAGCACATGCGTAATCACTCATCGGTGCGAGAAGGATAATGCCATCGATACCCTTCCCCACTTTCGCTGCGAAGTATGCAGATTTTTGTGCTCCCGTAGAATGCCCTGCTAGATAGATCTTTTTTGCACCCTGCTTTTTTGCAATAGTAATAGCACCCTGAATATCATCCAGGCAATCAGTGAAGACTTCGTGCGCTGCGCCAGCGAGCACTCTCTTGGCTTTCTTGTCCCCTCTCAGTTGTAAGACGCGCGTCACTGCATCATGCCCGCGATTATTGAATGTTACGACGGCGGTATTCTCGTCGACTAATTTCTCAACAATATTGAGCTTGGAAAAGGCCGAGCTCGCAAGGCCATGTATCCAAATAATTGCGGTCTTCGGCTTCTTTGCTCCAAACCAAAGCCCGTTTAAAAGAACCTTATGAGGCGTGATGATTTCAACAACATGTGCAGGACGCATGTCTTATGTATACATCTGATTTCTAATCTGTGCGAATTCAGTCAGAACCTGTACGCCAGTAATTTTTAAAAACCGAGGGAGTGTTTCTAATTCTTGTGATGGATTCCATGAATATCTGGGGTGGACAAGTGTGGCCGGGTTCCCCTTTTGTGATTATCGGTGTTGAACAGTATTCGATCGAATGCTTCAGTTTCTCATGTGTATAAGTTGCTACTTGACTTATTCTCTGCGGTATCCTGCGGGTGTGACCACCAAGCCCTTGACACGGCATGTATTTTCACTTTGCACTATATGCATGCTTCTATCCATCATTGCGGTCATTGTAGAAGCATCTGATGGATTCACCGTCTCCCACGCTCAGTCCCAAGTAATTACAGCATTCTCAACGTGCCGAAATGTCACCAATAATAGTCCAACAGGAAGTGCTGTGTATGTTCCTACACAGACTTCGGCCGAATGGGCCAGCTTCTACGACAACCTCCCTTCAGGCGTCACCGCAGGATCATGCGCTGGAATCTTGATAAAATCAGCGGCACTGCCAAGCCCACGTACTATGCTTTCTTGTGCATATAGCACGGCAAACAACAAAATCTATTGTTTCGGAGGGTGGTCAGGAACTGCGATGATCAATCAGGTTATTGAATACGATCCTCCGACTGATATCGTTACGATTAAGAGTGCGATCGTCCCGACACTTAACGGCGTGAACGGGCGTTCCGGACTATCATGCGCAAATAATCCGGGAAACAATAGGATTTATTGCGCAGGCGGTGATACCGCAAACGGACTCGTGAGCCAGATATTCGAGTACAATCCCCTGACGGATACTCTCGCAGTAAGGACGTCTTTATCCTCTGGAAGAAGCGGCCTATCATGTACGACTAATACTTCAGCAAACAAGATCAATTGTTTCGGAGGCTACACGAGCATGGCAAATATCAACCAGAATGCGGAATACACGCCGTCCTCGAACAGCCTCGTGATTCGTGCCGTCCTACCATCGATACGAGATGAATCTTCTTGCGCCTTCAGCGCGGTGACCGGTAAGACCTATTGCTTCGGGGGAGATGTCACGGGTTCGAACGCAGTGAACGAGATTTCTGAGTACGATCCGGTAGCAAATACGATGGTTGTTAAATCCACAACATTACCCGCTGCCCGCAAGCAGCATTCGTGCGTTACGCATACGAATGGGCTGATCTACTGCTTCGGCGGCGCATCAAGCTTCTCCATTGCTGCACGACAGATCTACGAATACAATCCCGCGACAAATACGATAGTCACCCTTGCGCATCAACTTCCTGCGGCACGGACCTTCCTATCATGCGTGTCCTATCCACCAACGAACAAAATATATTGCCTCGGCGGATCATCTCCGGGAGCTGTGAGTCAGATTGTCGAATATACCCCTTGAAAGATTAGGTCCCCTCCTGCCAACCTGCGAGATAATCCGCTTGATCTTTCGTGAGCACGTCCATTGCAACACCCATCGAAGCGAGTTTGACGCTCGCGACCATATCCTCAATTTCTTGTGGGATGTCGTAGACTTCCGGTGCGCGCTTTTGTTTGGCGATCCATTCACACCCAAGCGCCTGTGTGGCGAAGCTCATGTCCATCACGCTTGCCGGATGCCCTTCTGCCGCTGCGAGATTTACGAGACGGCCTTCAGCGAGAAGGAAAAGGGTTTTTGTGCCGATTTTGTAGGCGTCCACGTTCGGGCGCACGCCTTTCTCGACTTTTTTTGCGAGCGATTTCAAGTCGCCAATATTAATCTCCACATCGAAGTGTCCTGAATTGCAGATCATTGCGCCGTCTTTCATCGCCTTGAAATGCTTTTTTGTGAGAATGTCTTTGTTTCCTGTGACTGTGCAGAAGAGGTCGCCCACCTTCGCCGCCTCTTCCATGGGAAGCACGCGGAAACCGTCCATCACTGCTTCAAGCGCTTTCACCGGGTCAATTTCCGTCACAATGACATTCGCCCCCATGCCGCGAGCACGCATGGCAAAGCCTTTCCCACACCAGCCATAACCGGCGACAACGAACACTTTCCCAGAAATGAGCATGTCGGTTGCGCGGATGATGCCGTCGAGTGTCGACTGCCCCGTGCCGTAACGGTTATCAAACAAATTCTTTGTTTTTGCATCGTTCACCGCCACAACCGGAAATTTGAGTGCCTTTGCTTTTGCCATGGCGCGCAGACGAATCACACCGGTTGTCGTCTCTTCCGTGCCGCCATACATATTGGTGAGGAGGTCTTTCCGTTTGGTATGGAGTGTTGAAACCAGATCAGCGCCATCATCCATCGTAAGATGCGGCTTGGCGTCGAGAACTGCGTTAATGTGTTTGAAGAAGGTTTTCTTGTCCTCGCCTTTCCGTGCAAACACCGGAATGCCGTATTCTTTTACCAAAGCGGCCGCAACGTCGTCCTGTGTCGAGAGCGGATTCGAGGCGCAGAGATACACGGAAGCACCACCAGCCTTCAGCGTACGCATAAGATTCGCCGTTTCTGCTGTCACATGGAGGCATGCGGCAAGCACTTTATCTTTCAGCGGCTTTTCCTTTGAAAATCGTTCCCTAACCTTTTGGAGAACGGGCATGTCTCTATCTGCCCATTCAATACGTTTCTTACCTTGCGCAGCAAGTGCTGCATTCGTGATGTCGTAGTGCATCGCAGGATTATAACCGCAAGCGAGGAGAATGTGAAAGACGTTCTTTCATATGCTCCGAGCGCAGCGGTGATATAAATATATAAACGTTTAGAGTGAAATTGTCTCGCCGTAGGTGGCGGTATAGCGTTCTGCTAGATCGGTCTTTGAGAAGCGATGGGCTTGGGTGCCGGCCTTTTCCACACAATAGGCGGCTGTTGCGCTTCCGAGCTGCGCGCACTTCTGTGGTGCCCAGCCAAGGGTCATGCCTTTTATGTAGCCGGCGCGGTAGGCGTCCCCTGCGCCAGTCGGATCAATCACTTCTTTTGCAAAAACCGGCTTCACAAGTGTCTCTCCTTCCCTTGTGATGACACGAGAGCCCTGAGCACCAAGCGTTACGATAAGAGTCTTGGCTACACGCAGTATCTCTGGCTCCCTCCACCCCGTTGCTACTTTGATAAGTTCGAATTCGTAATCGTTGACGAAAACTACTTCGGCGTCGGTTATGCCATTACGTATATCGTCTGCTGTCAGAGCGGGTATCGATTGCCCGGGGTCAAACAGGAAGCGAGAACCATAGCCACGGTAGATATCCGGGAGGGCGCGGATATCGTCGATACATCCGGCGGAAATGAGGGCAATTGCATTCTCTCCCGGATTTACATCGCCATAGGGCACCGCCCCAGCACCCGGATGGAACGCGGCAATCTGGTTGTCCCCCTTATCGGTCACGATATAGGCAAACGAGGTCTTCTTTCCTTGATCAACATGAATACTCTTCGTAGAGATCCCTACCGACTCAAGGTATTTTTGGTACCGCTCAAAATCATTCCCCACTGTTGCAAGAATAGTAGGCTTCTCGCCAAGAAGCGCGAGTGAATATGCCACGTTCGCCGCGGTGCCGCCGAAATGCTCGTCGTGATCAGGCACAAAAAAACTAACGTTGATGTTGTGCAGTTTCTCGGGTAAAAAATGATCCTTGAAAAACCCAGGAAGATCCATGATGTGGTCGTAGGCGATGGAGCCGGAGAGAAAAATGGAGGACATGGGAGAAAGTATAAGTTTCAGCACTTATTTTGCCTATTCTTGAAAACGTGTTATAGTAAAAAAAGTGCATGCGTATCAACCGACTCAGCAAAAAGGATTAAACTGATGCTAAGCGAACTCGAACGAAAGCGTTTTCTGCGCATAGCTAATCGAATCGGGGCAAATCTTTCGAATTACGAAGAAGGAATGCGACAGATCAACGGCTCTGTGGCAGAACTACACCGACTCGTCGGCGATTACGCCGAGCGCCTCAGAAAAGTACCGGGAGCGGATACGCTCGCAATAGATCAGATCATTGCAGAGTCGGAGGCCGCTTTTCGTGTATTCGAAGATCCTAAAGTAATACCAGCACTTGATGCTGTACTTCTGACGTTTGGAGATTCCGCGGAAACTCTTGCAAAAATGACCTCGGCAATTCCCACAGACGAGTAAACTTGTCGTGTCGCTACTTGATTGTGGCGACACGATCTTTTTAATACACTCTCGATATATGGAAACGCACCATTTCTCAGACTCCCTTTCTTTCCTTGCAAAGTATCCGTGTTTTAAAGCCCTCATCAAAAAACACGGACATCCCGATCTTTCCGATTACTTTCCCAAAACCGGTGGTGTATTTGGATCCATTGTACGATCCATCACCTATCAACAGATTTCCGGCAAAGCCGCTGGGGCGATTTATGCGCGGTTCGCCAAACTCTTCCCCCGCAAAACACCAACTCCAGACAGGCTTTTGAAGCTTTCCGAAGCACAACTTCGTGCCTGTGGATTCTCTACTCAAAAAATAAAATACCTGCGCGATGCGGCGATTAAATTTTCTGACGGCACGATAAACCCCAAGCGTTTCCCAAAGATGACAAGCGAGGAAATTATCGAACATTTCGTGCAAATACACGGTGTTGGCGTTTGGACGGCACACATGGTGCTTATTTTCACCCTGCACCGCTTGGATATCCTACCAACGGGTGATCTTGCTATTCGCAAAGGGTTTCAAAAAGTGTATCGACTCAAGTCACTTCCCTCTCCTGCGGAAATGGAAAAACTTGCACGTCCCTGGCGCGCCCATGCCTCAGTCGCTTCTTGGTATTTGTGGCGGGTGGTGGATGAAAAAAAATAAGAATGACTGTAAAGAGCGAATGTCAGATCTCTTTGTCTTTTAAAATGGATGATTCACTATCGCTTAATAAGCCGTCTTTCATCCAAATAACTCGATCTACATATTTTTTATCTTCTGGCTCATGGGTAATCATGAGGATGGTTTGTTCCAGTTCTTTGTTGAGTTTTTGAAACAGTTTTAACACAACTACAGAGGCTTCAGTGTCGAGATTCGCCGTCGCCTCGTCTGCAAAAAGCACCTCGGGGTCATTGATAAGCGCGCGAGCGATTGCGACACGTTGCTGCTCACCCCCTGAAAGTTCTTTCGGATAATGATCGAGACGGTGTCCGAGACCAACAAGACCGAGAAGTTTCGTGGCCTTGTCTTTATCCCACACTCCCCCATGAAGCACCGAGGCCGGAAAACCGACATTTTCCAAGGCGGTGAATTCCGCAATAAGCGCATATTCTTGAAACACATAGCCAAGTCGTTGTAAGCGAAATTGTGTTTTTTCTTCATCAGAAAGATGCAATACATCCGTGCCACCGATGCGGATAGAACCTGCCGTTGGCGTGTCAATAAGTCCGAGCTGATGAAGGAGCGTTGATTTACCGCAACCGCTTCGCCCCATCAGAGCAACAAACTCACCCTTTTTAATATCGAACGAGACGCCGCGCAGGGCAAATGTTGGCACTGCCCCCGGATACGTTTTTTCCAAATTTTTTACTGAAATCATATGCGTGTCCTACCCCCAGATTGCCTGGAGGATTGATTCTTTGGTAACAATACGCGACGGAACGAGGCCGCCAAGAAATCCCGCAATCATAAGAGCGAGCACGCTATACGAGATCTGGAACTGAGTAAGAACCAAGCTCGTGCCACCAAATGGTAATTGGATTGGATGTACATTGAGATACGGCTGGACGATACCAAACACCAAAATCGAACCAACCGCGATACCGCACACCGCATAAAAGAGCGACTGGAGAATGTATGAGTACACGATGATTGAGGGCGTGATGCCGATTGCTCGCAAGATCCCTATCTGGCGTTTCTTATTTATGGCGTTCACATATACGAGCACAAATATCGTCACTGTGGCAACAGCAATCGAAATAACACTCACGAAGATGCCGATCAGATTGAAGGCATTGAGCAGTGTCCCGATATCAGCAAGAAGTTCTATATAACTCTTAATCTCGAGTGTCGGGAAAAGTGATTGCAGTCTGTCGCGAAGCTCGTTGATTTCAATTTTTTCCTCATTCATTTTCAAGGAAATTGACGATGCTGCATTGAACGTGCCGAGAATCGACTCGGCTTCTTGTGTACTCACAAACGCTTGTGAGTTTGCTGGACCAAGACCCGATTCGGATATCCCGACTACGGTGTATGTTCTTGTGCCGGATGAAAAGGTGACCAATACTTTGTCTCCAATAGTTACTCCTCCCAAATCTCGATCGCTCGGGCCGGATCCACCACCCGCAAGTCCCGAACCGAGAACAATCTCATCCTTTCTCAGGGGATTAAACATGCGCCCTTCTATGATCGTTTCTGCCGTCTTAAAAACGCCTGATTCTTCATCGATGTCTATACCGTTCACATTCGCGGAAACGTAGGTATATTTACCGTCTTTTTCTTTATCATAGGCAAACGAACCGTTCACACTGTATCTGCGCACCGTCGCCGTCACCCCCGGTATTGTTTCGATTTGTGCACGGACGATGTCCTGATTTTCGATAAAATCTTTCTTTGTTGGTTCCTCCTGTGGACGAACTTGTATATCGCCTGTTGCGGTAGTGCGTACGCCTTCAGTGATACTGCTCCCAAGGCCACCAAGAATGCCTGTAATGAATAATATGTTTAAGAAGGAGAAGGAAAGAATACAGACAAGCAGTATGGCCGTGGATTTGTTGCCCTGGGTTATGGTTTTATAGGCTAAAAAGAAAGCCGAACGAAACGTTTTCATGAATCATTTTTTTGCAAGAATCACAAGCTCTCCCTCGCGGACGCCGCTCATAATCTCAACATTCCCACGCGCATCGTAAATTCCGGTTGTAATTTCTCGCTCTTCCTCGGTGCGACCAGACAGTACGCTTACATATTTGAGACCATCGCGCGTCTGTATGGCCCCGGCAGGCACAAAGAGCACCCTTTCTTTTTGAGCGACCTGGATCCAGATGTTCGCAGTCATACCCGATCGTATGCGCTCATCTTTTTGGTCAAACACCACGGTCGCTTGATAGTAAATAGCACCACTAACATTTGTTTCAGCGGGATCAATATGCGAAACAGTTCCCTTCCAGTTAAGTTCGGGAAATGCCTCAAGGGAGATGCGCACGGATTGACCAACGCGCACGAGCGCAACATTATTTTCAGAAACGTTGATGGTGATCTGGAACGTTGCATCAGGGATCATTGAGACGATGGTGTTATTCGCTGCAACATTTTCTCCCAGTTCAGCTGTAGTGTTTGTTATGGTTCCCTTGACTGGCGCATAAATGGCATAGTCGTTTCGCTCCGCAATGACTTGCTCAAGCGATGCACGGGCTTGTGCAATCTGGCCTTCATACACCTGAATGTCCACCGGTCGTGGAGAGGAGGTTTTGGAGCGTAACTGATTTTGCGCAGTGACAAGTGATGATTCTGCAGATCGCAACGTCCCCTGATGAGCAGTTAAATTCGTAAGCGTTGTGTTTATCGTCGTTCGAGCGGTCGCAACATTGGTTTTGTACGTATCGATATTTGTCTGCGTCACTCCACCACCTACAACCGCGGCGTTTACTAAAAGCGAAAGGTCGTCAAGATAATTGGCAACCATATTGATATTTTGGATGGCTGTGTCTCCCTTCATCACTATCGAATCTAAAGTGGAGAGCGCAGCTATGTCGGTTTGCCAGGCAATAAGCATAGATTCAAGCGCAACTCGTTCATCCTCGACGTCGAGTTGAAGCTGAGAGTCCGGAACAAGAAAAAGCAGTTGGGGGTAACTCTTGCGTGGGTTCAAGAACATAACATCCGTCTTTGTGCGCACTGCATCGTCGGCTTTTGAAAACGCATCGCGAATAGTTGCGGCGAGATTTTGTTCAGCGTTTTTGCGCGCGGCTTCTGCGGCGATCACGCTTGATTGCGTAATGGCGATATCTTCTTGCGTTGCCCCCACGATAAGTTGTTCCAGTTTTGCTTTCTGAATATCAAGCGCCGCGTCCATGCTTGCTATCTGAGATTCAATCTGACGCGCATCAAGCTGGGCTAATAGCTGCCCCTGCTCCACCGAGTCCCCGGCCGAGACGGGGATTGATTTTATTTTTCCTGCCGCCTTAAAAGCGAGACTAATATTTGACGGACTTTCAACCGCACCATTTGCAGAAACCTCTTGCGTCAGCGTGCCTTTCTCTACTGGTGCTGTGGTATACAAATCGGCGTAGAGTATTGGCTGGAGTATCAAAAAAACAATTACAAAAAGTGGTACGAAAGCGATGAATACGGTTGTCCATGTATGCGATTTAAGGTACGCAACCACACCGGTAAGTAGATTTGTGTTCATATGCAGGCATAGTGTAATATGAATTATCTTTACAGTAAAGATAATATGTGGACAACGCAAACCGGGGTAGACATCTCTACGGATAAAGATACTTTGAAGTCCTGCTAAAGTTGTGGAAAGATACACATATGTCAGATATATCAAACAAACGACGTGAGGTGATGGAAGGCATGAGATCGTCTAATGAGACCGCGCTTAAGTTTTTGCGCATTTCGGCGGAACGTTCGGGCCTCCACCCTACCGATATGCGATCATTAGAGTTTCTTGCAAATAAAGAGGTTGCAACGGCGGGTGAACTATCGGCGTTTCTTGGCCTTACTTCGGGCGCAACAACGGCGCTTATAAATCGTCTTGAAAAGCTCGAGATGATTGTTCGGAACGCAGATACCCACGACAAACGCATTATTCATATCCGCACGAATCCTCACAAGGCACTCACTCCCATGCTTCTCATGGGGCGGTTTATTAAGAAATTAGAGAAGTTTTTAGAAAAATATTCGGAGTCCGAGCTTGATGTAATCGCACGATGGAATGCCGACGTCGATGCCGCGTTTAAGAAAAGCACTGAAGATCTACTCAAATCGAAATAACTAACCATGCTGCACTCATATTGCCATCAAGGTGTTTCCCCTATTATCGCCCACTCAATGGGAAGGCACTTCGCTTAGAGTCAAAAAATTGACCTGCGGAATTTTTTGAACAAATCATATACTTTGCGCGAACCTTTTTCGAGGGGCGAAGCCCCTGACTTCGCACGCGCCGCGTGCGTGGTGGCTTGAGACCGCCAAGTACGCTCCGATCGCGCTGACAAGCGCCTCGGCGTGCGCGAGGACGCGCGCTGCAACCCCAAACATTTCCTTTCAATTTTTTGCGGCTCCCCCCTGACCCCCCGCCGAAAAGCGAAAAACAGAGGAAAGGAAATGTTTGGGTTGCTTCGCCGTTTTGAAAACTCCACAAGGGGCAACAAAGGCAAAGCCAATGAAGCCCCTTGCTCCGTAATCAAAACGGCGATCGAGACGCTTCAATGCGGTCTGCGTAAGGCGCAGTCATATTTGTTTATGTGCCTTGCCCCACCCGCCCAGTGCGCGGCGCGAAACCCGCCGCTACGCGGCGGCTCCCTGTGGATAACTCGCCTTGCGGCGACATATACGTTTCGTATAATAATCGTGCGAGGCGGTTCTTTGAAAATCAATTCAGTGTTAGCGGCTATTCAATCGAAGATTGAGATGAACGCGCAAGCGCGCATCTGACCCCTCCCAAACGCGGAGGACACATTGCCCCGGCCATGTACATGCATTCGCATCACTACGATGCAGGCATGAACGTAGTAGGCGCACACATTGTCGTTGAACGACGCAGTGATTTAGTCATGTTAGTCATCCAGGCGAAGCATGTCAGCAGTTATATAAACTGCAATATAAATTGCTAGAAGTTCAAGAGGCAGGGACTATCCAAAATCGCGGTTACCAAACTCCCGTTTTGGGTATTACCGGATGCCCCCGATCGAAATTGGTAACCGCGAGAGTAGGATATGTCCCACAACTTTATTAGCAGTCCGTCTCGTTAGCTAATGGATGTGGCCTATGAAAGACATTCGTATCTCACCTGAATTGTGGCATCCGTATCACGAGCCGGTTATCGCCTTACATGAGGTTTCTCAAGCTCTTGTGGCTTATCCTCCGGATAATCCGCATCTTGTACGACCTTTGGCGGTAATCGGCTCGTAGTCTTCCCATGTATTCATTCCCAGAACTAATCAAAAAAATACGAGAAGCGGCCGGCATGACGCAGGCCGATTTTGCGCGGGCGCTCGGCGTATCCGCCGTGCTAATTGCAATGGTGGAAACTGGGCAAAAAGAGGTTTCTAAAAATTTGCTTCGCAAAATTGCCGAGCAGTTAGATGTGCATCCGTCCTCCATAACACCTTTCCTGTTCGCGGATGAGAAAAAAGATACCCTGTCGCCAGTCGAGAAAAAGTTTATTCAGTGGGGCGAGCAACTACAGGAGCATTTGATAAAAGACCGTGCAAAACTTCTCAAAAACCATGCGGCGTAGGCGATACCCAAAAATCCATATACAGAGCAAGAACGAGCTGGCAAAGCATATAGACAGCGCACGTCTCCCATATGAGAAAGCCCTGTCGCTCATAAACGATGTGCAAACTAACTTTGATACTTACTGGAAAGACCACCCTACGCAGTCCAAACCAGATAAACGTAAATGGGTACGAAATGCCGCAGGCACACCTCTCGCACGGCTTCTTGATTTGATAAACGCAAAAGTTCTCACCCCCGCCGATCTGCTATTGCCAAGTTTCATCTTTGGCGGGATTGGCGGTTTGAACCATAAAGCTGCCGTATTACATCTGCTCGGCAATAAGCGAAAACGGATTTTACTCAAACTAGATATAACGAGGTTTTTTGAGCAGATACGCCACGAGCGGGTCTATCACTTTTTCCGCGATAAGTGCAAATGCAGTGATAAGGGCGCAAAGATACTTGCTGACCTTTGCTGTGTCCGCCACGGCCCGAAGGAAAAACCGGACGCATATAAAACGATTGCTCGCGGCTTCGCCACTTCGTCGCGCCTTGCTGTCTGGTGCAATGTAGACACCTTCCTGCGCCTTGAGCGGCTTGTGCAAAAAGAATTGCGAGGCAAAGACCCCCGCATCGCCGTTTATGTAGACGACATCGGCATTACCGCAAGTAGGGCGTCGAAGGAGGATATGTTGCGGCTATATGTAAAAATAAAAACACTTTTGGAACAGGACAAGAATCAACCACTACCTCTAAACGACGACAAGACAAAAGTGATCTTCCATAGTGGCGAAACTTATGACAAAGACGGAAATTATCTTGGTAAATGGGCGTTTGAACATTTGGGCTTGCAGATGAATCGCAACTCCGTAACTATCGGTTCAAAAACGAGGGGAAAACTGGATAGAGCAACAAGCGAATTAGAAAAAAGTGATAAGAAAGACCAAACAACCAAACGACGCAGAGGAGCGTTCTTGAATTACAAACGGTATATCGAGGCAGAATAATTGCGCGATTATACCGTTATTCTCTCGTAAATCATTTTTGAACCCTCCGACTGTCTAGGGAAATTGCCTTTTTCATCTGTGAACGACAGTTCTTTAGCTGGATGATTTGCTTTTTTCGGGAAAAGCGACAAAATATTTTTGATATCTGTGAATGGTGGTACTTCCAACTTTTCTCCCGCAACTTCTGAGGTATGAGCACCTGATGAGAGCGACCCTGTGTTTGGATTTTCCTTCACAAGATTTCCCATCGCCTCGGCAGCTATTTGCCGATAAGTACAAACTGCAATTAGGTGTTCGGCAGTAGTTCATTCGTGATATTTCTCAAGGTCTTCGATTAACTCTTCCGTGAGATTCCACAAAGTATCCCATTTTTGGGAACCTTCTGAATAATCGATTCGCGGCGCGGCCGCCTCGGCCTTTCGGCCGGAGAAGTATTACTTAGTGACTCTAGCGGGAATCGGCCAAGAGCTCGTTTTGATTCCGTCGAATCAAAACTCCTCTCGGCCCTGCTCGCGCGACCCGTTCTACTAAACGGGTGCCCGCGCTCCCTTTCGATTCCCGCTAGAGGTCTACAAAAATATAGTTGGCCGACACGATGTGTCGTCCTCGTTATTTTTGTGACTCTAGCGGGAATCGAACCCGCCTTCCATCCTTGAGAAGGATGTGTCCTAGCCGATAGACGATAGAGCCGTAAGGTAACGCCACTCAAAAGTAGCAAACATTGACCATGTAGACAAGGTATTGCGTGCGCCTGAGACGGGTGCATACTGACTGCGGGAGAAAGGAGGAAACATGGAAGAAATCGTCAACACCCCCGCCCGAAGCTCGTTGTATGAAAAATACATCGAGGAGCTTCGATGCTTCATCTGCGCATACCGCGAAAAAGATCAGGCAGGACTCGTTCATTGGGCTTCTCAAATACGAATGAGTCGCTGGGCTTTGCGCACACTGCCCGGATGAAGTTGAGCGAATTACAGAACATCTGTGGCGGCCGGGAAACCTCGGCCGCTTTTTCCTTATCGCATGCGCCAATCCTTATCCATACGCACGAGAAGTTCTCCGGCGCGTTCGGGTTCCGCCATAATTTCAAAGACTGTCTTTTCCATGCGTATTCCCTGCGAACCTTTGACTAATACCACCACCCCCTCTTTTAATTCTGGCTCGAGTTCCTTTCCTGCGCGAGCAGATTCGTAGTGTTCATACGAGCGGATATGTGTTTCAGGCATTCCGTTATTCAAGGCCACTTCCCCTATCGCTTTAGCGCGAAAGCCAACAGTCACAAGAAGATCAGTGGTTTTACGAGCTACCTCACCCGCTTCTGTGTGTGCAATTTTAGAGAAACGGCCAAGCTCCAGCATATCGCCTAAAACAGCAATTCGTTTCTTTACGCCTTTGATTTCTTTGAGAGTTTCCAGTGCGGAGAGGGTCGCCGCGGGAGAGGCGTTGTAGGTATCGTCGATGATAATCGAGCCACGAATTCCCTCGAGGAGGCGCATGCGCCCCGGAGGCGGAGCAAAATGCGCAAGTGCCTCTCCCGCAGTTTCGAGTGCAATACTCGCGGCCTCAGCAACCGCGAGCGCGCAAAGAGCAGAATAAACACGCGGTTTACCGAGTGCACCTGGAATACTTACAGAAATACGCGCATTCGAGTGCTCGCAATAAAAATGCATGCCGATCGGCTTCTTTTCTTCATATTGAATACCTGCATCTCTCGCTACAAACGCATTCTGTCCTTCAAAGCCAAAGGTGACTGCAGAATCGGCAAACTCAGCATGGATTTTCTTTGTGTATTCGTCGTCCCCGTTGATGATGAGGAGTCCGTCAGGGCGCATATGTTCTGCAAGACGTCGCTTCTCCTGCGCGAGAGCGTGAGGAGAATCAAAGTATTCCACATGTACCGGAATACTTGGAATCGAGGTAATAACCACAATATGCGGGCGGAGCCACCGAGCGATGCGATTGATATCGCCTGGTCTGTCCGCTCCCACCTCAACTACAAGCCATGCCGGATAGGGATCATTTCCTAGTGCAGTAATGAGTCCCTGCACGAGGTTCACGACCCAGCGCCACGGCGAACCCCATCCGCTCTCAAGCCCGAGAATGGTGAGTGGTACGCCAAACTCAGAGTTATAGCTTTTTTCGCTTTTGCGCACTGAAAGCCCAGCATGAGAGAGCACGGCAAAAATCGCGTCTTTTGACGATGTCTTCCCGGCATTCCCCGTGACAGCGATAATCTTCGGATTGCGACGTTTCAATACAAGCTTTGCTTCCCAGGTGAGGATGGCGACAACAATTGCTCTTAACACGCGATACATAGGGTTGCTTACACATTGTACTTGAAATAGATATCTAGCACATACTTGCATCCTGTGTATTTCCCCTCTATATTCATAAGAGAAAGGAAGGTGTGCGATGAAAATCAAAGATCTCCCGCTTGGTACAACTATCGTAACTATCGTTTACGTCGAAACTGAAAGCACGTTTATCGGCAAACTGGCAAACGCAAGCCTTATTGCCTTCGAGTTCAAATTGGGACTAAAAGTGAAAGTAGGCGACTGTGTCACAATCATCAAAAGAGAGGTGGATTACGTAGTATTGCCAATTACACTTTCCTTTTTGCCCAAGCGAGGAGCCTCTTCGTGAGGCTCTTTTTTTGCACTCACCGATCGGGGGGAATTTCGTAATAGTTGATCAAAAACTTTGCAAGATCGCTAAACGGACGCGCGAGCGTGCGTGAGGCGTACTGCTCACCGCGCGGTTCGATCGCATAGAGAAGCACGATGAAGCGCGGTTCGTGCGCCGGGAAATAACCAAAAAATGAGTGGAGCCAGCGATCGGTGTAGTAGCCGCCTCCGCCCGGGATCGCAATCTGCGCCGTACCAGTTTTTGCAGCGATAGAATGATGTTCCTGCTTGAGCACGCCTTCAAGAAGTGCCTTGTCGTACACAGTAACAAGCATGTTTGTCACTGTTTCTGCCGTTTCGGGCTTAAGCACACGCACACCATCGGCAACAGGAATCCTTCGCTCAATACCCGCTTCGGTGCGAATCGCAGTTGCTACATGCGGTTCGGGCATGACACCATCATTTGCCAAAGCGGCGAGTGCGCGAATCATTGCAATCGGCGTGATTGCGATCGATTGACCAAATGATGCTGAAGCAAAATCCACATCCGCCGCGCCTTGGACGAAGAGTGAATCAATCGCGCCAGCGATTTCGCCTGGAAGATCAATACCTGTCTCTTCCCCGAGCCCAAAACGCTTCATGTAATCAGCAAAAGCTGCGTTCCCCATTTTGTCGACTGCAAACGAGACGCCCGTGTTGAGAGATTGGGAAAGCACTTCTTGCATCGGCACCACACCACGAGCCTTGAAATCGAAATTGCACAGTTTGTAACCCGTCTTTGTGATACAGCCCCGATCTTCGTATGTAGTTTGTGGCGTAATTGCACCCGCATCGATCGCCGCCGCAATGGTGAGAGGCTTTACAATAGAACCCATTTCATAACGCCGCTCAACAAGGGGGTTGGTGAAAATGCTGACATCCTCCACTAAATTAAAAGTGTTGGGGTCAAAACTTGGCGCGAGTGCAAGCGCAAAAATTTCACCGCTTTTTGGATCCATCACAATCCCACCTGCTTGTCGTGGGCTGTACCCCTCCATGACTTTTGCGATCGTGTTTTCAAGCTCGCGTTGCGCAATCGGCTCAAGTGACGTAATAATGCTTCCCTCCTGTTCAGAAGGGTCAGCAACAAGCGCGCCGAGATTAGAAAAAATCTCTGCAAATGGATTCACGTAAAGTCCACTCCCTTCGTGGCGAAGTACATCTTCCCAATACCGCTCGAGGCCATAGGCACCTTCTTTGCGCGCACCGCGATAACTTACAAAACCGATCGTGTGCGCGGCGAGTGTTTCCCCGGGGTAAAAGCGCCATTCATCACGAACGGTAAAAATGCCAGGGATGTCTGCCTTCCGTACTGCGAGCGCTTGCTCATTATTTAAACGAAACACAGTGTCTTCGTAAGGATCCTCTTTTTTTGCGGCACTGGCTCTAAAACGAGTCTCATCAACCGGTACGATTGCGGAGAGTCGTAGAAGGGCATCATCGGGATTCTCAAGTGCTCGCGGATCCATTGCGACACGCCAGCCCTTCTGCATGAGTGCCGCTGCCACGCGCTCACCATCCTTCTTTTTAAAGAAAATCTCACCGCGCGGCGCATCATCCGTCACCGCCTCCATATACTGCCCCTCTGCTTTTCGGGCATATTCATCTCCTTTTATGATCTGGAGCTGGTAGAGACGCCCCACAAGCACGATGGCGACAAACACCATCCCGATTGAAAGTAAGCGCACGCGAAGTACAAGCCGTCCACGCATGGCCACAGTATACGCGAACCTTACAGGTCGTTTCGAGATTCCGCAGCGCCGAGAGCGCCCGGCATACGTACAAAACTACGGTCGTCAACAGGCACAAGCCCGAGACTCACGGCACGATCTTCACCAATACCCTTCGAAAGTTCAAAATATTCCTGCTCCAGAAGACCAAGCTCGCTGCGCAAACTCTCACTCTCTGCCACTGCTTCGCGATAAGCAATGACATTCATAATGGAAAAAGAAACAAACCCCACATAGGCAAATATACAAACACCGAGCGCAATACCAAGGAAATGCAGTGCGTGTTCCTCGCCTCGAAAAGCGTGTACTCGTATGGAAAAATTAAGTGGTTGCATGGTGGTTAGTGTTTCTGAATAATCCGAAGTTTTGCACTTCGCGCACGAGGATTCATTCGCAGCTCTTCTCGAGACGGTTTCAAGGGTTTTTTCGGGGTGAGTACTCCTCCCTCTGCTTCAAATTCCCGAAAGAGTCTCTTCACTTCTCGATCCTCAACAGAGTGAAAGGTTATGACTGCCAGTCGCCCTTCTTTACGCAGGAGCCCCCAGGCCGCACTGATACCCTCCTTCAGCGCCCCCATTTCGTCGTTAACTGCGATCCGAAGTGCCTGAAAGGTTTTCGTTGCCGGATGCATCCGCCGGCTGGCGGAGCCCTTGCGATACCATACTGGCACCGAAGAACGAATCACCTCAGCAAGTTCGCGAGCCGTTTCTATAGGCTTTTCACGTCTTGCCTCGACAATGCCGCGCGCGATGCGTCGCGCATGCGCTTCCTCTCCCCATCCGTCGAACACGTTTACTAACGATTCTTCTTCCCACGTGTTCACAATCTCGCGCGCGGTGAGTACGTTCTCTCCGGGCTCGCCATACGTCATAAGAAGTGGCTCGTCGGCGAGAAAAGAAAATCCCTTCCCTTCCGCGAGTTGAAATCCGCTCCAGCCAAGGTCGAATAGCGCCTTATCCAATGCGGATATTTCGGCATCCTGCACAATTGAGGCAAGATTTCGAAAATTTCCATGACGAAGAATTACGCGAGGAGACACACCCTTGAGTGCCACCTCGGCTCGTGCGAGTGCCGCGTTATCTGCATCAATTCCAAGAAAGATTCCCTGCTTTCCCAGTCTTTCACACATAAGGCGAGCATGCCCAGCACCACCGAGAGTCGCATCGAGGACGGTATCCGTCTCACGAATCTCCAGCCCTGTCAGAATCTCATTTGAAAGAACACTGATGTGACTCGCTTCCCGTTGAACCACATCGCGATGCCGAAACGGCATCGGGTAGCTAGAGGATGAAAGACGTCGCGTGCGCATGACGATGATATCCCCTAGCAACCCGGTGCCACTGCGTTTGTAGACTGTAGTCTGTAGATTGTAGTTGAATGCATACGATTCCCGTCTTTAACTACAAACTACTTTCTACAAACTACACACTGCTCATAAAGCGCCCACTTCCCCCAGTTTCTCGGCCAAGGCATCTGCTTTCTTTTCGATTGCCGCCTTGTACTCGTTCCAGCGCTTTGCGTCCCACACCTCGACCCGGTCCGAGACTCCTGCAAAGATCAGAGTTTTTGAAAGACCCGCAAATGCTCTCTGATGTTCTGGAATAAGAACGCGTCCTGCAGAATCCACTTCAACTTCCGCTGCTCCTGAAAGGATGAAGCGATTGAAGCCGCGTGTGTCTGCCTGTGCGAAAGAAAGTTCTTGCAATTTTGCTGCCACTTTCTCCCAGCTCGAACGTGAATAGACGAACAAACAATTATCCAAGCCTCGCGTCATGACCACCTTCCTCCCGAGACCCGTACGGAATTGCCTCGGGAGAGAGACGCGGCTTTTTTCATCAAGAGTATGTTCGTATTCTCCGATAAACATGGCTAAATTTTTTGGGAGGATGGAACGTGCGCGCAACCGCATTTCCCACTTTCTCCCACTAGATTAGAGTATATTCCACTATATCCCACGCTGCCTCACTTATCCACAAAAAATACCATTCAAAAGCGTCATGAAATAATAAGAGGCGCCCGTCAAATGCATTACAACGACGAACGTTTAGGATTACTGCAGGAGCTCCGCACTGGGCGGAGTGACTGGTGAAGGAGGCACTATGACGTACGTCCAAAACCCTGGACCACGAGTATGGTTCTATACCGTGCCCTGGTTCGTATCCCTCATGATCTGCGCCGCACCTGCGGGCATGTCTGCACTTGCTTTACTTGGTGTCACATTTTCTGATTGGGCATGGAGTGCTCATGTTCTGATAGGCATCGGCATTCTCTTGCTATGCGGCTTGTTTTCGTTGCACATCAGATATCCATTTAAAGCGATTGGCTTTTTTATGGGCGCGGGCACGCTTTGGTATATCTGGCACATTCCAGAAATTGAACCCCTTGCATATGCGATGAGCACGCTCATTTCATTCATGGGCGCGTTGGTGTGCCACGGCCTTGGGCAGGACGATTAGTAGTAAAAGCGGCCGCCCTCCGGGCGGCCGCGTCTTTTTTGATCAAAGATCACTTTCTCCTGGACAAGCATTTCCTCCGTCTCTAGTCAGCGTAAAATTTCCCCCGTACAACTCCTCACCTTGCACACGCACGATAGTAAGCAGTATTGTTTCGCGCGCATCGATGTCTTTAGTGATTTCCTCGAATCGACGCAACGTCATGTTGTGTATAGGAACAGCATTGATACCAACAATCCTATCCCCAGCTCTAATACCCTGTTTGTAGGGCGAGCTCCCGCAGAGCACAGAGATAATGATCACCTTCCCAATGAATATCTGCGCCGGGTCTACGTTTTCACAAGACTCCTTATCGTTGCATACGAAATGCTCTTCGTAGCTGAATTGGAAGCCGAAGCTTGGTTTCGTGCTTTCTGCAGACGCCACTACTACCATCCCGAAAAGGAAGATCAGTGCGAAAAGTCGAGCCATGAGAACACCTCCTATTTTTACTCAACTACCCCCATCTAATCACCACGTATCGCTACGGGCAAGCTATATAACTTCTAAAG
This sequence comes from Minisyncoccota bacterium, assembly GCA_022842645.1. Taxonomy (GTDB): domain Bacteria; phylum Patescibacteriota; class Minisyncoccia; order Phycocordibacterales; family UBA2100; genus UBA10103. Next base: position 165,845 of record JALHPE010000002.1, read on the forward strand.
CCGGTGCCTCAGGAGACGACTCTTCAGTCGATGTCGGACTCTCTACTGGCGTCGATTCTTCAACTGATACGGGTTCAATTGGTTCCACTTCTTCCTGTGTCTCACTCGTCACATCAATGTCCTCGCTGGAAAGAGTATCTTGTGTCAGTTCTTGAGAGGCACCTTCTTCCGTCTGTTCAACGGACACAACCGCTTCGGACACAGCACCACCAGAACCATCTCCACCACCCCCGCTCGAGGTTGGGTCTTCTGGGATCTCGGACCCTGCCTGATGTGGTGCCTCTTCTTCTTCGATAATCAAATCTTCTGTCGTTGTACCGAGAACTGCAGCAAACATCATTTGCTCCGGAAGAACTGGCGGCGACCATTCACCTGCACGAAATACATTGCCAATGGAGCGTTCGATGTCACTAAAGTAGGAAATGGTTCCCCCTGCACCCCCTGCCATCATAGAAGACATGAAAACGAGTCCTAACACGAGCGCGGTTGATGTGCCGTAGGTGTCTTTATGCATACGAAATTGTGTGTGCCACCACTCCGCGTGCATGAACTGCGGCTTCATATACATTGGAATGAAAATCTCGTCCATCGCGCGTTCGCGTCCATAAAAGAGACGTAGAGGCGCACCCTCTTCATCCACTGAGCCTGCACCGCCTTTGGGCGTATCATCCTCGCCACGGCGTCTGCGCAGTGCCGCACGCGCTTCTTTTGCAATCGTGATTATCTCTTCAAGAATAATGAGTCCTGCTGGAAGTCCGATGAGAAGAGCAAAACCAAGCGGCTGGCGTGCAAAATCAAGCACAAAGCCCGCGCCCGGCACATGTACCAATACTTTTCCTATCACTTCCCGCAGGGCCACAGAGTCTTGATCGATCTCCTCGTTCGCATCCCCCTTCGTGATGAAGATTCGTTCAGAGCCAGTGCCTTCCACAGCGACAATGCGGTGGGTGGTGGGAATCTCACTTGCGGTGTCGGGGCCAAAGGTGATTACGTCGCCAACGCTGTAAGAGAACGACGAGGAAGGCTTCACGATCACCAGTGAGCCCGTCGGAATCGCGGGCTCCATCGAACCCGATTTCACAATCTTAATCTCAATGTTCCCCGGAATCGGGAGCATCGAACCCACCAGAAGCCCCGCGACACCAAGGAGAGCCGCGATGAAAATAGTGGTGAAAAGTATGTTAATGAATTTGATCATATTATCTTCCAATCAAAAGCCGTATCTGGTTGATGATGTTGGTGGTCGAAGAGGTTGACGACGCGTTCCCTGTTATGACGGTTCCGCCGCCGCCCGCATAATTACCGCCGGTATTCGAGCTTGAAGTTGTCGTTGAATTCACTACAGCATTGTTGTTCACGTTAATCGTGACGGGACCACCACAGCCTCCATTACACGCATATTCGCAGGTCGTCCCTTTCTTCACACAGGTGAATTTCTTGTTGTCTTTCACAGGGACAGCGCGGAATGAAATGTCGACTGAGAAGGAATCTGTTTGTGCTTCGTTACCCAAGACCGTCCCGTCACAAGTAATCGTCGCCGCGGGCACATTCACCACCAAATCTCCAGCGCACCACTCAATTCCGATGTAGCGTGTGCTTGATGCGGTGAGCGGATTTCCTGTTTTCGAATCCGCAATCGCATAGGTCATCTGATTCAACACCTTTGTCGCCGCTTGTTTATTGGTCGACGTTCCGAAAAGTGGAATCTCCCCAACTTCAAAGATATTGTCTCCGTCGTCATACCAGCCGAAAAACTCTGTCCCATCAGCCAGTTCCCCCGAGTTCGCGCCGCCGGAATTGTCTGCAAGCAATTCCGGCTCATTTCTGCCGTTCTCTTTCTCCTTCAGTTTCTCAAAGTCCAAGCAGATCCACGCATCCTTATTCACGTGGAGTGAAATGGTCGCTTCGCCTCTGTCGCCTGGCTTCACGTCAGAAATGTTGAAGAATTTATCCGAGTGTGGATTGAGGTTTTTGAGATTCCACGTGGACGCGGGTTGGATGACCCCATTCCACGAAGCCTTGCTGTCGATCTTCAGGTCAAACGCATTGCCCTTCTTACCTGTCGCAAAGGTGAATCCTGTCGCTTCTGTCCTAAACCCAAACGCAAGCACCACCGCCGACATAACGAGGGCGGTGAATACTATGCGTGCTGAGAGTTTGAGACGAGACATATCGGTTTTCCAGCTAGAGTGCACTCAGCCCTCTTGCATTCCTCGGTATCACTTAGAGATCTACCACTTGATTCAAGCTCGCACACTGGAAGTTTGCGTTGTTGCGCTGTTGCACTGCGCTGAAGACGAGGCTGGAGGTAAGAATGTCCGTCTGCGCCACGTTGTAGGACGGACTCGTACCATCACAGGTAATCGAACCATCGCCATTCACTGTCTGTTCGCCGAAGCACCATGCGCTTCCAAGATATGCGGTTGTTGTTGCCGTGAGCGGAAGACGCGTCATGCTAACGTTCTGAAAACCACCCGTGTAGAGCGAAGTCTCTCCACTTCCCGGCTCGTAGACCCCATCGCCGTCTGTATCCCCCCAGACAAAGAGTTTGATGAAATCTGAAAGCTCACCGTTTGGAATTCCGTCGAGGAGATCGTCCCCTGCTTCAATTTCTGGTTCGATCGGCGTATTTTCGTTATCGCTCACATTTTGCGTGAGCATACATGCGTATGCATCGTTGTCATACACGTGGAGCGAAATCACGTTCGTGCCACGATCACCTGGCTTCACGTCGTTGAAGTTCCAGAACACATCGCCGTCGGCGAGATCTTTTTCACTCCAGAGTTTGCACTGACCGTTCGTGATGACCGTCTGACAATTGAGCTCTTGTACGCGGAAATCATCCACAAATGTACCCAGAGAGTTTGCAGTACCGAGGTCGGTAAAGCGTACGCGTGTGAGGTTTGTTGTTGCAGTCACCTGCACCGTTTCTTCCTGCCACGCAATCGGACCGCCGCCGCCCGCAACATTCCCTGTGTCATCAACAACCACACCACCCCACTGTATTTCGAGTCGATTGTCGGATGCAGGTGTGTTCGGACGTGGAGCAAACTTGTATTTAATAATGTAGTTCTTGCCCGGGACTGTCGGAATGTCTCTGTAGAACGAGACAGATGCTGGCTCCCCTTGCCCGCCATCGCTCGGACCTCCCCAATCAGTGTCGAGTTCTGCGTACTGGTCGCCCTCTGCCGCAGCGCCAACTACATTCTCGTGATATTCCATCTTGGCGACGGCCGGACGATTTTGAGAACCGAACGTCGCCGGAATATCGCTACGCCACTCAACAGTCCACCCACCCGCAGGAGAATCGAAGATGTCCCACTGAGAACCGTTTGTCACTTCTGGATCTTCAAACCCTGCTCCCGAGATTGCTAAAAGATTCCCCGGCACTTCCACACACCCGTTCTGACACTCGTCTCCGTTATATGTCTGTCTGGTGTGGTCGATTTTCAGGTCGATCGCCCCTGCGGTGAACGTGTTTCCGGTCGAAGTTTCTGTATCGGAAAAGAACGCACTCGTGCCTGTCGCAACGGCACCTCCTGCCGAGACGATGAGGAGAAGCCCCAAAACTATTCTTGATATGTTCATAATTGTTGTTTTTAATGTCACGGATATTTCTTTGGTAAGAAATTCCGCAACCCCGCCTCAGCATCGACATGCTTCCGGCCTTGCGATGGGGCCCCGTCCCCATCTCACCCCCGAATTTTTAATGTGGCGCTGAATCTTGTTCAGCTTGCCGAGCACCTCGTGAGATGCTCGACCTAGCTATCCAAGACCTTGCGGTGCGTCACGGATATTTCTTTGCTAAGAAATTCCGCGACCCCGCCTCGGAGCCAAGCTCCTCCGGCCTTGCGACGAGCCCCCGGCTCGTCGCACCCGCCTGCCGGATTTTCAGCTCTTTGGAGCTGAAAATCCGGCGAAAGTACGGCTATACCCGAGCCTCATTCGTGCAATTTCGGGCGAAATTGCACGCAAGCTCGTTTTGACCCTATCTCCTCACAACGCGCGTTGTGAGGAGATCCTGGGTCAGGCTAGAGAACTACTAGCTCTGAGGATTGCAAGAGAAGTTCGGATTGTTTCGAGACTGCTCTACGTAGAATGTCAGGTCGGCATTCCATGAATCGGTTTGTGCTTCGTTGCCCATAGTCGCACCGTTACAAACGATTGGATTACCTGGAGTTGGAGTTCCAATATCGCCCGCACACCATGCGAGACCAATGTAACTGGTTGAACCGCCCTCAATTGGGGTATCGCCACCCTCTGCAAGTGCCCACGTTGTGGCTGCGAGCGAGCTCGCAGAAACGGGCCCACCAAGTGCTGTTTCGCCAAGTTCAAAGACGTTATCGCCGTCGTCTGTCCATGCGAAGAACTCAAGATTGGTGTCGAGATCTCCATTGTTAGGGGTTGCATCTTCCCCTACAAGACCTCCAGATTCATCTTCTGGCTCGGTAATGCTGTTATCAGCATCGCCAATGTTTGCAATCGATGCACACATCCATGCATCATTGCTGCCGACGTGAATCGAGATGGTGTTTTCACCATTGTCGCCCGGCTTGATGTCATTGAAGTTAAAGAATTCATCCATGCCAAGTGTGTTTTCGCTCAGGTTACCCACTGGCCATGTGCCCGTACATGCCGAGCCTGCTGTTGGGAACTGCGCAGGATTTGCAAGATTGTATGCATCCCATTCAGTTTGCTCATTCATGTTTCCAGCTGCTACAGGAGAAGACGAAGCGTTCAGTGTCACACTCGTCTCTGGAATGTAGTGGTAGGTGGCACCAACGAGTGTGCAGACCATGCCGTTGTAATGAGCGACGCTATCGATCTGAAGATCAATATCGCCCGCTGTAAACGTATTTCCCGTCGACGTTTCCGTGTCGGAGAAGAATGCGCCCGTCGAGCTTACGACGACCGCGCCCACAAACACAATCATCGCAAGAGATGCGAGGATGCGTGTATTAAGAAGTGCTGTCATATATTTGTAATTTCTATTACCTACTTTTCTAATAACTACTATCTAATTTCTATTTTTTAATGTGACTCCTTGTCGGGATCGACCGTCCGACTCCGCCAGCCGGCGGACGCTCACGACAAAGAGCCGCGTTTTTTTTATTGAATCAGAAAACAAACGCGGCTCGTCGCGATGAGCTTAGCTTGTAAACAAGTGATGGTGAGATACACCATGCGGGTGAACATGCCTTCACGTTCCCCGCCGTGAGACACTTATAGAGTAATAGCACGCGTGAACACCTGTCAATTTTTTACACAACGTTTATTTCGGTGGAAAACTATGTGGACAACCTGTCAAAGGAGTGTGGATAGTCTAGGGGCGAAAAAAGTGTACAACGTGTGAACAAACCTGTGGAAAAGCTCTTTATTATGATATTGACATAAGGTAAAACACCACGGGCTACTTGCGCACTTTTCTAAGAGGTATGCCGTGAAGGCAGTGCCTACATTCCGTGGGACACAGCAAAGGAGAGTGTCATGGAAGTATTGGGAATGGAATGGTATTTGTGGCTCGCCCTGGCGATTATAGTGTGGTTCATCTACCACGTCGTCAAACCTGGGTGATGTCGCGCCGCCTCGAGAGCTTGCCTCGAGGCGGTTCTGCATTGAGCACATCATGCTCGACAAGAAAAAGGTACGGGTGTAGGGTTACTCACTGGCATGCGCGCATACCTGTAGCAAAGGGAGAAGAAAGACAATGCCTCAGGAAAAGCAAAAGGAAACGGACCTATCGGGGCTTCCCCCGATACCGAATCAAAACGCGGGTGAAGAAATGGGAGAGGCAAGAATTGTTCCCACTCCTCGAAGAGTGGTTGATCTTTCGGGGTTCCCGGAAGACTGCGGGGGTCATAGCATCGGAAGCAAACCGCGCTTTACTCCTCCAAGCGAACATTAGAAAAACATCTAACTAATCATTCATCCGCGCGCTTGCTGACCCTCACTTCGGTGAGGGTCTTTGCTTTTCCACTCACTTCCCTGCTACCTTGAAATTAACGTAAAGATTCATGCCGTAGGTCCAGAGCCCAACAAACCCAGCAATAATGATACGACTGAGAATATAGCTAAAACCAAGCACATCCACCGCCAGATACATAAGTCCCATCACCGTAAAAAGCCCCACCCCTGCAATTGCCAGAAAAATAACATACCCCGACTCCAGCGCACGTTCCGTCTCGGGAAACACATGCTCTCGGGATAGCCAGTAGTTTAAAGAAACGGCAATAGCAAACGCGATACCCGCGGAAAAAACATAGTAGACGCCAAGAACGTCCGTAAGGAAGAAAAGAAGTGCCAGATCGAGGGCGAATGTGGAAGTGCCCACTGCGGTGTATTTGAGAAAACGCTGAATGCCTTTGGGTGGTGAGAACATACCGGGTGATTGTAGCAAAATGGTGGACTACTCGCCTTCCGTAAAATCTTCTGGTAAAGTACTCGGAACGGGCCCTTAGCTCATCTGGTAGAGCACCTCATTTGCAATGAGGGGGTGGCAGGTTCGAGTCCTGTAGGGTCCACAGCGCACTAAAATCCTCCCCTGCGGGAGGATTTTTGGCGCTGTGGAAAGCGGAGCGTTATGAGGCCAGTAGGCCGAATCGCGAGCTAGGGTCGTGGAATTTTTTGAGCGACGGCGAGAAAAATATCCCTGACCACATACTGGAGGGCGCAAACGATGTCGCATCAGCATATGCGACCGTGCGCCGGGGTCGCGAAAAAATTCGTCCGGCGGGACGAATTTTATTTGTGACCACAACCTGCAATCTTTTTCCCTCATCTCCGCGCGAGTCCGATGGCATGCGTAAGATACTCCCCTCTCGAGGCTCCTACACTCTCCAGCATTGCAGGAAATGCCGCCCCATCGTAAAGCCCCGGAAGAGCATTCACCTCCAGAAGATAGGGACCACGTTTCGTTACAATAAAATCCGAACGCGAAGAATGTGAAAGCCTCAGTGCTCGGTGCGCCGCACGTGCCATTTCGGCAAGCTCCGCCTTTTCATCATGTCCGAAATCACTTGGCACAATAAATCGTGCCTCGCCAGAGTGATGATGATCAAAGTGGAGAAACGGCGACTCTTCCGGATACATCACCCGCGCAGGCGGCAACACATACAGCTCTTCTCCACGAAAATCGTCTATCACACCTACCGTTGCCTCCTCCCCCAAAAGGTATTCTTGCACCACAGCACTTCCAAATGCTTCAAGCATGTCGGCTATTCTCTCTCCAAGTTCAACAAATGTTGCCACCAAGACGACACCATGCGAAGCGCCTTCGCGCGCCGGCTTCACGATGTAAGGGGGGCCAAACTCTTGAAACACAAAACGGCTCATCTCTGCCGTGTTCAAACCTGATGAGAGTGTGAAGCCAACCGACAGAGGCATGCGAATCCCAGCTTTTTTGAGCTCAATACCTGCTTGAATTTTGTTGAGTGAAAGGCCGGAAGCGAGCGCATTTGAACCTGTGAACGGCACACCAAGAGTCTGTAAAATCCGCTGCACCGTGCCGTCTTCCCCCGGGCCGCCGTGTAAACCATTAATCACAACATCCACCTGCGCCAGCGCACGAGCAGGCTCAACTGGAATACCGCGTGCGTGCCAATATCCTTTTCTATCAATGAAAATATCGCGGAGGTCGTACTCGCTTTCGGGAAGTGCATTCAAAATGCTCGTACCCGTTTTGAGCGAAAGGTCGTACTCACTTGACGGGCCACCACGAAGAACACCAACAATCGTTCGTGCCATTCGCGCATCATACCATCGCGCGCCGTTGTCGTTTGCGGTGATAGTTGATAGCGAAACGATGCGCTTCACTATTCGCAAGAAGTATTTCCTTCTCTCGCTCGAGAATCGCTTTCTGATCCCCCACCAGCCGCGAAGGACGATGAAATTCATCTTTTACTACACCCACCAAAGGGATGAGCACGCCCGCTTTCTCTAAGACGCGCTTTGCCGCATTCATCTGCGCGGTCGAACCATCCACGATGATGAGCCGCGGAAGGTGCCACTCAGGATGCATGAGGCGACGTTGAAGTATTTCACTCAGCGCACCCGGATCGTTGTTGGTAAATCCTTTCACCTTAAATTTTCGATACTCGCTCTTTTGCGCTTCGCCGTCTTCTACCACCACCATAACTCCTACCGTCTCCGTGCCCGCAGTGTGCGCAACGTCATATGCCTCGATGCGATTGCCGCTCGCACGCACAGAGCCCCCGCTGGCAAAACGAGCATCATCTTTTATCAGTGCCACATCACGAATATGTGTGAGGGCTGCAACTTGGCGACGAAGTGCACTCGCGTCCTCAAACCGCTCACCCTTCGCCGCCTTCGCCATTGCACGCTCGAGCTCTTTCAGGAGAGTTTGTTTCTTGCCGGAAAAGAGAAGAACGATATGCTTCACACGCTCAGCATATTCTTTCTCACTCATCTCACCGGTACATACACCAGGACACAGTCCAATCTGCCGATTAAAGCACGGCTTTCCTTTTCCGGGAGTACATTTTGAATCACGATAGGGCAAAATTTTCCGCACCAATTTCATCGCCTCGCGCAGCGCTCCTCCTTGAGGAAATGGTCCAAACAAATGCTTAATTTTTCCCCCTTCCCACTTCGTGAAAAGTTCCCTGCCGCGCACGACGATAAGCACAGGAAATGCTTCGTCAGTTATCACGAGATAGTTGAAGCTCTTATTGTCTTTTTCGTCGGTATTAAAGGGCGGTTCAAGTTTCTTGATTTCGTTTGCTTCCAGAATCAGTGCTTCAAGGACGGAATCCGTCTCTTCCCAGGTGAGGGAATCCGCCTCAAGCACCATCCCCGCAATTGCGGGAGAACGCGCCTCCACCAAATCCTTTGAAAAATAGCTCCGCACACGATCGCGCAGTGACGTCGCCTTCCCCACATAAAGCACCCGCTTCCCTTTCTGAAAGCGGTAAATACCCGGACTATCTGGCAGATCGTAGGATGTGAGTGTTTCGCGTTCCATCAAAAGAGTGTGCCGCAGGTTTTACTCTGCGGCAAGTAATTCGGATTCAGGTTTTTCTTTGTTCCACGGGAAGGCTTCATAAAATTCCGCTACTACATACGGAGGCAGGTATCCATTCTCCTCGTAATTTCGGTAATCAAGGCGTGCGGCTTCAGCCCCCTCGGACATATTCTGTCTTCGATGGGAGACAATAAACACCTCGACAGGGGATTCCACTTTGAAGTGCCCAAGCAAACAGCGAACCATCCACTCGTAGGGCGTGAGGACACGATTATGCATGTGACACCTCGCTACTACTGGTGAGAGAACACACTAAAAATTAACTATACTTCACGGAACGTGAAATAATTCTGCACACAACTGGGGAAAACTATTTTTTCTTGAGTACCCGCTTCAAATAATGCCCGGTGTGAGAGCCTTTTGCGTTTGCCACCTGTTCGGGCGTTCCCTTTGCAACAATAGAGCCGCCTCGCGAGCCACCTTCTGGCCCCATGTCGATGAGATAGTCTGCGGATTTTAGAACGTCGAGATTATGCTCAATTACTACAACCGAATTCCCACGATCGACAAGGCGCTGGAGAATCTCGATAAGCTTCGCCACATCATCGTAATGAAGCCCCACCGTTGGTTCATCTAGGAGATACATCGTTTTGTTCTGGAGGGGACGATAGAGTTCTGAGGCGATTTTCACACGCTGCGCTTCGCCGCCCGAGAGCGTCGTCGCGCTCTGCCCGAGCTCAAGATAGCCAAGCCCCACATCAGAAAGTGTTTTGATGCGGTCAGAAATTGCGGGGATGTCTTCAAAGAACGCGAGCGCTTCTTCGACCGTCATCTTCAAAATATCGTGAATGCTTTTTTTCTTGTATTTCACTTCAAGCGTCTCCTTCATAAAACGCTTTCCATTGCAGACGTCGCACGTCACATAGACTGTCGGCAAAAAGTGCATTTCGACCGCAATGAGACCATTTCCTTCGCATGTCTCACATCGCCCGCCTTTTCTGTTGAATGAAAATCGCCCCGGCCCCCAACCACGCGCACGCGCCTCCTCGCTCATCGCAAAAAGATCGCGAATGTGCGTCCACGCACCGGTGTAGGTGGCTGGATTTGAACGGGGAGTTCGTCCGATTGGTGATTGATCGATGAGAATGGCGCGAGAGAGATACTCAGTGCCGGAGAATTCAGCGACGTTGTAGAGCTTTGCGGTGCGATAGCGTTTATCAAACCGCGCCTGCATGTTGCGATGCAGAATTTCGTAGAGAAACGTGGATTTCCCCGAGCCTGAGACGCCAGAAATGACCACAAGCTTACCCAGGGGAATATCTACATCCTGGTTTTTAATTGAAAATTTATTCGCGCCGCGAATTTTTAACTTGCCTTTATCTTGGCTACGACGCTCTTTCGGCACCTCGACGGACGCTTCCTCGCGAAGGTACGCGAGCGTACGCGAACCACTTTTGTTTGTCTTTGCCGTAAGCAAATCCTCAAGCCAGCCAGAAGCGACGATGTTTCCGCCGTGAATACCCGCGCCCGGACCAATATCCACAATGTAGTCCGATGCAAAAATAGTGTCTTCGTCGTGCTCAACAACAAGAACAGTGTTTCCCAAATCGCGCAGGCGCTGAAGGGTTTTTATGAGGCGTTCGTTATCACGCTGATGAAGCCCGATTGTCGGTTCATCTAACACATACAAGGCGCCCACGAGCCCACTTCCGAGCTGCGAGGCAAGACGAATACGCTGTGCTTCGCCGCCGGAGAGCGTGGAGGCTCTACGATCGAGCGTGAGGTATTCGATGCCCACGTTGAGCATAAACTGAATACGGCTTGTAATTTCTTTAATGACTGCCTTTGATATTTCTTTTTCTTTTTCGGAAAGACTCAGTCCATCAAAAAATTTCTTCGCGTCTTCGATAGACATGGAAACTATTTCCACGATATTCTTTCGCCCCTCTTCCTTTCCCTCCTTGGTTTTAAGAAAGACATGAAGCGCTTCAGAACGAAGGCGGGCACCATTACATGCCTCACAAGGCTCGTCGCCCCACACGTATTTCGTGCCGAGTCCATTACACGTAGGGCATGCGCCATACGGCGAGTTGAATGAAAAGAGACGTGGCTCCACTTCCGGAAATGAAAAGCCGTCGTATGGGCACATGAACTTCGCCGAGACAATGCGCTCTGCACCATTTGGCTCGACAATCTTGACCAACCCTTCCGACTCACTGAGCGCACGTTCAATCGCTTCCGAGACGCGTTCGTGCGCCGCTTTCGGATCATCGGCAAATTCGCTCACAAAAAGCTCGTCAACGACGATATCGATGGAGTGCTTGAAATGCTTTTTAAGCTCAATACGCTCGCGGAGCGAGTGCTCTTTTCCATCCACGACCGCCTTCTCGAACCCCTTGTTCAGCATGTCGTAGAGGAGTTGGTAATACTCGCCTTTTCGCCCCACCACAACGGGCGCAAGAATGCGCACTTTTGCTTTCGTCACGCCCGCGGTGAGCGCGTTCGGATTCGCTTTCTTTAAATTCTTACTGGTGGTTTCCACAATTTTTACCACCGACTCAAGAATCTCTTCGTTTGAGAGTTTGCGCACTTCCCTGTCGCAGGTAGGACAATGCGGGTGCCCGATGCGCGAGTAAAGCACGCGCAGGTAGTCATAAATTTCTGTAATAGTTGCCACCGTCGAACGCGGATTGTTAGAGCGTGATTTTTGGTCAATAGAAATTGCGGGAGAAAGTCCAGAAATTTCGTCCACATCCGGTTTTTGCATCTGCCGGAGGAATTGGCGCGCGTAGGCGGAGAGAGACTCCACATATTTGCGCTGACCCTCGGCGAAAATGGTATCGAATGCCAGAGACGACTTTCCGCTTCCGGAAAGCCCCGTGAACACCACCATTTTATTGCGCGGCACTTCAACACTCACGTTTTTGAGGTTGTGAGTCCGCGCACCTTTGACAATGATTTTGTCTTCCATGTAAATCCGCCCCCTCGTTCGAGATAGGGGGTAGGTGCAAAGATTATACCATAAACCCGGACGCTCTGCGCCCGGGTTTATTTTTTCTATTTCGTAGCAATACGAGCAATTTGTTGCACTGCCCGAATCTGTATAAGGGCGGGGCTCCACTGCGTGACTGTTGTCGCGATTGTAGTTGCAACAATGCGCACAGAAGTGTTTGCAAGAACTACCACAGAGGCAGACATCATCAATGTTTCTCTTCGTGTCAACATCGGTTTTCTCCCTGTTGCTTCCGGAAGTCTAGTATGGCTAGAGAAACGGGTCAATATTTCAAAGCACCACCGCTTCCTCCTGCAGAACAACTTCGAACTGATCTTTCACCGCTTTCTTTATCTTCTCCGCAAGTTCTCGCACCTCACTCGCCTTTGCTGAACCGGATTCATTTACCAGATAATTAGGATGCATCGTGCTTGAGAGTGCACCGCCGACGCGAGCACCTTTCATACCCGCTTTTTCAATAAGCCACCCTGCGGGCACCCGCCCGCCACGACTTTGCATTCCCTTCTCAGATTCAAACTTGGCAACAACTGCGGCAGACGCGACCGGATTCATAAAATACGAACCTGCGGCTCGCACATTCTGAATATGGCGCTTCTCGCGCTCCGCTATTGTTTCGTCGATGAGATGTTTCTGTGGTTCTCCGAGCGCCACACGTACACGAAGTATGAGAAGTTCCGGATGCTTTTTGAAATGACTCGTGCGGTACTCAAACGCACATTCAGTGTTCGAGAATTCATGTATCTCAAGTGTGTTCGTATCCAATACTTGCACCCACGTAACGAAATCTTTTATTTCAGAACCAAACGCTCCCGCATTCCCTCGCACAGCGCCTCCTAAGGAGCCGGGAATCCCCGAAAGTTTCTCGCACCCACCTAAACCTTCTCCAGCTGCCGCGCAAATAAGTGAAAGCAAATTACACCCCGCGTCTGCCTCAAGGGTTCTCTCAACAAAACTAAAAGCACTGCTCACAATATGAATTACAAGCCCGTTAAAGCCCTCGTCAGGAATAAGGAGATTACTTCCGCCCCCCATCACAAAGAATTTCTCGCCATGCTCACGCGCCCAAAGAATCGCCTCGCGAATCTCCTCTTCATTCTTGACCTCCACAAAATACTTCGCCGCCCCGCCGATCTGGAAGGTGGTGAGATTAGAAAGTGGCTTGTTTTCTATGATATTGAGCATATTTATTTCTTCGCCTCCAATTTCCGCAATTCATCACGAATGAGCGCCGCGGTTTCAAAATCCAATCGATCTGATGCCTCGTGCATTTCCAGACGCTTCTGTTTGATGAGTTTTTTCACGTCTCCTCCGAACGCATTCTTGTCGAGTTCGGCGAGTTGACCGACTGCCTTTTCCCGAGCACGCTGAATGTCGCCGATGATGTCGTGGATTTTCTTCGCGACGGTTTTCGGTGTGATGTTGTGCTTCGTATTGTAGGCAATTTGTTTTTCACGACGGCGATTCGTTTCCCCAATCGCACGCTCCATAGAGCCGGTCATATTATCTGCGTACAAAATGACCCGACCGAGAACGTTGCGCGCCGCGCGACCGATTGTTTGAATGAGCGAGGTCTCAGAGCGCAGGAACCCTTCTTTATCAGCATCGAGGATGGCGACGAGCTCCACCTCGGGAAGGTCGAGTCCTTCGCGCAGGAGATTCACACCCACAATGACATCAAAAAGACCCTTTCTAAAATCGGTGAGTGTCTCGATGCGCTCAATGGTCTTCACGTCCGAGTGAATATAGCGCGCGTTGATTTTTTTCTCTTTCAGGAATTCATTCAAATCCTCTGCCATTTTTTTGGTAAGGACAGTCACCATCGAGCGCCCGCCGCGCTTCGTAACGATTTCCGCTTCGCGAATAAAATCGCGCACCTGTCCTTCGTAGTCGCCCTTTGCAACGATGGGACGCAGAACGATTTCGGGATCAATGAGTCCTGTCGGGCGGATAATCATCTCGGTCATCTTTCCGCTTTTCTCTATCTCGTATTTTCCTGGTGTCGCCGAAGTATAAATAGTCTGCCCTGTCTCTTTCAAAAATTCGTCGAATTTGAGTGGGCGATTATCAACCGCGCTCGGAAGGCGAAAACCGTGCTCGATGAGGGTGAGCTTGCGCGCCCGATCCCCCGCATACATGGCTCCAATCTGGGGCACCGTGACGTGTGATTCATCGATGATGGTGAGGAAATCCGCTGTACCGTCGGGTTTGTGCGGAAAATAGCTTAGCAGCGTGTAGGACGGCTCACCCGGCTTTCGGCGGTCGAAATGCCGTGAGTAGTTTTCAATACCATTACAGAATCCAAATTCCTTTATCATCGCCACATCTTGTCGGGTGCGGCGTTTGAGGCGTTCTGCTTCGAGAATCTTTTTATCTCTATCCAGCTCCTTGAGGCGTTCCTTCAACTCTGCCTCAATGTCTGCCACCGCCGCATCAACGACGTCTTTTGGCGTCACATACTGCTTTGCGGGAAATAGAAATATCTCAGGAAGTTCTGAAGAGATCGCACGCGTGATGTGATCCATCTCTTCTATCTTAGAAATAACGCCGCCTGTTAGATCAATGCGCAAAATCACCCGAAGCCCGGCGGGCATAATCTCGACATAGGAACCAAGCGCACGGAATGTGCCAGGCGAAAGGTCACCGGTAGTCCGCTCGAAGTACATCGAGATGAGCTTTCGTGTGAACGCAGCACGCGTCATCGGCTCACCCTTCACCAGTTTCAGTATGTACTTTTCGTATTCCCGCGGATTACCGAGGCCGTAAATGCAAGACACTGATGCCACAATGATCACGTCTTTGCGTGTGAGAAGCGCTTCGGTTGCTGCGTGGCGGAGACGTTCGATGTCTTCGTTGATCATTGCCTCTTTCTCGATGTAGGTGTCCGTCACCGGCATATAGGCTTCCGGTTGGTAGTAGTCGTAATAAGAAACGAAATAGTGAACGGCATGCTTCGGGAAAAATTCGCGATACTCGGCCGCAAGCTGTGCCGCGAGTGTTTTGTTGTGCGCAATAACGAGTGTCGGCTTACCCCATGTTTCTATAACATTCGCAATGGTGTAGGTTTTACCCGATCCGGTGACTCCGAGAAGCGTTTGGTCTCGCTTCCCTGCGTGCAGCCCCTCAACAAGTGCAGAAATAGCCGCGGGCTGGTCGCCCGCAGGTTTATATCCACTTTCCAGATTAAAGAGTGATTGCGCTTTCACGATAGCAATGGTATTTCTTTTGTAGGCTTAGCGCAACGAGGGAGCGTGCTATGACTCGTCATAAAAAGCCTAAAAAACTAAAAGGAGATCGGGTAGATATAAGTATTTTAAAAGCATCTGATTTCCCCAATGCACCTCCGCTCCTTGCACGCATGTATGCAGGAACGGTTGCGCATACGGTGAAAGCAAAACGCTACGCACAGGTAGCAGACGGCCATGACTAGATTTCGGCGACCCTATGTGGGTCGCCTCTTCTTTTCTACTCTAAAACCAATACGGCAACGTTCTTCTTGCCTCTCCTTACAAGCGCAAGACCACTTTCGAAATCAGATTCCTCAAGTACGCGTTCAAGATCCTGTACTACCGTGCTTCCGAGTGTTATTGCACCATCTTCGATGAATTGCCGTGCTTCGCGCTTCGAAGACGCAAGGCCAGATTCCACAAGCACATCAATGATTGATTTACCGAGCTTGATGCCCGTACTTGGTGCTTCTTCAGCAAGCAACGCACGCGCTTCTTTTGACACTTCAGCAAGCGACCTCTCCCCAAAGAGCATCGCGGACACACTCGCCGCATTCTCTGCCGACTCACCACCATGCACGAGTGTGGTTACCGCACGTGCAAGCTCTTTCTGCGCCGTACGCGTGCCGGGAGAAGCGCGATGCGCGGTCATAATACTTTCTACTTCATGATACGGGAGGAGCGTGAGCTTCAAGAGTAACTCCTCGATCGCGTCGTCTTCAACGTTCAAAAAGAATTGGAAAAATTGATACGGAGACGTCTTTTTCGGATCAAGCCAGATGGCACCTTGTTCGCTCTTTCCGAATTTCTTGCCAGTTGATTTGTTCACAATAAGCGGCCAGGTGAGGGCAAAAACTTCTTTCCCCTCTTTCCGTCGAATAAATTCGACGCCGGCAAGAATGTTTGACCACTGATCTGAACCGCCCACTTGTACATCGACCCCGTGTTCCTGATTCAAATGCAAAAAGTCGTAGCCCTGCAGAAGTGAGTAACTAAACTCGGTGAAAGAAATGGGAGACTCGGCATCAAGACGATTCTTCACGATGTCTTTTTTGATCATCGCATTTACGGTGAAGTGTTTGCCGATGTCGCGGAGGAACGGCAGGAGTTTGAGTTTCGAGAGCCACTCCGCATTATTCACCTCGATAAAATCAGATGAGCCAAATACTTGGCGAATTTGTTTTGCAACGGCTTCGGTGTTGTGAGTGATAGTCTCTTCATCCAGCAAATTCCGTTCCTCACTCTTTCCTCCAGGATCGCCTATCATCCCCGTACCCCCTCCGGTGAGGATCACTACACGATGCCCATCTTCAAGAAAGCGACGAAGCACAAGGAGACCCACGAGATTGCCCACATGAAGAGAGTCTGCGCTTGGATCAATACCGAGATAGACGGTGCGCTTTTCGCCATCAGTAATCACCTCGAGTGTTTCCGAAGAATATTGATGGACGAGGCCGCGTTCACGAAGAATATGAGAAAGACTCATGCGGCGAAATATACCACAAAAAGAGGCTGCGTTACCGCAGCCTGAGTTTCGGAACGAGGGATGTGCCAGTGGTGGCATTCGACTGACGTGAGTCCCCCGATCCGTACTACCAAGAGTACCACGAGCATGAAAAAGGGCCGCACACCATTGCGGCCCAGGAGGGAGTCAGGAGTTATCCCGACGAGAGGAGGAAAGTAGTCGCCGAACCACTTTCCCAACTCCGTTTTCAAGAATAATTAATCGGTATCATGATGTCAAATACGTCGGCGCATGTCTTCGCGAAAACGAACTTCGTGTTCATCCATCCCGAAATGGTGGGCGAACTCGTGCCAAATCGTCTCTGCAATCACTTGAGCAACAGGGATGCCGTCTTCTTCTGACGCTTGTTCAATCGACTTTTTATAGAGCGTAATAGTATCTGGCATCGTACCGCCGATTCCATAGTGTTCACCGCGTTCAGAAAGTGGAATGCCCTGGTAGTAGCCAAGAAGCGTCTCGTCCGATTCCAATCCCTCCCGTTTTCGCACTTCTTTTGAAGGCTCATCTTCAATGAGGAGTGCAACATTCTTGATTTTCCCTCGCACCCATTCCGGAAGCTTCGCGTAGCCTTCTGCAATCAAAGTCTCAAAATCGTCTTTTGGCATGCACACCACTCTACAAAACAAACCGCCCAGCGCAAAGACTGGGCGGTCAGGTTCATGAGATATATCCATGCGCACGCATGAGGGGTGCGAATGTCTTTTCCCGATATTCTCGCTTATGCGCATAATACACTGTGGCTTTCTCGGCGGTGATGATGTGTGGAGAAAGTCGGAGTGCAGTGATAAGCATGTAATATACCGCACGCGCAGTCCTGCCATTTGCACTCTTGAAAGGCTCGAGGGAAATGATGAAATCGTGCTGATCCCATACCCAGGCACGTTGTCGCTCTTCATCCCACCTCATGACGCGCACAATGTCCCTCTGCACCCCAAACCACCACATAAGCAACAATGTCCTCACATACCGCGCATCAGGCAAGTATTCAGCTTCCGCCGCGCGCGTTCCCCGACGATACTGGGCGCGTTCGCGATGTCCGCAGAGGTCCATGTTTATGATGAGCGGATGCGTGAGTGCACCTGTCGTGCAACTCAGAATATCCCGCAATATGCGACAGTGTAGATTAAATTGCTCGTCGTGTTTTTGTGGATCAAATCCACTGATGAGCGCACTCTCCCGAGCCGCTTCTTCCGCGATGCTTTTCCAATCCATGCCTGATTCTCCTTCTAGTTTCTGGAACAGATCTGCATCCACTCTAGCCAAGAGAAACTATTCGTCAACTAATGATTTGAACTAACCAATTCTGCAAAACGCTTTCGTACTTTTTCAAGCTTTGGCTCGATAACCAGTTGGCAGTAGGGCGCAGAAGTGTTTGAGGTGTAATAATTTTTGTGATAATCCTCTGCTGGAAAAAAGTCCCCGGGCGCTGACGCAAGTGGAACTACCTGCGTCACCACACGCGTGCCGTCATGGAGCGATTCGTTTACGCTTTCAATTATGCGTTCCGCAGAACGCTTCTCATCGTCGGTCTCATAAAAAATCACGGAGCGATACTGTTCGCCCACATCATTACCTTGTCTATGTGGCGTCGTGGGATCATGTGAACCGAAAAAGACCGTGAGGAGGTCATCATACGAAATCCGCGCCGGATCGTACGTAACCCGAACAACTTCTGCATGCCCCGTATCTCCCCTACTGACCTCTTCGTAATTCGGGCTCATCACGAATCCGCCAGCGTAACCCGGCTCCACATGTACGACACCTTTCAACATCTTGAAGACTGCCTCAGTACACCAAAAACATCCCCCACCGAAAATTGCAGTGCGCATCATGTCTTCAGTGTAGAGACTTTATACATGGCATACAAGAGGACGAAAGCTGCGAGGTACTGACTCCAAGCGAGTACCGTACCATAAAGAACATAATCGACACCAACGGCAATGGTGGGATACGCAAGCTCCATAATCGTCGCAACAGCAACCGGAGTTGTTTGCAATCCTTTGTAGTAAATAAACAGTGCCACCATACCGGTTGAGAATGCGATGAGTGTGAGAATTGCGTATTGTGTATCAGACACCGTCAAAAGCGAGGGGGCGGCATCAAGCGCGAAAAGAAAGATGAGCGCAATGGGTACTGTAATAAGAAATCGAAGGCCGGTAATAAAAAGTGGTGAGTGATTCAGAAGTGTGAGACGAGAGAGTGCTGTGGAACCACCCCAACATGCGGCGGCGGCGAGTGCAAGAAGCGCCGCTGTCACGTGTGCGCCATCACTCGCAAGATTAACAACGCCGAATGGGAACGTAACAAAATATCCTGCCACAAGTGCAAGAGCTGCCCAACCAAGATACGAACGCGACACCCTCTCACCCAGTACGAGCCAGGCCACTAAGACGGCAAAAAGCGGCTGAAGTTTTTGGAGGAGAATAACAACGGAAAATGATATGAAATTAACCTGAAGGAGTGCCGTAGTGAAAAAGAGTGTACCGAGCACACCAGAAAACAATGCGACAATACCAAGTGCACCCCACTCTTTTCTTGTAAGCACTTCTTTCTTCCACGTGCGAAAAAGAAAAGGCGCGAGGATAATGAGCCCAATCACGTGTTCAAGAAGTACGATTGTGATTGGTGGGAGCGAGTAGAGCGAGCGGCGCAGGACGCCATCCAAACCCCACAAAATGGCCGCAATAAGAATGAGAATCGCGCCGTACTGCATGATTAATTCTTTGGGCGCAAGAGTGGAAACAGTTGTGATTCATGTGCAGAACGATTCTCAAGGAAGGCAAAGAGACGCTCCGAAACACCGAATCCAAAAGCCGGTGGCATGCCATATTCCATTGCTTGGACATATTCTTCATCGAGGCGCTGCGCCTCATCGTCCCCTCCATCGCGCATTTTCTGTTGTTCTTCAAAACGCGCACGCTGATCCTGTGGATCATTGAGTTCGCTAAAACCCTTCCCCATTTCGGAGCCGGCAAGCAGTACCTGGAAACGTTCGACCACGTCGGGGTTAGTGCTTGAGCGCTTTGCAAGCGGCTCAAGATACACGGGAACTCCCACGAGGAATGCAGGCCCCGCGATATTCTTGCGAATGCGTTTCCAAAGGTTATCAATCGCACGCGCTTTGTTCGGATCTTTCCCTAGTTCGACTTTTGCATTACGCGCTGCTTGAATCGCCTCTTCTTCAGTACATGTTACCGGGTTCACACCATACTCCTTTTCAATTGCCTCACAGAAATCTACAAGCGGCCATTCCTCGGCAAAATCAACAGTATGGTCACCAATTTGAAATGTATATTTTCCATACACAGCGTTCACGAGGTGGCGATAGAGATCTTTCGTAAATTCCATCCCCTTCTTCATGTCGCTAAAAGCTTCGTAAAATTCAAGTGCTGTATAGTCTTGCAAATGCTCACGTGACTGCCCTTCGTTCCTAAAAATGCGTCCTATTTCAAACACTTTCGGAAAACCAGCAACAAGAAGACGCTTTTGCCAAAGTTCGAGCGAAATACGAAGATACACCTCGATATCGAGTGCATTGTGTTTGGTGATGAAAGGGCGCGCATCAGCGCCTCCCGGTGATGTTTCGAGTACTGGTGTCTCGACCTCGAGAAACCCACGTCCATGCAAAAATTCTCGCGCCGCACTCCAAAAGCGCGCACGACGTTCAAACATGGCGCGCAAATCTTCATCAAGAAGTAGAGAGAGATATCGTTGACGAAGGATTGTTTCCTCGTCTTTGAGCCCAAACCACTGATCCGGAATCGGTGCGAGTGATTTTGCAAGCATTTTCCAGGAAGTAGCTTTCAGCGAGTTGTGGCCACGATTGGTTTTGTAGGCGACTCCCGCCACCTGAATGAAATCACCGACGTCTGTCGCGTTGGAGAAAAGGTGAAAAAGAGCTTCGTCGAACTCATCTTTTTGAAAAACCACCTGCACCTTGCCCGAGCCATCAAAAAGATCCACAAAGACAATCCCACCCTGACCACGTTTTGACATCACGCGCCCGGCGAGAGTTTTACTATTTCCTGAAGAAAGGAGATCTTCGAATTGCTCGAGAAACACCGACGCATCCGTGTCGCGCTCGGTTTGCGCCGGATATGCCTCCATCCCCGCAAGGCGCAGGAGTTCCATTTTTTTTAGACGATCTGCTCGAATTTCATCGCCACTCGACATCCCGCGATTCTACCATGAGAGAAGGCCCCGTGCGTTTTCGCACGAGGCCTCGCGTTATCGGCTGGATGCAATAAGTGCGATCCCAGCGCCAACAAAGAGCATGATAATGCCCGCTGCGCCAAGCACCATATCTCCAGACGATCCAATCTCACGAAATTCTATGAGGAGCACTGTGCCTCCCAGAATCCCGCCGAGACCGACAAGCGAACCAACGTTCATAGAAACCTCCTTTTCGCTGGTTGAAAAGCATTATACTACAAAAAACTACGTAATGTCAATTCGTGACGCAATTGGCATACGTGGCGCCCCCTCCTTCAACGAGAGACGCCTGCTCCCCCCCCCCCCGAAACTCAATGGTTTGCGTATTGTTGAGGTAACGAATACCAGAATCAGACTCTGCTTGTCGGAGTGTAATCTGTCTCCCATCTGAAAGTGTGAGGCCGAGAATATCGCGTGTAAAAACAGCCGTCATAGTCTTCGCTTCAGCGCAGGCAAATTCTACGAGATTCTCCTCACCGATGGATGCCCCTTGGCGTTCGGTTGGAGCGGGTGGTTTTTCCTCGTGCGCGGTCTCGATCGGTTGTGAAACCGTTACGGGCTGAGCGAGAGGCACAGAATCTTCCCGCATGAAGAAGAAGGCTGAGAGAGCGATTAAGGCGAGTATGGTGATGGAAACCGCCACCTTCATTACTCCATGCTAGCACGCCTCTCGGATACCAACATACGCACCGAAACCCACGTGGTGATCGGAACCGCGAGCACCAGCCCGATTGAGCCGACGAGGATACGTACTATTTCCGTCGCAAATATTTCGCGATTAATGGTGAGTCCCAGATTCAAATCACCTGTTTGATAAAAGAGAAGAAGAAGCGGAAGTGCCGCGCCGGCATAGGCGATGGCAAGCGTATTCACCAAAGCACCCACGTGCTCGCGACCAATACGAAGCGCACGACGATAGATTTCCGCTCGAGAAAGGTGCTCTCCTGCGCTCGCAAGTTCTTCCACTGCCACTGCTTGCCCGATAGCACCGTCGTAGAGGACACCGAGGAGGCCAATCAAAATCCCTCCAAGAAGAAGCCCTGCAAGATCGATCGCTCCGCGTGCGTTCAGGTTCAAATAGGTCACCTCATCCCCACTCCAACCCTCCAGGTGCGTCCATTCAATAGAAAGCCACGCGAGAATACCAGTGATGCCGATGGTAATAATCATTCCGAGCACAGCTGCGCTTGTTGTCTTAGTAAAACCGTGTGTCACGTAAGAGCCAAGCGTCACAATGACCGCGGCAACCGCAATTGAAACCAGGACCGGCGAATACCCCGCAAGAATTCCTGGCAGGAGAAATGCGCCGATGAAAAAGAAACTGCCGAAAAGCGCAAGGAGTCCGCGCGCACCTTGCTTACCACCAAAAATAAGTGTCACAAAAATAAAAAGCGCCGCAAGTATAAAGAGCGGCGTGGTTCTTTCACGCTCCACCACAGAGTAGTAATCAGTACCATCAAGATCGCTCAAAGTATGGTTTACGTAGAGTACGTCGCCTTCGTCGAGCACGAAGTAATCATTTTCAATGGTAACTATTTCACCTTTTTCCGGCTCTTCAAGAATTTCGACACGAATGGTCTGATAGGTACCCGTCACATTCGTTCCTGGCACCTGCTTTGTTTCTTGCGCAACCACCTCGACGACCCGAGCTTTCATGATGTAGACCGTGTCGCGCACCAATTCCTGTGCAAAAAGTGACGCGGGAAGTGCAAAGAAAAGAAGTGCAAGAAAGAGTCGCATGTGATTAGTATACGCGCTCAGGCACATTTATTGCAGAGCCCGAAGAATTCAAGTGCATGCTCGGAAATAGTCTTAAACCCGCGTGAGTTTTTGAGCACCTTTTTTTCAAGAGGTTCTACGTCGCACGCTTCAAGCTCTTCAACAACCCCACAGTCGGTGCACACGAGATGGTGATGATGCCCCCCAGAGAGTTCGTAACGCATCACGCCATCCTTAAAGCGTACTTCATGCGCAAGCTCTGCTGCGTGGAGGCTCTGGAGCGTGCGATAGACCGTCACCAGATCGACGTCGGCTACACGCGCGCGAACCTCTTCTGCAGTTAAAGGTCCGGTGCAACTTTGCAAAATTTTCATGATGGACAGACGCTTTGGTGTGGCACGCAGACCCTTGGAACGAAGGAGGTGACTCAATGGCATGCATACACGGTACTTTAAATGCAACCGTTCTGCAAACTATGCGTGCACGAACGTGCAGACCGTGTGCCCGCCGAAAAGATAGATGCGCCGGGAACTCTGCATGCGAAGCCCTGCACTCTCTGCGAAACACTCTACCTCCGGAAGCGTGTAGTAGCGTTCAAAGTGATATGGCTCGGGACAGCCGTCGAAATTCTTGAAAAGCTGGAGCGCGTGATTGCGAGGCATGATATCGATGATGTGCGCCACACCTCCCCGCCGAAGCACGCGCGCTATTTCAGAAAAAACTTTCAGTGGTTCTTTATAGTGATGGAGTGACATAGATGTGAGAACCATGTCAAATGTCGCATCTGGATATGGCAACTGCACTGCATCTGCCTGCACGAACGTTGCTAAAGGACAACGCTTCTTCGCTCGCTCGAGAATGGAGGGCAGGATATCAACGCCATGCAGGAAGAGAGCTGGAAAATAATCGGATACGCACTTTAGAAAAGCTCCCTCTCCGCACGACAGATCAAGAAGTGTGCCCTCGTTTTTCAGATCGTAGATAGAGAAAAAACGTGCGCGCATTCGCGAAGCGAACCATGCTTTAAACGACGCACGAGCCGAATGTACCCATTGCATCCTCGCATCCTACCTGACCCACATATAGATGCAAATGAGTTGCATGTAATTCATTTTCATGTTACGCTCCCCCTACATGAAAATCGCATTCTTAGGAAAAGGCGGGAGCGGGAAATCAACCCTCGCAACGGCGTGCGTACGGCATTTGCATACATCAGGACGGCGTGTGCTTGCCATTGATGCCGACCACAATATGGATCTCATATTGAACTTGGGAGCTGATTCCCTCCCCCACTATTTAGGTGATGACCCCGCGGCAATCAAACGACATGCGAATGTGCCGGAGGATGTAAGCAGCTATACAAAGGCGGCAGAAATCGCACGTGCAAATGATGTCGTTTTTCGCCTTTCTCCGCCGGATGCTTACACTGCACATTTTGCGCATGAAGTAGCGCCACGTCTGCATCTCATGGCGGCGGGGCCGCACACCGACATCGTGAGAAGCGGCGAACACTGCTCACATTCGCTTGCGGCACCCTTAAAAGTGCACCTGCCGCTTTTACAACTTGCTGAGGATGAAGCGGTCGTCATTGACGAGCGTGCAGGGACCGACCCTGTCGCCACCGGCATACTGAAAGGCGTTCATATCGCGATCATCGTCGCAGAGCCGACGGTGCATAGCGCACGCGTTGCGAGGCAGATTGCAGAGGAGCTCTCCCGCGCGGGCGTGCGACACGAATTCGTTGCAAACAAGGTACGCAACGAATTGCCAATACTGCCACGCTCCCCACTTGCCGTCGTGCGCTTCGGCGCAGAGCCGGAGGCGAGCGAAGCGATTGAGAAGATACTTGAGGCTCTGTAGTCGGCATGCGACGGGTGATCGATACCCCGTCGCATGCCGGTTATTGGTGACCGGCGCTTGTTCTTTACGGAGAGTGCAATGTCACTTCCTTCTATTCCTCTTGTTGCGCGTCAACTTGGTGTGTTGATCAAAAGCGCGAGCTCAGACGAGCTCGAGCGCGTCATCGTTGGTGCGATGCGCAGGGATCTTCCGCTCGCGGTCGACTATCTCGAACGTCACGCACGAGAAACGCGCGCAACCGGGAAATCAACCTTCGGCAACGAAGACCCTAACTCAACTCTCGGGAAGCAGCTTACTCGCATCTGTGCAGGCACGGTTCTACGCGAACTTGCGGAAAAGCATTTCTGCGGTGGACTCAGACTTTCATTCCTGAATTGCTGTGGACCGGTTTTGAGCCCTCAAGGTGAGAAGCCGGACAAAGACGCGCTCATCAAGCGTCAGATCTCTATGCAGGACGGAACCATCGCGCACGCCGATTGCTAAACGTGCAGAAAAAAATGAACGGAGCCTCGCGGAAACGCGGGGCTCTATTTTTTCAGGCTTTTCCCGCTTTCGTAGCGCGCGTAGGCGAACGTATGCAGGAAACTCGTCATTTTCCCATACAATCTCTTCGCAAAAAGGCGAAGCATGCCGAGTCCTGCGCCGCCGACAACAAGCGCGGTCGCCGCCATCTGTTGCAGAAATGGTCCACAGGGCCCAAACGCGCCACAGACGGGAACCTGGGTCACGCCACAAAACATGCACATGTACTTATTCTACCCGACGCCATAGAGCACACGCTCCCCACCTGTGAATTGCAAATGATTTGCATTTATAAAAATGTGCGGTACGCTGGGGTGCATGTCTATTACACTCATGTCGTTCCTTGCCGCGCTTGCGGTCATGCTTATTTCATTATCAGGTGTCCTCTTTGCCTCGGGATTTCTGCGCACATGGATGCATCGCAATCTTCCCTACCTCGCTACATTTGCGGGCGGTGTTTTTCTTATCGTCATTTTCCATCTTCTTGAGGAATCGCTTCACGAAGGCTCGGTTGCGCTCGCGGCGGGTTCGGTACTTTTTGGTGCGGCTCTTATTGAAGCCTTACATCACCTCCTCCCTTCCGGGCACCATCACCACTCAATCGAGCACGGACACGAGCACTCTCCCATCGATGGCCGCCGCGTCCTCGCGAGCGATGCGGTGCATAACGTGGGCGATGGCGTTTTAATTGTCGCCTCGTTCTCCGCGGGGCCAGTAACAGGCATCGCTGCAACAATCGGAATTTTAGTCCATGAATTTGTGCAGGAAATCTCTGAGTTCTTTGTGCTTCGTGGCGCCGGCTACTCGGTGCGTGATGCACTTCTGCGCAATCTTCTTGCCTCATCGACCATTCTCATAGGCGTAGCACTTGCAGCCTTCCTCTCCTCATCAGAAGAAATCGCAGTCTTGTTTGCCGGAGTTGCCGCAGGCGGTTTCCTCGCCGTCATTCTCCGCGACCTTATTCCACACACGGCGGACGCTATTCGCGCGCACGGCGGCGCCCTCATGCACGTCCTTGCACTCGTTCTCGGCGTGAGCCTGATGCTTGGAGTGCAGGCGCTCAGTCCACATACACACGAACACGCCGATGAAGAACATACAACAGAACACCTCGGTTAAGCCGAGGTGTTCTTGTTTTTGGAACCGAAGAAACACTTAGGAAAGGTGCTTTGAGACGAGTTTCGTCATCTCAAACATTGAGACCGTACCCTTTCCGCCAAACACTTTCTTGAGCTTGTCATCGCCGTTGATGTTGCGCTTGTTCTTCGCGTCCTGAAGGTCATGCTTCTTAATATAGACCCAGAGAGCCTTCACAACCTCAGAGCGAGGCATAGGACCCTTCCCCACAACCGCCTCGAGTTCATCCGAGAGAGTCATTGGTTTCATAAATGCTGAATTGCTCTTTGCCATAGAAATGTGATTTTAGAGCTTAATAATCGTCATGCGTCTGACCCCTACACTAAATACGAGTGCGTCCCTCTCGTCAATCGACTTTTCCCTCACCCTGTGTAGAGCTATTTTCAGGTTCAAACTGGAGGCAGACCGAATTTATGCAGTGACGCTTACCTGTGGGAGTCGGTCCGTCGTTAAAAACATGCCCTAAATGCGACTCACACTGCGCGCACACGACCTCAGTGCGGTGCATGCCGTGGGAATCGTCCTCGATAAACTCAACGGCTCCAGGCAAGGCCTCATCGAAGGATGGCCATCCCGTGCCAGAATCAAATTTCTTCGAGGATTCAAATAACTGATTACCACACGCAGCACATCGGAACATACCAGAGCGCTTCTCCCCCAAAAGAGAGCCGCTAAAAGGCGCTTCTGTCCCCTTTTCACGCAAGACGGCATACGCCTCAGGGGTAAGCCTCTGTTTAAATACATCATCCTCTTTCGTATCGCTCATAACACAACTATACACCTTGAGAATATTGACGCATGCAGGAGAAAGAGTATAAGAGAACGAGAGTGTAAATGTTCTTGCGCTCTTCAGAAAGAGGTACTGCACATGAAAAAAATGTTGCTTGCGGGAGTGTGTGCGCTCTCTCCCCTAATCCTCGTTCTTTCCAACTTCAACTCAAAACCATTCGTATCCGGGCATGAGGCTTACGCGCACTACATGCCAGAAGGATACGGTGTGAAATCGTGGTCGTGTACGGTAGATGTACCAGCATTTGGTGACTACACATACTACGTGCGCGATGCCTACATGCGCTGCTCATTGCAGTATGCGGCAAAACGAAACTGTCCAGCATGGATGCCCCACCAATGGTGTCCCGCAAACGTGCGAATGTTGGCCGAGGCACCGCGTTAAAACTACAACCGACCCCGCTCTGTATGGCGGGGTCGCACTTTTACAAGATAACTCACACACAAACCTTGACTTGATGTCCATTCATGAGAAAGTCTTGGAAGAAGTGGAGGAACCGACCCATGCTTACAAAAGCCCTGTTTATGAGCATGACATGTGTCATGCTCGCGAATGGCACTGCGTGCGCACAAACATGCGCACGAGACAGACCGCTTGATGTAAAACTTTTTGTCACTGCCGAATGCCTTCAATGTGATGAGGCGCGTCGTTTTTTGTATAGCCAAGGCATTCCCTTCCGAGAATTCGATGCACGATATCCTGAAATCGCACGAAGACTCCTCGACGGACCGGCGCAAGGCGCTGTTCCTGCCATATATATCTGTGGTGAGTGGTTCGTGGGGTTTGGTGCGATCACTAAGCATCAGATTCTGAATCTCTTCCCACAACCCACCTGAAGACCGCCTTATACAAGGCGGTCTTTACTTTTATGGGGATAACTGTACCCCTTTACAAACAGAGTGAGGGGTGTACGGTTTAGGTAGTGGTTCCTTCCGTGTGATTCGGGGTTGACTAAGTAGTTTTGATAGAAAAGGAGACACACATGCTAGAGCTGTTAATGACGGTATGCCTTCTTAGCGATCCGAGTCGCTGCAAAGACGTACCTCTCACGTATTCGGCTGAACACTTGACGCCAATGCAATGCATGATGGGTGCACAGCCGGAAATCGCCAAGTGGATTGACAGTCACCCCAAGTGGACGCTCAAGCGCTGGACCTGTCAAAAAGCAGGAACCTTCGCAAAGATCTAGGAGGCTCCCGTGGAGGAGACGCAAAAAGGAATACGATAAGGGCCGAGACGTGAACCAACGCTCCCGGCCCTTTCGACGTTTAACCTTAGAGTACGAACTCGCCGTCTTTGTAGATAACTTTTGTTGAGCCGTTTTTGAGATGCGCGGTTACGGTGCGGCGGGTGGTTGAGATGATGTCGGTGTGCACCGAGGAATCATTGAAGCCGAGCTTCTCTGCCTGCTTTTTAGTGAATGTTTTGAGATTCCCGCTATAGGTGTCTTTGTAGCTCGTGCCGACAGCGAGGTGAGTATTGCCATACGGACCTCCCATGTTTTCGTCGAAAAGCGTCTCCGCCATAAATTTAGTGATGCGCGAATGGCGACGGTCGGTAAGTGAATACTCACCCATCTTGTCGGCGTCTTTTGTCGCAATCATTTGCTTCAAGAGCTTTTCGTTGGTCTTTGCAGTCGCTTTAATCACTTTACCGTCCTTCCACCACAGTTGAATACCCGTAATCTTTGCGCCATAGCGATAGAGAGGCTGGTTAAAGCGAATCCAGCCATTCGTGCCACGCCAATCGGGTGATGTGAAGATCTCAAAGCTTGGAATGTTGCGGCCTGAGCCCGCAAGCCACTGACGTTTTTCTCCGAGTGTAATCCAAAGATCGGCATCCGCCCCTTTCACATGGAGCTTGTCGATCTGTGACGAAAGCTTATTTAAGCGCGAACGATATTTCTCAATATCCGCGTAAACCTTCTTCCACTCACCAATCGGATCCTTTTTATCGAGGAAACATGCTTTCACAATCTCATTCCAGTATTCTTTCTCAGAGAGACCTGCTTCTTTAGCCATGGCGGGCGTGCCATAGAGTGCTATCGTCCAGAAAAATTTGCCCTGCATTTCTTTTTCGTTCTGCCAGTCACGTGATTGCTTCCACGCAACGCCGCGGCGCATTATTTTTTTAGGATCAATACCTTCAAGTTCTTTTTTGTTTGCCTCAGAAATAATATGCACGACGTGGTCCATCTCGTCGACGAGTCCACGAACATATTTTTTAGGAAACCAATCGAGCTGGTCGTCGCTCGCGTATGTGTAAAAATAGCGCGCCAAACTTTCTTTTGGGTCGCTTGAATCAGGTGCGTACTGCGCAATCACGTGTCCACCCGCATTAATGACCGCATTGCGCACAGCAATAAAAAGCGGTTTACAGCTCTCTGAGCCGGTAATTTGCACCACTTCCCCTTTCTTAATGCCCTTCCCCCCGCCGAGGGCAAAGTTAACGAGAACATCGGCGTACTTTTCGAGTATCTGTTTCGAGGGCGTGTATGGTTTTTGAGACATTCGGAGAGGATACTCGCTCCAGTGCGCGCTGTCTAGGAATGTGTGCGGTGCGAGATGTCTGTGTAGATTGAAAGGAACGCAAATAAAAGACTTAGTGTAAGGGGGCCGAGGAAAAGACCGACGGGACCAAAGAGTGCAAGACCACCGAGGACGGAAAGAAGTACGAGGAGTGGGTGAAGATTCACACCCCTACCAATAAGCTGGGGGCCGAGGAAGTTATCGATAAGACCAACAGCGAGGAAGCCCCAGATGGTGAGACCGAGCGCGGCTGGGGCGTTTCCTGTAAAGAACATAAACAGTACGGTGGGAATAAAAACAAGTCCAGTGCCAATGCCCGGGATTAAAGCACCAAGTGCGGCAACGGTGCCCCACAAGAAGCTATTGGGTACACCAAAGATGGTGAAGCCGATGCCGGTGAGAATGCCCTGGAGGAGTGCGATTGTGAGGTTTCCCTTGATGACAGAATTTACCGCCAGCTCAAGTTTCTCAAAAATCTGCTCGTCGTAAGTATCGCGCAAGGGCGAGAGTTCAATAATTTTATTCTTGAGCTTCGCACCATCACGGAGGAGATAATAAAGCGCGATAAAGAAGAGGAAGAATTTTAGAAAAACCCCGGCAATACCAGTTGCGGCAGAGCCCACATGCTGAATCACCCACTGGAGGGCTTTTTGAGCATAATCGGAAAGGTTGGAAGAAAGATCATTAGAAAAGCCCCGGGCGGATGGTACATATGGCACAATCGTATTCTCAAGCGCGAGCGCAGAATCCTGTACGAGCGTGCGAGCATCACCTCCCTTGAAACCACTATAGAGATCGCGCGCCTCAATGCCAATTTGCGTTCCCACTACCGCGAGCGGCACGAGAATGCACACGACGGTGATAAGAACGGTGAGAAGCGCCGAGAGCGACGGCCACAGCGGGAGTTTTGAGAGAATACGGCGATAGAGTGGCTGAAGCACAGCGGCAAAAACGGCAGCAAGAAAAAGAGGTGCAAGAAACGGCTCGAAAATGAAATAGGTCAACACTGCGGCGCCCGCAAGAAGGGTGACCAGAAAATATGTTCCCGCAATTCGGGTGTGCATGGTAGGAGTATAATTCACCCATAAGAACTTGACAAAATGTCATTTACAGTGTATAAAGGATCGAGCAGAAAGATCTCTGCGGTTTGAACAAAGGAAATGCAAAGATGAAAACATTCATGATGCTCATCGGCTTGTTTCTTGCTCTTCCGACCTCGACTGAGGCAGCAGACGTGAGACAAGTTGGGATCATCTGCAACAGCGAAGAAGCAGCCGGGTACTTCATGCTCGAGAAAAATCTCGGGGCTCACTCCGACAACAGCACCGTCGTGAAGGAAATATCGATTCCAAGGCACTGGTGCATTCTCGGCTTCGTCCGCTCATCACGATCGAACGCGAGCGTGGAACACTTCGAAGACGCCGCCGCGTTTTTTGGCATTATGCACTTGGTCGGCGGCACGTTTACCGCAACCCTGTCGCATAGTCCGCTTAAGATGTGGGCGGCTATGTTTCAAAGTGAGCAACTCTTCAACGTAGGGTTGCGACGCTTCAAGCGAGAGAACGGGAAACCAGGCTACTACCTCGTGCTCCGCAACTAAAAACAAGCGAATAAACTCAAGGACTCTCCTGACCGGGAGTCCTTTCTACTTCAACACATCCCACATTTTAGGATCCTGTCCGCCATCGATCTTGAAGATTGCGACGCCGCGGATGCCGAGACGTTTTGCGAGCGCAACTTTGTCGGCAATTGCTTTCGAGTCTTGCCACGTCACCATGCGATAGGAGAGATTGGTGTTTTGTGCAGTTGAGAGTGCAGAAGCCGCTGAAGCAACGAGATTGAAGGGCCACGCGCTTTGTGGGCGTGGAAGTGAGAGCGTGCTCCCTTCTGGGAAATACGTGAAGCCGAGTTCCCCGCCCGCATTTCTCCCCGGCGTAATATTGTGTTTGGCGGCAAGATCAATCCCATACTGCGGATTAAATGTCCACAGAAGGTCGTAGGTGTGTTCGTTATTTGCGTAGGTCGTAACGTTCCATTCGTAACCATACGTAGGGATGCCAAGGACAATTTTGTTTTTCGGAATGGTTTTCATTGCTTCACGAATCGCTTTTTCAACCCACACAGTGTCCGCAACGGGACCATAGGGCTCAGTGATTTCCGCCTCGCGTTTTTGATCGATCGTCTGCTGGTCGTACGTCATAAAGCGCACCCGGTCGCAATATTTGTTTATTTCCACAAAGTCGTTCGCGTATTTACCTGCGTCTTTTGACGGAGTCGTACCGTAGTATCTGTCACTAAGCGGTGTGCGACTTTCAATGGTACACATCACCCACTTGTCCCCCATGGCTTTATAGAGCTCTTTCAAAAAGAGGGAGAAATAGGGGCGCGTCTTTTCATATTTCCCTTCGTAGTCAATATCAATGCCGTCGAAATCGTTTGCTTTGGCCTCATCGACTATCATCGCGATGTGGCGCGCGCGGAGTGTTGGATCCGAAAGAACATTGTGAATTGCATCGGCATTCGACCACATAACGGTTGGCACGTAACGCACGTTTTTCTTTTTCGCTTCAGCACGGAGTGTCGTCCAGGGCTCAACAGAAATTGCCGCGGCATCCCAAAGGCGACCATCTTCCTGCACGGTGTAGCCGAAAGGATTTATTTCTTTGAACGTATCGAGGTGCGCGAGCGTCTCTTGCGTGCCCGTGGCTGCTCGCCAATACGGAATCCAGCCCGAAATTTCAAACGGTGCTGACCAGACCGCAGCAGAAGTCGCGCTTGGCGCGAACAGACAAAAAACCACCAATGTGAGAATCCCCTTTTTCATAGCTACATACTAACAGACGCTCTTATGCTCGAAACCTTACTCTAAAAGTGCTGTCCCACCAAAAAGCGTGAATATCGCAAGAAGGCCGCTCACAAGCGCAACTTCCGCCTCACGTGCGCGCGCCTGAAAGATTCCCATCGAGACGAGCGTGAGCATTTCACCATTTTCAGCTGGTACATACACATCAATTTTCCCGTTCGTGCCGAAACCACCACATCCCTCGACACGCACAAGCTCAGTGCCATCGGTGAGAGTTATTGTAAAAAAAGTACCTCCTATATCTGTGTGCCACAGATACTCTTTTTCATACAGGATGAGCTGTGCTTCACGTGCGAGAAATGTGCGATGCATGGCACCCACAACGTGCCCCCATTCATCGCGCACCTCACCAAGAGAAAGCCTCCAGGAGCTATAGATAAACGTACGCGTGGCACCCCCCGCTTCGCCCTCGCCTTTAAAGTAGCCAAAACGGCGGAGCGTTCGGAAAGCGCCGATGCACCCGCCGTAGGCATTGACGATCTCCCACGTGCGTGAAAATAAGCTCTTTTTAGCGATTGAGAGTGTTTCGCCCGCCTCCATGCGCGCATCCTACCGCGCTCATCCCACGCCTCCAACTAGACTAGCCTCGAGGAGTGTAGCGTCGTAGTTCGGTTCGACGGACACGGAAATCGGGTAGCATTTTCTCTACAAGCGTCCAAAAGCGACGGCTGTGATTGTGTTCTTTAAGATGACACAGTTCATGTACGATAACGTAATCAGCAAGTTCGCGCGGAAGAAACAGAAGTGTGTAGGAAAAATTGAGATTCCCCTTTCGCGAGCAGCTGCCCCACAGTCGCCGCGTGTTTTTTATTGCCACACGATTGTACGAAAACCCATACACCTGATTCCAATACGCAAGGCGCTCCTGCACAAACGCACGCGCTTCTTCTTTGTGCCGCACATATCCCCGACGGCCAGAAACGGGAAGAACGCGCATCTCTCGCATACGCGCAACGCTTCGTGCGAGCCACAGGTGTTTTGAGGCGACAAATCGCTCAATCTCGCCGAGAAGCATGGTCCGCGGTGCCGTTACCACCACAACACCCCCCGGCCGCACCGTTAAGCGCATATGCCTTGCATGAGACGAACGCTTCAAGGTGTATTCCACACAAACTACTTCAAAACCACTCCTTCAATCACTATCGGCTGGACCGGACGATCAGATGCGCCTGTTTGGGTATTTTCAATTTTAGCTACCACCTCCATGCCTGAAATTACTTTGCCAAACACCGTGTGTTTAGGGTCGAGGAAATTATTGTTTGCAACGTTAATGAAAAACTGGCTGCCATTTGTGTTGGGTCCTGCGTTTGCCATTGAGATCGTGCCTACATCATTTCTATTATTTACATGGATTTCATCAGCGAATTGATACCCGGGGCCCCCTGTCCCCCAACGAGCCATCATCGAATCGTCTTTGGTCAAGGGATCTCCCCCTTGAATCATGAATCCTTTAATTACGCGATGGAATTTTGTACCGTTGTAAAAACCATCTCCCGCGAGCTTCACGAAATTAGCGACCGTGTTGGGCGCATCAGAAGAAAATTCGATGGTGATGTCTCCTTGGTTTGTGGTGAGTGTTGCCTGCATGATTTTTTTGTTTGAATTTGTAGTAGTGCTGTTAGCAAAAACGGGGGCGGCCACTGCGGCCGTTTGTGCCTGATTCGTGCGTGCGTCGTAGTTCTCTAAAAAACTCGCTGCCATTTCTCGCGCCTCATCGCTCGTTGCCATTTTCTCACCCGCGCTTCCCTGCCCACTATACCAGAAGCCGATTCCCACAAGCATCACGAAAACAAGTACTCCAAAAACTATTTTGTGCATGGTTAAACTCGTAAGTGCTTTTTAATGGCGCTTACAATATCCGCCATACTGGAATCCCCTTTTACCATGTAATGGAATGCTCCTTTTTCCATCGCACTCTGAAGTGTCTCGAGATCGCTTAAATTTGAAAGTATGAGAACGGTGACGTTTTTTCCCCACTCATCTGCACGAAGTTTCTCAATCATCTCAAGACCTGTCATAACAGGCATCTTCAAGTCCGTTACCACGATATCGGGATGATTATCAAGTGCTTGCGTGAGGCCATCTTGTCCATCTGTTGCACTGAGGACGGTAAATCCTTCTTTAGTAAGCGTGTCGGTGAGCGCAAGCGCAACTGCTGGCTCATCCTCAACCACAAGCACTGTTTTTGTGTCAGTCATAACGCTAGTATACGCCGCGTAGGCAAATCATGCAGCTTTTTCCCCACTCCTCCACACGACCGGCATCGAGACGAAAAATGTGGTTCCTTTTCCTTCTTCAGATTCAAAGGTGATACTGCCCCCCGCACGCGCGAGTACAATTTTGATCACATAGAGCCCGAGCCCCGTGCCATCCGGCACGAGTTTCTGCGCATTGCTTGCGCGGTAGAGGCGCTCAAACACCTTTTCGCGCTCACTTGCAGGAATGCCAATGCCACTGTCTTTAACCGTGAGGTAGATGGTGTCATTCGGTACGCTGACAAGGGAAAGTGTGTAGTCGACTGTTCCGCCTTCACGCGAATATTTAATAGCGTTGGAGAGCAGGTTCTGCAACATCATGCGCACAAGCTTCTCATCGGCGTGCATCGTGGGAAACGAAGAATCAGACACGAGATTCACCGTCACTTTTCTTTGTGCTGCCGCATGCTCCTGCTCGCGAAACACGTCGCGAACCAGAGTATCAATATTAAAATCCGAAAGCGTCATCGCAAGCGTACCGAGCTCGATGCGCGACATATTCAAAAGGTCGTTCACCATTTCCACCATCTGCTGCGCAGAACTTTTGATGTTTTTGATATATTCTTCCTGTTTTTTTGTGAGCGGTTCCGCACCCTCTGCGACAAGTATTTCTGAGAGCCATTTAATGGAGGTGAGTGGCGTCTTAAGCTGATGCGAGGCAAGTGAAACGAATTCTGACTTTGCGCGATCCACCTCCATCTCTTTCGTCACATCGTGGGCAACGCCACGCACTGAGCGCGTGATGCGATTCACGACCGCCGACTTTCCTTCAATATTGAGATTGCGGACTTCGCCACGATTCGAAACAGTACGCACCGTAAAACTAAAGACTCCTGGCTGCGTCGTCGCTCTCTGCCATGCGCCTTTAAAGCGCTCACGATCACCCTCGTGAATATACGGCTCAAGAGAGTCGATTGTCGGGATGTTTCTTCGTGGCACAAGCCCGAAAAGCGCATACATCTCATCCGACCAGTACGAGCGCGTTGGATCTTCAAAATCCCAAAGAAAGCTCCCCACCTTTCCAATTACCTCAGCTTCATGCAAACGCTCTTCAGCTCGCTTCCGAGCATCCACCAGAAGATCCATACCCTTCCCTGCACGCGCGCGCGCAGTAATGGCGAGATAGATAGCAACCACCGCAATACTCACGAGCAACACCCCCACAAACATAATGAGTGATGAACTCCAGAACGTAGGGTTTGCAAGAATATCCATATCTGTATTGTATCAACAGGAATGAGGCTTGCCTTCTCTTCGCATCTCTACTACAGTCGCGGCAGGCCTATGATGTTTCGTAGGCAGACAAGGGAGCTCACGATGACATGGACTGATGAACGAGTAGCGCGTTTAAAAAAGCTTTGGGCAGATGGCTGTTCTGCTTTGCAGATCGCCTCAGACCTAGGAGGGGTGACACGGCATGCGGTCATTGGCAAAGTGCATAGACTCGGCCTCTCAGGACGAGCTGTGGTATCTCGAATGAAACCGGGTAGGGCGGCTCAGCAAAAGAGGCCTCAACCCCGGCAAGTCGAACCTCCCTCAGTGCCTCAAAAGGCACCAAGTAAGTCCGCTGAGTTTGAAGAACTGGTGATACCCATATCTAACAGAAAGACATTGGACACCATTGAAGAACACCACTGCCACTGGCCTATAGGCGATCCGGGTTCGCGTGATTTCCACTTCTGTGGAAAAACGAAGATACATGGATCCTACTGTGAATTTCATGCACGGAGGGCATTTCAACCTGGCTCAGCGCGCCCTATACGGAACCGAGAGCTTGCATAGACAAGACGAGACGGCCGAATATTCGGCCGTCTTTTTGTACACAAAAGCAACGTCTACAGAGTGTCCTCACGCAACATTTTCAAGATTGATGTTACATTTTTCATCTTCGCATCATCAATGACTGAGATCGCGAACGTGTTTTTATTTTTTGTCTCTAATTTTTTCAATGTTTCTTTTACCGCTTCCTCACTCAGCATGTCCGCCTTTGAGAGGCATATGTATTCCTGTTTTTTGAGCAGTTCGGGATTAAATGCAGCAAGTTCCGTGCGAACGATGTCGTAATCACGCAGGACGTCATCACTCTCAGCAGAAATGAGATGAAAAATAACACGCGTACGTTCAATATGGCGTAAAAATTTGTCGCCCAAGCCCTTTCCTTCAGAAGCTCCTTCGATGAGCCCCGGCACATCCGCAAGGATGAGGCCGTAGTAGGCTCCAAGATGCGGCTCGAGGGTCGTAAAGCTGTAATTTCCCACTTTCGAGTGCGCACCAGTGAGTGCATTCAAGAGGGACGACTTGCCGGCGTTCGGAAGTCCGATGAGTCCCACGTCCGCAATCATTTTTAGTTCGAGCCGGAAGGTAAAACTCTCACCCTCTTTGCCTTCTTCAAATTCCTTCGGTGAAGTGTTTGTAGAGGCGCGGAAATGGTAATTTCCTCTACCGCGATAGCCACCGTGGGCAACGGTTATCTGTTCGCCCTCCTTTGT
Source organism: Minisyncoccota bacterium (assembly GCA_022842645.1). Taxonomy (GTDB): domain Bacteria; phylum Patescibacteriota; class Minisyncoccia; order Phycocordibacterales; family UBA2100; genus UBA10103. The sequence continues at coordinate 202,962 of JALHPE010000002.1, forward strand.
AATTTCATGTGTTTCCCCAGTGTCTTGATTGGTGATTACGGTGCCCACCGGCACCTTCAAAACCAAATCTTCGCCACGCTCACCGTCGCGCAGGCGCGTGGAACCAACGCCGCCATCGGCCGCTTTAAATTCTTTATTGAAACGAAACTGGAGGAGTGCCGAAATATCATTTATTCCTTCCAGAATAATGTCGCCGCCAGGTCCACCGTTTGCCCCTGTGGGGCCAAGATTCCCTTTCGTGCGCGCAAAACCAACAATCCCCGAACCGCCGTCACCGCCGGAAAGACGCACTGTTACGTCATCAACTAACATGGAATGATACTAGCACGTCCTACTCGCGTGACACTTCTTCAACTTTCATAAGACCCTGCAAAAAATAGACGCTCCACTGATCTGAAGAAATCTCTTCGATTGGCACGAAAATACCGCCTACCGTTATTTTTTCACCCACACGAAGCCCGAGCTCGGCGCCGGCTTCAATGGCCTGAGCGAGATCCAGCGCGTAAAATTCACCACCCATCTTGATACTCGGTATACAATCGCGCGTTGTAGTGCCATCTAAGCGCTGTAAGCAGGCATAGGTGCCTTCCATAATGGCAAGCCCTTTCGGAGCCTCTACCTCGGGAGTTGGGATGCCTTGCTGCTCAACGTGCCACAAATAGCCGCCAAGACCTGCGATACATACAATAAGTACGCCAAAGACGACAAAGAGTATCCGCTCGAACTGAAAGATTGACATAGCGCAAAAAGAGACGATGCCGACAGGTGTATATTACCGCGCCCCGCGCATCTGCTCAACTTGTTTTTGAACCTCCTTCTGAATACGCCCCTCGAATATACGCCACAAGAGTGGAAGCTTTGCGTCAAGAACAAAATCGTTTTCGGTGATTTCGAGCGTGCCGGTGATCTCCTTACCTTGCACCAAAACAGCGAAGGAGAGCGTGTCGCCCTGCCACTCTTCTTTTTTTATCTCTACCTGCCCTGCCAGAGCGGGACGAGCTTCTTCGATAGCATCTTTAATCTTCTGCTTTGCTTCACTTTTGAGCTTCTTGTGTGGTACTTGAATATGCATTCGGATGATTATACCGAAGCTCACCCCTTGAGGGAAGCTTGGGGGCAACTGGCTCAAATGGCGCCATATGAGCCAGTTGCCCGAGACATGCTAGGATGCGCCTGTGACCGACTACCCCATGCGCATCAATAAGTATCTCGCGCACAAGAATCTCTGTACGCGCCGCGAGGCGGACACGCTCATTTCCGCAGGAAAAGTGCTTATAAATGGTTCTCCGGCAAAGCTCGGCGACAAGGTTAATGAGAAAGACGACGTGCAGGTGCGCTTTCGTGTAAAGAACTATCGCTACTACGCCTACCACAAAACTCGTGGCGTCATCACCCACTCTGCACAAGAAGGAGAAAAAGAAATTGCCGATGTTTCTCCCGTGAAAGGAGTCTTCCCTGTTGGTCGGCTCGACAAAGATTCGAGCGGACTCATTATCCTCACCGACGACGGGAGAATTACCGACAAACTTCTGAACCCTGAATATGTTCACGAAAAAGAATACATCGTCACCACGAAAGAACCATTAAAGTCGAATTTTAAAGAGCGCATGGAGCGCGGTGTTGATATTGAGGGGTACAAAACTAAAGAATGTAGGGTGGAAATGCTTGGTGAGAAACGCTTTTCCGTCGTGCTTACTGAGGGCAAGAAGCACCAAATCCGCCGCATGTGCGCAGCGCTCGGGTATGTTGTCGCATCACTTGAGCGCGTGCGCATCATGAACATCCACATCTCGGGACTGAAAGCTGGAAGCCACCGCCCAATTACGGGCTCGGAACTCTCTGCGTTTCTTAAATCTCTCGGCTTCTAATCACTTCGCCAAATCGAGCGTTTCGTCGATGCGGATCTGCTTCACAAATTCGGGAACGTGCGAGACGAGTATCATCGCCCCCTCGAACTGATCAAGTGCTTTTGCGATAACGGGCAAGTGCCGAAAATTCATGTGATTTGTTGGTTCATCGAGAATAAGAAGCCCGGGGCGTAGGAGCACGAGTCTCGCAAGCGCGACAAGCCCCTTCTGCCCTTCCGAAAGATGCCCAATCTTCGCGTGGATCATTTCCGGTGAGATGAGAAAGCCTGCTGCCGTTGCTCGCAATTTCTCTTCAATCTCAAGCTTCATCACCTTCGCTAGTTCTTGGTACACCGTTGCTTCAAAATCAAGGTTGGAGAAATCTTGGCGGTAATACCCGACGCGGATGCCGCGCAGTATTTTTGCTCCTTCCGCACTTCCGCCCGCAATTGATTCGAGGAGCGTTGATTTTCCAATACCATTAGGACCCGTGAGGAGAAGGTGCGTATTTTTCTTGAGCTCAATGTTTTTTGTATGCGTCTTCGGCTTGTGATCTTTCAAGGTTGTGTACGAGGTAATCATGAGGATGGGACCGGAGAGATCTTCTTGTGCGGGAATAAGAAATGGCTTGATGGTTTTATCTTCCTTGCGCACATCCACAACATCCTCTTCTGCCTCTTCAATCTTGGTGCGCATTTTTTTCGCAACAAGACGCATCTTGCCTCCTTTTTGTGCAAAGAAGTTCATCTTCTCTTTGCTTGCGGCAATGGTTTTCTCCAGCTGTGCGTTTTTCATGTTTTCCTTCTCCACGCGCGCCGAGATATCACGAAGCACATTCGAGTAGTTCCCCACATACTGCTCCACCTTGTGCGTATGCACATCGAGATAGAGAACACCCTGCGTGAAAGAATTTAGGAATTCTGCATCGTGCGAAATGACGATGACAGTCTTTTGGTAGTCGATGAGGAATTGTGTGAGATGTTTGATGCCCTCTTTGTCGAGATTGTTCGTCGGTTCGTCGAGGAGAAGAAGGTCGGGAATCTGAATAAGCGCAGAGGCAAGAAGAAGCCGCGCCTGCTGGCCGCCGGAAAACGACTTTATGATGCGCTCATGCATTTTTGCATGACCCTTCAAATTAACGACCTCAAGAGCTTCATCGATGCGCGGATCAATGTCGTACACTTTTTCAGGAAACATTTTTTGGAAAAATTCGCGTACCGTGAGATCCATTTCGGCGCGTGGGATCACTTGTCGCGCCGTGGCTATCGAGAGCTTACCCTGTCTATGTATCTTCCCGCTCTCAGGGACTATCTCCCCCGTCATTAATTTGAATATGGTGCTTTTCCCTGCGCCGTTCTGGCCCATGAGTGTAATTTTTGAGCCGCGACGTATGGAAAAACTTGCCTCTAGGAGGATGGGTTTGCGTGGTCCGAATTCGTGTGAGACGTCTTCGAAGCGTAGTATAGTTTCGTCTTTTGACATTGTGGCACCTTACCATGCATCGCGTAGTACTGGGAGATACGCAAAAACTTTTATCAAAGCACCTGGCTTCTGACAAGTGTTATTTTCTGAGACCGTGATAGTTTTTTAATTGCCGCTTCGCGCTTCGATGCACTGCTTCGGTTTCGTTTTCGTTCGAGATACATGATTGTTCCCGCACGTTTTGCACGCGTATATTTTGCTCCTTTCCCGCGTTTATGTTCATCGAGTCGGCGCACTACATCGGTCGTTATACCGCAGTAGAGCGAGCCATCGTTGCATTTGAGAAGATAGACGAAATACATACTGCGCCTGTATCAATAGATTACTACTTTTGCTGAACCTGTATATGAACTACTGGGGAAGAATGATGCGGAGCATCTTTCTTCCGGTTTTTCCAGTCACGCATATTCGCCTGGTGACGAATTGCGCGACCCCATCTCGGCGCCGTCGCGCCTGCGATCTTGCGAAGTTGCTCAGCAACTTCTCACCTTCCTCCACGGGAAAACAAGATGTTTTCCCGACCCCTTTCTCGTTCGAATCCAGGTCGGAGTGTGCGCAGGCACACTCCTTCCGGCAATAAAACGCCATGCTCTTTTATTGCCGGACCTGGATTCGAACCAGGATAGAGAGCTTCAAAGGCTCCAGTCCTACCATTAGACGATCCGGCAGCTAATCCGCCTTATAGTGCCCTACTTCTCACTCGACTTCAAATTACTCTGCGTACTATCAATAATCGCCATCTCGAGCGGGAGGTGCGGCACGGCTGCGTAGGTCATGGTCGCGTATGCCTCAAGAATTGTACGGAGCATATCGGAATTGACGCTCGGAAGTTTTGCAAGCCCTTGAGCGAACACAACATCCTCAGCGGAAAGCTCTTTCGCAAACGAATCGGCTAATTCTGGCGCATAGCGCATGAGGAGTGCCACGCGAAGGCGATGAATGAGAAGCCGTGCTAAGACGCGCATGTCGAGATTATCGTGCACAGCACTCTCTAGAGCTGCAAGCGCAGCTGCAGTATCTCCGTGCGCAATTGAGCCAAGAATTTGGCGCACCACTTCGCTTTTTGGGGCACCCGTCACTTTGAGAGCCTCCTCCACGCTCACTTTCTTATCCGATGAAATGGTGAGGATCTTCTGCAAAATAGAGAGTGCGTCACGAAACGAGCCGTCTGCTAGCATAGCTACCAATTCTGCAGAACCACGCTCCATGCTAAAGCCCTCCTTCTGTGCGATATCGGTCACAATTTCTGCGAGCATTTCGCGTGTAGGCTGCTTGAAGGTATACACTTCACAACGCGATTGAATAGTGTCGGGCACTTTCTCACGCTCGGTTGTTGCGAGAATAAAAAGGGCGTGCGCAGGTGGCTCTTCGAGTGTCTTCAAAAACGCATTCCACGCCTCTTTGGTGAGCATATGCGCCTCGTCAACGATGTAGCACTTATAGGGGCTCTCAAACGGTATGGCGTAGACTCCCTCACGAAGTTCGCGCATTTCGTTAATGCCACGATTGGAAGCAGCATCAATTTCATACAAATCTTTTTCACTCACCCCAAGCTCACGCGCAAAGATGCGCGCCACAGTCGTCTTCCCCGTCCCTCGCCCGCCATGAAAAAGATAGGCATGTCCGATCTTTTTATTCTTAATTGCTGCTTTGAGAGTCTCCGTCACCTGCTCTTGGCCGCGCACACTTCCCCATTCTTGAGGGCGATAGGCACGATAGAGCGTTTGGTGTATCGTTTTCATGCGAGCAGTATACCCCCACATGTATGCGAAAAATAGGTGCGAGAGTACAAGAAGCGGCGTGCCTTGTCGACACGCCGCTACCATCAGAATCCAAGCTGCTTCCTCAACTCAGGATCGTTTTTCATCATACGACGAAGGAGGTTTCTGTCCCTGTGCATACAGCGCGCGACAAAACACACGGTGAGCTGCTTCCCTGGGTAGAGTACGCGAAGCCACTTTACACGATTCACAATACGATGGCGATGCAACGCAGTTGTCTTCACAACGCATAAACCTTCGCAGATTGACGCCTCGTGACGTTTCAACCAATTACGTACAGTATTCTCACTCGCTTTCGAGAGTACTGCCACTCTACGTAGAGTAACGAGTACATCGCGTTCCGCGAGAAGCCGCATACTATCAACGTATGCACCATCAAGCGGCTTGCGTCGTACCACACCAAGCTCCTGAGCAAGTCCAGTAACTCGCGTAACATAGTTACGTGCAGTTTCAATGGTGACTCCCACCTCTAAAGCAAGATGATCAATGGTCACCTCTGTGCCTTTACCGCGAAGTGAATGACTTGCTCTTCGCAGTGCAGCGATCGAGACTTTTTCCATACACACAACCTTTCATTTCAGGGTTTTTCTCAAAGAACATTAATCGATTGAGGTAAGAATTTCAAGCGCCATTCGTGCATTAGAAGCCTCCATCATTTTCGCACGCAACTCCTTCGCATGATCCCAACCCGAAAGATACGCCTTAAAATGCTTTTTCATAGTGGCAAAATTTGAGGTCTCTCCCAACAGTTCGTCAAAAAGACGGATGTGCTCTGCCAAAGCTTCGATCCGCTCTTGCGGTGAGGGTGGTGCTGCACGATCGGCATAGAGCCATGGGTTGCCATAAATCGCACGGCCGAGCATAACACCGTCGCAGCCAGTCGCTTCGGCTTTTGTGCGCGCGTCAGTAAGATCTATGACATCACCGTTACCAGTGAGGCGTGTTTCCGGACTCACGCGATCACGAATCGCAAGTGCGCGCGGAACGGCATCCCAATGCGCCGGCACAAGGGACATTTCTTTGCGCGTGCGCAAATGGAGTGTCAGATTCGCTATTTTTTCTGCCAACAGTTCTGGAAGCCAAGCATCCATTTCATCGACGTTGTACCCCATGCGCGTCTTCACAGATATTGGGAGGTGCGGCGCACCACGTCGTGCGGCACGAATAAGCTCTCGCGCGAGTTTTGGTGTTTTAATAAGTGCCGCGCCGCAACCGCTCTTCTCAACAGCTTTGTCGGGGCAGCCCATATTGATATCAATGCCATCAAAACCAAGATCAGCCACGATCGATGCAGCTTTTTCCATGCGCTCAGGGATGGCGGAAAAAAGTTGCGCAACAATCGGCCGCTCCTCTGGCACAAACATGAGTTTCGTCCGCAGTACTTTCTGGCCATGTTCTGGGGCAAGCACGAGTCCATCCGCAGAAGTAAATTCCGTGAAAAAGACATGGGGTTTACCAAAACGCACAATAAGCCGCCGGAACGCAGCGTCTGTCACATCCTCCATTGGTGCTTGTATGAAAAACGGACGTGGCAATTGTCCCCAAAATCCGAGCATGGTTAGTACCATATCACCCTTGCGCATGTACGCGAACTGTTGCAGGATGAGGCAAGAGAAACGAAGCGGTCACGAAAACCGCCTAACCCGAGGAGACTGCAATGTGCGGATTCGACGAACTGGAAGAACACCTTAAACCTCCCCAAGACAATAGAAGACCGCTTCAAGATGTGGCCGGGGAAGAGATGATTTTCTTCCAAGAGGATGATCACAAACCACACCAGGAGTGGTCATGGTCGTCCTTCGGAGCAGCGGCCTATGATGTGCTTGAAATTGTGCTTATGCCGTTTCGAGCACTGATGCGGCTGATGCCACGAGCCTAGAAACGTAAAAAGCGGCGACTACAAATCGCCGCTTTCGTTTTGCACACTTTCACTTTGATTTTCAAATGTGTAGTACACCTTATTACCAAAACGGAGATCGAGAGACACAAGTTCACCCTGTCTTCCCTCTAACGCTTCGCTCTGGAGTGCGTTTTTTAGATTACGCACGGCAGCTGTATCTGCGCCTTCAAACGAGAAAACGGCGGTAAATCCTGGTTCGAGGGTCACCGAAAAGTCTTTATCATTTTCTATCGTAATTTCGCGAGGTGGGAATCCTTCGGCGGTGAGAATCTCAAGAAATGTGCGCATGGGGTCAAACCGACCTTGCAAAAATCTCTGGCCAATCGGTGGTGTATCGGGGAAGAGTCCTCCACGAAAAAGGTACCCCGAAAGAACATCATTCCCTTCCGCAAAGATAAAGCCCTCGTCATCCATAAAGAAGCACGAGCCCCGACCGCACCAGAGCGCAAAAGATTCGCGTTCGCGCACTGTGATGTTAAGGGCTTGCGCCATGAGAGATGTGCGTGAGATCTGGACAAACTCAACGCGCGGAAATTGTTGATACAGGATTGCTTCAATATGCTCTTGGGGGTACAAAAAAATGTTTCGTTTCGAAAAAAGCGAGAACCACTCTTCTGAAAGGATGGTGTCAGTTAATGAACGAATATCGCTCTCTGGTGTTCGCTCTGCGCCCGCAATAGAAATATCAGAAACTTGAAAGCGCTCGGCGCGCGAGGCATATGCAAGCCCAAGCACGAGGAGGGAGAGTACTAGTACAACCACAAGAAGTGCGATGAGACGTTGTTTGCGTCTTCGTGCTTTGAGCCGCGGCTGTTTGGGCGCGGAAAAGAGCGGGGCCATGCGCGTTTGCGCACGCACACGGCTTAACGCGGGTTTCGCGCTTTTCCGAATATCAAGAACGTTGCGTGTGTAAGATGACATCTTTCCCTATATAGCCCCTCAGGACTTCCGGCACTGCAATAGAGCCGTCGGCCTCTTGATTGTTTTCAACGATGTGCGCGAGAATGCGCGGAAGTGCGAGTGCTGTGTTGTTGAGTGAGTGTACGAATTTCACGGTGCCATCCTCATCTCGATATCGAATGTTGAGGCGGCGCGTCTGAAAATCGTGAAAATAGGATGAAGAATGCGTCTCACGATACCGCTTCTCTGATGGCATCCATGCCTCAATGTCGTATTTCTTCACCTGCCCTAGACCAATGTCGCCCCCACAATTCACAACGACGTGATATGGAAGCTTCAACTCCTGCAAAAGTTTCTCAGAATTTTCGGTGAGCTCTTCATGGTGCTTAACACTCTCATCGTGACGCGCTTCACAGAGAATCACTTGTTCGTACTTCACAAACTCATGCACGCGGAAAATTCCTTTTTCATCCTTACCATGCGAACCTGCTTCGCGACGGAAACAGGGACTAAACGCAAAATATTTTAGCGGCAAATCTTTTTTCTCCAGAATCTCATCCATAAAGTAGCCCATCATGGCAACCTCTGCTGTGCCTGCGAGATAATCCCCGTCCTGCGTCTTGTAAAGATCGTCCTCGCTCTGTGGTAAATAGCCGGTGCCTACAAACGGTTCGCGACGCACAAGCGACGGCACGATAATAGGCTCAAAGCCTTCGCGATTCATAAAACGATCCTGCACGAAACGCTCAAGCGCCCAGACGAGGCGTACGCCATCGTTTTTCAAGAAGTAGCCGCGGAAGCCGGCAACCTTTGCACCACGCTCTGTGTCTACCATATCGTGCATCGCCAAAAGCTCGGCCGCGCTCTTAGGTTCAAATGAAAATGTCGGGATTTCACCCCACGTTTTTACCTCCTGATTGTCTGCATCGGATTCTCCTTCTGGCACTGAAAAATCGGGTACGTTTGGAACGCGCACCATTAATGCGCGCCACTCCTGCATGATAGTTTCTAGTTCACCTTCTGCTGTCTGCATTACCTGCTTCACTTCGGCCATGCTTGCGATGAGCTTTTGTTTTTCCGCAGGATCACTGATCGAAACAATTTTCTGCGAAGCAGCGTTTTGCTCAGCACGCTTGTCATCAATGATTTTCTGAAGTTCTTTGCGCTTGTCGTCGAGGGAAATCAGGCGCTCGACATCCACCTCGATGTGTTTCTTTTTCGCGCCGGCAATGACAATGTCCTTATTCTCGCGGATGAATTTTATATCAAGCATGGAAATAGTGTGTAGAGGGTAGTTTGTAGTGTGTAGTAATACAAAAACCCGACTTATTACTACAAACTACTTTCTACAAACTACAGACCGTGCAATCATAGCACTATGTCGAAAGAGCTCAAACAGCTCTCTGTTCTTAAATTTCCTCCCCTCCTCCACGAAATACCTGATGCACCAAAACGGTTATATGTGCGGGGGGAGCTGCCGAGTTTTGAAAAGAAATGGCTCGCGGTCGTGGGTGCACGCGCCCTTACGCCATACGGCAAACAAGCGTGTGAACATCTTGTTAAAGGACTTCGAGGCTACCCTATTGTAATCGTCTCTGGCCTCGCTTACGGTGCGGATGCGTGTGCGCATAAAGCTGCGCTTGAGGCAGGGCTCCCCACTGTTGCCGTCCCTGGCTCCGGACTTGATTGGAACGTGATGTATCCTCGCGCAAACGTCTCACTCGCACGAGAAATCATTGCCGAAGGCGGCGCGCACCTCTCTGAATTCGAGCCAGATCAAAAAGCCGCTGATTACACGTTTCCCCAAAGAAACAGGATTATGGCGGGCATGTCACATGCGACACTCGTCATTGAGGCAAAAGAGCGCTCGGGCTCGCTCATTACCGCGCGTCTCGCCACTGAATACAACCGAGAACTTCTCGTCGTACCTGGCTCAATATTTAGCGAAACATCGCGCGGCACACATCAATTCTTAAAGCTCGGCGCAACGCCCGTAACCGAACCTGCAGACATTCTCCGTACGCTCAACCTCGATGCGGGACTTACGAAGTCCCACATACGTGACGATCTTTCAGAACATGAGCGCCGTGTCGTTGAAATTCTTGCCACGCCCTGTTCGCGCGACGAGCTCCTCGCAGGGCTTGAGATTCCTATTTCTGAAGCCAGCATTCTTCTCTCTACGATGGAGATCAAAGGACTCGTGACCGAAGAGTTTGGCATGATACGCACCCTCCTTTGACTTCCCTCTAGAAATCGGTAATGTGCGAATAGGAACGGGATCGTCTGTTCCTTGTCCACGAAAGAGGTTAGTGATGACCGACATCGGAAACGGGGGGCATGACGCACACTGTACTCGGACAATGTCCGAAGAGCCTGTGGAGAGGCGTATTGTTCAAAAGCTCGCCACAGAGCGAGATGCCTGCAGGTTCATCCACTCAGACGGGAAGCCGTGCGCTTTCCTTCGAACAAATCTGGAGGATTCCGATGGGCGGTGCTTACTGCCCGAGCACCAAAAATAAGCTTAGCCCAACGAGGCCAGTTCTACGCTGGCCTCGTATTTTTTCGTACTCGAGTTGACATATGCTAGGCTTGTAGTGTATCTATTGCCTCTTGTGCCTCCCTGGCACACATCTATATGAAGCTTGTCATCGTGGAATCGCCCGCAAAAGCGAAAACAATCGAGAAATATCTCGGACCCGGCTTTACGGTACGCGCATCTGTCGGGCACATTCGCGATCTTCCAAAGTCGAACAAAGACGCTGTCGATATTGAGGGCGGCTTTGTGCCACGCTATCAAATAGTGAAAGAGAAAGAAGACGTCATCGAAAAGCTTCACGAAGCTGCAAAAAAATCCGAAGAAGTCATCCTTGCAACCGACCCCGATCGCGAAGGTGAAGCAATCGCATGGCACCTTGCCGAAGCCATGAAGCTCAAAAAACCGAAACGTATCGTTTTCTATGAGATCACAGAAAAAGCGGTGCAGGAGGCACTCGCACATCCGCGCACAATCGATGCCGAACTCGTGAAAGCGCAGGAAGCGCGCCGCGTGTTAGACCGTCTTTTTGGCTACGACCTTTCGGGACTCATCTGGAAAAAAGTACGGTATGGCCTTTCTGCCGGCCGGGTGCAATCTCCGGCACTACGTATTCTCATGGAACGTGAACGCGAGATTCGCGTCTTCATTCCTGAAAAATTCTGGGTCTTGAGCGCAGATTTGAAAACTAATCCGCCAACCGGCGGAAAAGAACAATTTACGGTCACGTGCGCCGAGGAGCCGCGTGATGAAAAAGAAGCGAAACGAATCTTTGAAGCAGCGCAGTCCGGTTCCTGGAAAGTTGAAAAAGTCGAAGAAAGCGAGCAGGCGCGGAGCCCCCGTGCCCCATTCACGACTTCAACCCTTCAGCAGGTGGCGTCCACACGCCTTGGTTTCTCCCCGTCACGCACTATGCGTGCCGCACAGAAACTCTACGAGGGCGGCTTCATTACCTACATGCGAACGGATTCAACAAATCTCTCGAAAGACGCGGTGAAAGAAATGCTTGGAGTCATCGAAAAAGAATTTGGGAAAGAATACGCAGAATCACGCGTGTACAAAACTAAGAGCAAATCCGCTCAAGAGGCGCATGAGGCAATCCGCCCCACAAACGCTGCAAAACTCACGGCAGGCACTGAGGGTGACCAGAAAGAACTCTATGCACTCATTCGCGCCCGCACGCTCGCCAGCCAAATGACCGATGCGAAGGTGCTTCGCACCAAAATCACTGCGAATGTAAGTGAAGAAAAAATTCCACCATTTTCTGCAAACGGCTCTCGCGTTGTTTTCGACGGCTGGCTCAAAGCAGATCCGGGCGCTCGTGGCGAAGACGTCGAATTACCAAAAGTCCAAGGCGGAGAAGCGCTCACACTTGTGCAGGCTCACACCGACCAAAAAGAAACCCAGCCACCACCGCGCTATTCCGAAGCAGGGGTTGTGAAAGAGCTCGAAAAACGTGGCATTGGTCGTCCCTCGACTTATGCCTCAACCATTCGCACGCTCGAGACACGTATGTACGTGGAGAAGCAAGGACGCACACTCATTCCAACGCACACAGGAGACGTTGTCTCCTCATTTATCGAGGAGCATTTTGCAGAATATATTTCGGACACTTTCACCGCCGAAATGGAGGATGAGCTCGACGACATTGCAAATGGCAAACGTGAATATACAAAAACGCTCAAAGATTTTTATACCCCGTTTTTAAAAGCGGTGAAATCGAAGAATAAAATCGACAAGATCACCAACATGGGCGATGCTCCAGCAGAATTCCCTTGTCCGACGTGTGGTGATCCAATGGTCTATAAGCTCTCTAAAACAGGACGCTTCATGTCGTGTGCTAAATTTCCTGAGTGCCTCGGCGCACGGAAGGAAGACGGCTCTGAGATCGCGCCGCCAAAAGAGCTTGAAGAACCGTGCCCACAGTGCGGAAACAAATTAATAGAACGTGAAGGGCGCTTTGGGCGCTTCATCGCGTGCTCGACGTATCCAAAATGTAAATTTGTGAAAAAAGATCCTATCGAAGAGGCAAAGGGCAAGACGGGCGTCACCTGCCCCACCTGCGGCAAAGGCGAAATGGTGGAGCGTCGTGGACGTTTTGGGATTTTCTTTTCGTGCTCCAATTACCCGGACTGCAAGAACGCCATCAAAGCGCGTCCAACAGGAAAAAAATGTGCTGAGTGTGGTTCGCTTATGATGGAGGGGACAAAAACAATTCCCGAACGTTGTTCAAACAAAGCTTGTAAAATGCATAATCCGCATAAATTGGAGAGTAAGAAATAAGCGCACGCAACCTTCGTTGCGTGCGCAGCTCGTTTGTGTCGGGCGGAGCGATGTTTCGCGAGCACGCGAAACCGCGAGCCGGGGTCGCGAACGCTGCAGTAGAAAAGGCGGTGCATACGCACCGCCTTTGTCCCGGCCATATCAACCACGCATGCCACACGACATACAGAGGCCGTTTATGACCAGTGCTTTTTGTCCGCAAAAGTTACACGAGTCCGCCTTGTCGACAGGGTCTGGATGATTGTGCGGACTCGCCGCGTCTGGACACACCGCCGGTCTAGGCACTCCCTTATAGCGAAACTGCTCTTCACGAGGTCGTGGTTTTTGATGTGGATCTACACTCATAAAGCCTCTCCAGTTGAACAAAAACGCCAGACGGGAGTATGATACGCCGTATGACCGAAGTCAAACCTCTCGCCGATATCCTCACCGCCATGAAGAGCCCCGAGAGCGCAGACATAGCGCTCGTCTCGAAAGCGTATGAATTTGCGCAGAAGGCTCACGAGGGACAGAAACGGTACTCGGGAGAGCCCTACTTCTCTCACATTGCAGAAGTGGGATACTCCATTGCAGACATTGGCATGGATGCACAAACAATCGCCGCAGGGCTCCTCCACGACACCGTCGAAGATGCACACATTGCAGAGGAAACCATCGAACAAGAATTCGGTAAGGATGTTCGCATACTCGTGCATGGCGTCACGAAGCTCGGCGCTCTCAAATATCGCGGCATGGAGCGCCACACGGAATCGCTCCGCAAACTCTTTGCGGCAACCGCTGAAGACATTCGTGTCCTTATCGTAAAACTTATGGACCGACTCCATAACGCCAAGACACTCGAATACGTCCCTGAGCACAAGCGTGAACGCATCGCGCTCGAAACGCTAGAGATCTATGCGCCGATCGCCGATCGCCTTGGTATGAGTGTTATCAAAACAGAACTTGAAGATGCAGCTTTCCCATACGCCTTCCCCGAGGAATACGAAAAAACAGTCGATCTTCTAAAGGAACGTAAGAATGAAAACGAAAACCGTCTCGAGAAACTTGAGAAAGATGCCAAGCGAGAAATGGCCGCTGCTGGTATTCTTTCTTTCCGCACTGAGGCACGTATCAAGGGAGTGTTTAGTCTTTATAAAAAACTCGAGCGCAAGGATTGGGACATCACAAAGATTTATGACATTCTCGCACTCCGCATTATCGTACCCACTGTTGCTGATTGTTACTCCGCACTCGGCGTCGTGCACAAGCATTGGCGCCCCGTCCCTGGAAAGATTAAAGATTACATCGCCTTCCCGAAACCAAACGGTTACCAATCAATCCACACCACCGTCTACACAGGCGACGGTGGCGCTATGGAAATTCAGATACGCACTGAAGCTCAGCACCGCGAAGCACAATTTGGTATCGCCTCGCACCTTACCTACAAAGAAGTTCAGGGCTATGTCGAGGGCACGCGCGGCGGCGGCCTCGAGTGGATCCGACAGTTCATCCCTCTCATGCGTCGCACTCCTGTTGCCACGCCAGAGCCGCAAGAACGCACCGCACCCCAATGGGTGAAAGAGCTTGCCCATGCACATGCTGATAACAATCAGTCTGAGGAATACCTTGCCTCGCTCAAATCAGATTTCTTTACCCACCGAGTATTCGTCTTCACACCGAAAGCAGATGTCATTGATCTCCCCCTTGGCGCAACGCCTATTGATTTTGCATATGCCATCCACTCAGAAGTTGCCAATAAAATGTCGGGTGCCAAAGTAAATGGCAAAATGGTATCGCTCGACTCAGCGCTCAAAAACGGGGACATCGTTGAGATCATCACAAAGCCCGCTGGGAAACCCACACGCAAATGGTACGACATGGCAAAAACGACACTCGCTCGCAAGATGATTCGCCAAGCGCTCGCACACCCGAATAAATACTAAACGGTGAAATTTTTTACTGAGTAGAGGTCGTCTGATTCCTCTGCTTCTTTTGTGACGATCGGGGCTTCTTGAATTGCTTCTTCCAGCGTGAGTTCTGAGACAGGCGCTGGAGTACCAGATTCGAGCGCCGGTCTTCCATGGAGAAGTGCGCGAATGTGTTCCAAATCTTCTGGCGAGAAAAATTCAATGACCATCTTCCCTCCCTTGTCTTTTTTCTCGATATGCACGCGCGTCCCGAGCGAATCCGAAAGTTCGCGTTCCATCATAAGAAGTTCGGGCGTCAGGTCTCCTTTTTTGGTTTTTTCGATTGCCACACGACGCGCAAGCTGTTCTGATTCACGCACATTGAGGCGACGCGTCATGATTTCATCAAGAAGCGCTTGCTGTTCTTGGGGCCTATCAGTGAGCATGAGGAGTGGGCGCGTATGTCCCTCGGTGATCTGCCCGGCCTGAAGTGCATCCTGGATATGCTGAGGGAGTGTGAGAATGCGAATGCTATTTGAAACATATTCACGACTCTTCCCTACTCGCTTACCAACCTCGAGATGGGTGAGCCCAAATTCGTCCACGAGCCGCTTAAATGCCTTCGCGCGATCCACCACATTCAAATCTTCGCGCTGAAGGTTTTCAATGATCGCAAGCTCAAGCTTCATCTGATCATTTTCTTCAGAATGACGAATCACGACCGGCACTTGGAAAAGCCCCGCGATTTTCGAGGCGCGGAGGCGGCGCTCCCCCGCGATTAGTTCATACTCAACACGAATTCCCTCTCCAGGAATCTCCGTTTCTTTACGTGTCACTGTGAGCGGCTGCAAGACGCCATACTGTCGAATACTTTCTGCAAGCGAGGCAAGAGCCGTCTCATCAAATTCTCGGCGCGGCTGGAAGGGGTTTGGCTTTATGCGATCAACCTCAACCCAAAAGATAGAATTGCTGTAGTAGCGACCATCGTTGGGAATGCCGGTTCCTGTATCCATGGCGAAGAGTATATCATGGTGCCGGAAGAAGCTCGGTCACGGATAATTCTCTCGCCGCCGCTCGAAAATTTCCGCGACCCCGGCTCGCGGTTTTTGCTTGCTAGCAAAAACATCGCTCCGCCCTTCGAGTCTCTCCCGGGTAGTGCGAAGGCACTACCCTTTCCGGCACTTTTCGCTTCGCTCAGTGCCGGAAGAGAGACTCGAACTCTCAAGGGGTTGCCCCCGCACGATTTTGAGTCGTGTGCGTATACCATTCCGCCATTCCGGCAATCTTATGGAACCATACTATTACAGCACATGAAGTCTGTGCCCTATGCCGCCGCCATTCCGGCAATCATAGCGATTCTAGCTTTTTTTGCCCATTTCTGCTAGCTTTCTTGAGGTTAAGAGTGATTGAAACAAAGAAAGGTGTACAGCAATGCACAACAAAAATACCCAAAAGTTCTTGAAAACTCTGTTTGATAAAGGGGCCATCAAGATCGATACGAAGAAAGGATTTCGCCTGGCCCTGCACGACAAGGATCCTCAGGCGCCGCTCTCTCCCATCTATGTGAGCTTGCGGACGCCAGCGAATCCGAAACCGGGACCCCTCCAGCCCGAACACGTTCTCACAATCGCAGCCGAGATGGAGCGCGTTGCCGAGAAGGCTGGATGGAAGTTTGACTGCGTCGCGGGTATTCCGCGCGCAGGCACACCGTTTGCAGAAGCCTTTGTGGAGGTGCGTGAGAAGTTAGGTAAGAAAACATGCTTAATACGCATGAAAAAGGCCTCAACGACCTCACGGGCGCTACGAGTAGACAGTAAGTATGTCGTTCGGGAACCGGGAGATCATCGTTTGCGCGTGCTCCTCATCGACGATCTCATCACCAAAGCGGACACGAAGTGGCGTGCCATTGATGCACTGCGTCGTGGCGGCTACGAGGTTGCCGGGATTGTGGTTTATCTCGATCGCGAACAAGGTGGTCTACAAGCTCTTTCGCGAAGCGGCATTCCGATTCTTGCCGTCCTGAAGTTCAGCGAAATGCTGGACTTCTATCACTCGTCAGGACTTATTTCCGACGCGCAAATGAGTACGATCAAGCGGTATCTCGGAGCGTAGTTCTTGGGGGCGAGTCCTTGCGACTTCGCCCTCTTTTCTTTATGGTGCACAGATGCAAATACCTAAGGTAGTCGTCATTGTCGGCCCCACCGCCTCCGGTAAAAGCGCATATGCCGTGAAGCTTGCAAAAAAGATCAGAGGTGAAGTTATTTCAGCTGATTCGCGACAGGTCTATAAAGGACTCGATATCGGCACTGGTAAAATCACCAAAAAAGAGATGCGGGGCGTACCGCATCACATGCTTGACGTTGTCTCTCCCAAAAAGGTATTTACCGCGAACGATTTCGTCACACAGGGTCGTCGTGCAATCGAAGAAATACTGCAGCGTGGTAAGGTGCCCATAATCTGCGGCGGCACGGGATTTTACATCGACACTCTCCTTGGTCGTATTGCCGTTCCGAAAGTGCCACCAAACCCCAAGCTGCGCAAAATACTCGAGAAGAAAACCGTAGCTCAACTTTTTGCCATACTTAAAAAACTCGACTCCCGCCGAGCACGAGACATTGATGCAAAGAACCCTGTGCGCCTCATCCGTGCAATCGAGATTGCTCGCGCCCTCGGGCATGTCCCACGAAGTAACCCCGACCCCCTGCCCTATCCAGTCGAATGGATCGGCATCCAGATGCCCGAAACAAAACTTCGTGCACGTATTCACAAACGCCTTCATGCACGCATGAAGTCTGGCATGCTTGCGGAAGCCCGTCGCCTCCACAATCCGCCAACCGGCGGAGGTCTTTCGTATAAACGCATGCATGCTCTCGGACTCGAATACCGCTATCTTGCGCTTTTTCTACAAAAGAAACTCTCGAAACAGAACATGCTGGCCGAGCTTGAAAAAGACATTTGGCGATATGCAAGACGACAGATGGGATACTGGAGGCGGAATAAGGAAATTGTGTGGAAGAAGATGTAGAGACCTACATACGGAAGATCGCTCTAATTCCCGCAGGCGCTCACAACTCTCACTCTTGCCGACGCTCGAAAAATTTCCCGACCTGGCCTCGCGGTTTTGCTTACTCGCAAAACATCGCTCCGGCTCCCACGAGCGGTCACAAATAAAATTCGTCCCGTCGGACGAATTTTTTCGCGACCCCGACTCGCCATTCGGTCTACTGACGGAATATGACTCCGTCTCCCGCCAATACAAAATAACAGTGTGCAGACACTGTCTTTTTTTCAGTTGCGGTCAGGAATATTTTTCTCGCCGACGCTCAAAAAATTTCCCGACCCGGCCTCGCGGTTTTGCGTACTCGCAAAACATCGCTCCGGCTCCCGCTAACGCACAAAAACCATGCACAGGCATGGTTATTTGTGTCGTTAGCGGGCCCACTAGGAATCGAACCTAGGCTAAGGCGTTTGGAGTGCCTTGTACTACCATTATACGATGGACCCTCTGTTGTACGGGTTGAGTATAAGACTACAGGCTACAAGCTACAAGCTACAAGCCGCTTTCTATTTCTTCACCTCCTTATGAGGAGTACTCTTCTTGCACCAACGGCAATACTTTTTTAGCTCTATTTTCTTAGTGACAAGCTTACGATTCTTGCGCGACCAGTAGTTAATACGCTTGCACGAGCTGCAGGCGAGTTTGATGAGTTGGTCTTGTGACATACCGCGACACTATACAAGAGTGTGCCCCAAAGCGCAAACCTAGAGCTTAAGGTACTGGCAAATATTGTTCCAGGTGACACTGGTGCGCAAGGTTTCCGTCATGAGAGTGTCTACGAAGAGCCATGCAGCAAGAATGACAACAAGCCCGATTGCAGTATTTTGTATCAGACCTTTTGCATCCTGTTTTCCACCAATGGTCTCCTGGGTCATATATTGCCAGCCGGCATATGCAAAAAGCACAGCAGAAAGAAACACGGCAATATAAATACCCGCATTGATGATGTTCTGCGCAAGCTGGATTAGGTCATCACAGGTGCAATCAATCCCATTACACGGGACGATTCTATCCGGAAGCCCCCGTTGTTGGGCGAAGAGAACCGATGGAAGAGTAAGAAGCGAGAAAGCAATTAGCAAAAAAAAGGTACGTCTAAGCG
>JALHPE010000003.1 GCA_022842645.1 Minisyncoccota bacterium
CTCCCATAAGAGTTACAGGCATCAGATAGCCCATAAGAACAAGCGCCTTAACAAGGTCAATCTTATTCTGAAAAGTAAGATCCCTCCAGCCCACATACTCCTCTCGCCCCGCCTTATCGAGGCGTCCAAATAATGGTTTTTCTTTCCACGATTCTTTCATGGTTATATATCCAACGTCGCCTCTTTTGCATGCGACTGAATAAATGTTTTGCGCGAAGGGACGTCGGTACCCATGAGGATGTCGAACGTGCGATCGGCTTCTGCGGCATCATCGATCGTTACGAGCTTTAGCACGCGACGAGCCGGATCCATGGTTGTTTCCCATAATTCGTCGGCATTCATCTCGCCAAGACCCTTGTAGCGTTGGACGGATATTTTTGTGGCACGCTTCGCTTTCTTTACCTCGCTTTCATCCTCACCTTGTTCCTCGTCATCAGCTTCAAGGGATTCGAGTTCGGCATTTTTGCCTGCAATACCGATTTTTTCTTCGTCGGAATATGCGTAAAAAACCTCTTTTCCTTTCTTAATCTTATAGAGAGGTGGCTGCGCAATGAAGAGGAAGCCGCCATCAACTATCGGACGAAAATGCCGATAGAGAAGGGTGAGAAGGAGCGTACGGATGTGTGCGCCATCAACATCGGCATCGGTCGCGATGATGATCTTGTGATAGCGGAGTTTGGAAACATCAAACACATCGCCGATAGCAGTGCCGAGCGCAATCACGAGATTGCGAATCTGTTCGGAAACCAGCATTTTATCGAGACGTGCACGCTCGACGTTGAGGATTTTTCCACGCAGCGGAAGAATCGCCTGCGTGCGACGATCGCGACCCATCTTAGCTGTACCACCTGCAGAATCTCCCTCTACCACGAAGAGCTCTGCTTCAGCGGGGTCACGCACTTGGCAGTCGGCGAGTTTACCCGGAAGTGAGAGCCCCTCGAGCGCACCCTTGCGCATAACGGAATCTTTCGCGGCTTTTGCGGCTTTACGCGCCTTCATGGCGAGCGTTGCTTTGCCGAGGATGGCACGCATGTCGTCTGGATGTTCTTCTAAGAACGCGGAGAAAGCTTCTGCGAAGACAGTTTCTGTCGCTCCACGCGCCTCGACAGAGCCAAGTTTCGATTTCGTCTGTCCTTCAAATTGTATTTCGCGCAATTTTACTGAGACGACCGCAGTGAGACCTTCGAGGACGTCGTCTCCCGTGAAGGATTCGCCTTCCTTGCCGTTCCCACCTTTAGAAGCGTTGTTGAGCGTACGCGTGAGAGCTGTCTTAAAACCAGTCACGTGCATGCCGCCTTCGGAGGTATGAATGTTGTTGGCAAACGCTGAGAGCCGCTGAGAGAAATCGTCAACATACTGAAGCGCGACTTCCACCATGACGTTATCCTGCTCTTTTTCGACGTAGAAAATATTTTTATGCACGGGAGCCTGGTGGCGGTTTTGGAACGAAACGAGGGATTTAAGGCCGCCTTCAAAGTAAAAGGTGGTGGATGGGGCGTCGAGCCCGAGATCGCGCAGATAGATGGTTTCTGTGTCGTCGAATTTTGAGGCGCCGCGTAAATCCATCACGGAGATTCGGAGTCCTTTCACGAGATACGCTTGTTGCCGAAGGTGCGAGACGACCGTATCGTAATCAAATTCAGTTCCCTCTTTGAAAATTTCTGGGTCGGGGGCAAAGGTGATAATCGTGCCATTTGCTTTTGAGGCGCCCTCGCGCTTGGTTTTTCCGACAGGCTTACCGCCATTTTTATATTCTTGTACGTGCTTGCCGCCGTCGCGATGCACTTCAGCACGCACGTGCGTGGAAAGCGCATTCACTACAGATACGCCGACGCCATGAAGACCGCCGGAAACTTTGTAACCCTCACCACCAAATTTTCCGCCAGCATGAAGCACGGTGAGCACAGTTTCAAGCGCAGAGACTTTTGTCTTTGGGTGAATATCAACAGGAATACCGCGGCCGTTATCCGCCACGCGCACGCGATTCCCTGGCAAAAGTGCCACTTCAATATCGTTGGCGTAGCCTCCCATCGCCTCGTCGCGGGAGTTATCAAACACTTCCCAAATGAGATGGTGGAGTCCTGTGGGACCCGTCGTACCGATGTACATACCCGGGCGACGACGCACCGCCTCAAGCCCCTCCAAGACAGTAATATCAGCGGCTCCGTAGGAGCTTTTCTTTTCTACCATAGCCAGAGAATTATAGCAGGAAAACCACCATTTTAGAAGCAAGTTATCCTATTTTTGGTGGCTCTGTTGAGCCAACTTAACGCACTTCAAAACCATGCTGCGCGACTGCGGCGTAGACTGCATCCATATGCGGTTTTACCTCGTCGTCCGTAAGGGTTTTTTCGAATGATTGGAAGACCAGGCGGAAGGCAAACGACGTACGTTCCCCCTTCTTAAACTCGTCAAAGAGGTCAATGCGAACACAGAGATCTCCGGCGTTGTTCTTGAGTATACTTCGCACGTCGTCGACAGTTGTTGCTGCCGGCACCCAGAGCGCGATGTCGCGTGTGATTGATGGATAGCGAGAGAATGCTTCGTAACGTTCAGTTTGTGAGAGCGCAAAGGACTCATATGTATCTGTTTCTTTCACATACATAGAAATGGGGTCTTCTTGTGCTTTCTCTTTCTCGCTGACGATACCAACGACCAGTTCTTCTGTTTCCCCTTTCCATACACTCCCGATTTCAAACAGCTTTATTTCTGTGAGTCCGAGTAAATCTTTGTGCTGCACATTTTTTCTCAGCGCATCATTGAGTCCATGTGTGAGTGTGGAGCGTAGAAAGGGTCGCACACTATCGACTTTGTTCAAAACCGCGCGCTCCCCTTCGTCTTGAAAGACCGAGGTTACTATTTCTGAGTATCCGAGTGCGGTCAGGTCTTCACGCACACGTTCGGAAGCGGCGAAGTTCTGGTTGATGGCAATATCTTTCGAAACAGGCGGAAGTTCAATTGCAGGTACGGCATCGTAGCCGATAATGCGCCCCACTTCTTCAATGAGGTCTTCTTCTATCTCCAAATCCAAGCGTTCAAATGGCACCGCAATTACAAAAGAGAGTCCTTTGTATTCAGACGTGAAGCCGAGACGCGTAAAGACGTCGGCGACCTCCTCTTGTGAGAGCGAGAGGCCGAGTGTTTGGTTGATTTTTTCGAGCGAGATTTCGATGCTACGAGATTTTTGCAGCTCAGGGTAAACATCGACGAATCCTATGACTTCCCCACCAGCGAGCTTCACGATGAGATCGGCTGCAGCGCGCATGCCGTACGCGGCGAGTTCGGGTGAAATAACCTGCTCAAATCGTTGTGAAGCGTCAGTGCGAAGCCCAAGCGTTTTTGCTGTTTTGCGCACCGAGGCGCCGTCAAAATTCGCACTTTCGAGGATAATGTCGGTGGTTTCTGCATCAATGCCACTTTCTTTCCCACCTTTAACGCCCGCAATACCAATCACGCGATCGGCATTCCCATCTGCAATAACAAGCATATCTTCTTTCAGTGTGTATGCTTTTTCATCAAGAGCGATCAGTGTTTCGCCTTTTCTTGCATTTCGCACCTGTATATCTACCTTCCCTTCTCGCATTTCTAATTTCTTACTATCAAACGCATGGAGCGGCTGTCCGGTGTTGAACATCACGAAATTTGTCGCGTCCACGATGTTGCTCACGCTTTTTTGTCCCATTGCTTCAAGACGCTTCACAAGCCAATCGGGTGATGGCCTCACTTTCACTCCTTTGATTACTCCTGCCATGTAGCGTTTGCAAAATTCGGAATTTTCAATGGTGACACTGATCTCCTCCGTGATCGGCTCCATCATGTGGGACTTCGTAAGTCCCACATTGAGAGGGTCACTTGCAAGTGGGATTCTGAGGACGGCGGAAAGTTCTTTGGCGATGCCGCGATACGAAAGACAATCGTGCCCGCGATTAGGCGTGATTTTTACGTCCAAAATATCCCCTTCGACGCTTTCAATTTCAAAGGCGTGAAATGTGAGCGCGTCGGCAAGCTCTTGTGCCGAAGGAAGTGGTATGTCAAAATATTTCTGGAGCCAATTGCGAGAAATTTTCATATTTAGAACTGGTTTACAAACCTGAGATCAGCAGAGTGCATGAGGCGGACGTCGTCGATGCCCCAGCGGAGCATGGCGAGCCTGTCCAGTCCCATGCCGAAAGCGAAGCCGCGGTATTTTTCTGGGTCAACACCGGCGTTCTTTAAAACATTGGGATGAATCATGCCCGCGCCCATCATTTCAATCCACTTGTCTTTGAGTTTCTCAGGAATATGTTCTCCCACAAGACGCATATCAACTTCAACTGATGGCTCGGTAAATGGGAAGAAGCTTGGACGAAAACGGATCTCGACTGATGCGCCTTTAAAGAGTTCTTTGAAGAAACGTTCGAGCGTGCCTTTGAGGTGCGCCATGGTGATGTCTTCACCCACTGCAAACCCTTCGATTTGAAAAAATTCAGCTTCGTGGGTCATGTCAGTCGCTTCGTTACGAAAGACTTTGCCAGGCACAATCACGCGGTACGGAGGAAGAATCCCCTTTTTCACCTGTTCCTCCATAAAGCGAATCTGCACAGGGGATGTGTGCGTGCGCAAAACCTTTCCTGGCTCGTCTTTAATGAAAAACGTGTCCTGCATGTCTCGCGCAGGGTGATCCTTAGGAACGTTTAGAGCATCGAAATTGTGCCATTCGTCTTCGAGAAGCGGACCTTCCGCGAAGACAAATCCCATCCGCCCGAATATCTGGTTCGCCTCGCGAATGAGGCTTGAAATGGGGTGTATGTGCCCGCGCTGCATAACGTGAGTATGCTAGAGCCCCCCAACTTCGTAAAGCGCGTCGCCTGACCTGATAATGAGTGCGCCATCGATAATGCGCATGTCGGTATCTTCAGCAGCATAAATCTGCGCAGCAACGGGCGTGGAGCGAATATCAATTTCAGCAAAATAGATGCCTCCTTCTTTGGTGCGATAGACGACTCCATTTCCAAAAAAGCGCGCATCGAGCGCTTCCCCACCAAAACGCTTTACTGAAATCTCGCGTTCGCAGAGAGAGGGGCTCGCGCAAAACACCGAAGGCGGCTGCCCCTCTTTCGTCCACTGGGCGAGGATATCTCCGTCTTCAATCACGAGCTGAATACCGCCTCGCTCATCCACGGGAAGGGTTGTTGAGGCAGTTGAGGTGGCAAATTGGGTACGCATATTTTCAAAGAGCTCGCGTGGTGTTGCTCGAGTGCCCGTTGCACTGCCAGAGAGGACAAGTTCAGTAAGCGTAATTTCTTCGGGGAGAAGTAGAATATCTGCGCTCGTGACGAGTTGTGGCTCGACTATAAGTACGCGCCGCCAGGAGCGCGCACCCTCACGCTCGGCACGCACCACATACGCCGCAGGCGCAAGATCGTCGACATAGAACGAACGCTGAAGAAATCCACTCTCGCCAATCAGTTCATCGTTTATCGTGATGCGAGCGTTCGCGTCCGAGACTGACACATAAATACCTCCTGTTTTTACGAGTCCGATTCCCGGCTCAAAGCGCCAACCGTCGGCATAGAAAATAGTGATAGGAAGCCCGATCACAAACACAAGCGAAAATGCTATGAGATACAACCGCCGTCGCGACATGGGAAGTGGTTCCATAGAGTTAGAGGCTTGTGCGACTTTTCGGAGTAACCCAAAAACCAAGATAACGACCCGTCATGAGACGGAACTGTGATTCAAGACCCGGAATCGAACTGAAAATAATCATGGTGAAGGGTACGAGAATCCACTGTACCACCATAAGCGCGTGGCGATAACGCGGCACATGCGCAGGGCGTTCGGGGAGAAGATACATACAAATTGCGGCTGAAACGATGAGTCCAAACATTGCGAGCGTGAGAAATGAGCGCGCAATTAAGGGGAGATTATGCGAGAGCACCGTGGTATTAAAGGCAATGCCACCAACGAGAAGCGGAAGCCAGCCGACGGAAAAAAGAATAATCGGATGTGTGGCGAGTGACCAGAAGCCTTCGATTTGCACGAGGGACGCGCGGACACGTTTCCCCAGTGGAATCTTAGGATTCTTCATGCTTATCCAGAGAATGTAGGCAATGTTTTCTGCGCCATACGTCCAGCGACGGTGTTGTTTGTAGATATTTTTCACGGTGCCCAAAAAGGTAGGAGCAACGTTTGCGTCCATTGAAACAGGATATGCCATAGGCACTACTTGGTAATCGCCGTCATAGCGCGCAAACATGTTCCAGAAAATGCGCGAATCTTCAGATACGACGTTTCGTTGCCAATACCCCGCTTCGTAGAGAGATTTAAAAATGACCGCATGTGAAGAGAACGTGGCGAGCTTCTCCGGGCGCTCTTGTTGGATCATCTGCCAAAAGGAGCTTGAATACGCAATCACGCGCGAAAGCAGCGGCGCATCCCAGATATTGTTGTGATAGAGCGGCACCGGCTGGAAGGAGGCGCGCTCGGGATTTTCAGTCGAAAGCACGTGCCACGTGAGGCATGCAAAATACTGCGGGTAAACAACAGTATCTGAATCAAACGCGGAAACAACCACGTGTTCATACGGAATATTCCGCACATCGAGAATGTGTTTCCGCGCCTCTTCTGCGGCATACGAAAGATTAGAACCCTTACCCGGGATGTCTCCTGGAAGATTATCCGGGTGGATCGTTACCAAAACCTCAAGAAAACGATGTGTATATTCTTCTTGGAGGCGGCGTGCCGTTGCGTGGTGTACTTCCCCTGCGCGTTTCTCAGCAGCGATCACCACGGCGATTTTTTTTGTATCCCAATCAGCATGGGCGAGTGCATCGATAGATTCTTTCAAAACTTCATAGGGCTCATCATAAAAAGGAAGCATGACAAGGTGTACTAAGTGTGGCTCAGCGCGCGCGGGCACATGCGGAAGATCGTGCAACCTTTCACGCCAATTCACCTGCATGTTGTGCCGCATGCGCTTGAAGTTGTACCGCAGATGCACCGAGAGGTAGGCTGTTTTAAAAAGCCAATAGGCGGCAAAAATGATGGTGAGATACGCAGCCCACACGGGCTTAAGAAATGAGAGCACAATCAAAAGTGCAAGCGTCCCAAACGAAAGAATGCCGGGAAGCATTTCAAAGGCGCGGAAAAGGACTCGCTCCCGGCCAGTGAGATCGGTGGCGCGAGCGACGTGGAGATAGGAGTATTCGGGGGGAAGCTGCATAGGTGCGTTAATCATATACTAGGAATTGCTACTTTGTTTAGTGCCGATGTGTTCCCGTCACGCATATTCGCCTACTGGCGAATTGCACGACCCCACCTCCCTCGCCTGCGCTCGGTCCGGTCTTGCGACGGGGTTCCACCCCCGTCTCACCCCCTCCCACGGAGGCGGCTCAAAAAATTCATTTTTTGAGCCGCCTCCCGGACTCGAACCGGGGACCTTCTCTTTACAAAAGAGTTGCTCTACCAACTGAGCTAAGGCGGCGTTACGGAACACACTATACCGACTTCTCTGACGGTACGCCATTCCCATTTTTGTGCTCCGTCACTTGCTTCAAAAAATCCGATTTTGTTTCTTTGCGTTCAAATGAGCGCTTGTGGGAAACGAAATCGGCGAGACGGTGTGCTTGTTCGCTCGACAGGCGCGCAAAATGCGCGAACGAAAGCGCTGCACTTCGAACAAAACGACGAGTGAGGAGGTTCGCAATGAGTGGAAGTCGGGATATATACCATTCAAGAACCATTCCCCCCCATTTGATTCCGAGCGCGAGCTCATCAGCCTTTTCACGCCAACGCGCGCGCGCAACACTCGGATATGTGGCTTCCCGCGCTTTTATTGCAAAAAGCAGCACGAGTCCTACGAGCGAAACACCAAATACGATAAGGGCCACAAGCGGCATAGATTACTTCACAGTCAGGCGCTCAAAGCGCACCACCTCAATCTTCTCACCAAATTTTTGCACTGCTGAGGAAATAAGTTCGCGGACCGTAACAGCACCGTCTTTGACAAACGGTTGTTCGAGTAAGATTTTTTCTTTGAGGAACGCGTCGAGCTTACCTTCCACCGCCTTTGCGCGCACGTTTTCTGCAACATTCGCAGCTTCACTTTCAAAGACCTCACGCGCTTTTGCGATATCGCTCTCTTCCACGTTTTCACGCGCAATAAACTGAGGCTTCATGGCAGCGATGTGCATTGCGATTTCGCGTGCAAGCGCACCAAAATCTTCGTTCTTCGAGACGAAGTCGGTCTCACAGGCGAGCACAACAGCAGCGAGAACTTGTCCGCCAGCGTGCGTGTATGCGGCACAAATACCAGCTCCAAGCTCACGATCGGCCTTCTTGGATGCGATAGCGGCACTATGTTTGCGAAGGATGACCTTTGCTTTTTCCACATCTCCCCCTGCTTCTTCGAGTGCCTTTTTACACTGCATCACAGAGACGCCAGTCTCGTCGCGAAGCGCCTTAATAACATCAGTGGTGATTTCCATATAGTAATAGTATACAGGACTAATTTTTGAATGACGAATTTTGAAATTGATTCAAAATTCTGAAATCAAAATTTAAAATTATTTGGCGACCTTTTTCCCTTCCGCGATCGCATTTCCAATCTCACCCACCACAAGCGCAATTGAGCGCACCGAGGTGTCGTTCCCAGGAATAGGATGTTGCACCAGTGAGAAATCGCAATCCGAGCTTGCAAGAGCAATCACGGGAATTTTCATTTGATTGGCCTCGCTCACCGCCGTCTTCTCATGGCGTGGATCAACGACAAAAAGTGCTGCGGGAAGATCGCGCATGGTGACTATGCCGCCGAAGCGTGCAGTGAGCTCATCGATTTCGCGATCGATCATGAGACGTTCGCGCTTCGTGTATTTGGAGAGATCGCCTGATTCACGGTCGGCCATGAGCTTCTCGAGGCGCTCGATGCGCTTTCTGATATTTTTGAAGTTGGTGAGGGTGCCCCCAATCCAGCGGCCAGCGACATAGGGCGCCCCCACACGCTCTGCGGTCGTTTTGATGGGGCTCTGCGCTTCGTGCTTGCCACCCACAAAAAGAATTTTTTTCCCACCCTGCACGAGACTGGCGACAAGTGCGTGGGCATCGGAAAGACGCTTGTGCGTCTGCTCAAGATCGAAAATATCAGTACGATCCTTGGTACTGAAAAGGAAGCCTTTCGACGACGGGTTTCTACGGGTGCGGGTAAAACCGACGTGCGTGCCCGCATCGTGAAGTGCTTTGATATCAATAGTTCCCTGCATGTGGCGCGTACTCTACCAGAATCACTCCTCTTCCGCAACGGGTCCACCCCCCTCTGCGACCAGAAGCGCCTCCACAATAGGGGCTAGCCTCCCTGCCATAATACCCTCTAAATTTGACCAAGATTCCTTGATGCGGTGGTCGGTCACGCGATCCTGCGGGAAGTTGTAGGTGCGGATCTTCTCCGAACGGTCACCAGTTCCCACCTGGGATTTGCGGTCGGCGGCTCGACTACGCGCCTCCTCTTCATCCTGCTTCTGCTGGAGCTTGGAGAGCAGGAGTTTCATTGCGCGTTCTTTGTTCGCCTGCTGCGAGCGCTCGACAGTGCAGCGCACGTCGATGCCAGTCGGCTTGTGGATAATGCGCACCGCAGTTTCAACTTTGTTGACGTTCTGTCCACCAGCACCTCCTGAGCGCGACGTTTCGATCTCGAGATCCGTCGGGTTAATCTCGATCTTCGTGCGCTTGTAAATCGGCATAATGGCAACGCTGGCTGTGGACGTGTGGATGCGACCCTGCTTTTCTGTCGCGGGAATGCGCTGGACACGATGCACGCCTGTTTCGTATTGGAGTTCGCGATAGACATTCTCCCCTTTCATTTCAATCTGCACTTCCTTAATGCCACCGAGTTCCGCCCGACTTTCCTCAAGTTTTTTTGCCTTCCAGCCCTTTATTTGTGCGTATTTGATATACATCAACGCAAGTTCCTCTGCGAAGAGCGATGCTTCTTCTCCTCCGACTCCCGCACGGACTTCGAGCACGATTTCGTTCGGCCATTCGCGCTCATTGGGGTCGCCCACGATCTTCACCATTTGTTCAACCAAACGATCTTTTTGCACCTCAAGGTCTTCTATTTCTTTCTCAGCAAGTTCGCGCATCGAAGAATCTACCTCAAGGAGTTCGCGTGCATCCTTCTCGGCCTGGAGAAGTCTCTTCCATTCCGCCACCAAAAAACCGACGCGGTGGTCGTCTGCATAGTCGTCGGGGTTCAAGATAGGTTCGCGGGACATGAGTCTACAGTATACGCCGCGCCCCGCGTAAAGCGGGGCGTTTTTGGGCAGGGTCGTTATTTCTTCTTCGCAGCGCGGGTTTTGAACTTCTCAACGCGGCCGGCAGTGTCGATGGTCTTCGACTGGCCAGTATAGAACGGGTGAGAGGCACTCGAAATTTCAACCTGGTATACGGGGTATTCCTTCCCATCTTCCCACTTGTCGGTTTTTTCAGTTTTAACAGTCGAACCAATGAGAAAACGCGCCCCCGAGGAGGTGTCCTCGAAGATAACGTGGCGATAGTCTGCTGGATGAAGGTCTTTTTTCATGTCGCGGTACTATACCCCAGAGAATCAGTAGATTCAAGTCTGCGAGGGTGAGCTAAAAAATTCGTTCGAAACTCTGGAAAGCCGGCGCTACCCATATTTTCTACAGAATTTAAATCTCCCGCCAATCCGGCCGTCGCGACACCGTGGCAGTTTGCGTAAGATTCCCTCCCAGGCCGGTGCAGAAAAGTGTGTAGGTGGTCATACGTGTGAGCGGAGATGATGTTTCGGATCCAGAAAGCGTACTCCACGAGTCGTCGATGCCAGGATTGTCTTCTGTCACGGTGCACGAGGTCGCGCTTTGCACATTCCAGGATACGGTGACGGTGTTGTTGTAGCCGATGAAGGAAGGAGAGACACGAAGCTCCCCTCCCGAAGCAGTGAACGGGGCGGGAGGCAGGGTGCAGGTGCCTGCGGAGCAGATGAGGCCGGTGCTACAGGCTTCTATAGGAGCATTGGTGCATGCATTCTGTCGATGTGTGCTGTCGGTGCAGACGTAGGTGGAGGCGCAAGCTGGAAGCCA
The DNA here is from genome assembly GCA_022842645.1 of Minisyncoccota bacterium. Lineage (GTDB taxonomy): Bacteria > Patescibacteriota > Minisyncoccia > Phycocordibacterales > UBA2100 > UBA10103. Next base: position 11,076 of record JALHPE010000003.1, read on the forward strand.
TGCGGTTTGCACGGGGTTTGAGCCAGCATTGAAACTGACCCACCCGACGTTCGTGTCTCCCCAGGCGTAGCCAGAGAGCGTGCTACTCGCGAGTGTCGGGCCGTACGTGGGAGACGTGCCGGAGAGGCTGATGAAGCCGTCCCAACCGCCGCTTTGTGGATCGTTTGCGGAGAGTACCTTCATCCAACCCCGAAGCGCAAGATCTTGCATGCGTGCAGTGCAGGTGCCTGAAGGACAACCCAGAAGATCATTTGCACTCGCACTCACCCAGCCGACATTTGCGCTCCATGCACAGCCCGAGAACGTGCCGTCGTTTGCGATTGCGACGCCGAAGTTGCTCGCGCCACAGGTGCCAGAGTTCTGACAGTTGAAATCGATCCATCCGATGGTGTCGCTCCATGCGTAGCCGGTGACGGGAGTCCCTCCTGACGCAACGACACATTGAGGAAGTGCAATAATTGCACTATCTTCGTTTGAATACGGACTGTCGCCGATGGCGTTCGTGGCAACAACGCGGTAGTAGTAGGTGGTGTTGGGAGAAGCGGTCGTGTCGTCGAAGGTGTTCACGACGCCAACTGAGGTGAGAAGTACTGTGGGGTTTGAGGATGTGCCACGGTAGATCTTGTAGCCAGTGATTGCGCTGCCGCCGTTGCTTGAAGGAGTGTTCCATGTGAGAGAGATGCTGTCTGCGTCTGATGTGGCGTTGAGGGATTGGGGGGCGGTGGGGAGCGACGTAATGGGGGCACGAAAGATAGCGTTTGTTGCATTAGAAACTCCGTATGTTCCAGGGCCGTTCGAGCCTCCGAAAAGATACACATAATCTCCTAAAATTGCGGCTTGCGACCATCCAAGATTCCCTGGTAGGGTGGCACCGGTATTTGTCCAGCTGAGCGGATTTGAGGTTGGTGCGCGGTAAATTACGTTAGTGAAAGCAGAGCCATTGTTCCCACCAAAAAGGTATATGTAGTCGCCAACCACAACCAATTGAGACTGTCCGAGAATTCCTGGAATCGTCGCTCCGGTATTTATCCATGCGGTGGGGTTCGATACGGGAGCACGGTAAATGACATTTACATATCCAAAGCTCACATAGTTAAATCCGCCAAACAAATATATATAGTCGCCGACGACAGCTACTTGCGATACATAGAGATCAGAGGGTAGTGCCGATCCCGTCACCGTCCAACTCAAAGGATTCGATAGTGAGGCTCTATAAATTTGACTCAGATATTCTCCACCGAAAAGATACACGTAGTCTCCGATGATTTCGATTTGAGATCCAATAATATTTTCAGGAAGCGTCGCTCCGGTATTTGTCCAGCTGAGCGGATTTGAGGTTGGTGCGCGGTAGATGACGTTCAAATATCCGAAACCATTATGCCCCCCGAAAAGATATACGTAATCACCGATGATAATCGCTTGCGATTGTCCGAGAATTCCTGGAATCGTCGCTCCGGTATTTATCCATGCGGTGGGGTTTGTAATGGGAGCACGGTAAATGACATTGGTGTAGACAAACGAGTCGGTAAAACCCCCAAAAAGGTAAATGTACTCTCCAATAACGACTACCTGAGAGCCTGCCACAACTCCCGGCAAAACACTTCCTGTATTCACCCACCCTCCTTCATTGAGACTCTGCGAATCTGCTTTCTGCGGCTCGGCTGAAAACGAAATGATGAATGTGAAGAAAATCGCGGCAATAACCAGAAGCCCTGAGATGTGGTGTACGCGAACACGCTTCACGTGCGAATGCATTTGCCTACTCATACATAGTAAATACTACGACATCCCCGCATGCACATGCGTTAAGGATGTGTACTACTCTTCTCAACGCCCTTCAAGAACGTCGATTTCCTTCTGAAACTTATCCGCAAGACCCATCACCCCGTCGCCATAGAACGCATACGCGGGTTTGTTGGCATTTCCCCAACCGGCAAAGTAGCGCAGTGCCGCAAGACGCTCCGACGCGCGGGTGCCCACATCGGCGCCGTTGTCAGCCATAAGAAGAGAAGAAGCGAAAATGGCAGTACGCGCGTCCCATGGACTTGGCGGCTTATTGCCCGTGAGTTCTCCAATGCGCTCTTTATACATCACCCACGTCGAAGGAATGAATTGTGCGGGGCCCATGGCACCCCCCCATCCATACCATGGCTTCTTCGAGACTTTTTGTGCGTCGGGATCAAGCCCGAGTTCTTCCATTAAGGTCTTAAAGACAGGGACATCACGCGTGGGGTGCATGTCGGTCTTCCAATTTCCTGTGCCCACGTTTTCTCCAAGATTCGACTCCTGCGCGAGGACGCCAAGAATAAGCGCGGGTCGGACGCCTGTGACTTCAGATGCTTCTTTGGCATACTCATACGCCTTTCCAAACGGAATCGCGCCGGAATCGCGCAGCTCGAAGAGGCGCGCACGAATCTCATTTGCTGTTTTTGTTTGCTCGGCAATAGTACGCTGATACACGGTTTCCTCACCTTTTGCACGCCTCACCAGATCTTGTTTTTCATCTTCTGTTCTCTGGAGTGCTTTTTGTTGGAGCACCTGCAGCTGTCGCAGCTCCTCTTCTTCTTGCTGCTGCGTAAAAAGGGCTTCTTTACGATCGGCCAAATCTTTACGTGCGATCGCCATTTCTTTGAACGCCGTATCGAGTGCTTCCTGCACTGTCTGAAAATTATCAACTTCTACAAAGAGATCGGAAAGCGAGCCGTTTAAGACAAGTTCCACAAGCGTGGTGTCGTCGATCTCACGTGTTCTGCGTATCATCTGGGCAACTGATGTCTGCCCTTCCGCGACTTTTCTGTCGAGAATCTTAATTGCAGCTTCTTTGTCGGTGATACCGTCCGTAAGACGCTTGATTGCAAGATTACGCTGACGAATTTCGAGTTGCGCCTCTTTAACCTGACTATCGAGAATCGCGACGTCGCGCTCAAGCGACTGACGCTCTGCCTGCTTCCCTGCCAAGACGGATTTATTCTGAGCGATTTCACGCTCAACTTCTGCAAGTTCTTGCTCAAGCGCAGCGCGCTCTTCGGGAGTCAGCGCCGCAAAAACGAAAAGCGGCGCGCAGAACAATATGCATACCACGAGCGCAAACCTCATATTGTGTAAGTATACCGCGTGACGCGGGGAGCCACTACTTTGCTGACGCGGAAATCCCAAGCTCCTTACGTACGACCTCAACCACCTCCGAGGGAATCATGCTCGCCTTCACCACATACCGGTGTGCCCCGAGATCCTCTGCATGCTTTTGGTCAGCCTCGGTACTCTGATTGGTGAGTGCAATAAGACGAGCACTCCCCTCCAATTTCTCCTGCTTCACCTTGCTCAAAAAAGAAAAACCATCTTCGCCAGGCATGGCAATATCAAACAGTATGGCATCTACCTTTTCCCCCGCGCGCAAGGTTTGTAAAGCCTCTTCTGTTGAAAAACATGGCACGACTGTAAAACCCTCTTGCGAGAATTTAAGCGCATACATATCGAGCAGGAATTTGTCGTCGTCAAGAAGGAGTACTTTTTTGCCGGTATCTGCCATAGGTGATGTTATTGTGTCGTAGTTTCATCAGGTATACTTTTTTCTTCGCTTGAGGCTTCGCCTGCCGGAATTTCTGTGACAGCCACTTGATCTGCCTCATCGCCGAGAAGCAATGGGCTCAGCGTGTTAACTTCCGAAAATGGCACCCTCTTTGCGAACGCCTTGAGTATAGCATCCTCACGCATCGTGCGCATACCTTGACTTCGTGCGGCAGCCCACAGTTTAGAATCCACCGGGTTCGTAAGCACGATTTTCTCAATCTCTGACGACATCTCTAAGACCTCAAACACTGCTGCGCGCCCTCGCATGCCGGTAGGACATGCTGCAGAGCGTTCTGGCTCATACACTTCGTTTGGTATGGGAAAACGATATTTTGCGGGAATCGTCGACAGGTCTTTTTCGATCGCTGTACGATCGCTTGCAGAAAGTGGCACCGGTTTCCCCGTGCCGTCACAGAGCGTACGCACGAGACGCTGTGCCATAGAGAGTATCAGCGTCGAAGGAATGAGGTACGGTTCGACACCCATGTCGATAAGACGCGGAATGGTACCCACGGCATCGTTAGTGTGAATCGTCGAAAGCACGAGGTGACCAGTGAGTGCTGCTTGCATCGCGAGCTTCGCCGTCTCACCATCGCGAATCTCACCCACCATAATGATGTCGGGATCTTGGCGAAGCGTGGTGCGCAGACCATTTGCAAAAGTGTACCCAATTTCTGGTCGCACCTGCGACTGAATGATGCCCTCGACGTGATACTCAATCGGATCTTCGAGTGAAAGAACATTCTGATGTTCACGATCGAGTTCGGCGAGCATGGAATAGAGTGTGGTGGATTTACCTGAGCCTGTAGGGCCTGAGATAAGAATGAGACCGTGCGGCCGCTTGATTGCCTCACGGATCAGACCTAAATCGCGCTCAGAAAAACCTAAATCGCCGAGTGGAATAAATCCCTGATTACGATCCAGAATACGCATCACGATCTTTTCTCCCATGTAGGTGGGAAATGTCGAGACACGAAAATCGATCTGGCGGTCGTCGAATGATGCGGAAAAGCGACCATCCTGTGGCTTGCGTCGTTCATCAAGACGGATCGAGGAAAGCACCTTCACACGTGCAATGATTGCGCGGTGTGTTTCCATAGGGAGGACGACGCTCGTATGCAATTCTCCATCGACACGATAGCGCACACGCACCCCTGCACCAGTCGGTTCGATATGAATATCAGATGCCTTGCCATCAATGGCATAGCGCAAAATCGTGGAGACAATTTTTACTGCAGGAGCATCTTCCCGAATAGTGTCGTTCCCTCCTCCTTGCCCCGCGAGATTCCCGAGCTGAAGCAAATCTTCTTCGTCGGAAAATTCCTTGGGAGCATCGTCTTTCTTTCGCACCTGCTCTTCGCTTTGTAAATCGGAGAGTGCGCGATCGACGTCCCCTCCAAGCCCTCGGTACATTTGTATGACTTTTTCGATGTCAGAATCCGGAATCTTAAAGAGCTTAAATGGCATCCCTGTTTTACGCGTGATGAAATTTAAGGCATCGATAGCCGCGATGTTATCGGGATCTACAATACCAATCTCCAAAACTCCCTCCACGACAGCAAGCGGCGCAAAACGATAATGTTCCGCCGACTCTTCGGGAATATATTTCAATATCTCGTACGGAATCTTTGCCGAACCGAGCGTTCGCTCCGGCAGTGCCGAAGAAAAGCCGGACCCCGTGCCGCGTAAATCGGTGGGCGGAGGCATATCTAATTGCCTCGTGGTTTAGACGAGGTTCCTGCCGTAGGAGTAGTGGTTCCCGACCGCGTGATTGGCAAGAATGGATTCGGGCGACCAACCGGCTCAGGCATGATTTGGGTTCCCGTATCCACAAGCCGGAGGAACGCGGGGTCGGAAAGAATCGTTCCCGCAAGCGTAATCGTGCGTAGCTGAAGAAGTGTCTCAACGACATCACCATCACTCGAGCCCTGCACGGTTAAATCTTGAGTTGTGAGAAGTGGCTCGGGCGTCGTATCGCGGAGGAAGAGATACCAGCCCGCAAACGCCGCAAGGACACTGCCGAGTATTAGTATGAGTGTTGTGTTATTGGCCATACGTAATTTATTTGAGCCAGTAGGTGCGGAGCGTGACGTCAAAGCGGTACAAAGGCTCAGTGCCTTGGGCGCTCAAGTCAGGATCCATACTGAGCTCCACAAGATCAACAATGCGCAAACTATTCTCTAGAGCATTCATAAACTCCACGAATTTCGGGTACGAACCGCTCGTGGCAAATTTAAGAGTGAGCGAATCGGTTTCATTGTAATCTGCACCAATAACCGCTGCGTCCCCGGTGTTTGCAGTAAGTCCTTGAGCATCGATGACTACGTTTTGCAGGGCAAAGCCGTGCTTCGATGCGAGTGTGTCGAGATCTAAGACGAGGCGCACATTGTCAACGTGATCCGGAAGAAGTTTCTTCAGACGATCAATGTCGACCGGATTGAATGCGTTATATCTCGAGAGCAGTTGCTGTTTCAAACGCTGCAGTTCATCGGCTTTGGAGAGCGCACTATCATATTCGGTGATTTGTACTTGCATGGCGCGCGCACCGTCATACGCAGGCTTCGTATACATCACAAAGATTGCGACCGATGCAGCAAAGAGAGCGATAGTAAAAATAATACGCATCATAGAGTTTCTGGTGTTCCTTGCGGCTCACCAGCAGGTTCGAGCGGCGTGCCGAACGGTGTGGGGAGTGCGGATTCTTCAGTTTGATCTGGCAATGTCACCTGCGCCGCGCGATACCGTAGTTTGGTTGGATCAACCGCAGCAGTAAAATCAAAGCGCACCCCCTCAATAGTCCTATTGATGTTGGAAAAAATCGGATTAAGAATGAGACCACTTCTCGCTAAAAGATCCGCCTGAAGCGCGATGGAATTGACGCTCTGTGCAACCCCCTGCATCGCAATACCCATTTCGGTGTCATTCTGGGCAGTGAAGCTGAAGTTTGAAAACGCGACCGTCTGGAGCGTCAGCTGCTGTAACAGTTCGAAAATATCAGAGGGAGCAGTGTGCGTCGCAAGCACCTCATCAGCAGCTTTCATACGATCATCAAGACGCGTGAGCTCGCTGATAAGCGCAGGCTCGAATGCTTCTTTCGCTCGCTGCAGCTGCGCACGCTTGCTCTCCGCAGCAGTCGAGAGGTACTGCACATATAAAAAGACGCCAACTGCGAGTACGACGGAAGCAAAAAAGAGCACCAATGAGACGAGGAGCCCGAGATCAGCGCCACCTTTTTGCTCGCGCCGTCCTCCAGCACTCGGCGCCGAAATAGGTGCTTGTGGTATAAACGAAGAACGAATGTTTGATTCCATAGAAAGTCCCTAACTTTCCTAGCCCTTCCTGAGTTCACGTAACGCGAGTCCGACCGGCACTGCAAAACCAGGGCCGATCGACTGAAGCACTTGATCAAGAAATGCCGGTGCTTCAGTACGACTAAACGGATTCGCAATTTCCACCTGCGCGTGGAGCGCCTGATTCGCAAATCCTTGAAGTCCAGGAAGCGATGCGCCACCACCGCACAAAAGCACGTGCGACACATCTTTATTGTATCGCTTCCCGTAGCTCAATAGTACCCTATCAGCCTCTCCAAAGAGGCGCTCGAGTGTGGATAGAAGAGACTGCTTCACTTTATCATTTTCATCGACAGAAAAAGCTGAGGAACTGGTGAGCCCGCGCTCGCGCTTCACGCGCTCCGCTTTCTCAAAATCCCACGAAAGCGAGCGCGCAAGATGTTCGGTCATTTGTTGGCCACCGACCGTCGCGAGATGCGTCATGCGCACTACCCCGCGCTCGACGATATACATTTTTGTTGTTGAGGCACCCAAGTCAATCACCAGAACTGGTGCCAAACCATGGCCGAGGGAGCTCCGAATTGCACTGAAGATTTCTATTTCATAAAAACGCGTGGAAAGTCCGGCGCCCGCGGCGATCGTCTGAAAATTGCGCACTGTATCGTTGTGAATGGCAACGAGAAGCACTTCTTGCCCCTTACTCTGAAGCGCCGTTTTGCCTTGAATACGATCAAAGGCCGCATCGCTTCCTTCTTCGGGCGGAATAACGAACCAATCAAGCATAACTTCCGAAACTGGCACTGGAATATATTTACGCGCCTCGATCGGAATCATTTGTTTTAAATGTTCCGGGTCAGTTTTGGGGAGATCGATAATCGAAACAAGGCTCGAAGAGAATGGTATCGACATTCCCGCAACCTTTGCCGTGACATTCGCCTCCCGCATGAGGTCGAGCAGTGCTTCGGTTAAGGTTTCCGGCGAGAGCTTTACTGCTTTCCCCACTGGTTCTTTCGCATAGGGAGCAAGCGCGATTTCGCCATAGGTCTCGAGGACTGCCGCACCATGCGCAGAACGAAGTTGCACCACTTTTGCAGACGCCGCGCCTATGTCGACACCAATAACGCTACTCTCGGTTTTTCCCGTGAGCGCGGCAGAAAGCTTTTGCGTGAGCGTCCCTAACGATAACGCCATAGAGACAAGTATACCGTACTTTGTATCGTGTGCGTCGTATGAAAAGCGACAACTGGCTCAAATGGCGCCGATTGAGCCAGTTGCATATATGCGCCTCACACGCGCCTGAAGCGTGTGCGCATTGCCATGGGAGAGTAGCCCCAGATATGAATCGCGGACATGTTTATTCTCAGTGTGTGCGGCACAGTTCCGCAACATCCGTCGCTTCGTAGTCGTGCGCAGGACGCAATGGTCGGGAAAATGCACCCAGCCGAGGAAATCAACTCCAGACGCAAGAGTTGAAATTGAGATTTTGTTAGGATGCAGTTCGAGCTTGAGTGTCTCGCGCAGAAATACTGCTGCATGCGGCAGCATTTCTGTGAGTTCTCTGCGATCATGCGATAGAAAGACGAAATCATCCGCATACCGAATGTAGTATCGTACCCTCAAGTGGTGTTTTACGAATTGGTCGAATTCGTTCATATAGATATTGACGAGAAGTTGCGAGGTAAGATTGCCGAGCGGCAGTCCCTTGCTAGGTACTCCCGAATCAAAGCTTGCGATAACGCGTCCGATGAGATCGACGATACGTTTGTCGCGAATGTGAGACGCAATAATGCGCATAAGCGTTTCCTGGTCGATCGAAGCAAAGAATTTCCGTATGTCGCATTTCAAGACCCAACACGTATGCGTATGGTTGCGCGAGACTTTGTATGCAAACGAGCGAAATCGATTCATCGCATGATGCGTGCCTTTCCCATTTCGACATGAGTATGAGTCCGCGATGAAGGTGCGGTCGAAGAATGGGTAGAGCTTGCGATAGAGCGCATGATGCAGGAGTCGGTCACGCACTGTGGCTTTGTGGATGTTTCTTGGCTTTGGGTCGGAGATGTTGAAGGCGCGGTACGGACCGTGCACGTATGTTCCTGCAACCAAGTCACGATTGAGCGCAAGAATATTATCCATCAATCGATATTGAAATTCCTGCACATCTTGTTTCTTTCGCTTCCCGCGCACGAATTTCTTCCATGCCGCAAGGAGATTCGGAGCGGAGATGATATCCTCGTAGGTATGAGCGAAGACAAGATCCACACACCTAAGCCTGCCCCCCCCCTCACCTTTTTGCAACCGAAGCTCGTGCCCATAATTGAAAAAACTAAGGGTGCATACAAACTCTGGATACAGGCGCGGAGAAATATGCCGCGAACGGAACAGTTTGGGATTGGCAAGAAAACTGACGATCTTTTTTTGATGCTTATGGAAACACTGCGCCGCGCATCATTTGCGGCGCATCAAGAGAAAATACCACTTCTCACTCATGCGGTTGGGCTCACGGATTCGCTCCGCTTTTTCCTTCAGATCGCATGGGAAAATGTTTTGGTCCGTCAGAATCAATACATTCCCTTAGCAACTGAAATCGAAGAGATTGGTCGCATGATAGGTGGATGGCGCAAGGGTCTCGTTGCAAAAACCCCGCTTGAAAAAAGCGGGGAAAGAAAAGAGTAGCGGGAAGCAACCTGGTTGCCAGCATTCCACTCGTTCGGATTCGTCACGGAGTTCGCGAACAAGCTCCACCCACCGTTGTCGGAGTTCCAGTTCGCGTTCACGGCCCAGAGTGCTTTGTGCGTAGTGCCATCTTGTATCACCACAGTTCGACCCGCCAACTGGCGGATCTACGCCGCTGTATCGCATACGGGACCTCGAAGTCCTCCAGCATCACGCACCGATTCTTATCTTTTTTGAGGCATTCGCTCGTACGCTTACGCGAGACGCATCCAGCGCAATACTGACGACACGAATGAACGAGGTGCTGCACAGAAGTCGCGACCGCCGCACTCAAGCTATCCTCAGGGGTTAGTGTATCAAAAGTAAAAGACCCTCTAAATCCTGCTTGCGCGAAGATTCAGAGGGTCAAAGTATCTCAAACCCAAATTTCTCAGGGTTCAAGAATCAGCGGGAAGCAACCTGGTTGCCAGCATTCCACTCGTTCGGATTCGTCACGGAGTTCGCGAACAAGCTCCACCCACCGTCGTCGGAGTGCCAGTGCGCGAACACGGCCCAGAGTGCTCCATTCTTGTCACGGACGTAGAAAATATTGGCGTAGCCATTCGTAAGAAGGTTGCCCTTCTCGCCGTTCGGTTGTTTCTCCAACATCGTCCACAGGTCGGCGAGGTATGTTTCGTGCGCCTCACCGAGCTCCTTGATGATCGGCCCGTCGACCGATGCCTTGCGAAGCGTGTGAAGCTTCAGCTCGCCTGCCGGAACGTTTTCCTCGACCTTCGCGAAGTTATCGCGGAAATTGTCCCAGACGAATGCGATCTTCACCGCTGCCTTTCGGCTGGTGTCGACCTTGAAGTGGTCTGCGGCGACAAATCGGCCGGCGCCGGATACGACAACGGTTGCGACGAAGTCGAGAAGATTCGATGCGGACTTCTTGCCGTTCGCACCAAGCGAATGGTTAAGAAAGCCCTGCATGTAGCTTCCGTCGATACTTCCGTCTTCGATCTGCCGGAACAGATCTTTGAGCTGAGAGGCCGTCACATTGGACGAACCCTCGACGACAACTTTCTGAGCTGCCATTGGTTTTTCTCCTTAAAGAGCATCCGGCACTATTGCCGAAGTGAAAACATCATACCACGCTACCACCCAGTTTGCAAGAGCGTAAAACGGGGCTCAAAACAGGGCTGTTTCAGCCCCACTGGCTCAAACGGCGCCGTTTGAGCCAGTTGCCATTGGGGCTAGGTTAGCGCGTAAAATGGTCTTTTCTGCTTCCCCACCCTGGTGAGGCGACCAGTTGTGGCAAGCTCGCGCACATAGCGGCTGGCTGTTGCATCGGAAACTCCGAGAAGAATCTGCACATCGTTGTTGGTAATTTTCCCGCGCTCGCGTGCGAGGGCGACGATTTTTCGAGACGTGCGCGCTTTTTCCCAGCGCGTTTTTCAGCTGCGTAAGCGCGCCATGTTGCAATGCTTGGAGGAAGAGGTGCGGGCGGAGGGGTGAGGGGCACGGATATGGATGATGCCGAGGGTAGAGTGGCCGGCTCTGCATGTAAAACTGGCACCTCGGATTCAGTAGCACTTTCAATGTGGGACTTACGAAGTCCCACATCAGTCGCAAGGGGCTCCATGACGGGTTTCGGAAACTCGTCATTCACCTCTGGTGTAGATTCGGGAGCTGGCTCTTGTGCAACTTGTAGGGGTACTACAACCGGCTCCTCTACTACTTCAGGCACTGGTGTCGGTTCTATAGGCACGCTCGCCTCAGCGGTCATAGCACTGCATCAATTTTCGCCGCAACAATAAAGTCGTTTTCGGAAAGACCTTGCACCGAGTGCGTGGAGAGTTCAATTTCCACACGACCCCAGGAGAGCGAGACATCCGGGTGATGCCCTTCTTCTTCCGCGATTGCCGCAACTTTTGCCACAAAATCAAACGCCGTTTTAAAATCGGGGAATTTGAATTCTCGGGAAATGGCGCGTGCGGCTGGCCAGAGTGTCCATCCATGTATTTCTTTGAGCAAACGTTCGGCTTCTTGCACGGGAAGTGGCGGACCACCAACTTCACAGGGTATGCACTTTTTTTCCGAGAGTGTCATGCCATAATGCTACCATGCTCCGCCTCTTTCAGGTGGTTGCGTCCTCTCTCCAGGCGGTGCTCGATATTGTATTGCCACGCAAAGACCGCGCAGTGCGCGCCGCGCATTATTCGAGCGACTCACTTCCCGTTTCCCCGCTTACCCAAACCTACGGCGGCGTTTCGATCACCTCACTCCTCTCATACCAAGATCAAGCAGTGGAAGATTGCATTCGCGCGCTTAAATACGATGCCTCGGGTGCGGCGGCGCACATTCTTGCGGAGATTGTCGCTGAATACCTGCGAGAAGAAATTGCCCAGATTCGCGCGTTCAGTACCGAACCAATCTTATTGGTGCCCGCGCCGCTCCATCCACGAAGGTTTCGTGAACGTGGTTTTAATCAGGTTTCCCTCGTACTTGAGCGTCTCCCCAAAGAATTCCGAGACGGCACGCTCGCAACACTTTCATTTGGCGTGATTGAACGCGTAAAAGAAACACGGCCACAGACACATCTTTCTCGCACCGAGCGCATGGAGAACGTAAAAAATGCCTTTGCCCTTGCAGAACGCGACGCGGCCGCGCACTCTCATATCATCCTTATCGACGACGTCACGACGACGGGCGCGACGCTTTTCGAAGCGTCGCGCCCACTTGAACGCATTCACGCATCATTCACCCTCCTCGCACTTGCGCGCGCCTAACTATCAGTGTTTTTCCCTATGGATTACAACGCCCGCAATATTTCGGATCTGCAACATTCCCATACTGCGTCACCTGTGTTTTTTCTGTATGACCACACGTGTCGCATTGATACATCTCATAAAGTGGCATATCGGTGGGGAGCGCACATACAGCACATGGAAGCCCCCGTTCAATGTTTGTGACGTGAAAACCTGGCGCATGACATCGTGAACATCGTGCATTCACATGTTGTAAGAGATCCTCTGTCGCCTTCTCTATTGCACGCATGCGTGTCGGATTTTTATGTGCACGCATATCGGTTTCAAGAAATACACGTTTTACAAAAGGGCGTTTGAGCATCCGATCCACCTGCGCAACCAATGCTTCTTCGGTTCGTATCTCCTTATGAATTCCCCACGGCCATCTCTTGCCAGTGCGAACAATAATGCCATGTTCAGGAAAGCCGATCTTGCGGGCAAATGCACGAGCCTCCTCCACATTTGTGACCACACACTCATCAAGGTTTGTTTCTGTCGTGCGATGATGGCCGCGGATCTCATATCCATGGAGAGCATCAAGCAGGAGGACAAGCTCGAGATTTGAATCTATAAAAGGAAGTGAGGGATGCGCACCAAAACTCCCCTCGCTTGCCACAGCGAGGTCAGTGCCGGTGTTCTCCATGGCAACACGCGCTTTTGCGCGTGCCGCTTCAAGCTGATTGCCTGCCCTTTTCACCTCTCGCGTAAACGTTCCAAATCGGTCTGAATCAAAATCCTGAGGTACCACAACCTTAACACCTAGGTGTTCCTCAAGAAGGGGCGCAATAACGCGCTCCTTCCCATGCATAGTTGCTACAACGAGTTTACGACCCTTGAACGGCGAAGTATGCTGCATATCTTTTGATACCACATTCTTGGTGATACGGTCACGTAATCATTCTGTTCGCAACGTACAGGTTAGATCTATGATTTTCATTCTAGTGCTGATGCCCACCGCCAACTTCGTGCGGTATCACTTCATGAAGTACGGTATTAGAAACTAAAATAAGCACAAGCCCTAACACGATCACCGTCAGGAGACCTTGTGCAGTAATACCAAAATGATATTTGTGCGCAAATGCCACATACGCTACTACCAGTCCTATTGCGAGCAGATATCCCGCGTACACAGGATTATCTAAGTAGTGCTGAATGCCACCCGAGAGAAAACCAGTTGCAATGGCTAAAGTACTCACGATGGCAAAGTACTTCATATTCAATTGTTCTCTTTCGATCTGAGCTTCAAGGATGCTTCCGATAACCATGAGCACCAGTCCAATAACTCCTAGGACAATGTAGCGCGTGCTGTGGGCGTCAAGTGTTCCCACATGCACAATCGAGCCGCCAATTAATGCCACTCCTAGATATGAGGTGAGGTAGATTAAAAACTTTTTATTTTGTTCAGACATACGAGTGACAGTATATGTAATAACTATTCAAAATGATACATGGTCGGCATAGGCCCGATACTTTTTACTACCTTGTCTCGCACCCGTCTCTGCTGAGACAGGTCCCGCTCCGCCTTTCGAATCCCTCACAAAATATCCATCAGACATTCCTCCTCTCCGCAGTATTTTCACTGTGTTTCAATCTGCGGAGAGAGTTGAACGTTGTTAGAACCTATTTTCGCATGGCTCGCGCCTGGGAAGCGTTCCCGGATTTTCCCATACGATAAACAAAGGGGATTTGCCCAAACTCGTGTGGTGATTTCATAGAAATCGCCGCACTCCTTACAAGAAGTGCGGCGATTTGGGTCTTCTGCTCGATCCTGTCGTTACTCGGTGTCGCTCTTCTTGTCTCGCATAGGAAGCGAGGCCAAGAAAAAAACGATGATGAGCCCGACAAGTGGGATCAGAACTAAGTGTTGAGCCACTGAATCAACCATGTCAGTCCTCCTGTGAGTTCAGCTCGAAAGATCAGGGCGAGGGCAGTCAGTGATATGAGTACCCATATCACGATACAGCCCCGGACGGTTACGAGCAACCGGTGCTGTAACCGACCCCGCGCCGTGCGCAGATACTCGTATCGTGTCGATGAGAAGAACTGCAGATCACCTTCGATGCGGTTTGCCCGCTCAAGCTCGGCGAGAAAGTCATTCCACATCGTAACGTACTGATTATCGCGATCGAGAATGCGCGAGAAGAAGAGATTTGCGAACGCAAATATGATACCTCCCGCCACAATCACTTCAAGCTCGATAGTCGTGATATTTGGATCAATGAACCGATACGCGACCGCCGTATACGCCGGTATGTTGAGGATGAGCGCAAGCTGTGCTCCTTGCCACCGCAACAATGCCTCACCATTACGCATTGTGCAGAGACCGATGAAAGCTGACCCCGCCGCAATCGCCTTAGGCGCGCAGGACACCGGGTCAGGTGTACCCGGCTCTTCAGCCGGAGGTGGTATGTTTTCTACGGTCACGAGAACCTCCTGTTGGTTGTTACGACTCGCGACACACTACCGCACCGATCTTGAGAACGCAAAGAGGGGGATTATTCAACCGTCCGTCCCGTCACTTTGATAAGCGAACCCTTCTTGAGATAGGTACCGATATTTTTTGAAACATACCCGTTCACTTCGGGCATAAACTTAATGGCGGTTACACCTTTTCCGTCCGATGTAAATGTTGCGTCACACGATTCAATACTCGCCCCTATGCCGCAATCTGCGCCGACAGTTAGAAGCGAGATATTTTCGCGTCGCTCTCACGTTCGACCCTAATCCTCAAAGAAAAAACTCACGGTTTCATTGAAAAATCCGCTGGATCTCTACGCAGGGATTGCAGAGAAATATCCGCGGACTACAAAAGCGTTCGAACCTGAAAATAACGCCGAAGATGCAGGACAATCTCTACCATTCGCTCAAGATATTCCTGCTTTGCGGTGATAGTCGGTCTCGAACTAACACATGTCAAGCAGTGTAAGGGTTCCTTGGCGACTTTGCGAATTGGCAATTTGATGGGAGTCGGTCGGGATCTCGCTTCCCAATGTGACACCATGTTACAGATATCCCGGCATTTTGGACTGTAACAATGGCTGTCCACACCGACATACGACAAACCCGTGGTACGATGCTTGTAAACCTATACGGCTCCCCTAACAAGGATTCGTGACTGCACCTAAACGGAGTACCTGATTGTGACCTGATTGCATTACTCGTTAGTCCAATTGCATATGGCAAAGAAAAAGTCGGTGTCCCCTAAGGACATCTTCGAGCGACTTCTCAAAGATCGCTCAGCTCGCATCGCGGCAGTGCGCCAGTCGCACCTATTATTCTTCCACATCTACTTCTCACGATACGTAAAGTACGGCACAGCACCGTTCCACAAGGAGATGTTTGAGCTTACTGAAAACGTAAAGATACCACTCGCCGTTATCGTTGCTTTCCGCTCGTCGGGAAAATCAACGATTGTTACCACTTCATACCCACTATGGTCGATACTTGGCGAACAACAGAAGAAGTTCGTGCTCATTATCTCCCGTGTCCAATCACAGGCACAGCAACATCTTCGCAACATTAGACATGAGGTTGAGAGTAACCGGATACTGGCCAGTGACCTTGGACCTTTTGATTCAGAGCACGGACAGTTCGGTCTCCAGGCTCTTGTGTTCAAGAAGCTCGGAGCGAAAATCATGATTGCATCAGTCGATCAAAGTATTCGTGGACTGCGTCACTTGGAACATCGTCCTGACCTCATCATTCTTGATGACGTTGAAGATACGGCATCGGTGAAAACCCAAGAGAGTCGCAATTCGGCGTGGCAATGGTTCACAAGTGAGATACTCCCCATCGGTTCTGAAGGTACTAGGATCTTCGCTGTTGGAAATCTCCTTCATCGCGATTCACTTCTGAAGCGCATCGAGACACAGATCGGGTTAGGCACGCTCGGCGTGTATCGTGAATATCCGATTGTGAAAGACGGCGTGCCGCTTTGGACTGCGAAGTATCCAGACGCAGATGCAATCGAAGCCGAGCGCAAACGCATCATGGATCGCGTAGCATGGCATCGTGAATACTTGTTGGAGATTCTGCCCGATGATGACCAACTTATTCATCCTCAATGGATTCAGCGATACGATACGTTGCCGACAGAACGACCTCGCCACACTCTCATTGGACTCGACCCAGCAATCTCAAAAGAAGCAAGTGCAGATTGTACGGCAATGGTTGGTATATGGGTGTATGGCTCAAAAGAAAATACAAGAATATATATCTACCCGCAGATTGTGAACAAGCGACTCACGTTCAACGAAGCGGTTCAAGAAGCTGAGGCACTCTCTCATGCCGTTGGAAACGGCAGCCGTGCCCACATATACGCAGAAAAAGTCGCCTACCAACAAGCACTCATCGAACACCTCAAAAGCCGAGGCAATCCTGTTGACGGCATTTCCCCGGGAGGCACTGACAAGCACGCACGACTCGCGTCAGTAACGCATTTCTTCGAAACGGGCAAGGTGTTTTTTCCCAAAACCACTGTTGCTGAGGTCTTGATCAACCAGCTTCTTGGCTTTGGAGTTGAAAAGCATGACGACCTCGTCGATGCCCTCACACTCGCGCTCCACCAAGTTATGTACAAGGATCGCTATGGAGGCGCAATCGGCGTCCTCTGGAATACGCCACCTCGCGAGGAAGAGATGATGAACCTCAGTAGTCGAGAAAAGTTCGTCATCATGGAAAAGTGGCGTGAGAATAGGAACAATAATCCGTTTCTCATCAGAGGTGGCAGAACACCCATGCCCGACGACTGGAAGCCACGCTGGGATCGGTAAAAGACTGTGGAATACGGGGTTGGCGTGAGGGTGTAGAATGTGCGTATGGAAACACAGACACGAACACCAGTGCCAATGCTCGGCATCGTTGTGGAGGCACGGCGAGAAGCACAGCGTACCGTTGAAACGATGAATCGGGCATTGCAGCCGACACTACGAGTGCTCAACAGCGACTTCATGCGAAACTTGATGTCGATGGCGAACGCTGCCAATCGTCATATGGAGCCATTGCTTCGATTTCAAAAACAGATGGATAGCGTGCTCGGAGAACACCGTGAGGCACTGGGGTGCGCACTTTCTCCCTTCGTATCGGCGGCATACACGCACGCGACTCACCCTGAAACCATTCACTACATACCTGCCCGCCCCGTTATCAAGTCAGAACCACGTGAGATTAATGTCGAATCGATAGCGGAAGAGTTAGTGGCAGTGTTCGCAAAAAAAGGTTTGGTACTCATTGAGCGCACAACCTTTGCTCAAATCGACCTCGTATACAACCGAAAGAATCGGACACTTGAATACAGCGCAGGTACCGCGCACCGCGCTACAAGTTTCCAAGATACGGAAAGCAACAAGCGTCGTGAATTGTTCGATACTCTCGTTCAAACAAAGCGGAAAATTACAGGACGCGAGCTGAAAAAGATACTTGGCTGCCCCAACACTGATGCAACGTACAAAGTCGTTCAGGGATTGAACCGAAAAATGAAGAATGAGCTTGGTCTCACCGTTAATATCGTGGATGGTAGTGGCCGAGATGGCTACCACATTCACAAAACCATCGCGATCCACCCGAAGTAACATCTACCCACACATCTGGAGTGTGGATAGTGATTAAAAATGGCTCTGCATAAGGGTCTTTTTTCTATGGAGTCTCCAGTGAGTAGGTATGTGTTGTGGGGGCAGAAAATGGTCTGCTTGTAATGCAGGCCTTGTGTCTGTTTACCAGATTAGCAACACATATATGGCACAAAAATTAGCATGGCGCACGGTCGACAAAAAGATATCCGACCTCGTACCGAACATAAAGAACCCGCGCACGATGTCCCCGAAGCAGGTCGACGATCTTAAACGGTCGCTCAAGAAATTCGACTTGGTCGAGCTACCTGTGGTTGACACCGACAACACCGTAATCGCAGGGCACCAGCGCCTCATGGTGCTCAAACTCCTCGGTCGCGAGCACGAATCTATCCCCGTGCGTCTACCCAATCGCAAGCTCACCCAAAAGGAATACGATCAGTACCTCCTCGGCAGCAACCGCATCCACGGCGACTGGGACTGGCAGGCACTTGCCGACAATTTCGACATTGGAACGCTTCTCTCAAGCGGCTTCGATGACACCGACCTGACCCACATCTTCGACGACTTGGAAGTCGAGGACGACGAGTTCGATGTCGACAAAGAACTCGAAAAGATTAAAAAGCCGGTCACCAAGTCCGGTGAGATGTTCCAGCTCGGTACGCACCGCATCATTTGCGGCGACAGCACGGATCCCAAGGTGCTCAAGAGATTGATGGGTGGCAAGAAAGCAAACTCCATTCTGCAAGATCCGCCATACAACATTTCCCTCGACTACAACAAAGGCATCGGCGGCAAGCGCAATTACGGTGGCACCGTCGATGACGCGAAGCCAGACAAGGAGTACAAAAAGTTTCTCAAGACGGCACTAGAGAACACCCTGTCGGTGCTTGAAAAAGACGCACACGTATTCACGTACTGCGATCAGAAGTACATCTGGCTCTTGCAAACGCTCTACGCCGAACTTGGCATCGCTAACAAACGTGTATGCCTGTGGGTAAAGAATAATTCAACCCCCACGCCGCAAGTTGCCTTCAACAAACAGTACGAGCCGTGCGTGTATGGCACGGTCGGCAAGCCGTACTTGAGTGAGAAGGTGTTGAATCTTTCAGAAGTTTTGAACAAAGACATCGGCACCGGCAACCGCACATTGGAAGACATCTACGACATGATCGACATTTGGTTAGTAAAGAGATTGAACGGCACCGACTACCAGCATCCCACCGAGAAACCCCCGATGCTTCATGAGAAAGCTCTGCGACGCTGTACGAAGCCGGGCAATATCGTGCTGGATTGCTTTGGTGGCTCGGGCAGTTTGCTCATCGCCTGTGAACAACTCAAACGCTCCGCGTACTTGGTCGAACGCGAGCCGATATTCGTTGATCTCGTCATCCGCAGATATGAAAAACTCACCGGACAAAAAGCAAAAAGACTCCGATAAGTTCTGGCAGCTCGGAGATCACCGACTCGCGCAAGGCGATTGCCGTGATGCCACGCTCCTCAAAACGTTGCTCGGTATAGAGCATATCAACGTACTGTGTACAGATCCGCCGTATGGAGTTGCAGTCGCAGAGTCCAAGCGCAACTTCAGGACGCTCACCAAGGACAAAGACATCGCCGGCGATCAGCTGCAATCGGATGAAGAGTACCGTCAATTCAGCAAGGAGTGGTTGGAGGCACTCGTGCCCTACCTCGCCAAGAAAAACAGTGCGTACATCTTCAACGCCGACAAGATGGTGTGGTCGTTGCGCGACGGCATGGCTGATAGCGACTTCAAGATCGCGCAATTGCTTGTATGGGTGAAGCAACAATCCGTCATCGGGAGATTGGACTATGCCCCTCAACACGAACTCATCGTGTATGGCTGGCATGGTACGCACCACTTCAGGCGCTCGAAGGATAAATCGGTGCTGTTCTACCCGCGCCCCAACAAAAGCAAATTGCATCCGACCACCAAACCGATTGGCTTGGTACGGCGACTCGTCTTCAACAGCACCAGCATGGGTGATGTTGTTTTCGATGGGTTCCTTGGGAGCGGTACGACTCTGTTGGCATGTGAGCAGACAAAACGTCGTTGCTTCGGGATCGAGCTTGATCCCGAGTACTGCCAGACCATCATCAAACGTTGGGAAAAAATGACCGGCCGCAAAGCAAAACGCATATGTTAAAGAAAAGCGACCAACTCAAGGCTGCTCTACTGGAGCAGCTACGAAAGACGCCAATCATTCAGATCGCGTGCGAGAAATTAAACATCTCCCGCATGTCCTTCTATCGCTGGAAACAAGAAGATCCGGAGTTTGCAAAGAACATTGATGATGCGCTCCTCGACGGACAGCTTTTAGTAAATGATCTTGCAGAATCGCAACTGATATCAGCGATTAAGGATCGAAACATGCACGCCGTTATGGCGTGGCTCAAACATCACCATCCGTCATACACCACACGAGTACAGATCGAAGGTACGGTCAACACCATTCAAGAACTCTCACCCGAGCAAAAGGAATTGGTGCGGAAGGCACTCGAATTAGCAAATCTAACCCTCAACGACCATGAACAACTTAACGCATGACAAAGATATGTTTGAGCGGATCTCAAAAGACCGCACGGTGCGGCGAACTATCGCCCGCGAGAGCCACCTCATGTTCTTCTACGTCTACTTTCCCCATTACGTCACGTATGAAATAGCCGAGTTCCAAAAGGACATATTTCGCATTACAGAAGATGCGGGTAACAAGCTCGCGGTTATTGTGGCTTTTCGCGGGTCAGGGAAATCAACGCTCGTTACGTTCTCATACTCCCTCTGGGCGATGCTTGGAGTCCAACGCAAGAAATTCGTGCTCATTATCTGCCAAACGCAGACGCAAGCAAAACAGCATCTCATTAACCTCAAGCGAGAGTTGGAAAGTAACATACTGCTTCGGAACGACCTGGGGCCCTTTCAAGAAGAGAGTGGCGAATGGGGTGCCTCGGCACTGGTATTTCCGCAGCTGAAGGCAAAAATCATGGCGGTCTCCGCCGAGCAAAGTATCCGAGGCCTCCGACACAACCAACATCGTCCCGACCTCATAATCTGCGACGACCTCGAAGATATGGCATCAGTGAAAACGTATGAGAATCGGCAGAAAATATACAACTGGTTCTCGGGTGAGGTTATGCCCCTTGGGGATCGGAATACCCGATGCGTTGTTGTCGGTAACCTGTTGCACGATGACTCGCTCGTGATGCACCTAAAGAAAGATATCGAAGAGAATCAACGTGATGGCATTTTCAAGTCATATCCTCTCATTGATGAAAAAGGAAAGACGCTCTGGCCGGGGAAGTATCCGACGGATGCTGATATCGCAGAAGAAAAGAGAAAGAGCGGTAATGAGTACGCATGGCAGCGCGAATACCTGCTACATATCGTACCGGATGAAGATCAGGTTATTCATCGAGAATGGATCCAGTATTACGACACGATAACCCACAACAAGGATCAATTCTATGGCGTATTCATGGGTGTCGATTTGGCTATCTCGCAAAAAGAAACTGCGGACTATACGGCGATGGTAAGTGCGGTCATGGCGTCATCACGAGAGGGTGGGCTCTGCGTCTACATCCTACCGAATGTCATCAATCGACGCATGAATTTCCCGCAAACTATCGAACAGATAAAGGCGGTGTATAACGCGAACAAGACACTCTACACAACACACATTCTCGTTGAGGATGTCGGGTATCAAAAAGCGGTTATCGACCAATTGGGACACGACTCATACACTGCCGAGGGTGTGAAAGTAAGCTCAGACAAACGCTCACGCCTGATTACCATCTCGGACATGATTAAAAGGGGCAAGATAAAGTTTCCAAAGCAAGGGGCTGAAGCATTAATCCGGCAAATTGTCGGCTTCGGTGTTGAAAAGCACGATGACCTTGTCGATGCGTTCACCATTGTGGCTCACAAAAGTGTTGAACTTGATAGACCGTATCCTGGAATCCTTTGGATCCCACTCGGACAAAATCGTAACGACTACTATGACGATGATGATTTTCGCGTCACGATGGATACGATCTGGTAGTGGACGGTTAAAGGTTCAGAAAATGCGAGACAATCGCGAGCGTGACTTCGTAGTCGTCCATCGTGAGGATATACGGAACCTCCTTACCATCCTTGAAGATATAGAGACCGTCTGACCTCAGCTCGAACGAACCGATTTTGCTATACGGGAGCGAGAAGTGTTTACGATTACCGATGTACCCAACACGTTGGTTGGTGAGATAAAAACCGCCAGTATCTTCTTCGGCAAGAGTCTCAGTCGTTTCGGTGCCTACGCCAAGTGAACCCGCTCGGTAGCGGACACCTTTCATGATCTTTATTGAGCCCGAGAACCCCCCGTAGTTAACCCGCGCAGTTGTTCGTTTGAGTTTGCGCAGTACCGCTGACTGACCGTAGTGAAGCACTTCTCCCTCCTTGAACACGATATTAAGATCGTGTTTTCCTTCGGGAATGGTTGGCAGGGTACTTTGGTCGATAAGCGCAAGTGTGTAGTATTTGTTAAATGCGTTTTGATCGAATTTTATGTCCTTGAATTCGAGCCCGAAGTGATTGACGATTGCCTCGATGGATTTCTTTTCATCTTCGGTAATTCTTTCGTCGGATGCCACGTGTTGGAAGGCGTTCGAAGCACCTGCGCGTCTGACGACAACCAAGTCTTCGTCGGTGAGCTTGAACTGTTCCTGCAGTGTTTTCAGTTGCTGTTTTTCTTCTTCAGAGAGGACGCCGTCGGAGAGAAACCGCGTCAACATTTCTTGATACTCTCGCGTGCCTTTCCTTCTCTCGAGAATCGAAGTGACAAAATCAAAGAGTGCCATATGAATAATCGCTATCGAATAATGTTCGATAGCGAGCTTTGAGAAAACACAAAGCCCGCCACCAGGAGGGTTTTTAGGCCCCTACTAGGGTTTCCCCTAATAACGCGTTCAACGCCCTGAATGACGGGTTGTCTATGTTGAACGCGATTCGCGACCATGCCGCCGTTTCCGAGGGTTTAGGTCGTTGCTCTTTCGAGCCGATATTGGTTGTGTAAAGAGCATGATAGCTCGAAAACAAGCTACCGTACAAGACCCTAGCTTAGTAATCGGAGGTTGCGAAGGGTTACCAACAGCTGGACTTTCAGAGAAAGTATCGCTTGGTATATCTGACTCTCAGAAAGATTTTAATTACTCAACTTCTGAATATAAACATCGTGTCTGCGTTATCTATTTTTAACTTGCCTTAATTTGAAAGTTATACATTCCCATGCCGCACACGCCTTGTATGTTTTCGCCGGATTGGAGAGTGCCGAGATCAATCACTTCCTCACCTGTCGGTTGTAGTATTTTCTGGAATCCAATTGAACGAACGACAAGAGACGCGGAACAATCATAGGTGCCATTAGTTTTCACCACCAGTTTAGTTGGTATGCCGCTTTTGATCTGCGTCACGCGCGGAGAATATCCGCCCTTTGCGGTTATGGTCACATACTGCACGCCGTCTTTGATCTCAATATTTTGTGACTGTTCGTTTCCGTCTCCTGAGGAGCTTGAGCTGTCGGATACGAAATACAAAGTACCTCCAATGAGAGTCATGCTTACGATAATGGATAAGATGGTGCTTTTTTGCATAGATCGGTTGGTAAACTCTATATGTTAAATAAGGGGTCAATGACACCGAGACCGGCAAGCCCCGCGAGGAGCGCGAAAGCCCCGAGACCGATGACCACGACACCCGCCGACGCGAAGAACAGAGGCGCATGTCTTGAGTGAGCCAGTGAAGCCGATCCAAACGAAAGAAGCGCAAGCACCGGAAGCGTGCCGAGCGCGAACGCGGTCATGATCAAGAGTCCCGAGAGAAATGAGCCGCTTGAGAGCGCGGCGATCTGCATCGTCTGGGTGAATCCGCATGGGAGAAAGAATGTGCCAACACCCAGAAGAAACGGTGCCATGCTTGTATGCTCTACGCTACGGAAAAAATCGAAAACTCCCGACGGTAGAGCGATCATATTCTTCTCAAACACCCCGACCAGATTAAGTCCGAGCAGAATCATCACGATTGATGCGATGATCCCGAGGATCGCGGTCGCGGTAAAACTTATGCCGATCGCGCTTCCGATAGCCCCAAGGATGCCACCGAGCACGGCAAAACCGAGAAGGCGTCCTGCGTGGAAGAGCATCATGGGCTTCACATCGCTTGTATTGTCTTGAGAGACACTCGCGGAGAGAGAAAGGACAAGCCCGCCCACCACCGCAAGGCAACTCGAAATGGACGCAACGAGCCCTATGATAAAGCCAGTTATGGGCGTCACCGTTCCGCCTAGACCGAAATTTACTATCCCTGATTTCTGCACGATGATAAAGAGGGCGAGGAACGCGAGTCCGATGGGAAGCGCCTGCCAAATGACGCTGTCTTTCTTCTCACGAGCCTTCTTCTCGACAGAGAGCGCATAGCCGCTGCTTTTTATTTTCTCAGTCAATAGTTCCGCGAGCGTATGCGGACTCTCTTCGAGCGTCGTGTCGAAAGAGACGGTCTCGCGCTTCAAGTCGACACTCGCACGCTCGATGCCAACCTGTTCGTTCAGCGCATCTTCGATGAAGATCTTACAGGACGCACAGTGAGTGCCGGAGACGTGAAAGGTGTATGTTTTCATGAGTGTTATTCGAATTCTTTACCGAACCGATAAAAGACGACCCCCGCCACCGCCCATGCCAAGGGAAGCCAGAGCGGTATTGCGAAAAACGCCGTATCCTGCCACAACTGCGCTCTGCTGAATTGGGTCATGCCGATCTCGATCAGAGCCCCGAGCGTTCCGGCGGTCAGAAAGAGCGCAAGCTCGGGCTTTGTGTGTTTGGAACTGAGGAAAAGATACACGGCATAGAGCGCGATGAACGCGAGCGCGACGAGCTCATTGCCATGCGTCATCGTCTCGATAATGAAGAAAGCGAGAAGAGGCAGGAAGTATTTGAGTGCGATGAAGATGTATTTTTTCATGGCATGTTCATAGTTTTACCCTCTTGATTCTCAGCGAGTTCGCGACGACCGTGACGCTCTCGAACGCCATGATAGCTCCTGCGACGGCAGGGCTCAGGGTCCAGCCGAAAAACGGATAGAGGACGCCTGCAGCGACGGGAATGCCAACTGAGTTGTATCCGAACGACCAGATGAGGTTCTGCCATATCGTCCGCTTCGTCTTCTTCGCGAGATTGATAGCTTCTGCCACTTTCCCGATATCGCCCTTGAGCAACACGATGTCCGAGCTTTCGATAGCGATGTCAGAGCCGTCGCTCATGGATATCGCCACATCAGCCTGCGCGAGCGCGGGAGAGTCGTTCACGCCGTCGCCGATCATAGCGACGATGAGGCCTTTCTTCTGGAGATCCCCGATGATCCTCAGCTTATCTTCCGGCTTTACATCCGTATACGCTTCGTCAATACCAAGACTTTTGGCAACAGCTTCCCCGGTTTTCTTGTGATCCCCCGTCGCCATGATCACCTTCAGTCCCAACGACTTCAGTTTTGCTATTTCCGCTTTCGCCTCCGCTTTGATCGTGTCGTGGATCTTTACGAGCGAGAGCACCTCGGTATCGTTCGACAGATACAGTTCACGGCCGCTCTCGAAACGCCCATCCTGAAAGTCTTTCCGTATCTGTTCCTGCGATTGCCTGATCGTTTCTCCTATGTATCCGATGGAGCCAAGATAATAGGCTGTACCATCATGTATTGCCTTCAGGCCCTTACCCGGGAGTTCTGTAATCTCGGAAACGGTGAGTTCTTTTGCGTCTGCATCCTTCAGCCACAGAGCAACACTTGCCGAAACAGGATGCTTTGATGATTTTGTCATCGAGTAAATGACGGATTGTTTGAAACTCGTATCAAGCGAGTGACACATATGACCCTCGTCCTTGCAGAATATCCCCTCGATGGAGAGCCTGTTTTCCGTCAGCGTCCCGGTCTTGTCGAAGACGATAGCGTTCACGCTCGCGAGTTTCTCAAGGCTTTCGGCGTTCTTGATGAGGATGCCCCGACGCGCGCCCGCCCCGACGCCAGTGATGATCGCCGTCGGTGTCGCAAGCCCTAAGGAGCACGGACACGCGATCACAAGTACCGCCATGGTGGTGGCAAGCGCGAGTGCGAATGCCTGCGAGAATCCGAGTACGCCAGGACCGAAGATCATCCATGACGCAAACGTAATGACTGCAATAACCAAAACGACGTAGACAAAGTAGCCAGAGATCCTATCGGCTATTTTTTCGATCGGTGCCTTCGAGTTCTGGGCATTCTCGACGATAGTGATGATATGCGAGAGCGCGGTATCTTTCGTCTCTTTCTCCACCTTTACTTTAAGCAAACCTTGGAGATTTTGCGTGCCCGCGAACACAGCGGCTCCCAAAGCTTTATCAACCGGCACCGACTCTCCCGTCAGGTTCGATTCATCGATACTCGATGCGCCGAACACGACCATGCCATCTACCGGAATGCGTTCGCTCGGCTTCACGATGACCACATCGCCGATCTTGACGTTCTCTATAGCGATCTCCATCTCTTTCCCATCACGCTCGACGAGCGCGGTCTTGCTCGTGAGTTCTGCCAGTTTCTGGAGTGATTCGTTGGTCTTGCGTTTGGCGCGCGTTTCGAGGAATTGGCCGAGGGCGATGAGTCCGATGACGATGATGACGACATCATAGAAATTCGAACTGACATCCAGGTAGGGTGCCAGCTGTGCCTCGAATGCGGTAACAGCGAAAGAGTATATGAAAGCGATGATAGTCGAGATGCCGACCAGCACGTCCATGTTGGCAATGCCGGTCCGGAGGAATATCCAAGTTGCCTTGATGTATCTGCGTCCGATGCCGAAGAGGACAAAGGTCGCGAAGATCGGCATCAGGTGGTGGAACGCCTCATAGAGCGTCTCCGGCATTTCGGGCAGGATCCTGAAGTCAGAGAGCACGTCCCACGCCATCATCACGAAAGAAAAGATGACCATCGGGATGACGAACCGCATCTCGAACGCCATCGCGTTTTCCTTGGCGTCTTTGCCGTCCATGCGCGCGTGATCCATTCCCACCGCTTCTTTTTTGACGACATCTTCGAACGTGTAGCCGAAGGGCGAAATGGCGGCGCTCAGGGATTCGATAGGAACCGGCGGTCCTGAAAAGACCACGCGGGCTTTTTCCTGAGCGAGCCCGACCGATACAGACTCGACCCCCGGCACTTTCGAGACTTTGTTCTGAATAAGCGAGACACAACTCGCGCAGTGCATCCCGATGACTTTATAGGTGTGTTCGGCCATATTATTTGCGCTTGAGCTTGTATACCTTGAGAACCTCGTCTTTCGCTTTACCGGTCTGACCCGACGACATCTGATGATGCACGCAGTGGTCGAGATGGTTTTCAAGTAAGAGATCCTCGACATTGGAGAGCCCCTGCTTTACCGCCGAGGTCTGCGTAATCACATCGATGCAATACGTATCACTGCCGATCATCTTCTGGAGCCCGCGCACCTGTCCTTCGATAAGCTTGAGGCGACGGATGGCTTTCGCCTTACTTTTCTCGTCCATGTATTTCATACACACCAAATATACCCCCTGGGGGTATTGGGGTCAAATCTGTTCAGATGAAGTCGAAGATGTTCTCCAAGAGGCCGCTACGTTCGTTTTCCTCGACGCGCCCACGCCCCTCGGACCTTCTCTCACCGCCTTGCGACGCTGAGTCTCGTTCGATGATCTTGTCCAATTCGCCTCTATCGAGCCAGATTCCGCGGCATGTGGGGCAATAATCAATTTCGATTCCTTGGCGCTCCATCATCTGGAGTGCAGTATCGTCAATGGGACATTTCATAGGTAGTATTTGTGATCATTTCTTTAATACTGTACGGCTATTGCAGCATCTTCCGGTATTCGCCCGTCGCCGTATTAAATGCGGGCAGTTCTGAGCCGGAAAGCGGTTCTCCACGCGGGAACTCGGCTGTGAGAGGATTCACGGGGTTTCCGTTCTCGAACATCGCATACTGGAGATGCGGTCCAGTCGAGATGCCAGTCGACCCGACATAGCCGACAACATCGCCCTGTAAGACATCGACACCCTTTTTCACACCTTTAGCAATGCTGGAAAGATGCGCATACTGCGTCAGATAGTTTCCATGCTTCAGCTCGACGGTAATGCCGAGGCCGCCTTTCGAACCCGCTACGCTCACCGTCCCATCTGCCGTTGCAATGACCGGCGTTCCCGAAGGTGCTGCGTAATCGATCGCGCGATGCGGGGTAACCTGTTTGGTGACCGGATTCGTCCGCTGATAGCTGAAGCCGGAGCTTATCCGCGCGTAGTTCAGGGGTGATTTGAGGAACTGACGGACAAGAGAGTTTCCATCGGTATCGTAGAACGCATCCTGGTAACGGAACGCTTCGAACGCCTTGCCGTCATTGATGAATCGAGCCGCGAGCACGTTGCCTGCGCCAGCATCTTTTCCATCCAATGAGCGTTTTTCGTAGACGATAGAGAATGAATCGCCCTCGCGAATATCGGTCGCGAAATCGATGTCGCCGGAGAAGATGCTCGCGAGTTCGAGCGTCACCTTGTCCTCGATCCCAACACTTTCTGCTGCGGCGAACAATGAATCCGCTATTGTTCCTTTCGCAGCCACGACCTCAATTTCATATTCAATGGGTTGCTTCGATGCGAAGAATTGGCTTCCGTTTTTCTCCACTACAACGACCTCGTCGTCCGAGATCGGATATTCGATAGCCGCGAGAGCTTTCTCGGCAAAAATGAATCGGATTATTTGTCCCGCACGGATCGTCGTGAAGTCGTAGACACCGCTCGTCGCTTCCAGGATTGCTTGAACCTCCTCGAATGGAATGCGCGCCGCTTCACCGACCGTCGCGAACGTGTCACCCGACTGTATGACGTATTCCTCGACCTGAGTATCAGCGGCAGGCTCGGCGCGTGTGGCACCGGTGTGGGCGACGTACACAATCTCCTTGGTAACGATTTGCAGCAGTACCAATGCCGCGACCACTGAGGCGGAGATCGCACATAGCGACGTGATAAGTACGGTTCGTCTCATGGCTAGTAATCAACGTAATACCTAATGCTTGCCTTCGCCTTCAGCTCCGCAAGGAACGTACCTGCAAGCCGGTCCACTTTTTCTTCGCGTATCTGTTCTTTGATCTTCTTTCGTGCCTCTCTTTCCTCTTCCTTCGGAATTGCTATTTTGTTATCCGTAATATAGGCGTCGATCTCCTCTTCACTCACGTCCGCCTTTTCGCCAAGGAGTTTTTCGAGCGTTAAGTGTTCTATTAATTGATTTCGCATGTCTTTTTCCGTGATGCCCTGTTGTTGAAGCTGGTCCTCAAGAGTCGAACCGTTTGCTACCATTTGCGATTCGATCGATTGTATTTCACCCGTGAGTTCGCTTTCATCGATAACAATGTTCCGTGCACGCGCTTCGTCAGCGATGAGTTTTTTGGTTATTACTGCGTCAATGGCTTGCTGTCCGGCCTGCCGTTCAAGATCTCGAATGATCGCGATGCGGCTGATGGGTTTTCCATTTACCGTCGCCGCGACGACATATCCCTGCATGACAAGGAGTGCACCGAGAATGAGCACAGCGACAACGCCGAGTGCGATGAAGGTCGTCTTCCGGTTTTTGAAGCCGCTTTTTATGGCAACAGGTTGCGCAGATGCCTCTTCTGTTTTTTGATCTTCCATAGTGTCGTAATCAGATATTGTTAATGACGAATACTTACGCCGCTCTGTTCTTTCGGAGTACCACGAATGCCAGCCCCGAGAGCATCAACATGCTTCCGAAGACCATGATGCCGAGGAATGGAATCGTGGCGAAGCCGAAGATGAGGATTGGCGAATCCGTGCACGCGGGCATGAGGCCTCCGTACGAACATGGAAGCGTGAGTGTGTTTCCGAGGACGAACCGCTGGAAGTGGTAATAGTAATGATAGAGCGCGTACCAGAGGCCGAAGCCCGAGAGGATAGCGACGGTCACATGCGCTTCACGCGTCTTGTACCACAGAGCGACTGGTGCGATGACGGCGATAGGATACAGGAATATTCGCTGCCACCAGCACAATTCGCAGACCGGCGTCTCGTACGCAAGTTGGAAGATGAGGGTTCCGACGACTGATGCGATGCCAATCGCCGCAATCGCTGCTAGGTAACGTTCATACGAATGCGAGAGCAGATGTGCTCGAATCTTGGGGGATACGAGATACCCGATCCACGCAATTGCAAGTGTCGCGAAGAGTCCGACAGAGCCGAGGACAAGAAGTGTTGAGAATGCTTCAAGGGTCATACGGCTACTTGGTTTTATCTAACTCCGCTTGGATGAGCGCCTTGAATGCCTCGTAACTTTGAGGATTCTGGATTTTTGTGCCCTGGACGAACAACGACGGCGTGCTGTTGTTGCCAAGCTTTTCGCTATTATCGAAGTCGCGCTGTACGCGCGCTTTGGTTGATGGATCAGCGACATCCGCTTTGAATTTCTCCATGTCGAGCCCAATCTGCTCTGCGTACGCTTCAAACACCTGTGGCGTCGGCATCTGCTTGTTGCCCCACTTTTCCTGATTCTCGAAGAGCACGTCATGCATCTCCCAA
This sequence comes from Minisyncoccota bacterium, assembly GCA_022842645.1. Taxonomy (GTDB): domain Bacteria; phylum Patescibacteriota; class Minisyncoccia; order Phycocordibacterales; family UBA2100; genus UBA10103. Next base: position 41,587 of record JALHPE010000003.1, read on the forward strand.
TACTTGCCTTGCTTCGAGGCCGCTTCGACGGCGATCGCAGCCGTCATACTGTTCTTGTGCCCAGGCAGTGGGAAGTAGCGCGTCACGATGCCCAAATCATTCGGGAATTCCGTGCCGAGCTGTTTGATGAGCGGGTAATACGCGCCGCATGCCTCGCACTCGAAGTCGAGGTACTCGACGAGCGTCACTTTCGCCTCGGGATTTCCTTTTACATGATCGTCCGCGACGATGTTCAGGATACCCGCCGCTTCCGCGCTGGTTGCGGGAGTCGGGGCGGGATTGAGTAATTTGTTGGAGAAAAGGAGTCCAATGATAACGACTGCACCAAGTCCCCACCAGATATGCGATTGTTTGATTTTCATACGATTTTATTTCACTACGTAATAATTTGTAATTTTGTTACGTCGCACACACCGCGGGATTCGTAATCTGCCGCGCTGAGAGATATACGGAGAACGCCAGAAGAAGCGCTCCGATGATCCCGAATTCGCTTCCTCCGAGCGGCAGAAGCGCCAGCGCGCCTGTTGCTCCTACGAGAGCAAGCGCTCCTCCCAGCAGGAGCGTACCGCAGGCGGCGCATCCCACACCCAGGACACCGCTTCCGATGCCGAGAACGCCAGTCCACATGCTATGCCACGTACGCGCAATCTTCCGCCGCAGATAGTAGACCGTCATCGCCACATACATCCCGAAGAGGATCGCGATGACTACCGTGTAGAGGGCGGAGAGCGGCGTGAAATTCGTCGTTATCGAACCCAAGAGACTTACGGGTAGCGCGAACTTTTCAGACCATGAGGTGCTTGGAGAGAGCGCGATACGCGCGATAAGGCCGAGGTTCGGAAGCCATGTCGCAAGGGCAAAGACGAGCGCGCTCGTTGCAATAGCGAGCGCGAGATACGCAGGCCTTGTGAACACAGTGCGGAATGCTCGTGTCACCATACTTATTTGTCCTTCTGCGCGATGTCGATTAATTGCTGCACCGATTCATACGGTTGTGCGCCCGAGAGCGGATATTTTTTTCCGCTTTTCGAGACGACGATGCTCCACGGCGTGCCGTTGCCGCCGGTTGCCTGTGCATTCTGCACCTCGTCCTCGATGTGCTCGTCGTATCGTGTGCTCGCAAGGCATTCGTTGAATTGTGCAACGTCGAGTCCCACGAACTCTGCGATTTTGGGCAATTCTGCCACGTCGAGTCCGTCGTTCGCAGGAGTTATCGCGAAGAGCCGGTCAAGATATTTCCAGAATGCGTCGTTGCCGCCGAGTTCGTTGGCGCATTCTGTTGCGACGGCTTCTTTGCGCGCCTTTTTGTGCAGCTGATCGAGCGGGAACTGTCGATAGACCCATGCAACATCGCTGTTTTCCTCGACGACTTGCTTCATCGTCTCATGGAATCGTTTGCAGAACGGGCATTCGGTATCCGAATATTCGACGATTTTGACGGGCGCATCCGGATTGCCACGTACATGATCGGACGCGGAAATGGGAGTCATCGCTTCCAGATCTCCGGTTGGAGCTTGTGCTTCCGGTTGGTTCGCACCGGTGCTACTCGCGCTCCCGCTCGTATAGAAGACAGCTCCCGCGATGAGCGCTCCGGCGATGACGATAGCGGCAGGTATTGCTACGTTAGTTTGTGTCATGGTTGTTTTTTATCGTCCGAACCACTGCGTCAGCCACCCCTGCATGGTGGTGATCTCAGAAGTCTGGGCGTTGATAATATCTTCGGCCATTTTCTTCAGTTCGGGGCGTTTCGTGCTACCTGCGATCAGCTGCGCCATGTCTATCGCGCCCTGATGATGCACGATCATGCTCTCCAGGAAGGCTGCGTCGCGCGCATCGCCGGTTTGCTTTTTGAGATCCGAGAGCATGCTCGACATCGACGAGTCCATCGAATGCTCTCCGGACATAGCGGGAGCGGAGTCGCTTGTGCCGACATGGGTCGGTTCGGTCGGCGTTTTGAATTGCGCGATACCGTATCCCGCGCCTCCTCCCACAAGAAGCGATACAATCATTGTTGAGAGAATTGTGTTGTTCATATGGATTAAGAAATTGATACTAAAAACACGCCACAGAAGCGGCGTGCCGGATTATTATCTTCAGCTAGAAAAGCTTCGGGTTAAGGATGCCGCGCGCAAACACTTCCTGCAGCGCGATGTGCGTCGGGATATATCCGTGAGCCGCGACGGGACGAAACATCGAATCTGGGGGAAAGAAAGCCCGCCGCAGAAGCGGTAGGAATCCGATGACGGCGGCAAGGAACGCGAACAGAATAGTTGAGAAATCTGCTTGGACCGGCAGAGCATTGAACATGTTTTGCGCAGCCGCGACATGTTGCATCGGCGTCATGTTGCAGATGACGACTCCCGGCATGAAGGGACATCCCCCCATCTGACCATTCATCTCCTGCCCCATGCCGATATGCGAGACACCGATGAAGCCAGCAAATAGATAGCCGACAAGGACGAGACAAACCGCAACGGATGCAATCTCACGTCTCAATAACATGCGTACGAGTATAGCCATAAAGCGGGCGATATGCCAGCATGCCGGTCAAGCTCAATAAAAGCTTAGCTAGACTGGGCATACCTGCCCGCAGACGCTGAAATGGAAACTTGACTGTATGGCATATTTAATTGTATAATATACATATGGAGACTGCTTCCCCTCACCCGGAGAAACGACCCTCAAAAGCGGTATTTCTCGCCACAACAGTGGTGGTTTTCGTCATGTCGCTCTCTGCCGCAGATTCCGTCGGCTTCGTCCCGTATTACGTCGATGGCACCGAACCGGCACGTTCGCGTGTCGCAATTTCCGAATTACCGGAACTTGGTGAGGAACCAGTGACCCAAGCGGCCGAACCTGAAGTCGGCGTCCTGCCGACGCGCATCCGCAGCTCAACCATCAATCTTGACTTGCCGGTACAGGATTCTGCCACGCGCGACATCGATGAGTTGAATGAGATGCTTAAGGACGGCCCCGTTCGCTATGTCGATTCCGCAAAGCTCGGCGAGAAAGGCAACGTGCTCATATTCGGCCACTCGTCACAACTTCCGGTTGTGCATAATCAGATGTACAAGGCATTTAATCGCGTGCCGGAACTGAAAGAGGGCGACACGATCACGCTTGAAGGCGGCGGCAAAGAATTCGTTTACACTGTTCGTTCGGTGAAAAAGGTTGACGCAAACGAGGGTGTGATCGATCTCTCCAAAGACGGCAATCGCCTTACGCTCGTTACCTGCGACACGCTGACGGGCAAAAGCGCACGGTTCGTCCTCGAAGCCGAGCTCGTCGGGTCGTACTAAAGACTTTTCTTGACATCTAACTTGGTAATCGAGAAGCACGCGCGGGTCTGGCGGCCCGTTTGCTATTCAAGAATATCGTATATGCGTTCGTCTTCCGCGCCGAATTTCCACGGTAACAATCCTCCGACGCCGAATTCTCTCGCAAGCTCATATTTCGGCTTGAAACTCCGCACATCCTCGAACCATACTTCGTGGAGAGCGCCCGCGTCATCGGTGTACTTGAAAAACGGCGCTTCAACACTCGTATCGTATTCGATGGTTGCATTTTTTTGCGTAGCAAGAACGAGCGCGCTTTGGTAATCGACGCCATTCGCCGTGTGCCACTCTCCGTGGTCGTTCGTCCAATCGTATCCGTCCATCGGAATGCCAAGCAAGATCTTCTTCATAGGGACGCCCTGCGATGTGGCGTATTCCAATACGTTCCGCATCCATCCGATTTCAGCGTTGGCTCCCGGATCGCTCGTTTCGTAATGCTGGTCGTAGGTCATATAGGCAAGATAGTCGGCTCCCGTCAGTGATGGAATATTTTGCCCTCGCGTTTCTGTTCCTTGCAGCTGGGCGTGGATGGCGACGACAAGCATCTTGCCCCGCGAATCGAGGGCGGCACCGAGTTCGTTCACGAACGCTGTATAATCCGCTGCCTGCGAATCTTGGAGGAATTCGTAGTCAATGTTCACGCCGTCAAAACCCTTAGATTCGATGAGTTCGACAATGGATGCAATATGCACGCGACGTGCCTCTGCGGTGTCAATGACCTTTTGTACGCGACCGGAGTCCCAATTTCCTTCATCGGGGAGGTTCGCGATCAAGGCGAGCGCTTTGACGTCTTTGTCCTGCGCGAAGCGCACGATAGACATGTCTTCTAAGGCGGATCCGTACTTTCCGATGTTGCCATTCTCATCCAACCGGTACCAGAACAATACGAGCCCGTCCATGTCGTCAACGTGCTTCTGGAACATGGCATAGGCGCGCGGTTGATCCCAATACGGGATCGAACCGACCACAAAAAACGGATCTTCGTTTCGACTCGGTTGCGATGAGTCGCGCTCGCGGATACTTCCTATCGCGAAAACCAGTACTGCAAGCCCGCCTACGGCAATGAATATGAATTTTGGGGGCATACGTTATCAGATCGTGCGTCTCTCCATCCACTCATCGAGAACCTTATCGATTGTTTTCCAAGTTACGCGCGGCATATCGACGGTGCGATTATATGGCTGGTCGTAGAGGATATGCGTCCATTCTTGTGCCCATATGCCGGAGACCGACGGAGAATCATCGATAAGAATATCGCCCTTAACGAAGGTCTTATCCCGTGTGAGTATGATCTTGCCGGTCCAATCTCTGCCCAGATGTTTTTCAACCCATTCGTATTTTTCAGGAACGCAAAACTGCCATTCCCACGTCGGAGCAGTTACGATCTGTACATGAGTCACTTGGTCCGCTAGCCGCTCGAGCCCCTCTCGCGCTCCTTCAATGAGCGGTAAATCTCGAAAGAATCCTTCCTGAAGACGGAGCGATTTTATCTTTTTCTGATCGTCGTACGGAAAGTTATATTCAAGGTTGAATTCAGCAAGAGTGTTGCGGTCGGGTAATTTTATTTCGGGATACTGTTTCGCGATCGCTTGGTAGAAACCGGCAAGCTGATCCGCAATCACGTTGTCGAGATCAACAAGGGCTATGAATGGTTTTTTCATACATGCGTTTCGGTCTCCTTTTTCCTTCTCTGGCGTTCAAGCACTTCTTCGAAGTTGGAATAAACGCCTTCGTGAACCTCTGGACGGCTCATGACCGCCCCTGTAGCCATAAGTTCGTATGCGAGCTTAGGGATGTCAGCGCCCGAACGAATCGTTATGCCCATGCCGCCAGATCCACGCGCATTTATCTCAGTCAACTTGTATCCTTCAGAGCCTCGCATGAACTGGAAATTAACGGGACCGACAAATATCAAGCGCTGTGCGAGGTCTTCGATCACCTTGATGAGCATTTCGTCTCGAAACACGCGTCCAGACACGCTGATTCCTTGATCGATCACGACGCGTATTCTCGGAACGGCGACAACGAGTTTCCCGTCGAAATCAAACATCGCGTCCACGGATACTTCCGGGTTTTGGAGCAGTTCCTGAAATACATACGTTTCTTCAGGGATATCGCTCAACTCCGCCGCATTAGTTACGACTTTCGTCCCTTTTCCGCCCCTGCCTATCGCAGGTTTCGCGAAGATCGGAAACGCATTAATTTCATTTTTCTTATAACGTTCTGGCAAGTGATCAGCGGCAATTTCATACATTCTATCCTTATTTGAGGTAAAGGAAATCGTTTTGAATGGTGACACCAGTACTCTACATCCGATGTCGCCTGCGCGTTCGCTGAGGAGGCACATTTCTTCGTCGACCGTCGGAATTATGCAATCTATGCGCTCGTCGTTGATGATGCGTTTCAGGATGTCGAGATATGTCGGGTCCGTCGCAAACGGCACGATATGGAATGAGCCGACGAGCGATTTTCCGATCGTATCTTCTTCGGCGCTTGTGCCCACCAGGTGAGCGCCATCGATCTGCGAGAGTGATTTGGCGAAACAAATGCCTGATGGTCCCCCGACAGCTGTAAGTAAGATTTTCATAGAGGTGATTATTGAGAGTAACGAATCTCTATGCGCATATGCAGCATAGAAAACCGTGCCAGAAACGAGTCTGGCACGATAGAAATACCTCTAGTTGAGGAAGGTCGTTTTCAGATCGAGCGGCAAAGGCGCTGGGACGTGATTGATTGCAGGGTGCACTGGAGTCGCATCCCGATAAGGCGGAGGGGCTGTAAGAGCGAGATTTGATACAACAGAAACTACCAAGGGCTGCTTTATGAGCTGGAATTTTGGGACGATGGGAGTCGGAGAATGAGCCTCTATATATGTCGGCGGACTGTCATGGTCTTCGCCAGAATGCGGAAGAGTATCGTGATGTGATGCGTAGGAACCCGCCGTATCTGCTGATGCCACTAAGGCGAAATGATGCCCAGAAACCACAAGAGTACCCATTAACAAAACGCCAGCTATAAATCGGCTCACTTTTAATCCGGAAAGCACCTTCATACGCGACAGGCTACCAGAGAGCGACTGAAAGACAAGTGAACGAATGATTTACACCACTATGTGTAAAGTTGCCAACACCTGGGGTCTCTCGGACGCTCTGGACTCTTGGAGGGGTCTGCGTCATCCCTTGTGGTGTATGAATACATATATAAGGCCCGTGGACAGCATTAGCAGGCAGGCTGTCCAAGCGCCCGTGAGAGTGAAGTACTGCCTGTATGCAAGAAAAAGCACAGAAAGCGAGGAGCGGCAGGTTTTGAGTATCGACAGCCAAATCAAGGAGATGCTCCAGCTTGCGGATCGCGAGGGATTGGAGGTAGTCGAGCTTAAGAGAGAATCGCACTCAGCAAAGGAGACCGGCACGCGGCCGGTCTTCAATGAGATCGTCGAAGAACTGCGAGCTGGGAAGTACAATGGTATTCTGACATGGGCACCGGACCGTATTAGTAGGAACGCGGGCGACTTGGGCAAGATCGTCGATCTCATGGACGCAGGTGGGTTGCAAGAAATTCGCACCTACAGCCAGAGCTTCAGGAACAACCCGAACGAGAAGTTCCTTTTGATGATTCTCGGTTCGCAAGCCAAGCTCGAAAATGACAACCGAGGTGTCAACGTAAAGCGCGGTCTTCGAACGCGCTGCGAGATGGGACTACGGCCGGGTGTTGCGCCAACGGGTTACTTCAACGAGAAGCTCGCCGAAAAGAAATGTCACGCGGTCATTGACCCCGTACGCGCACCGATCATCAAGCAGATGTTCGAGAAAGTAGCGAATGACAAATGGTCGGGACGCAAGGTGCACCATTGGCTCAAGTTCGACCTTAACTTCAAGAGCAAAGGTAACAAGAATCTCTCGCTCGGTAACATCTACATCATTCTGCAGAACCCCTTCTACTACGGTACCTTCGAATACCCCGAAAAGAGTGGCAACTGGTATGAGGGCAAACATGAGCCGCTCATCACCAAAGAACTCTACGACGCGGTACAGGCGCAACTCAAGCGTGACCACATCGTGCGCTCTGATATCAAGGAGTTCGCATTTACGAAACTCATGACCTGTGGCTCATGCCAATCGGGCGTCACCGCCGATGAGAAATTCAAGAAGCTGAAGGATGGTACATCAAACCGCTATGTGTACTACGGCTGCACGCGGCACAAGGACAAAGCTTGCAAGAACGGGTATGTGCGCGAAGAAGAACTCATTACCCAAATGGTTAAAATCATGGATGAGGTTGATTTTAACAAGATAGCCATGCGGGAGAAGTTCGAGGCAGAGGTGGAACGACTGCGGAAGTTCCAGCACAGCTTCCTACATACGAAAGATACGAAGCCGGAAAAAGACATCGATCTCTGCGCATATGCGAAATACATCCTCAAGGACGGCAGCTTAACGGAGAAACGGGAACTCCTGCTGTGCATCAAGAGCAAACTCACGCTTACGAACGGGGTGCTGACGTTGGAGAAGTAATCGAGCAGAATTCAAAAAGTTCGAATCCTTTTAGGGTTCGGACATATTTAGGGGAAACGGTCGCTAAACACCGTCGCCCTAGACTGCGGAGAGGGAGGGATTCGAACCCTCGAGACAGTTTGACCCGCCTAACACGTTAGCACCGTGCCGCTTTCGACCACTCAGCCACCTCTCCGTGTAGTCGATAGACTATCATGAAATGTCGGGTGCGCGCTACGGCAACACCTTCTGTATAAACCATGAAATCACCGAGAGCACGACAACACCAAGAAGTGCAGGGATAAATCCGGCAACATCAAATCCTGGCACAATCCACTCCATCGCCCAAAAGAGAAGCGCATTGAGCACAAATGAAAAAAGTCCAAGTGTAATTATGGTGAGCGGAAGCGTGAGAATCTGGAGGATGGGGCGAATGACCGTAATCACGACCGACCACACAAGGCTCACAAGAAGGAGCGTCATCCATCCTCCAGAAACCGAAATGCCCGGAACAATATTGACCGTAAGATAGACTGCCGCAGCTGTCGCAAGAATACGCAAGGCGAAGTTCATGCGTGCAGTATGACAAAGAAAAAACCCTGCGCAACCAGGGTTTTTTCTTGCGACTCGAGAGGCTATAGTGCCTCCTCTTCTTCCACTACAGGGTGGTCGCCACCTTCTTCATCGTCGGTCTCCTCTGCCACTTCATCAATGGCACTTGGATCTATCACCGCGTCATCATGATCATCGCTCATGCTCAAATCCGCTTATTTATAAACATCGCTATCGTACCGGGTTTTACGCATTCCATGCAAGTGGACATAGGCTCGAAACCTGTGCATAACTTTTTCGTGCTCGCACAGTGCGTCTCGCCCGCTACAATGGAGACATGCATGTAAACGACGAGCTTTCGCGACATTTCCGTCTCATAGCACCGCAAACAAGTGCGCTCCGTCGTCTTGGCATCCGCACAGTGCGCGACCTTCTCTATCACTTCCCATCACGATTCGAACACGCTGGAGCTTCAAGCACGACACGCACACTCGCCCCCGGCACAAAAGTAACCCTTGTGGGCGAGCTCGGAAAACTTGAAGCAAAAAAACTTTGGAAAAGCAGGAGGGCCGCAACGGAAGGATTGTTTTCGGATGCATACGGCAAAGTGAAAGTGACGTGGTTCAACCAACCTTACATCGCCAAAATGGCGCCTCAGGGAACGCTCATCAAACTCTCGGGGACGGTTGGTGGCTCCGCCGAACGCCCCTACATCTCGAACCCTGAAATCGTCGTGCTCCCCGCAGGCACTGTCGTTGAGGAAGGTATGTTCGAAAAATCTAACCCCTTGAACCTAGAACCTAGAACCTTATTCCCCATCTACCCCGAGACTCGCGGCATTACTTCTAAGTGGTTCTTTCATGCTCTAAAGCGTGTCTTTAGTGAGCATGCCCATACCGAAATTCCCGATCCGCTACCGTCGGATATTCGCGCACGATATAACCTACCCGATCTTGCAACAGCGCTCATATGGGTGCATACACCTGAGGAAGAAAAACACGCCATCGCGGCACGCAAACGTTTCGCCTTTGAGGAAATTTTTGCGATCCACATTGCGCGCGCGCAGGAACGCGCAGAAAATACTACACTTCCGTCGTTTCGTCTTGAGGGTGCAGACGCACATGCACAGCGCTTCCTCGACGCAACCCCTTTCGCACCCACGAACGCTCAGCGCCGCGCGACAGAAGAGATGACGGCGGACATGCAAAAGCCCTACCCCGGCGCGAGACTCTTGGAGGGCGATGTTGGATCAGGAAAAACTCTTGTTGCCGCGGCATGTGCCTATGCGGTAGTACACACACGTCCACCAGGGCGCACTTCGGGCACTCTCCAAGTTGCCTACATGGCACCCACAGAAATTCTTGCTACACAGCACTTTAATTCATTCATTGAATACTTTCGTGAACTCCCCATTTCGATTGCGCTCATCACGGGCTCAGGATGCAAAAAATTCCCGTCAAAAGCGCGTAAAGGAGAAGCCACCGACATTTCCCGCACACAGCTTTTGAAATGGGTCAAAAACGGAGAAATCGCGATGGTCGTCGGCACGCACGCCCTCATCCAAAAATCGGTCGAATTCCAACATCTGGCACTGTGTATCGTCGATGAACAGCACCGCTTCGGCACGAAACAACGTCGCGCACTCGCAAGAAAAGGAGACCTCACTCCTCACTTTCTTTCGATGACCGCGACGCCGATACCGCGCACGCTTGCACTCACGATCTATGGCGACCTCGATCTCTCGGTCTTGGACGAACTTCCGCCAGGACGTGCACAGGTGAAAACTGAACTCGTGCTTCCGAATGCGCGCGCACGTGCCTATGAAAAAATACGAACGGAACTGGAGCATGGTAGGCAGGCGTATGTCATCTGCCCACGTATCGACGAGCCCGATCCAGCAAAAATAAATGCCATCCAAGCAAAGAGCGTGAAAGCAGAGGCGGTGCGCATCAAGAAAGAAGTGTTTCCTGATTATGAAATTGGCGTGCTACATGGCGCGCTCAAGCCTAGCGAGAAAGATCGTGTCCTTGCACGCTTCGCGCGTGGAGAGATCCACATCCTCGTTGCCACTTCTGTTGTTGAAGTCGGCATCAACGTCCCGAACGCGACTGTAATTTTGATCGAGGGTGCAGAGCGTTTCGGCCTTGCACAACTGCACCAGCTTCGCGGACGCGTACAACGCTCGACTCATCAACCATTTTGCTTCCTGTTGCCGGAGACGCGCGGCACGCAGGCGCTCCAGCGCCTGCGTGCGCTTGAAAAAAGTTCCGACGGCTTCGCGCTCGCCGAGCGCGATCTTGAGCTCCGTGGTGCAGGAGATCTCTACGGCGGGCGTCAGTGGGGCATGTCAGACCTTGGCATGGAGGCTCTGCAAAATGCACGCCTTATCTCAGCAGCACGTGCTGAAGCGCGGGTGCTCATCGAAAAAGATCCAGCACTCACAACGTACCCAGCGCTCAAGGAGCGCATGGAGCGCGCCGGAGGCGCGCTCCATGCCGAATGATCGAAAATATACGTTTTATTGGAAGTCGCGAATACCCCGCTCCTTCGAGCAGAAGTCGACGAAGCGGACGTTTTTATTGAACGATTGTCACCGCCGCCGTGTCGATAAAATTAAGTGACGCGCCACGTTTCAGAGTTATCGTATACGAGCCTGCATTTTGATATGTGCGCGTAAATTCACGCGAAACCACACCAGAAGAACACGACCCTTCCGCCTGCGTAACAGGCGACGAACCATCACCCCAATTCAGTTCATACCGCGAACACGAAGACGCAATATCGAATCGCGCACGCACGGTAAACGGATTGCTATTCACGCCACCTTCGACCGCAAATGCGCCACCGGTTGTGGAAGCGCCATTTCCAACACCAACGGTGACAGACGCTACATTAACAGCCGGAGAACCGCGGTAGAGACGCGCAACATAGGTGCCACTGGTCGAATATGTGTGAGGAACTTGGAATGCACTTGCGGTGCATCCTGAGAGTGCAATAGAGGCGCTTTGTCCGTCGCCAAAATCAATACGATACGGCCCTGCATTACATTGCCCCGAAGCATTCACCGTGCCTGAGAATGTAACAACAAGGGGCACGGCGCCTGTAGTTGGCGATGCATTCAGCGTGTCTGAGCTCGGTGTTGGCGTTCCGCTTCCCTGCGTAACGTTCACCGTTGCAGAAACCTGATGGGTCCCCGCACGCAAAAGCACTTGATACGTACCCCCTCTTTGATAGACATGTGGAAATACTTGATTAAGCTCCGAACAACGATTCGCGGGTACGTTTACCGAGGCTGGTGCAGTGCCATCGCCAAAATCAATTTGATAAATTTGTGCAGCACATGAACGCGCAGTGTTTACAGTGGCGTCTACCGACACATTCAGCGGAGAAACACCCGCCGTTGGCGTAACTTTTATAAATCCACTGACTTGTCCGGTAGTCCCACTACCGCTTCCCGCACCATCCGGACACTGTAGGGCAAGAATCGCAGCGGTACGCGGTCCTGTCACGCCATATCCGGTGGAAGCCGCATCCCCATCACAGACGATTTTATTTTTACATTGGAATCGTTTTACGGCGGCTTCCGTGAGTCCACCGTAATAGCCTGAGACTTGCGCTTCTGGGTACACACTCGGATCAAGCGCCAAAAATTGCTGGAGTCGGGTCACATCCGCGCCCGAATCCCCCATCTTTAAGACACGACTCACGCGCGGGCACGTGCCCGCCGGGGCAACTGTGCCACCACTCGGAGTGGTCACAACGCCGCCTGGCGTTGCCCCAATTTGTCCCTGGAGTGCTTGTATCTTCGCGAGAAGATCGTTGATTTGAACTCGAAGCTCATCGGCGGTCAGTGCGGTTGCGGCAAACGGGAAGAGTAATAAGCCAACAACAGAAATCTGCAAAGTGCGTATCATGCACTCATTCTCGCACGAGAGAGATACCTCGCAAGACCCAATTCACAGTTTGAAAAATGCACGTGTCTCAGCTACATCCTGCGCAATCATACGCCTCAGCTCCTCTTCGCTTTGAAATGTTGCATCTTCGCGTATTTTTTTCAAAAGCCGAATCTCAATCTCACGTCCGTACAAATCCTCCGCAAAATCCAAGATATGTGCCTCAAGAAGCCCACGTCTCTGGTCGGCATATACGGCTGCAGAATATGTTTTCCCTTCTACAACAACCTCACCCGCAAAAATGCCGGAAAGCGTTGCGTCCGAAAGCGGAATATTCGCCGTCGGAAACCCAATCCGCGCCCCTTCGCCCGAACTTTTCTGCACAATACCAGAGTACTTCATGAAAGCTCGCGAAGCGCGGCAAGTGCGTACGCGCGCGTCGTGGGGTAGATATCCGCTTCCTCCAATTCTTCCTTAGTGAGCCATCGTGTCTCGACACCATCTTCAGGTCGTAACGTGCCGCCAACAACTTTTCCGAAATATGTGAAATCGATGTGCTCATGCGTCTCATTGAACGCATGTCGATTAAGGAATTTTGGTGGGAGGATGTCGCTGCTTTCATTTTTCAATTCTGGGAGTTGCGAACCTCCGATAAGCTCGATATCAAATCCAGTCTCTTCTTTGACTTCTCGAATTGCCGCCTCGAGCGGTCCTTCGTCGAGCTCGATGTGCCCTCCTGGTTGCAACCATTTCCCAAGCTTCTTGTGCAGATGCAAAAACACTTTGCCCTCGTGCACGATAAATACGCTCGCAGTGAAGTCTATTTTTTCGTGGATGTGTGCCATGAAGTATTTTAGTACGCCCACTAGGAATCGAACCTAGGTACACCGTGTATAAGACGATTGCTCTACCATTGAGCTATGGGCGCATATGGCACTCACGTATGTACTTGAGTGCACCTGTAATGTACTCCCACATTGGAACATTATCAAAGATGAGGTCGCAGGTACCATGTCCATGTCCGTGCTTACGAGTGAGACCCGTCAATCGAGACTCTTTGATGGCAGGTTTTCTAAAATAACGCACGGGAACATTCAATATCTTAGACCAAAATCGTGTCTCAGATGCAATGCTCATGTCTTTGTACAGTTGCAGCCGGATGCGAATTTTATCCTTGGGCACACCAGCAACCACCAGCCACTGCAAGAACGCTTTGATAACAGCCGGATCGGTGTTTGCAATCTCGCTCCTTCCTCGTGCAGATTTAGTTCCCTCTGCCCAATAAAGATATATTCCCGCGATAAAAAGATCTCTACGGGAAAGTCTACCAATCTCTTTTCGAGCTTTTTCATACGCAACTGCCATTGTCTTCTCTCTTTTAGTACGCATCGTTTTCCTAAAGTTCTCGATACGTCGTGGATTCAGATCACGAACTTCCCGCATTTGTTCAGCTGAGAGCGGCATGTCTTTCAACCAGCCATTGAGTGTGCTTTTACTCGCCCCAAGCATCTTACCAATTTCAGAATAACTTCTTCCCTCCGACCGCAAAATGCGCGCCTTTTCCCTATCGATAAATCGAGTCATAATCCGAACCTCTAAATACTACCATGAATAAGTGGTTATGGAGGTTCTATATTGTGGACAGCTAGCGTATCACTTTCGCCACCGCTCGGGCAACTCGCGTATCAAACATGTCCGGCAGGATTTTTTCGGGTGTTGGTTTTGAAATAAGTCCCGCAAGTGCCTTTGCGGCTTTTAATTTCATCTCGTCGGTTATCTTCCTCACTTTGTTATCCAAGGCACCGCGGAATACCCCAGGAAAAACGAGTGAGTTATTCACCTGGTTCGGAAAGTCTGAACGCCCTGTCGCAATCACTTTCGCGCCACCTTTTTTTGCCTCGCTCGGCATGATTTCAGGCACCGGATTCGCCATCGCGAAAATGACAGGATTGGGATGCATCGCCTTCACCATGTTTGCGGTCAGAACTCCGGGCTTCGAGACCCCCAAAAATACATCGGATTGGACAAGCGCATCGCGAAGCCCGCCGTGTCCGTGCGCAAAAATCACGCCTTCGTCGATAAGTGCACGCTTTACGGAATTCAAATCCTTCCGCCCGCTCCAAATCACACCCACGCTATCAACGGCAAGAACCTGCGCGCCTGGCGCATATCTTTTTACGAGTCGCATGATTGCAACGCCCGCAGCACCAACCCCCGAAACGGTCACCCAACTCTTATTCAAATCCTTCTTCACAACCTTCATCGCGTTAATAAGCCCCGCGAGGACAACGATCGCAGTTCCATGCTGATCATCGTGCATGACGGGAATATCGAGTCGCTCGATTAAACGCTTTTCAATCTCAAAACACTGTGGCGCCGCAATATCTTCCAAATTAATACCGCCAAAACCGGGTGCAATCCGCACCACCGTTTCCACAATCTCATTTGGATCTTGTGTATCAAGAACGATAGGCACCGCGTCTAAGTCTGCAAATGTTTTAAAGAGCGCCGCTTTCCCTTCCATCACCGGAAGCGCGCCCAAAGCCCCAATATTCCCCAGTCCCAAAACCGACGAGCCGTCAGAAACCACCGCAATCGTCCGCCCTTTCATTGTATATTCCCGCGCCTTCTTCGGATTTTTAGCAACAAAAGAAGAAACCGCCCCAACGCCCGGCGTATACACGAGCGCAAGATCCTCCCGATTCTTAATCGGTGCCGCCGGCACTATCCTTATTTTCCCGCCAAATTTTTTATGAAGCGCGAGCGCTTTTTTTGAGACATCTTTTCCCACGGCGAGAGTATAACATTAGGTTGCTAGAACTCAGGCGAGAAGGTATTGTGCCGTGAGTCCAGTTCAAACCATGGAGGAAAAAGATGGACATTTCGCAATTGCGAATCATGAATGCAGCCGGGTGGTGCAAGGACATCGAAACCGTCCGAGAGTTGGCTAAGACGCCGGTTTCAGAAATCACCGTCGGCTCCATCACGCTCGAACCGCGGCCAGTCAACGAAGGTAATGTCTTCTGGCAATCACCGGATGGCACCTATGCACTCAATTCGCTCGGGCTTCCAAATCCTGGTATCGCGACGTATAGGAAACGACTACCTGAGATGCAAAAAATTGCACACGCCGCCAACAAAAAACTCCGCGTGAGTATCGCCGGGTTTAGCCCGTCTGAATACTTCAAACTTGCTGTTGGCATAGCTCGCAATGTCGATGTAATTGAGGTAAACCTTGGTTGCCCTAATGTGTGGGGAGCCGAAGGCCAAAAACCAATTCCCTCGTTCAATCCAGCACTCACAACCTCGATCATCAATTCGGTAGCAGAGGCTCTTCAAGACATGGGTAACGATCTCCCACGGATTGCAATCAAGCTATCTCCGTACAGCGATCCACTGCAAATGGATACCATCATTTCCGTTATTCAATCCGAACGACTGTTTGTTGATGAGGTTGTAACATGCAATACGTTCCCAAACGCCTTTGCATGGCAGGACGGCGCACGAGCGATTACACCCGGTGACGGATTCGCTGGGATGAGCGGCTCGGCCATGAAAGCAATTGCGCTTGGTCAAACAAAACGATTGCACGGAGCACTGCATTGTCACGGCATCGAAATTGTTGGAGTAGGCGGCATCGCCACTGGGCAGGATGTAGTCGATTTTGCCCAGCTCGGCGTGAAAAAAGTACAGATCGGCACGCACTACTTCGTGCACGGTGAAAAGGTATTCAGCGAACTTCTGCAAGAAGTTGCAGATTTAGTTTGAAAACTTGCGGCGGCGCCCCAAAGCGCCGCCGCATTCTTTAAAAACAAAAGGAGCATGCAACACACGCTCCTTTCTTTCTTGTTAATACCGCACCCCTGCGATAAACACCGCTTCAACAGCGCCTGGGAGTGTTTCGCCCTCGAGCGGCGACCAACCGACTTTCGTCTTGAGATCCTTCCGATCAACGACAGTCTCTTTCTTTGTGTTCAATACGGTAAGCGAACCCATATACCCTTCAGCCAGATCGCCGAAACCTTTGCCGAAGTCCCGATCAAGGAATTGGAAAGGTAGGAAGCGATTTACAAACACACCAGGATTGTAAGAAGCTACCCGCGCAATGTCCTGCGGCGTAAACCCATGCTCGCGCATGAGCCAGCAACAGATCAATCCATGTGTATCAAGCCAGGGCGCACCACTGGTATTGTTCCGGACGCAGATCTCCGCGAAAAGATCCGGACTGTTGTCACGGACGATGTCTGCGATCTCTTTGTTCGTCTTCCCAGGAAACTGGTTCTTGAACTGTCCAAACGCCGAGAATTTCTCTTCCTCGGTGTGCGGCGCATGATCATTCGCCAGATATTGAATGAAACCGTTCTTGAGACCCTTGATCAAATCGGATCGATGTTGAGGAGCCTGGATTGCCGGATTCATTTGGACTTTCATCCAGAGCGAAGGATCCTCATCGGTCATCGACGTGTCGAAGTACAGATGCAGTGGCGAGACTTCCAGTTCGATATCGCACCCACGTGCCCTATATTCGGCAATAATCTCGAAGCTCTTGCCTCCGGTAGACCAATGGCACAACTTTGCTTTGATGCCATGCTTCTCAATGAGTGGAAGAAGAAGCCGGAGCCCTTCATTCACGCATTCGACTGGTCGACGATCACTGTGAGTCCTGCCTCCAACCGACATCTGCACGATTGGCTCGTACTCGACGTGGAATGAGACACGCTCTTCGCGATAGTGCCCCAGGATCGTATCAAGCTCGTCGCCGTAAGTAACTGTAAGCGTGCCAACGGATTTTCCGAAGTACACTTTATAGGGATACTCGCCCGCCTTACCAAGTGGCCGTGTCGTCGCATCGACCCCGATGTAGTTCAAGATGACTACAGGATGATCGAGTTCACGTACACGGTTCCGATGCCATTGGAATTGCTGGCCGCCAATAACGGGATCGACTGTATTCGGCATCGCGGAGACATGCACGACTCCACCATGTAGAGCCGCAGCTGCGCCGGTCGTATAGTCCTCCTTGTAGTTCTGCTTTCCGGTATTGTCTTCGCGCAAGTGGTCGTGAACGTCGCCAAGGCCGGCGAAGATGAGACAATCACCGCCAAACATGTGGTCGGCCTCAAGATGCTCACCTCTTTCTATCTTGGTTATCAAGCCGATTTGTAAGTCGATGGTAACCCGCCCCCAAAACGGAAGTTCGGGCACTCGCACCAGATGACCATAGATAGTCGTTTTGTGCTCGTCTCTCTGCATTGTCATTGTGTACACCTTTCCTTGCTGTTGAGAACAAACTTGCGGGAGCATAGCATAGACCCGGTGACATGGCATAGACTGAACAAAAGTCGCGGCTTTTTCATGTGTGCTACAGTGTCGGCAGAAATAGGAGGAAAAAGTGATGTCATCGCATCAAACAAACGCAGTGCTTTGTCCTGCCACAGGACAGACATGCACGCAAAACCTTGGAGTCTTTGAGCGAACGATCACGCTTCGACGCTGGACAGAGGGTACCGTGAAAGCAACCGTCTGCTCTCAGGAATGTGCGCAACAATGGGCAGACGTAAACAAAAAAATAATCACGGGAGACAGTACCCACGAGAACCCCGACAGGAAGCGAGTGGAGACAGTTGTCATCATTCAACATCCTGATCAGGTACTTGGACGAGATCGTCGTTAACGCAGCCGAAAGGCTGCGTTTTCTTTACGTAACAACAGTATGTAGTTCCACTTACACAAGCGGCTGATGTTCAATATCCTCTTTCTTCTTTGGAACAATACCGTTGGCGATCAGGATCTTTTCAAATTCCTCGCGCTCAATAGTTTCCACCTCAACAAGTGCCTTCGCAATCGCATCCAAGACTTTGCGGTGCGTGGTAATCACCTCAAGCCCGCGCTTATGTGCCTCTGTCACAATCGCTTTCACTTCAGCATCCACTTGCGATGCAACTTCCTGCGAAAGCTCGCCCGGCTCAATGCCAGCACCAAAAAGCGTACGCCCTGGCTGCGCCTCGTATGCCATCGGGCCTAACTTATCCGACATGCCGTATTTGGTGACCATATCGCGCGCAAGCGCCGTCAAAACCTGTAAATCGTTTGAGGCGCCCGTCGTCACGTCGTTGTAGATCATTTTCTCCGCAATGTAGCCACCGAGCGAGACCGCAATGTCATCGAGGAACTCAAGTTTCGACTGCATGCGGCGATCATCGAGTGGGAGTTTCAAAGTGTATCCTGCCGCGCGGCCGCGGGAGATAATGGAAACCTTGTGCACTGGGTCGGCATATTTCAAGACTGAAGCGATGAGTGCATGCCCCGCCTCGTGATACGCCGTAATCTCTTTCTCTTTTTTGTTCAAAACATGGGAACGACGTTCGGGACCAAGCATCACCTTCTCGATCGAGCGAATGAGATCGTATTGCGTGACTTCTTTGCGATCCTCGCGCGCAGCAAGAATTGCCGCCTCGTTCATCAGGTTCGCGAGATCCGCGCCAGAAAATCCTGGTGTGCGCTCCGCGATGACACCGAGCTTCACATCCGGTCCAAGCGGCTTCTGCCGCGCATGCACGGTGAGTATCTCTTCACGGTCGCGGCGATCGGGAAGATCAATCATCACCCGTCGATCAAAGCGTCCTGGGCGAAGGAGTGCCGGATCAAGCACATCCGGGCGGTTTGTCGCTGCCATCACAATCACGCTTTCATTCGGCTCAAAACCATCCATCTCAACAAGAATCTGATTCAGCGTCTGCTCACGCTCATCATTCCCACCACCAACGCCCGTGCCGCGAATGCGACCAATAGCATCAATCTCATCAATAAAAAGAATTGCAGGCGCAGATTTTTTCGCAACCTGAAACGTATCGCGCACGCGCGAAGCACCAACCCCCACAAACATTTCCACAAACTCAGAGCCTGAAATCGAGTAAAACGGCACACCACCTTCTCCCGCAACCGCACGCGCAAGCAAAGTCTTCCCCGTGCCCGGCCCACCCATGAGGAGCACGCCTTTCGGGATGCGCGCACCAATCTGAATAAATTTCTTGGGGTTTTTCAAAAAATCCACAATCTCGGTGAGTTCTGCTTTTGCTTCGCGCGCGCCAGCAACATCTTTAAACGTCACCTTCTGTTGTTCATCCTCGGGCGAGACGAGTCGCGCGAGCGAACGACCAAACGTAAACGCCTGCATGCCACCGCCCCCGCGCATCTGGCGCGAGAGATACCACATAATGCCGACGAGAAGAAGGACTGGAATAAGAAGTGGCGCAAGCGTGAGGAACCAGTAGCGTGCACCACCCTGATCCGTCACGATAATTTTTACCCCCGCCAACTGCTCGGCAGAAACCCCATAATTAGAGAGTGTTTCGGTAAATGAAGCTTCTGATTCTTTGCGGGAAACTTTTTCACTCTCGTCCTTGTAGCGCCCCTCAATCGTGTTGCCCGAAATAGTAAGTTCAGCAACGAGACCAGCTCTCACATCAGCCGCAATCTGCGAGAGCGGCACGTCCTCAGGACCTTTAGCAAAATATTCTTTGACCGTCGAATATCCCGCAGAAATAAGGAGAAAGACCGCAAGCGCAATAAGGAGCTGCGTCAGAATTCCCTGACTTTCGGGAATTTTAGGTGCCTTTTCTTTTTTATCCTTCTTTTCCTTCTTCGGGGTCTCTTTGGTTTCCATCCGGCGCATTATACATATTTAGAGCCCTAGAGCTAGCAGCTGAGGGGCGGTATAGTAGCGACATGGCACTTATCCGTAACGAAAAACTCACATTTGATTACACTATCCTCGAAGAAATCGAGGCGGGTATTGAATTGCTTGGGTCTGAGGTAAAGTCGCTGCGCGCCGGCCAAGGCTCATTAAAAGGCGCGCGCGTCATCGCGCGCGGCGGCGAGGTCTATCTCGTGGGCGCCACCATTCCCGCCTGGCAAGTTTTGAATGCCCCCAAAGACTACGATGCCACGCGCCCACGCAGACTCTTACTCTCCAAGAAACAGATTGCACACGTTGCCTCCGCTGAAGGCCAAAGTGGCTTGACAATAGTGCCTATCTCGGTGTATAATAAAGCCAGAAAATTGAAGCTCGGTATCGCTATCGCTCGCGGCAAGAAAAAAGCCGACAAACGTCAGGATATAAAGAAGAAAGATGACGAGCGGCGTATGCGACGGAAAGAAGCATAATGCACATTTACAACTGAATGTTTGAGGGTGGCAACTGAGGAGAAAAATATGTCTCGTATCGCGAGAGCACCATCTCTGCAGGACGAACTCGATCTCATGTCACACGAGGAGGAAGAAAAGCAGCGCGACGAACGTATGACCACTGATGAACTTCAGTTGGAACTGCGCGACCTCGACGGCAGGCACCATCTTTCTGAACTCGAACGTCAGCGCAGAGAGGATCAGATGCTTCGAGAAAGCGCCTGGGACTATTTCTTCGCCGACGCAAGTGTCGATGCAGATTAATTCGTATAACACCTACCGGGGAGAGCGCGAATGCTCTTCCCTACCCTCAAGTATTGAGTAGAATGTACTCAGAGCAGCTGAATGCTTGAAGGTGGAAAACAGGGAGAATCTCATGTTGATATGTTCTCTTGCACTTGCAGTAGTACTAACTATTGCGATCATGCTCCCTCTTCTGAAAAACGGAAGAGTCTGACCACCGGGCGAGCGCTCGCGCTCGCCCACACCCTCAAGCATTTAGTATGTATGTGACAGATCTTTGAAAATTGAATAATGAAAGATATGTTCCCGACATCGAGAGCAGTCCTTCCCCGTGAGATAGCAAGCATTCAGCAGAGTACGACAGTATTGTTTTACAGAGACTTGATCGCAGAAAAGATTTTGGTATCTCACGGGGGAAGATTGTAATCGAAATAAGCCCAATCATTCACAAACAGAGCGTGTATCTTTTGATACTTGATACCTGCTACTTGATACTTACAAAACGCTTCGCGTTTTGTTTGGGGGTGACTGGTTTCGATAGAAAATTCAGTCTGCCTGTGTGCAAGACGGAAGCGAACATCTTCCTTAAAATGTTCAAACTCTAAGTGCAAACAAAACTGCACAGGGGGTTCTCTCACCGATTCAGGTGAAAGACCTCGGCCTCGTCTTCGCTTAAACGCGTCCGACGACCGTTCGTCTGGTTGGTATCCGATACACCAGGTTCGAACGTCATATACATCGGATTCGGCTTCCCTATCACACCGTAGGCTAGTTTAAAGAAAGAGTGTCCGGTTTCGTACGATCTTGAACATTCCTTACGTACGATTCTTAAATCTCAGAATGTTCTACGTCTTGTAGAATCGCTTGCGGATCATTTTTTACACGGGAGTTCGATTCTCCCCACCTCCACAAATACAAAAACCGCCCTTTCGGGCGGTTTTGTTTTTAGTTTTGCTGTTTTATTTTTAGTTCCTACTCTTTCGCCGGCTCTCCCGCAGGGGCGGCACCTTCTGCTGGAGCAGCACCTTCAGCCGCGACAGGCGCAGGCGCCTCATCCTTGTGTTCAACAAATGCCGTGACCGACGCGACAATTTCATCTGACTCCGTTTGGAGTTCTGCGCTCGCCGGAAGCTTGATGTCGGAAGCAATAATGCGGTCACCAACGTTCTCGAGCGCGGAAATATCAACTTCAAGGTGCTGTGGGATTTCATGCGCCGCAACCTCAATCTCAATTTCGTGAAGTGACTTCACCACAATGTGGCCAAGCTTCTCGGCAGGCGGAGCGCCAACAAATTCGAGTGGGATATTAAGGCTCACTTTCTTGCCCTTCTCTATCACATAGAAATCAGCATGGAGTGGCGCATCAGTCACTGGATGAAGCTGCACGTCATGAATGAGTGTGTCTTTATCTTCACTAAGCCCCTTCAATTTAACGAGTGTCGTCTCTCCCGCCTCGCGGAATGTGCGTACGAATTCGCGCGCATTGATGGCGATCGGTGTAGACGCTTCTTTTGGGCCATACATAACCGCAGGCATCACGCCCGCTGCGCGCATGTCGTCTGGAGAGGCTTTCGCGTCCCGTGGCAAAACTGCAAGTTCTAACATGGGCGGAAGTATGCCCAACTTTTAACTAAAAGTCAAAGGGCACCCGTAGGTGCCCTTTGCATCATCCTCAGCGCAGCTCTGCTTCAAAGCGAAGCGCAGCAATCTCAACCGATCGTCGGTGAAGCACATCGAGAAGCGGAAAGATTACAATTACCCACACCATAAGAGACGCAACAACGCATGCCACAAACATGCGAATGTCGTCTTTTTGTGACGGAGCGTGCATTCGTTCCCGCCTTTCGGGTTCATTCCATTCGGGACGTGCGAGCATCGGAGCCTCCTTGGTTACTCCAAAGAAACCCTATACCAACACAAATGCCATGTCTAGCGTGTATTAAAAAGTGAGAGTTTAGCTTTAACGACGTCCCCCATCTGAGCCGCACCGTGCGCAAGATACTTCGCAGGAGAAACATCGTCAGTTGCAAGAAGTCCTGCCTCAATTCCCTTACGATACGCAACACGAATTTCGGTGTTGATATGGACGACGCAGACGCCGTTTTGAATAGCGGCGCGGATATCGTCTTCGCTGTTTCCCGAAGCACCGTGGAGGACGAGTGGAATACCCGCTTTTTGCGCGATAGCCCCGATACGAGGAATGTCGAGTGCTGGATCCGGTACATTTTTGAGCATGCCGTGGATATTGCCGACGGAGGGGGCGAGCAAATCAATGCCGGATTCCCTCACAAAACGTTCGGCAACTTCCGGATCGGTTTTGTCGAGCCCCGCACCCTCAGGAATTACATCGAGCACTTTTGAAGAAGCGCCAATATAGCCAAGCTCCCCTTCTACAAGCACATCCCGCCCGGATGAGTGCGCATATGCCACCGCCTCCTTTGCCTGTACGATATTTTCCTCGAGAGAAAGCTGACTACCATCAAACAAGACCTCATCAAATCCGGCGTCGATTGCTTCCTTAATACCGGCAATTGATTTTGTATGATCGGCGTTCAAATATATTTCCTGCCCCTTCGCGCGCAGCGCCGCCACAAGTGCGGCCGCTTGCGCGACTCCCACAAACGCTCGCTCGCCCTCAGAAACCCCCACCATCACCGGCACGCCCAACTCTCGCGCCACTTCCGCAATCGCATTGAGCTGCGTCGAATCAGAAAAATTAAAGTGCCCCACGGCAATACCGCGCTCCCGCGCATCCATAATCACTTCACGTAGTGTTCTCATAGACACCAGTATAGCGCGTAAATGTATATAGTATCTGGTATATAGTATTTGGTATGCAATACAAGATACGAGATACAAAATACGATATACTTCCCATATGAAATACGATTTTCTAGCTTTCGGGGACATTGTTATTGACGCCTTTATCCGCCTTAAAGACGCCAAGGTGCATTGCAATATCAATAATGAAGATTGCGAGCTTTGTGTGAAGTTTGGGCAAAAGATCCCGTTTGAATCAGTGGAAGAAGTGTTTGCCGTCGGAAATGGCCCGAATGCGGCGGTTTCTGCACTTCGTCTTGGTCTTGCCTCAACTGTGGTTGCAAACGTCGGAAACGACCGAAACGGCGATGACTGCATCGCGACCCTCGGCAAAGAAGGTATGAATACCGAATACGTGAAAAAGCACGATGGAATCAAAACCAACTACCACTATGTCCTTCAATACGAAGCCGAGCGCACCATTCTCGTAAAGCACGAAGCATTCCCCTACACACTCCCCCAATTTTCAGAACCGCCAGCATGGTTTTATCTCACCTCGCTTCCACTTGAAACACTCGACTACCAGCTTGAGATCGCGCGCTACGCAAAAGCAAACGGCGTGAAAGTCGCATTCCAGCCAGGCACCTTTCAGATGCAGCTCGGCAAAGAAAAGCTGGCGGAAGTGTACCAAGCATCCGATATCTTTTTCTGTAACAAAGAAGAATCGCAACAAATCCTCGGGACTCCGGATGAGCACGATATTAAAAATCTGCTTACGGGTATTCGCGCGCTTGGTCCGAAGATTGCGGTCATCACCGACGGCAGAAATGGCTCCTCCATCATGGATGACTCCGGGGCCTATCATGCACCAATGTATCCCGACCCAGCGCCACCCGTTTCCCGCACTGGCGCCGGAGACGCCGCTGCTTCAACCACTGTTGCCTATATCATCAAAGGTCTAGAGCCCAAAGAGGCGATGCTTCGTGGCCTCATTAATTCTGCATTCGTCGTCCAAAAAGTGGGCGCACAAAAAGGACTTCTTTCTGCCGAGGCCCTTGAAGACGCTTTTACAAAGCGTCCAGCAGAATTTACTGCCACACCACTCTAAATACATAATCAGGGTCGAGCCCCCACATTACGAAAAAAGAGGCACTACTAGGGTGCCTCTTTGTGTTCGTTTAAGTGGCGTGTCTATTGTGTTGGTATGGTGCTACCCGGTTTCTGACCCATCCTTCGATACACCCAAGTCATGCCCATGATCAGAATTATACCGAAGGCAACCGCGATGAAAGAGTACAATGTCATAAATCTTCCTGCAGACACTTCTTCGGGACTAGCACATAACGCTGGATCGATAGCACTACAGTCAAAGACGAGGTACGCCTCATCGACAAATTCATCATCTTGAAAAAGCCGAGCAGTCAGAGTGAAATAATCGTACGATTGTTTGGGAGTAAAGACCGACGCGATTCCCATCATGGCACTCGTTACTGCACCGTCATACTGATGCGAATGTATGAGGTTGCCATCACGATCGCGCACCTCAAGCTCAAGGAGTCCGCCGGAGTCAAGCGAGCCATCGTTGGAATTATGTAGGCACGAAAAGAGTGTATTTTGCTCACCGGATCGGAGTGGAAATGACGCAACTCCGGGGAAATTAATACGTGTTCTGTTGACATCACTACGCACAAAGCGCGCTCCTATGATTGAGCGCGTATCATTCCACGCTGCAGTCCCGACCACATAATACACAGGATACCGTGTATCGATGACCGTGAGACGTACTTCAGCAGAAGCATTGGGCGGTATATTCACCGACTGCGATTCCTCTTGTACTACGTTCTCTCGTAAGAGTCCGTCCCATTGATACACTGTCCACTGCACTATTGCTCGCTGTTCAGTGTTCGTAGTGTTTTCCAATTGTGCGGACACAACACCTGGCGAGCTTGCATCGAGGCGTGGCGGAAAAGCGGCAAAGAAATAAGGTTCATCGTTTATAGTGACACTCGCTTTATCAAATTGAACATTCTGAGTACGTTCGCCTATAACTCGAAAAGGAACGGTGTTACCAACAACATCGTCAGTGAACGAGAGCCCCAGCAAATTAAACTTGCGAGAGGAAACAAAGTATGTGGCAAGCTGGTACTCTCCCGTCATGGCATAGCTCGGAACCATCCACTCAAAGGAAATGGGGGCACTACCGTTTGCGGGAATGACGATGTCACCTTTTGCAAAGAATTGATCGACTACATCTGGCCCATTACCATCGTTACCCGCATCACGAGATTTGAATATTTTTACGTAGAGTGAGCCGTCTACTATTGGATACGGATTATTATTGACTACCCTACCGGTAAACGCGATAGCTGCTCCCGAGACAGTTTGTGCGACTGATGGACTGAGTTTTACCTGAACCGATCCAAATGTATAGTAATCGAAACACGAAACGGTACCCGGAAGTACTAGGGATGCAGCGTCATCAAAAGCACTATCCGGATCATCGATGAATCTTTCTGGGAGAGGGTTTTCATCATCGAAGCGGATAAGCTGAGTTTGAGCGGCCGTACTGAGGGGCGCAGAAAGCATCATCACCATCAGATAGGAGTAGACGAGGATTGAAAGTGTATTTCGTGTGCGTAACATATATGTTTGTAATATATGGATATATTTTACTGCTCTCTCCAACTCGGTAATACATTGACTGTTGCCTGTTTTGAGTAGGTCTCTCCTCCGACAGTGCGGCAGGTAAGCGTATAGGTAACTTGTCCGAGTATGGCGCTTGTTACTTCCCCATTCACTGGAGAGGCAAGGCCGCTCCAAGCATCACCGTTCGAACCACGCATTGAGCAGGAATTCATATTCTGTGAACTCCAGTGAACTTTGGTTGTCACACCCTTGCGAACCAGAGAGGGAGTGACACGAATACTAAGATCATTGGCACTCGTGCCGCTCCCTGTGTTTCCTCCTGTAGCCCCAATATTTTCTCCAAGCAATCCAGCGGTGGCCGAAGCAGCGGGCTCGCAAGTAAATGAGAAACTCCCCCACGGAGAGAGTGCCCCGGCGTCATCTTGGGCACGCACAAGCACGTCTTTGGGGCCTGGGGTAGCATATGTCCTGCTTGTCGTCTGCGATGTGCCCGCTGGAACGTAGTCGGTCGTCGGAATTGTTTGATCTACCGTACCGTCTCCATTCCAATCTATGAGATACCGGATGGGCTTGTTTTGAGTGTGCAACGAGTTCATTTGAATACTAAACGGCATACCGACGATACATGAGCCGCCCACCGCAGAGACGGAAGGACTCTGAGGTCCGTCTGCTGGTGGCACCTCTTCTGTGACAGTAATCGTGAACGGCAGCGTCTTTGCGGGAAGCGGAACTGTACTGCGCGGCTCATTCCTCTCTGCTCCAGCAAAATCAATAACATTGGCGAGGTTACCCATTGGTTCGCATATATGAAGGCGCGGCCATCGATTGGGTGGCGATGCGTCGCGACTTTGGTCGTAACTATATATTCGAACGAACTGATGAGCGACGCTATCGGCGAATGCGAATGTGACCGTATGCGTACCGACATTCGAGACCGTGCACGATGCCGAATCAGCTGTCGTCGAGCACGTGCCGAGCACCGATGTATTTTGTACGGTCTTGGCGGGTGGTACAGCATATACCGGCGCATAGATACTCATACCTGCGGGCCTTCCCTTGAAACGCGCACCCTCTGCATTCCTTATCCTGTCTGCCGTACTACACGAAACGGCGGGAGGAAGCGAGCTTGTCCAATATGCATACGGAGAATCGTACATTGATGCTGTGGTGTGCCATGACATGCTCTCGGGAAGGAATTCGAATCTAAGCCTGGTGCCTTGCGCCACCGTAGAACCGGAGGGAACTACTTGACCAGTATCAATGTTCACGACCCGGGTCTTGTATTCAACATTGCCGTTAAATGGCTCCACCGTCAGATAACTGATGTGCTTGCGCACATCACGCATCCACTGCTCTTTCGTTACGGGAAAATTCACTGTAAAAACGACACTCTCGGCTCGTGCACTATTTGTTGTAAGGAGAAATACAGATACACAACATAACAACAGTGCATATATGACCCCTTTATTCGCAATCATTCCCACCATATATACATAAATGTAGCATTGGAAAACACGAGGCCCGAAGAAAATCCCCCCCCCTACCGTGCATAACTGCGCACGACCGCCACAATAGAAGATACACCCATGCCATAATGCTCGATGAGCTCAGTCGGTGTTCCTGATTGCCCAAATTGATCCTGCATACCGATGAATGACATGGGGAGCGGATTTTTCTGCGCGAGAAGCTCAGCAATCGCGCCACCGAGTCCACCATGCACCTGATGCTCTTCCACCGTAACCACACCAAGAACTCCCTGCACGGCGTCGAGAATGGTGGTTTCGTCGAGTGGTTTTATGGTGTGCACATTGACGACGATGGTTGAGATTTCGGATTCGAGCTGTTTTGCTGCAAGAAGTGCGTTATGTACAAAAGGACCTGTTGCAATGATCGCAACTTTTGGCGCTTGTCCCTTCCAGAGCACATTCGCCCTCCCTATCTCAAATGGCGTCTCAGCGCTCGTCATGACTGGCGTCTTTTCGCGCCCAAACCGCATATACACAGGGCTCCCCTGTGTAGCGGCGGCAACGGTTGCTTTACGCGCCTCTTCGGCATCGCACGGGGAAATAACAATCATGTTTGGCATTGCGCGCATAAGCGCGATGTCTTCGAGCATCTGATGTGTCGCGCCGTCGGGGCCAACTGAAACCCCCGCGTGCATGCCACACACAATTGCATGCACGTTGTTGAGTGCGATGGTCGTGCGAATCTGTTCCCAATTTCTTCCTGGGGAGAATGCGGCGTACGAAGTGAAAAATGGGATCTTTCCGTAATTCGCCATGCCAGCGGCAACGGTCGCCATATTTTGCTCCGCAACACCCATTTCAATAAAACGATGGGGAAATTCTTTTTGAAACCATTCGGCGCGAGTGGATTCGGTGAGGTCGGCTGAGAGAACGACAACACGCTCATCTGCCTTCCCTGCTTCGAGAACGCCTTTGCCAAATCCATCACGCGTTGGCGCAAGATCGACTCCGCCAACTGGCGGATCGAATATATTCGTCGCGAGCTTTGCATCAGGATTTAACATATTATTGGTGCTCGCTCGAAACTTTCCCACCGAGTGTGCGGAGTTCGTTCAAAAACTTCACCGCCTCCTCCTTGCTCGGCGGCTTCCCATGCCAACGATAATCAAATTCGATTTCCTTCACGCCCTTGCCGGGAATCGTGTGGGCGATAATGACCGTCGGTTTTTCGTAAATAGCTTTTGCTTCCTCGCATGCAGCGATGAATTGTGGAATGTTGTGACCATCCACCTCCAAGACGTGCCAATTAAATGATTCGTATTTTTCGCGCAGGGGCTCAAGCGGCATGATACTTTCCGTCATACCGTCAATTTGGATGTTGTTGCGATCAATAATCCCTGTGAGATTGGAGAGACGATTCTTCCCCGCGAACATCATTGCCTCCCAGATATTTCCCTCCTGATGCTCGCCGTCTGACATCGCGCAGTACACGCGGAATTTCTTGCCGTCCATCCGTGCGGCGTAGGCGTAGCCTGAAGCTTGCGAGAGTCCGGAACCAAGCGGACCCGAAGTTGACTCAACACCTGGCAATTTTTCGCGCTCCGGGTGTCCTTGAAGTCTCGAGCCAAACTTCCGGAGCGTGAGACATTCTTCAATGGGAAAATATCCTGCATGTGCCATCGCGGCATAACGCACGGGCGTGATGTGGCCATTACTCAGGAACAAGCGATCGCGCTCCGCCCACGCGGGGTTTTTCGGATCATGCGTGAGCACATGAAAATAGAGCGCGGTGAAAATATCCGCCATACCAAGTGGCCCCGCCGTGTGTCCTGAACCAGCTGCAACGAGCATCTCTAGTATCGTCGCGCGCACCGTCTGTGCGCGCTCGTGAAGCTCTCGTGTTTCCCCGTCCGAAAGCGGCATCTCCCTATGATACCGCGTTTACCGCATCCAAAAGCGCGTGATATGTGGATGCAGGGTCTTTCGCACGCGCAAGCGCCGCACCGACACAGAAATGCGTCGCACCTGCACGCGCGAGATTCTCAATGTTCTCAAGCGTCACACCACCATCAACAGCAATCGAAAGTGTGGGGTGTTGGGCACGCGCCGCGGACACACGTTGAATAGAGCGTTCATCGAAATGCTGGCCCTGCTCTCCAATGTGCTCAATTGTCATGAGTTGGATAAAGTCGACAAGGGGCGCGTAAGAATCACACACGCTAACAGGCGTATGTAGATTAAGCGCACAGCCAATCTCTTCCACCCCTGCCGCGCGCCAGAGCGCAAACACCTCATCCGCGCGCTCCACGTGTGCAAACGACTCCACATGCGCAATAAGTCGATGCACCCCGGCGCGTGCGCATAGAATACCGAGCGAAAGCGGATCTTTCACCATAAGATGCGCTTCGTATCGCACGTGTGCCTGAGGTAAATCACTCTTCGAAACAGGAGTCCATGTCGTGTTTGATGTGAGCGTACTATCAGCGAAATCAACATGAAGCATCTGGGCGAAGGAGTAGCGGTCAAGTGCAACACTCACGTCACTCGCATTCGCAGGAACAACAGTGGGGATAATCTGCATGCGATTAACGAGAGGAGTCGAGCTTCGCGAGACGTCTCGCGTGGCGCGCTTCGCCAGAAAATGGCGTCGAAAGCCAGAGCTGCACCGCATGTTTTGCATCTTGCTCGGAAATAAAGCGCGCACCGAGACAAAGCACGTTCGCATTATTATGCGCGCGCGTTGATTGGAGAAGATTTAAAATAGTTCCTACGGCGTCGGTCTGCTCGCCCCGCGCTTCACCGTAATAGACAGCGGCGCGCACACCCTCCACACGATTTGCCGCCATCGCTTCGCCTTGACCCGAGGCACCAATGCCAATACCGATGCTGTTAGAATCTTCTGCAACGCGCCTCGCCATAGGCATAATGTAGTCGGGATAATCGTCTTCCATATTAAATGATGTCGGGCCGCAATCGTGCACATGGTGTCCTTCTCCCTCAAGGAACGATGCAAGAATACTCTTCAATTTAAAACCCGCATGATCCGACGCAAGGTAGATATGCATACCTATATCCTAGCAGGAGATGGCACGAGATAGCTACGGATAATGCATATTGCCGTGTACTGCTCTTCCGGGCACAGAAGAGAGTCTCGTCGTTCGTTTCTTTCCTCTAGAGGAGGCAGATAGACGAGAAGTGCAACAAGGGCAAGAAGCAAAAGGAGTAGTGTCGTAATAGTGCCGAGCGCGATGAAGACGATCTTCTTAAGACTCATGCGCGAATACGAAGAGCGGCCTCAACGTGCCGAACGAGCGTATGTGCATACCCCATTTCATTGTCATACCACGCAAGAACTTTCACGAGCGTGCCATCTACAACACGGGTCATGTCGAGCTGAGCGATGGACCCATACGGCTGTCCTACGATATCCGAGGAAACGAGGGGCTCATCGGCGATGGTAAAGACAGTCTTCCAGCGATCGCTTCCGGCGGCGTTTTTGAGCGCAGCGTTTACTTCCTCTGGTGTCGTTGGACGCTTCGCAACAAACGTGACGTCCACCATCGAACCCGCAGGAACCGGGACACGAAGCGAAATACCATCAAACTTTCCGGCGAGCTGGGGGTAGGCAAGTGCCGTCGCTTTCGCCGCGCCGGTTGAAGTGGGTACAATATTTTGCGCAGCGGCACGCCCCTCGCGCCAATCTTTATCTTTTGGCCCGTCAACAAGAGATTGCGATGCGGTGTAGCCGTGTGTGGTCGAGAGAATCGCGCGCTCGATACCAATCGCTTCATCCAGGATGCCAATGATGGGAGACGCAGCATTGGTCGTACACGACGCATTGCTTGAAATGGTGCAGGCTGCTAGCTTTGATTCGTTTGCACCAATAAGAACCGTTTCTGCTCCCTCGCCTTTCGCCGGAGCAGAGATGACGACACGCTTCGCACCGGCATCAATGTGGCCCTTCGCTTTTGCAGGGTCAGTAAAGACACCGGTGGACTCCACCACAACATCAATCTGCATATTCCCCCACGGAAGCTTCGCCAGCTCTTTCTCTTGCACAAACGCAATTTTCTTTCCGTCAACTATCAAATTCTTACCATCCTGCGCTACTGAAAACGGTGCTTTGCCGTACACCGTGTCGTACTTCAAAAGATACGCCAAATTTTCGAGCGATCCCAAATCGTTTAACGCGACAATCTCAAAATCTACTTTCGCAGCCTGCGCCGCTCGAAAGAAACAACGACCAATACGGCCAAAACCATTGATTGCAATTTTTGTCATTACGCCATTGTACCCCAAAAATAGGGTGTATACCTTACTATGTCTTTAAAGGTCGGCGTTGGTGCGGGATGTAAGTGGTTACCCAAAGAGGAACTCCTCTCGGGCACACGCGCTACGATCATTGCTTCTGAGCTTCGATCTCACTGTAAGTTGTCCGAGAAATTTCGGCAATGGTCTTCTCCAACTGAGTGAAATCTTTACCGCGCGTCATGACACAGAGTATATAGGGATTCGGCTTTGTATACACAACACCGCAATCATGGAGCTGGACGGTACCATCGCCAAGTTCGCGCTCGCCGAACTTATGCGCAACGGGTATTTCTGCAGGAAGCCCCGCAACCAAGCCTTTATCAAATGTCGATTCTGAAAGAAGTGACAGAACGTATTCAGACATGGTGCGGGAGATGTAGGTTGCGTTGTAGAGAATGCGGAAAAATGAGGCGTAGGATTTAACGGAAACTTGATAGTCCGCGCCCATGCGCGGCGAGCTAATCCCAAGGCGTTCGTAGGAATCTTTGAGCGATGCCTCGTCGATGACCTGGCTCAACATGAGTGCCGCATCGTTATCAGAAAAGATCAGTGTCGCGCGCACAAGTTCATCAAGCGTGTAGGCATTTCCACGTTGAATCGGCGCTGGTGGCGGATAGTGCAGTGGAAACGAAGGGGCACTCGTTGCAAGCTCGTACTGATTTTGTGTAATTTCAGGGTGCTCAATCGCGTGCTCATACACACTCATAATAAGCGGAACCTTAAGAAGGCTTCCGGGAGTAAAGAGAAGATTCTCATTGACACCAATCCAACCACCATATTTGAGTTCCCGAAAATATACCCCCGCTTCGGTAATTGCGCCCGATCGCTTCTGCTCATCAATAAGTGAGTGAAGTTTTTTTTGTAAATCCAAAAGTGCACCCTGTGAAGCAGCTGATGATTCACTTTCGCATGCGAGAAGTGGGCTGATGAATGTAAATGAAGAATTCTGTTCGCGCTTCTCGATAAGCGAAGTATCGGCATGCCAATGCGGTATCTGCATGCCCATAAATACACCTGCAAGAAAAACACCACCTACTCCAATCCATACAACCCATCTCCGAAAAGAAATAGCATGCATACTACCTAGTCACACTCGAATACACGGTGCGTGATATTTCTGCAATAAATACAGCAAGTGCGTTATAATCGTTGCCCTGAGTCATGATGCAAATTGTATAGGGCGTCGTGGGAACGTAGACAATCCCACAGTCATGCAGTTGATAGCTATTCTCTCCGATTTTGCGTTCCCCAAATTTATGCGCCACGCGCACCCCTTCCGGCACGCCGGCGAGAATCCCCTGAGTAAACGAGGCCCCGCTCATCATTTCGAGCATGTGCTCGGAGAGTGAGCGTCCGAGGTAGGTTGCATTATAGAGTATGCGGAAAAAAGACGCGAAGGTGTGGACGTTAGTTGTGTATGTTTGTGCATCCCGCAACGGCTCAATTCCAAAATCGCGATACACCTCAGCCGTTTCCTCACTCCCCGCAAACTGCGCAAGGATCATCGCCGCGTCGTTGTCTGACTCTTGGAGCATGATCCGTAAAAGATCTTCAATGCGATATGTGGTGCCCGGGGTTAATGTTTCTTTTGGTTTGAAGTGCACAATACTCACTCCTGGAGGACCTGTAAATTCAACTTCCTGATCGAGGATTTGGGGGTCAATGTCAGCTTTCCAGTAGTACCACATAGCAAGCGGCACCTTGAGAAGACTCGCAGGAGAAAATGCATAGTCCTCACGAATACCAAACCACGGTCCGTTGTTCAGGTCTCGGAAGTAGACCGCTGCCTCGGTTATTATTCCCTCTTCTTTTTTGTTCTGAATAAGTACTTCAATTTCTTTTTGTAAGCCTATGCGTTCGCCAACGGAAATCGATTCGGGTAATTCTGCGCACTCAAGAAGCGGGTTGGTAAAACTTGAATTCAAAACCCTATCGCGCACATCAGATGAAAGCGCGCGCGTTTGAGGAGATGGAGTGGCAGAAGAAAACCATGCGCCTAAGAGAGCGCCGATAACGAGTGTCGCAACCGGAACTATGACCTTAGAAGCCATATACTGTGCATAATACCGCATCACCTATTCCTGTGGAGGGTTTCCGGCCGTTGGCTCTTGTGGCGCAATTCGGGATTTAGCGGTGATAAATAACCATCGATCGTAATGTCATGCAGACTCTTCCGTTACCTCCTGGTATCCGCCACTGCAATTTTGCTACACGAGCACCCGGATTGATAGGTGTAGTTATAAAATGCCAACTAACGTCTCTTGAACCCGCTTGGAGTAGTAGTACTTCTCCACCACCAGGTTGAACAACGTTATCGACAAGTAGACGTACTTCGGCGCCCGAAGTGTTATCTGAAATATTAGCAGTGAAATTTACTACAGCTTCGTTTGCTAACAGACCTCCTTGAGAAAAAGTCTTTGCCATGTCCGGAATATCTTGATATGTGTCCGTACCAGGATTCTCGAGGCAGGTGGTTGTGGGACTGCCCTGGTCTTCGTCTATCTCAACATACGACATCCGCCCAAGCACAGAATCTCCACTCCGCGTTATCGATTGTGCATACACAATTCCTCCTACCACAAGTGCAAACAGAACTACCGCAACACTCGATACTCTCATTGTAATTTTGTTCATATTTTGTTAGTTACATAATTTTTAATTTCAACTCCCTTCACCACCTTCGACCGGAGGCGGGAAAGTTTCTGGTTCTAGAACTGATTCTTCGGCAGGAGGATTTTCCTCGGGAGTTGTTGGGTTTTCAAGCTCTGCGGGCGGCTCTTCTGGTGGAGTTTCTGTTCCTCCCCCACCACCTTCCCCACCACCAGAGACCGGAGGAGTTGTTGTTCCTGCGCCGCCATCTCCTTCAGGATTTGGTTCTTCTTCCGTTGGCGGAGCAGGAGGTGCTGGTGGCGGGATGGAAGCAGCACCAACGCCGGCAAGAAGCGCATCAAGCTGAGTCTTTGTGATACACGTTTCTCCACCAGCAGCATCTACCACACAAAGAAGTTCTGTGCGCGTTTCCTTCACAAAGAGTTTCTCGACAATTGCGATCTTCGCAACAACTTGGCCGATGACGAATTTCGTGAGTTCTGCGCCTTTAGTGAAGGATGCATTCGCAAGCTCCGCCATTGCAGTTGGCCAGGTTGCAAGATCCGCCATTGCATCTTGCACAAGCTCGCCAATTGACATATCAAAGTCGGCGTCGAGAACGACGAGTACACGCCCATAACAACTGTCTGTGCTCGTCGCGCTCACCACGCCAATATCAATGAGTTGCTGCTTCAATTCGGGGTTACAGAATCCTTGTTGCTCAGCTGGATTAAACGGTTCAAGCGTACGACCAACGATGCCGCCTGGGCGCTTTGCCTTCATGCCAATACCAGGGAGCGACGACGAAGTGATTGGATCACCCTTCCCAATCACGCCATTTTCCAGTGAGACGATAATGGGTACACGACCAATCATACCCACGCGTGCGATAGTTTCATTTTCCTGACCCAGCACCATTCTGGGAGAAGTCGTGATCGCGCCCATAATATGAGAGTCGTATCGACCACTCGAACGCCTAATGTGCCCTGTTGTACTTGTCGCATTAGCTACGATGCTTCCTGGCAACATTACACCTGGGTCGTCAGCAATATACGATTCAGCAATATCTGCACCTTCAACAAGATCAAGAGGCGCAATACCGCTGATATTAAGGCCACTGGATACCCCCGCTGGGGGATCATCAATCCATACACGAAGAGAGCCAAAATCAATACCCGAGTTTGCTCCACTTGCATTTGTTGCCGCTGCCGCTGAACCACTGAAACGACCGTGTAATATCATGGGAGCCAGGGGTACACGAGGAGCACAAGTTGGAGCGCAATTAGGTGAAATTTGCGCAACGACATTTCCGTTTATCAGGAAGTAATTTGTCGTTGACGATACTTCGATGCGGAAACGATTAAGCGCAAAGGTTGTGGAAGTGGTTGCGATGTTAGTGTCAACACGTAATTCGGTATTGTTTGAACGAACGATTGCTTTCCACGTACTTTCTGTGGAAGATGCTGCAAAATAGACACCGTTCGCAGGTGTCGCGATTGTAGTAGTTCCAGGGTTGATCCCGGCGAAACCAATGAGGAATAATGTACTCGTTGCTGTGGTTGAGGTGATACGTGCCTGAACCTCCATAGCTGGACTTGTTGTTGCCGGCATTGCACTAGGTCCTCGTATGGCACCACCTTCGTTGGCAAGAAAGGAAGTTGCTTGCCCGCCCCAAATACGCATTAGGGGTGGATAGATATTGTTCTGTACTAGATACCCACCATCATTAAATCCGTCGAAACCAAAGTCTCCACATGCCCCTACAATGTCGGTCGTTGCGGCGGTCAGGTTTGGCATTTGCGGCGCATCACAGCTCATATACCCCCACGTCGAATAAATACGCCCGGCGACGGTGAATTGATCGCGAAGTCCTGCCGCAGCGCCCATGGTCGTCGTCGTGCCAATAGCAACGCGCGCGTAGTCGAGCGCGCCAGTCGTCGTCGAAGTTATGAAGAGGAGCGGCTGCTGCGCAGGGTTCACCCAATCAGATGTCGTTGCAACGATAAATTGCGGTACGCCCTGATTGCCAACCACGGTGAATTTGCCCCACGGACTCGTCGTGCCGACACCCACTCTCCCACTATTCGCCACCACCAAGCTTGTTGCCGTCGATGAACCAATCACAAACGCTGGCGCATCACCTAATCCATCCGTCTCAATCGAGAGTCGTGCAAAAGGAGAAGTGGTTCCAATCCCAAGCCTTCCCGTCGCACCGTCCCAAAGGAATTGGCTATTAACCCCCGCATCTCCAAACCGCACCGTGCTCGAAGCGCTGAGGCCGTTGGAGAGAAGCATGCGCGAGCTTGTTGCTGCGCTAATAACACCGAAATTGTTTGTCCAGGTAAATGGCGGCGCCTGACCTGCAGACGTCGCATCAGTACCACAAATGATGTTGCCGTTTGCATCAGTCTCGAGTGCTTCTGTACATGAGGTGATGCCTGCGAGTGAGATGCCTTGGGTGGCGGAGGTGATGCGAATGCCTCCGGCAAATGTCGAAGTGCCTGTTCCCTGCACTGTGAGAAGTCCTGTCGTCGTCGCTCCTCCGCTAATCGTAAGTCCTCCTCCCTGCGTACCATTACCGATGGTTGAGGATGCGAGTGCGTAGATACCCTGCGTGAAGCCAATGAGCGTGGAGGTGGCATTTGCAGAAGTTGCGCCGAAGGTTCCGGGGGTGAACCAATTACCGACGCCATCGCCTGCGCCACCACCGACACACGTACCGTTCACTGCATAGCATCCTGCAGTTAGGTTGAAGCCCACGTTCGCTGTGCTTGTTGCCTGTCCGAGGATCGAGAGACCGCGGATGGTGGTGGTACCAAAGCCTGAACCGGAAACCGTGAGTGCGCTGGTGGTTGTGGTTGCAGTGCCGGCGACGGTGGTGGTCGAGAAGTACAATGTGCCGTTCGCGTTGCGGAATGCCCATTGTGGTTGCCCTGTGCCAGCAGAAAGCGACAATTGAGAACCAGTCGTAGACGCAACGGTTAAGCCGAAGTACGGGGTTGAGGTTCCTATGCCTACCCTACCTTCAAAAATATTTCTTGTGCCTGTGCCTTCTGAGTAGATGTTGAAATGATTTGGTGTGCCAGCAGTAGAGACACTTTGATCAGTAACGAAAAGGCCATAATTAGTGCTGAGGGATCCTCCGGTAAATGCGCCTGGATTGTCAACGTATACCCCGGCACCTTCACCAATCCTTCCTCCATTGAAAGCACTTACACTGAATACACCTCCTCGCACAAAATCAGAAAAACCAGTTGCGACACCTGGTTGAAACAATCCACCATATAAAGCTGTGGTTGTGCCAGACGATGTGATTGATGCAGAACCGAAAACACCAACGAGTAGTGTGCTTGTGCCTGTGGGAGAGTTGTGCAATGCCTGCCCCGTAAGAGCAACCATGTTATTGCTCTGCGTCCCTGTCGTATTAGATGATATGACTGATGCTTCCAAACCACTTGCTTGTCTAGTCGTAAGACTTGCCTCACTTACTACAGATAGACCCACATATTTAGAATCATTATCTTTTTGCGAAAACACATGCGCACTTGATCCGCCAACTGTAGTCGGAACCCCCGAATACAAAAGCATTTCGTCACCCTGATCAGACCCGTGGATTCTGAGACGTGCATCTACTGTCGTTGTACCAATTCCTACATTCCCCCCGTTCGTCACAATGAAATCGGTCTTGGTTGATGAGCCAATCACAAACGAAGGACCTGTAATACCATTCGGGTTGATGGAGAGTGTTGCCCATGGAGAGGTGGTGGCTCCCAAACCAAGATTACCGGTAGTGCTGTTAAAGAGGAACTGATTGGAGACTCCTGCATTTCCAAAGCGTACTGTTGATGAAGCATTCAGTCCCCCAAAGAGCGAGAGATTAGTGGTGGTGGAGTTAGTTGGTGCACCGAAGTTGGTGCCGGGAGTGAATGGGAATGCAGAACCAGAGCCACCGGTGATACACGTACCATTCACTGCATAACAACCACTGGTGATATTGAAGCCCACGTTCGATGTGCTTGTTGCCTGTCCGAGGATCGAGAGACCGCGGATGGTGGTGGTGCCAAAGCCTGAGCCGGAAACCGTGAGGGCGCTGCTGGTTGTGGTTGCGGTTCCGGCGACGGTGGTGGTGGAGAGGAAGAGGTCGCCTCCGGCGTTGCGGAAGGCCCATTGTGCGATGCCGCTTCCTGCAGAGAGGGAGAGTTGAGAGCCCGTAGTGGAGGCAATGGTCAATCCATAATATGGCGTGGTGGTACCGATGCCCACGCGGCCTTGAAATACGTTGCGTGTGCTTGAACCAGCTGAGAAGAAATTGTAATGATTGCCGCCGATGGCTGATTGATCGGATATATATGCTCCATACGTATTGGTGATTGAATTAGGGATCAGCACAGTAAAAGGATCAACGAATATGCCATACGCATTAGTCATAGTATTGACATCCCCTATGTGTGTCAGGGCGAATCTGCCCGCGTGTGCATTTTGGATAAAACCACCCCCCGTATTTGATACTTGGAAGAGGCCGCCCGTGGCTGTGGTTGTTGTGCCTAGATTGCTGTCCGAAAATTGACCGTATACACCAACGGCATCGGTCGTCGTTCCTGTACCCGTCGGATATGACCCAGCCTGTAAGCCAATTGCGGTTGAAATCGTTCCCGTGTTATGCGAAGCCACGGCTGCGCTAAAAATACTAATCGGCCCAGAAATACCGCTGTTTGCCGTCTCTCCTATCACGGCGAGAGTATGTTGACGAGTAGGGTTATCTCTTTGCGAAAATAGATTGGCACTCAAAGCTTCGTATCCTAACGAATCCGTCACGCCCGATTTGAAGAGCAACCGATCTTCTCCCGCGGATCCATGTATGGTAAGTCGTGCGTCAACCGTTGTGGTACCGATACCGACATTCCCCCCATTCGTCACAATGAAATCGGTCTTGGTTGAGGAGCCAATCACGAATTGTGGAATGTCGCCAATGTTGTCGGCACTAATGGAGAGCCGGCCAAATGGTGTGCTTGTGCCAATCCCAAGTCTTCCTGTCGTACCATCCCAGAGGAACTGTCCTGAGACACCTGCATTTCCAAAGCGTACTGTTGATGATGCGTTCAATCCTCCCAAGAGCGAGAGGTTGGTGGTGGTGGAGTTGGTGAGTGCACCAAAGTTCGTGCCGGGAGTGAACGGGAACGCAGAGCCTGCACCCCCCGCAGAAAGACATGTGCCGTTCACCGCATAGCAGCCCGAGGTGATGTTGAAGCCGTTGCTCGCAGTAGTACTGCCCGTGTTTGAAATACTAAAGAGCGTTGATGTAGCACTTGCCGTTGAGGAACTGATCGCAAAGAGAGTACGATTTGTTTCGTCATACTGTGCGTGGACAGAAAGTTTTGCAAATGGAGTTGAGGTACCAACGCCGAACCTGCCGCCGTTTTTCTGAAGTACCAGCTCGCTTTGGCCCAAACCTGTACCGAAACGCAAACTGCCAGTCGTACTACGATATGCAATATCACCAGCTTCCGTGTCGTCAAACCAATAACCGGGATCAGTGGCGTATCCTATCCAAGCGTTAGCACCTGGACCGCCGCTACCGATACCTGTAATGCCTGTGGTCGGTAAATTTAACCATGTACCACCCGTAGATTCCGTGAAATAGGCCCCGGAACCGCCTGGGAGTGTGACCGTGCCCGTCAAAAATGACTCTCCTGCAACTCGAAGATTGCCCGTTGTTGTCGCACCTCCGCTAATCGTCAGTCCTCCTCCCTGCGTGCCACTGCCGATGGTGGAAGATGCCAGTGCGTACACACCCTGCGTAAAGCCAATGAGTGTCGAAGTGGCGTTTGCAAGGGTTGCACCAAAGGTCGTTGGAGTGAACGGGAACGCAGAGCCTGCACCCCCCGCAGAAAGACATGTGCCGTTCACTGCATAGCATCCTGTGGTGATATTGAAGCCGACGTTTGATGTGGAAGTTGCTTGGCCGATGATGGAAAGACCACGGATGGTGGTGGTGCCGAAGCCTGAGCCGGAAACCGTGAGTGCGCTGGTTGTGGTGGTTGCGGTGCCTGCAACCGTCGTCGTTGCGAAGAAGAGATCACCTCCGGCGTTCCTGAACGCCCACTGTGCGATGCCGTTGCCGCCGTTGAGTGCAAGCTGCGAGCCGGTCGTCGATGCTATCGAGAGCGCTGCGAAGACAGGAGAAGATGTGCCGATGCTCACGGAGCCACTGGTGTAATTAATGGT
This sequence comes from Minisyncoccota bacterium, assembly GCA_022842645.1. GTDB lineage: Bacteria > Patescibacteriota > Minisyncoccia > Phycocordibacterales > UBA2100 > UBA10103. The sequence goes on from JALHPE010000003.1 coordinate 82,287, forward strand.
TGAGGAAGCAGCTCCCATCGTGAACCAGGGGCCCGTGGGTGCATTCGATCGCATCGTCCAGTTCTTGTTGAGGTTGGCGTTGGAGGTGATGGGAGTGCGGTAGATGACATTGCTATGTGGGCCACCGATCTGTCCACCGAAAAGGTATACATGTTCTCCTAAAATCACAGATTGCGACGCATAAAGTGCTGCAGGTAACGTCTGGCCCGTACCACTCCAGTTTAGAGGATTCGCTACAGGGGCACGATAAATGGCATTGTTTACTCCACCAAGAAGATAGACATAATCTCCTATGATTACTGATTGCGAGAAAGCTACTGTTGCCGGTAATCCTGCTCCTGTATTCACCCAGCTGGTCGGGTTCGAGATGGGAGCGCGATATATCGCATTGGTGTATGTCCCAAAGCTTGTGTCGCCGCCGAAGAGGTACACATAGTCTCCTATTACTTCAGCTTCCGACCCTGCAAGATTCACCGGTAGGGTTGCCCCTGTATTTACCCACGATGTAGGATTCGATAGAGGTGCTCGGTAGATCACGTTGGTGGCTGAACCAGTAGAACCGCCGAATAGATAGATATAGTCTCCGATGACTGCGATTTCAGAATCACCTAATGCTGCTGGTAACGCTGCTCCGGTATTTGTCCAGCTTGTGGGGTTCGAGAGTGGAGCGCGATAGATTACGCTACTATACGCTGAGGCATCAATTCCTCCGAATAGATATACATAGTCGCCGATTACAAGAGCCTGAGAATAACTAAGTGCTCCAGGGAGAGTTGCTCCGGTATTTGTCCAGCTTGTGGGGTTAGTTATGGGAGTGCGATAGATGACGTTGGTAGCAGAGCCGTTCGCTCCACCGAAAAGATACACATAATCCCCGATCGGCACAGCTTGCGAAAACCCAAGAGCCCCCGGCAACGTCGCTCCCGTATTCACCCACCCATCCTCATCGAGTTCATACCGCACCGACGCAATCGAGGAGAGCGGCGTCCAGTTTGAGGAGAGTTGGGTTGTTGATGAGTACGCATTCCTGAACTCGATCATGCCGCCGTTCTCACGAAGGCCGTAGCCATTTGTGCCTGGCTGGAAGAGAGTGCCGAAGGAGAGGTGGCTCGAGTTACCTGCAAGATATGTATCGCCCATAACAGTAAGTGTTGAGGTAGCAGAAGGAGATGATGTGCCAATACCCACATTCCCATTGTTGAGTATGGAGAATGCAGAGGTAGAAGTCGTTGCAAACGTCGTTGGCGACGTCGTCGCAAAGTAGAGGTTGCCTCCTACCGAGCGAAGCGTCCATGCAGGGTTAGTGCTGGTGGTGTCAGAGAGTGCGAGTTGTGGGCCGGTGCTTGATGCAATCGTAAGTTGCCAACGAGGAGTGGTGGTGCCGAGGCCCAAGTTTCCTGTTGTTCCCTCAAAGAGGAACGGGCTTTGGCCTGAATTTCCGAATCGCACCGTGCTTGATGCAAAGAGTCCGCTCGTGAGTTGGAGTGCAGTACCTGTTGCATTCACTGTGGTTGCACCGAAGGTGCCGGGGGTGAACGGAAACGCGAAGTTTGCATAGTCAGTGCCAGCAACCGCAGCAATGAGTGCACCACCAGTCGTAGTCTTGAGAAGTGCATTTGTTGCAATGCCAGAAATAGCAAAGGTGGTTGTGGTTGCATTTGTGGTACTGGCTTGTCCTCCAATGAAGCGAGCCGCAAAGAGATTCGATGAAGATGCTGTAGTGGAGAAAAGGCTCGTCGTGGTTGCGTTGGTACCCGTTGCATTTGCAAACGTGAAGTTCTGAAGCGTGGTGGAACCGAGAGTAAGGAGACTGCCAGAGAAGAGTGCGTTCCCGGTTGTTGTCGCGCCTCCGCTAATCGTCAGTCCTCCTCCCTGCGTGCCATTACCAATCGTGGTGGAAGCGTAGATGCCAAGACCAGTTGTTGTAGCGTTGTTTGGGAAGAGGTAGCTAAAGGTCGGAAGACCAAGTGACGAAGTAGCGGTAAGTGTGTAGCCACCAGAAGCATTCCCGACAAGCATCTGACCGAATGTTGGTGCGGCAGTGAGACCGGTGCCTCCATAGAGGACGCCGATGGAGGTGGTGGCAGAAACGAGGCCGTTGTTAGCTTGCAGTGGGCCGTTGAGAGAACCAGCGAGTGTGAGCGCGCCAGCTGATGAGAATGATGAGGTTGCGGTCTGACCAAAGAAAGCAGTGTTCCCTGTCACACGGTTTGCGAAGAGGTTGGTGGCGGTTGCATTGGAAGTAGTGAGGCCGCCGTTGAATGAAAGGAGTGTAGAAGTCGCATTGCTTGGGAAGAGATAGCCAAAGGTGGATGCGCCAAGAGAAGCCGCAGAGATACAGGTGCCGCTGAGCGCAAAGCAGCC
>JALHPE010000004.1 GCA_022842645.1 Minisyncoccota bacterium
ATCTTCATCGAATCTCTTTGCGGCTCGCTTCATTGGAGGACAAGCCAGTACCACAAATGCAACCACAACCACCTTTGCTATTTCTGGCATTGCAACAAACGCGCTTCTGAAGACCACTACCGGTGGCGCGATTATTGCGGCTGTCGCAGGGACTGACTATGCAACCTTTGCTTTCCCATTTACTCCTGGCACCAACTTCGGTGCACTCACCAACTCCACCACCACCAACCTCTCGCTCTTTGGGGGATTGAATGCTTCGAGTACGGTGCGGTTTGGTAACTCGGGTGTGAGCAATCAATTTCTCTTCAACGGCACTACCGGTAATCTTGGTTTGGGAGCCACCACCTCTCCATGGGCAACACTCTCCATCAATCCGAACGGCATCACGGGACCGTCTTTTGTGATTGGTTCCTCAACCAAGACTGATTTCATTGTGACGAATAGCGGTAACGTTGGTATTGGGACGACGTCTCCAGCTTCCCTCTTCTCGATTCAAAATATCGCAAACTTTCAGACTGGCACATCCACTATTTACACCAACCTGAACGTGCAGGGGCAACTTAAGGTGGGCACGAGCTCCATCTTCCTCAACGACTCTGCGACGTCGACGTTCTCGAATGGTCTTTCTATCTCGAGCGGTTGTTTCTCGGTGAATGGTACGTGTGTTGGTGGCAGTGGCGGGAGCGGGAGCGGCACTATTTTGCGTAGCATCTATGCAACATCCAGCGTTGGTACAACCACGGTCAACTTCAACGGCGCACCAGGCAGTTCGGCAAGCTTCTCGAATGGTGTTCTTACACTCCCATCGGATACCGTCTTCTTTGTTGCTGAGGCGTGGGGTGGGGGTGGGGGTGGGGCAGGCGGTACCGCATCGCTTGGAGGTGGAGGTGGAGGTGGAGGTGCTTATGTGCGCAAAGCATATACAACCATTACTAATTCCTATCACTTGAATATTGGGCGCGGCGGGACTGCTGGGGGTACTAGCGGAGGAAACGGTAACCCAACACGTTTTGGTAACGGCAGCGCAACCACAACAGCCAATGGAGGTTCCGGAGCAACTTCGCTTGGCGGTGGCGGTAGTGGCGGCTCTGGCAGTTTAGGTGACATAAATATCTCAGGCTCTGCGGGAGGAACTGCCGGTGGAGATGGTGGAGGTTCCGGTGGCTCATCAGCATCAGGAGGTGCTGGTGGACCCGGAGGTCCAACAGCAGACGGTAGTCCTGGGGGTGTATTTGGCGGGGGAGGAGGTGGAGGTGCATTAAGTAGTGTTGGCGCAGTTGGAGGTACGGGAGGTGTGGCGATTTCAGTCTACGCAGCAACTGGTATTACCGGAGGAACGATTGAATCAGGAACGCAAGGACAAGTCTCATTCTTCAACGCAGCTGGCACGACGCTTTCTGCAACCTCGAGTATCTTCCTCGCACAAAACAGCCGCATCGGCATCGGCACCACCTCTCCATGGGGACGACTATCACTCGAAGCAAATAGTCTTGGCACAGCACCAGCTTTCTCAGTCGGCTCATCATCAGCAACGAACTTTGTCGTGACAAATAGCGGGAATGTAGGGATTGGTACAACATCCCCGTGGAGAACGCTTTCGGTGATGGGCACCCTAGGTCTTTCTATCTCTCTCACCTCAGAGTCCGGTACCGATGACGCTTTATGTATTGACCCCCTAACCTATGAAGTGACCAACGGTGGCCCTACCTGCGGGGCATCATCATTGCGTTACAAGGAAAATATCGATGACCTCAGCTACGGCCTTGAGACCGTCATGAACATGCGCCCGGTCACCTTCCAGTGGACGGAGGCAGAGCGTCCGCTCGACCGAAGCTTCCAAGTCGGCTTCATTGCGGAAGAAATGAATCTTCTCGTCCCAGAAATCATCGAATACAATGCGAGCGGAACACCAGAGAGTATCGAGTACGACAAGATGACGGCAATATTAGCGAAAGCACTTCAGGAATTAAATCTCCGTTTTGAAACTGTCGCCTCGACTACCGCAAGTTCCACACCCCAATCGCGTGCATTTGCTGATTCGTTCTTTTCAAATCTCTTCGCGCGAGTAACTACATGGCTTGCCTATGCAGGAAACGGCATTACGGAAATCTTTGCGAAGACGCTCTATGCAGAAAATGTCTATGCCGATACCGTAAATACCAATAAGCTCTGCATCGAGGATCTTTGCATCACGAAGGCTGAGCTAGAGCAAATCCTTGGAAACCACACTTCGGCGCCGCCCGCCCCAGAACCGACACCCGAGCCAACTCCTGAACCAAGCCCCGAACCAGAGCCGTCAACCACAGAAGGAACGGAACCCCCTGCACCAGAGACTGAAAGCTCAAATTCTGAACCAGAGACACCTCCAGAAACACCTCTAGAAGGGCCGGCTCCTGAAGATCCGCCTGTTCCCGCACCGTCTGAGGAATGAGAATATCCGCTTCGTCTACCCTCGCGCCCCAGAAGTGTATACACCGCCTTTATTCAACAATACGCCACTTTCCTGATGCAATGAGTGGTTCGGCTTTTTTAAATTTCATCTCCTGCGTTACGGTGCCGTCGGTTACAGTGACCTTGTCATTGCGACCATATTTCGATGTATTTCTTGGCGCTGAAGCCGCGGTGATTTCGCGTGCCGCCTCTTGTACTGCTTCCCCTTCTCGCATGCGAGCTTGGACGCCCCCCTGAGTAAACATATTTGGAAGTGCAGATGCCACATGAGCTGAAAAAGCCGCCTGAAGGCTCTGAAAGAGCTTCAGGCCCTCTTTTTTGTATTCAATGAGGGGATCGCGCTGGCCGTAGGCGCGCAGATTGACGCTTGAACGGAGATATTCCATTTGCTCAAGGTGCTCCACCCAGAGGAGATCGATGGTGCGTAAGAGCAATGTGCGTGCCTGAGTATAAAAAGCCTCACCATGCTCCTCTTTAAGACGCACGATGGTGGCATCAAGTTCTACTCCACCCTCAAGTACATGAGCGACGACTTCTCCAAGTTCAGTATCTATCGTCTCACTACCACCGGCGAGGATGGCGCGACGACGACCATACACACTCTTTCTCTGCACGTTCAACACGTCATCATAGGCAAGCACGTGCTTACGCGCATCAAAGTTCATATCTTCAATTTTCGTTTGCGCACGCTCGAGCGACTTCGTAATCATAGAGTTATGAATTGGCTCATCTTCCGGGATGCCAAATGAACCCATGACACGCTTTATGACATCGGAAGCAAAAATACGCATGAGAGAGTCTTCGAGAGAAACAAAGAATTGTGTCTCGCCAGGATCACCTTGACGTCCTGCGCGCCCCCGGAGCTGGTTGTCGATGCGGCGCGCCTCATGACGCTCAGTGCCGAGCACAAACAAACCGCCTGTCTTTTTCACTTCTTCCGTCTCTATTTCTGTCGAAGGATTCCCTCCAAGCTTAATGTCGACACCGCGCCCTGCCATGTTGGTTGCGATGGTGACAGCACCTTTTCGCCCTGCCTGCGCGATGATCTCTCCTTCACGTTCGTGATTCTTTGCGTTCAAGACTTCGTGTGGCACGCCCGCTTGTTGGAAGTAAGTAGAGAGTAATTCATTCTTTTCAACTGACACCGTACCGACCAACACTGGCTGCCCTTTCTCATGCAGTTCCTTAACACGCTTTGCGATTGCGCGCATTTTGCCTGTCTCTGTCTGGAACATGAGATCGTCGCTGTCTTTGCGGGCAATGGTTCTATTCGTCGGTATTGCGACCGTCGTGAGTCCGTAGACTTTAAAAAATTCCTCTGACGACGTTGCTGCAGTGCCCGTCATGCCCGCAAGCCGCTCATAAAGACGGAAGTAGTTTTGGAACGTGATCGACGCGAACGTGCGGCTCTCTTTCTGGATGGCTACACCTTCCTTTGCCTCAATTGCCTGGTGCAAGCCATCGCTCCAGCGTCGCCCGGGCTGCATGCGCCCCGTAAATTCGTCCACAATAACAACCTCTCCCGCGCGCACTACATATTCTTTATCGCGCTTATAGAGTGCTTTGGCACGCACTGCCGTCTCGAGATGGTGCACATACTTGATACCCGCATCGGTGTAGATAGATTCCAGACCTAAAACTTTCTCCGCCTTCTCAATCCCAGCATCACTTAAAATAATGGCGCGATGTTTTTCTTCTATGGTGTAGTCTTCCCCTTCGGCGAGCGTTGCGGCAATCGCAGCAAACTTCTGATACAAACCTTCCGCATCTGCGACGGGCGCAGAGATAATAAGTGGCGTACGCGCTTCGTCGATCAGAATCGAATCTATTTCGTCAACGATTGCAAAGTGATGATGCTTTTGTCGGATTTTTGCCGCGTCATATTCGAGATTATCGCGGAGATAATCAAAACCGAATTCGTTGTTGGTGCCATAGGTAATGTCGGCACGATAGGCTTCTTCGCGCGAAACGGGACGCAAGAATTCATGTACCACTTTAAATGCACCTTGCTCATCTTGTGTTTGCTCATCCTCCGCTTTTTCAGATTCCGGCACTGCGGCTGGATCATAGAGAAACGATGTGTCGTGATTGATGACAGCGGTCGTCATACCAAGCGCGTGATAAATCTGACCCATCCATACTGCGTCACGCCGCGAGAGATAATCGTTTACGGTGACCACGTGCACACCCTTCCCTGAAAGAGCGTTTAAATATGCAGGCAGCGTAGCAACCAGAGTCTTGCCTTCACCGGTGCGCATTTCTGCAATACCTCCCTGATGAAGTACTGCACCACCGATGAGTTGGACGTCAAAATGCCGCTGACCGAGAGTGCGACGCGATGCCTCGCGCACTGCGGCGAATGCCTCTGCCATCAGATCGTCGAGGGGGATCCCCGCCTCAAGACGTGTCTTAAATTCGGCTGTTTTAGACCTCAAGGCTTCGTCGGAGAGTGCCCGGAAAGCTTCCTCGAGGGCGTTCACCTGTGCGACGATTGGGGCGGCGCGACGGAGCGCCTTGCCTGAGCCGTCGCCAAAGATTCTATTAAGAAAAGACATGATTGCACTATCCTATCCTAAAAGAGAAGAACCCTCCAGAGGAGGGTTCTTCTTGAGCAAACCCAGATGGGTTATCGGCGCTTTGCTTTCTTCGCCTTCTTTGCCTTCTTTTTCTTTGCCATAGTATTTTTTACCTTTTCCCTAGGGAGTAAAAATTATTTTCTAGTCGACCCGCAACTTGCTTCGCTATTCGAAAGGCGAGATGCGTTTAATGCATTATTGCATTCGTAGTGCGCTGTAGAGTATTTTTTTATTGCGCGTGTGGATAACTAACAAGAAGTGAAAAACCAAAAATAAAAATTAAAAACTTATGAACATCCGTTGCGCTCATTTCGTTCTATGCGTCTTTTTGCTAAAGCAAAAAGACCCACAAAGCAGGCCACCGCAGCAGAGCTCGCACCCGTCCTGTATGTTTTTTTGCTAAAGCAAAAAAGACCCACAAAGCAGGACGGGTGCGAGCTCCAAAAGTGAAAGTCAAATGTGAGTGCCGCCGCCCTGCTTTGTAGGTCCTTCCTTCAATAGTGTATCACTTACTAAAAAACCAAACACCTCCCAGAGGGAGGAGCTTGGCGACTTTCGATCTTGGAAGTATCACAACTTTATGACACTCACAGGAGTATTATAACACATCCGAACGCTCATGCTAGCGCACTTTGCCTGAGCGAACCTGTTCCATAAGTGCATCCACTTGGCCGGCCGTCTCAGGCGCCGCGATTTTGAGTGCCGCAAGAACCTCAAGCGCACGCTCGTTCTGCCCCACTGTTGCATACGTGCCAGCGAGCGAGAGATACATGTCAATCGCGGCCGAACCCCCCTCGACGAACGGGCGGGCAATTTCTTGGGCCTCTTCGAGGCGACCAGTTTGAATGAGGGCATTTGCATAGGCGATACGTGCCTGGATATAGTTTGGTTCGAGTTCAAACGCTTTCTTAAAGTGTCCAAGAGCCTCATCGTTTGCATTGCGTCCAAAAGCATTTAAGCCGAGTTCAAAAAGGATTGATTGTTTATTCGGCGAGCGTTCGAGTGCGAGACGAAGCGCTGTTTCGGCGTCAGCAAATGCGCTCACTCGATTGAGCAGAATGCCTAGAAAGAACGGTGCGCGCGCATTGAGAGGTGCCTCGTTGGACTGTTCCATCATTGCAGCAGTTGATGCTTCGAAAAACTGCCGCTTGATATCATCAGGAATGCCCTCCGCCGCAATAACACCCATTGTCGCTTGAGAGAATTGCTCACGCACTTCTTGCAACCCCGCACGTTCCATCGCGAGAATTTCTTTGAAAATTTCAAGGTTGCGCGTTGGCCCCGCTGCTTGTGGCGAGATTGCTTGAATGAGCATCTTGTTTGCAGAAATCATCTGCGCGTTTACGAACCACGCAGTTCCCCACACCAGTATGATCGCGCCACCCGCGAGATACGGGAGTGCCTTTTTTGGTAACACTGGTAGTAGTGGAGGTTCATGTTGTGCCCCGATACCTGCGCGTACGGTGATGTACGCAAGAAGACCTACGAAAAGAATATAGCTCGTGAGATTGTCGAACGTAAAGAGGAGGTAGAAGAAGTACCCCACAAAAAGACCTGAGAGGATTGCACGCTCATACGGCGCAAATGCGCCACTTCTCCAGATTGAAAGCAGTGCAAAGATATGGAGCGCAAGATAGCCGAGAAGTCCGAAGATGCCGCCTGCAATAAGCCAATCGAAAATAATGTTGTGTGTGCGATCAAACCACTGCTCCTGCGCATACATGCGCGGATCGTAATACTTATCAAACACCACCGCGTAGTTTTCCTGACCCCAGCCAAGGATGGGACGTTCCTTGAAGCCTTCGATTGCCATTTCAATATTTAATTGACGAGCAAGAGGGAAACCTTCGCGCGCAATCTCTGCAAGGCGGAATAACGGCTCAATCTCTTGCACCCACTCTTGGTCTTTTGCTGCCCAAAATGCACCGGCAATCACTAAAAGTCCGACGATTGCGCCCCCCGCACGCCAGGCGACACGCGAGCGCGGTGCCATAAGAACGAGAAGAAGCGCTGAGAAAGCTGCGCCACCGATGAGACCGAGAATCGCACCGCGTGTCGCGGTGAAAAAGAGAATAAAGGAATTGAGTGCCATCACTGCGCCATATCCCATAAGAATCCCCGTTCGCTTCCCTGGCCCTTTTTCAACCCATGCGCGCGCAAGATACAGCGCTGCAATAAAGATGTGGAAGAGCATGTAGACGCCAAGATATGTCGAGTTTCCAATACGAGCATCGAGGCGCACGCCGCTTTGATTGATCGCAACCATACCGGCTAGCTGGAGAAGCCCAATGAATGCCACAATGAGCGAAACACCGAGCGATGTATGCCACCATTGTTTCCACAACTTTTCAGTGGTTAACATTGATTGTGCAACAACGAAATAAGCGAAAAGATGGGCAACCATAAGCCACCCTTCCATGCGTTCGTAGTTACTGAAGAAACTCTTGAATGGATAGACACCAAACGCGTCTGCAATGGCCATCCAGAGCGTCCAGAGTCCAAACGCGATAAGGAGCCACGAGCGCCGTGGGCGGTATGCAGGGTTCACCAAGGCAAGCGCAATCCACGCGCCTACGGTGATCTCAACAATAATGCGGAATGCGAAGTTCTTGCCCGAAATGAAGGGGAAAAACATGGAGTTGGCCACGTAGAGTACGAGAAACGGGAGCGCAAACACCCCCGTTATACAGACATATCGCAAGGCCTTCTCAAGTGCCATAGGCGAGATTGTAGCACATCACACACGACCATGATCATCGGCAAGTCTCACGATGTCGTTTTCATCAAACTTCCCCACAGCAACCTCAACAAGTACCCCTCCCTTTTTTGACATAAGACGGTGAGGTACTTTTCTCGGCACGATGAATGTTTCGCCGATCTTGAGTGGGATTTTCTTTTCTCGTCCATTCTCGACAATTACCGCAGTCGCGTCCCCTTCTACTAATACCCAACGCTCTGCGCGGTGATTGTGATACTGAAGTGACAACCGTTTTCCTGGTTGCACATAGATTGTTTTTAAATACCACCCCTGACCACTGTCCCAACCGTAAAATTCACCCCACGGTCGAATGCTTCTGCGCACATCCCTACTCGCGGTGTTTATCATCCATGAGGAAGACTGTACCTTGCCGCCCTTCCCGACATTGAAGCGCATTTCAATACCCAACTCTTTGCAGACATCCATTTCTGGAGTGTTGGTTTTTCCACGATCACCACCGTTTGCAAAAATATCCGGCCGAATCTTTCGAAGCGCACGAGAGACACTTCTATCACTATCCCCCGGAACATGGTCAGTCACCACAACTTTATCTACATATGGAAACGATGCGAGCAGTTCAACCCTCTCGCGCTCGGGCATAAATACAAAACCTTTCTTGTCGTGGAGCCAATAATCGTTGTTCAGTATGATAACGAGCCTGTCGCCAAGCTTTCGTGCCTCTTGCATCATGCGCATATGACCGATGTGGAGAGGGTCGAAACCGCCGGAAATCGCGACTACGCGCGATTTTGTACGTGCTTTCTTTGCAGACATCGGCTAACCTTACAACCACTTCTCAAGTCGCTCAAGTGCGAGCCAAAATCCTTCACCTCCATTCTCGTGTCCTTGCCAGATCTCAGGAATGAATGATGCCTTTGGTGCAGCACGTTTTAGGTCGTAACCAAGCTGTTTGAAATCGATTGTTCCTTCACCAATCTGAAGCCCTTCTTCGCCAAGACCTGCCCCATCTGCGATGTGAAGGTGCGTGGTGTACTTACCGAGTGCATTTACATATTCCGTGAGAGTTTTGCCAAGATGATTTGCTGCAAGATATGAATGTGATGTATCGAAACACACCCGATATCCATATGCTTCACAAAATTTCGCCGTTTCTTGGTCATCAACGAAAAGATTGTGGAACATTTGCCCACCAAGAAGCCAAGGATATGGGGGCATGGTCTGGATCACAATCTCAACCCCCTCTGTATCGAGCATGCGTAGACTCTCTGCGACACGACGATACATATCTGCACGAGCGCTTTGTGGGAGCGGACGCTCTCTTGTAAAACCCCCCGCATTTACTATAAGGAGCGGACGTGCAGTGCGCGGGAAAAATCGCTTCAGTGCACGAGTGTGGTCAATGCACCTTTGCAGGTTACGCACCGATTCCGCACGATACCCTTCGTCGAGAGATGCGAGGTTGAGGATATGATCGTTCTCGAACGTCTCAACCCCATGCACAACAAGCTCGACGTCATATTGCCCTGAACACACCGATGCAGGATTGATTGCAAGATCCCGATAGCTCATGTGAAATTCAACGAGATCCGGCTTCGTCCGCACGATCATGTCTTTAAAGTCGTGGAACCGCACGGGTACACCCCACGGACGCTCAAACCGATATTGCCGCGGAGCAAGTGTCCGATCGAGTAGATCACTCGCATGAAAGACATCCCCCGCCTTGAGAGCCCGACGCGCTTTTTTACCTATAAGCTCAGGCTTGCGATGAGGCTGAAGACCTCGCCCAGGACTTTTAACGTCAAGCGCGTTCTCCGTGATCACCTCCCCTTCGTGAATATCGCGTGCGGCAACAATGCTTTTTGCAAGATTCGCACGATTCATGCGCTCACCCTGAGTCATACTCCGCACGCGCGATGAACCAAACGACGCCTCAACCTGACGAATCGCTTCGACTAGCTCTTTAAATTCGTGTGGAAGTAGCGACGCCTTGTGATCAGTTCCCTCCATGTCTCGATCAAGTGTGATGTGCTTCTCAATTATTTTTGCACCACGTGCAACTGCGGCAACGGCAACATAAATTCCACGCTCATGTCCCGAGTAACCGTAAAGCGCCGTTCCTAAACGATCCATGAGTTGCAATTGAATGTCCTGAAATGGTGTGGGGTAGGTCGAGTTGCAATGCATGAGAATGTACTTAACGCCCAATCGTCGAAGCAGGCGGTTTGCGGCAACTATTTCCTCCTGATCAGCCATGCCCGTTGATACGATCAGCGGCTTCTTAGTTTCAGCGAGCGCTTTGATGAGGTCGTGATTGGTGAGATCTGGGGAACCAATTTTGTAGACTGCCATCCCGTACTCCTGCAATCTCTCTACACTTGCCGTATCAAATGGGGTGCAGAGCGGAAATAATCCCTTCTCTTTTGCATAATCAAAAAGCGCGACCAATTCTTCGGGAGGAAGATGCACCTTGGAGAGAAGGTCGAGTGAATATTGTGTCGTGAGATTTTGTCGCGCATCACTTGCATCGCGCGATACATAGAGCGAATCCAGATCGCGCATTTGAAATTTCACTGCATCCACACCTGCCTCAGCGGCTTTATCAATAAGGGCGCGAGCGAGCTTAGGATCTCCGTTATGATTAATGCCAACTTCTGCGATGATGAATACGGGCTCATCTTTTCCCACGTAGCGTTTCCCGAGCTTGATACGCTCGTACCGCGGATACAATGCGAATCGTATCCGCCGAAAAAGACGTTTTGGTAAAGAAGAAAGTATGCGCAGGTATGTCACAGACCTACTCTATCGGAAAAAACACGTTGTGTCAGGCAGGTGGAAGCGTTGCTTCATCCAGACCTCGCGCGTCGAGAACACGCTCAGCAAATTCACGAATGGCGCCGTCGCCGCCAGAAGACGAGAGCAGGAGGTCTGCTCGAACCTTCGCAACACGGCGCGCGTTTGAGGGACATACAAATAATCCCGTTTTCTGTGCACTCTCAACATCATCACGATCATCACCGAAATAGACGCATGTGTTCCATGCGTACCCACGCGCGCTAAGCCAGTTTTCGATAGAAGACATATCCTTTCCACCCATAAACGACACTGGCTTCCATGCCCCTGAACGAACCGAGGGTAATGCGTTAATTTTCTCTACGATACTTTTCAGTGGCTCGGATTCTGTTGCAAGAAAGGCAACCTCAATTCCCATAGCACGCAAAAAAGAAAGCCCTTGCCCATCATGCAGATGCCGCTCTTTTCCTACGACGACCTCGCCTGAGGGTAACACCATCCGAATTTCTTCACCTGTAAACCACACTCCGTCCACGTCGAGGAGGAGCACTGAGAATTCTTTTAGAAATGCTTCATGAGACATACTTACTCCCATACACGCTCGCCGCGCGCCTCGAGCTCTTTAATAATCAACTCTGCGTAGGTAAGGTCACGCGGGGAATCGATATCAACATCACGCCATTTGTCGAATTGAAGCGGTAGTATTTTCGAACCACTCATGGAGCCATCACGAATCACGTGCGGTCGAATGACATCCACATACCCTGAATGTCGCCAAATAACAGGAAGTTTTTGGCGCGGCATGTTGTAGGGCTCTGCATGCTCGGAGTAAAAATCGCGATATTCTTCGCGCAAGATCGGCTCAAGAAAGGGTGACTCATCGCGCAGACGATACATTTTGAACGGAGTATGATGTGGTTCACAGATGGAGCGTACCGACTCCGCTTCTGGATTTTTGAGAAGCAATTCAATCCCCGCATCGATGTGCGCTGCTTTCTTAAGGGGTGTTGTGGGTCGCAAATGAACAACCACTTCGGGAACATAACCCTCGTTTTTTTCAAGCCATTCAAGTGCATGCTGAAACACCGGAAGATCAAGTGTGTCATCCTGTGCAAGCTCTTTCGGACGCATGAATGGCACTTCAACACCAAGAGCCCGAGCTGTCTCCGCCATTTCTTCGTCGTCAGTTGAAATAATGAGGCGTGTTATATGTTTTGCACCTTGTGCGGCTTTAACAGTGTAAAAAAGAAGTGGATTCCCCGCGCACGGCGCGATACTTTTTTTTGGGATAGATTTCGAGCCGCCACGAGCAACGATGACGGCAAGTACGTGTGGTTTTTCCATGCGTCCATCATAAACCCGCTCAATGGTTATGATACTTGTGTTATATATATATATTGTGGTATAATTTTCTCTAGAGGCAACAGATGGAAAGGTCCTGCTATGGAACTGCTTGCAATAGCCCTCACCCTCGTCGCCGTCTTAGCGATGACGGCCGAAACGCTCTACCGGAAACACTTGCTCGTGCAAGGTTTTACCGAGCGTGAACTCCTCGTTACCAAGTGTGGCGTTGCCGCGCTTTGGTGCGTGATTTGGCTGGCGCTTGCCGGAGAGTGGTGGAACTCGCTCGCACCAGAAAAGACTGATGCACGTATGTGGTGGATTGCGCTTGTCGCGACGACACTCGCAAACATCGTGATCCAATTCGCAAACATGCGCGCAACGCGGCTTGCGGAAGTATCGTTCGTAGTGCCGATTAGTGCACTCACACCTGGACTCGTCGTACTCTCGGGATTTCTCATAGGAGAAATACCGAGCATGATTGGGCTTCTTGGCATCGCACTCATCGTTCTCGGTACCTACGCGCATGCGCGCGAAGGTGCAACGCTGCGGGAATATTTCACTCCCCTCTTTTTCTGGCTTGCGTTCCGCAAAACGGACGAATTGCCGGAAAAGGAACGCGATCGTTTTCGCGCTCTGCGGTGGGCATACGCCGGCGCACTTTGTGCAACGGTCGGCCTCATGGGCGATGGACTCGTCGCGCGGCATGGTGACATGATCCTTGCCGTTGCTATTGAGCTCTCGGTTCTCGCGCTTGTATATGCACTGTTTCTACCGCGAAGCGGAGGATCGGTGTTCAACCTGCGGCGATGGGGACAGAGTGCGATTCTCGGGTGCTTGTTCGCAGTGCCGTTTCTGGCACTCGGTCTTGCATTCCGACTCGCGCCCATCTCCTACATCGGAAGCTTGAAACGCCTTGCAATTGTTCTCACGGTTCTTGGCGGCATCTGGCTTCTGAAAGAAGCGTCCGGTGCGAGGCGCATCTTCCTCGCACTCGTGATCGTTTCGGGAGCTATGCTCTTGGTGCTTGATCCGACACAGGCGGTCGTGCTCGATTCACTCGATGCATACATTGCACGACTTGTGTATTAAGAAGAAAGGCAAAAGGCGATCCTCACGGGTCGCCTTTTTATATGACTAGTGGGTTGTATCCCGCCCAAACTGCTCCACAAGCGACATATTGTTTTTGTACCACTCAAATGTTTTTTGTAATCCGTCTTTTAAGGGGAAGCGATAGTGCCAATTCACAACATTCTTGGACTTCTCCATCGAGAGATGTTCAAGGTCATGTCGAGTGGTGGCCGCTGTTCCAATCACTTTCGGTTCAATCGCCTGTCCAGAGACTTCAATGATCGTTTTCACAAGCTCGAGCACACTTACCGATTCACAGGTGATATTAAATGCTTCACCGCGAACCCCATCGTGATGGGCTTCTTCTGCAAGGCGAATATACCCCTCAACCGTATCCTCAACATAGAGATATGCTTTAGTGGGTGTACCGTCTGATTTTATTACTGGCTGCTCCCCCTTTAACAGAGAAAGGATTGTTGAGGTGACAACATGTGTGAGGTGGTAGTCTCCCCCACCGTAGGTGTTCGTCTGCCGACACGCCACCGCATTCATCTTCAAGGTTTTGCCGTATGAGCGGACGATGACATCGGTGCATACTTTTGAAGCTGCATACGGGTGGTCACCATTAAGCGGAGCATCTTCGGTCGTCGGAAACTGCGTCTGCTCGCCGTAAACTGTGTTCGATGATGAGGCAACAATCCGATCAACGCCAGTTGCACGAGCTGCTTCGAGCACCGTCCATGTGCCACGCGCGTTCACATCAAATGTGTGCGAAGCGGCTGCCTCTCCAACCTCAATCATCGATTGTCCTGCAAGATGGAAGCAGACACTGACCCCGTGCGTTTTGAACGCAGTCTCAAGTGCAGGCTGATCAAGAATACTCCCCTTAATAAAGGTGATTTTCTCGGCAAGCCCGGGATGAAGCGGAAGCGCGCCAGTCTCGCTCAAGTCAAAGCCAATCACTTTTGCACCCCGCTCCAAAAGTTTCTCAGCGAGCCAACAACCGATAAACCCGGTAAGCCCAGTAATGAGCACTGTTTTGTCTTTCCAAAAATCATTCATAGCAATCAGCCGATTATATGTGGAGAGTCTGAAAACACCAACTACCGCGCACGTTTACGCAGATGATACACTCCCGTGACCCCGCCATGCGGTGTTGAGCGTTCAAAGGGTACGACATGTGTCTCAATCCAATCGATATAGTCTGCAATCCGCTCTGGATGATTGGGGAGCTTTGAATCGCGCAGCACGTTTGGGATACGGCGCCGGAAATCCTCAACTAATCGCATGCCATGTCCCCAATCATGATCAACGGTTTTCCACGAGAGTGTCATGCCGAGTTTCTTCGCCCATGCAGTGAACTCGACTGGAGAAAGGTAGTGGATGTCAGCGAGCGTAATTTTTGCATGAAAAAGGCGCCAGAGCGTCTGTAACATATATCCGCGGGGGTTGAGCCAGTTGGGGCATGTGAGAAGGAGTGAGCCGCCCTTTTTCACATGGCGACTAAGGGTGCGTAACACGGTGAAGGGATTGTCGGTATGCTCAAGAGTACCCATCGAAATGACGACATCAAACAGGCCTTGCACACGCGCAAGATCCATTACTTCGTAGGAAAGGTTTGGGTGTTTATATTTACCGCGGGCAACCACAATCGCTTCAGGTGAATAATCTATCGCGAGCACGTGAGCACCTTTCTTTGCAATTCGATATGCAACTTCTCCTGTGCCACATCCAACATCAAGAACCACCTTCCCCTTCCAGGACGTCTCAGCAAGAATTGCTTTCTTATCATTAGTTAACCCTCCTTTTGAAAAGATAAGGCGTGTATAGTGCGCATCCTCGCCTTTTTTGTACGCAGCATTATATATTTTTTTAACACTCTTATTGGTACGGGTCATGATGATTTTTGTATTATGTGTTCAGCTACTCGACGACCCGACTCCCCTATCTGCCCAACGAGTTTCTGAATTATGTTCTTTCTACCTAACCCATGCAAGGAGGGGTTGGTGAGGTACTGCTGCACATACTCAATCAATTCTCCGGCGCTGCGCGCCACGGTCATGCCCCCGGAATCGACCAGTGGTCGCATGTGATCATACGTATAGTATCGTATACACGATAATTCTGGTGGGAGTGCCGCGTTTCCATCGAATCCTATGGATATAAGCGGCACATCAAAAATTGCACCTTCGATATTGAGGGTCGAGACCGTGCTCACCAGTACGTCGGCATGAGCAAGCGAGTTTGCCAAGTGCACAATATCAGCATCGTTAAACTCCCATGAAATTAAGCTCCCTGAAACTTTCGTACCCGGGCGATCGATAGAGACAAACGGTCGCCGAGGTACACGCGAACTATCAAATGCATATTTAGGATGAGGCCGCACAAGGATATGTACCTTGGGAAAACTGGCATCTTGGTCGATATGCGCAATGAGTTGTGTGAGTACTTCTTCATCGTGTGGCGCCAGTTGGTGTCCCGCAGCAGCATAGAGCACAATCTTGTGACGAGGATCAATGCCAAGTCCGGCACAAAAATCTTGACGAGTGTGTATAACGCTTTTTGTGGAGTAAATGTCAAATTGAGGAAACCCTACCACCTCCACCTTCTCACGCGGATATCCAAAGAGTCCGATAACTTCTTCTTTCATGAGCGCGTTCTGCACCATCATCCAGTCAGGAAAGATATTGAAGAATGTTTTTGAAGTAAGATTATCCCAACTTTTCGGCATCCCAATACTCACGACGCCGTGACGACGCGCACTCTTGATGAGACGAAAATCTTCTTCCGAAATCATATTCGGCACAAACACCGCGCCTGGTGAATAACGAGCAAAAAATAAATCGAATGATCTATCGGGCGCGCATGTGTATATCCACCGCATGATGACATGTACAAGCCTGAATTGACCTGCATACCAGGCTAGCACCCGAAGCCAGTATTTCAGACGCCCCCCACTGTTTGCAAAGCTGAAATTTATTTTTGCTCGCACGGTGTGCGTATGCAACATACTTAACGCAAGCACATTGAACATGCGCTCAAACCGCGGCGAGGTCGCCTTTGGAATCACCTCAACACACACCGTATCACTTGCATACAAACGCTTATAGTATTCACATTTCTCTTCTGAAACGAAAAGTACAAGGTTAAAACGGTTCTTCAAGATCGTGAAAATATCCGTGCGCAACACATTCTTCGCTATTGCACCGTCGTATATAGTAATGAAGAGTGTTTTTCTCATAGTGAAAACACTATACTCCTATCGCATCGGTGCCCAGAGACGTTGTTTGATACGAGAGATGAGCATTTTGTCATATTCGTCATAACTCACTATATCGCGAATACTAATGGTGAACGTCGGATACAGTTTTCGCAAAGCACGGTATCGTTCGAGCGTAAAAAGGACGGCAGTGGCTATGTACTCACAGACAACTCCATAAATTCCGAACAGTGGCATGAGCGCACCACCTAATACCCCTACGAGGACAAACCGAACGAGCTGTGAAAAGAACAGATTCCGCTGGGCTTTGCGTATATAAAACATTGTTTGGAATACCGTATTTATACTTGATGGTATAAGAGAGAAAACAATAAGCGCAAACACAGGCAACATGGCACCATAGTGAGGGAAGAACGTATTAATAAGCATTGGTACCCCTACAAAACCCAGAAGTATCAGTAGCACGGCGAGTATGAACTGATACTTCATTGTTTTATCAATAATCTTGAAAAACAGAGTCTCGTTCCGCACATAACGAGGAAGAATGGGGGCAACGACAGAATTGATAGTCAAAAACGATGAGAGTTGCCCCACGACCCCCTGTGCCACCGCAAATAACGCAACAGCCTCTGTTCCAACAAAGATTTTTATGAGCCAAAGCCGGAAACTTCGAGTAACCGAATCAAGATAGTTAGAGACGAGCGTCCACATATTGTGACCAAAGAAAAAACGATGTAAAGCGAGTCTTCCTTCAACGGGATGTGAACGAAGCATACGCACCCATCGCACCGTACGGGGAGAAAGCGCTACAATCGACGCTACCTGGGCAAACACATACGACCACAACACCGCCGCAATACTCATGCTATCCAAAAACAGGGCGCTCACAAGGAACACAAGCTTGAACGCCTCCTGTAAAAATGTAAATACTGCGATCATGGAAAGATCGAGATAGACGTTATATAAGATTCGCATCACAATCGCACAAGGTGCGGAGAGAAATAAAAATGACAATATAACAAAATATGAACCAATCTCTTCAGTAAAGAAGATCTTCATGAGATTGGATCCGAAGAAGAGCAGTGCCCAACCCGCGAGCGAACAGAGTGAGAGGAGAAGAAAGAAATCGACAAACAGGCGCCGCGCCGCGCCCGCGCGCCCGCGCCCATACTCAACACCCATATCTGCAGTTACTGTCTTTTCCAAACCTGCAAGTTGGAAAATACTAAGCGCCCCCACAACTGAAAGCGCGAGTTCAGTAACGCCATACGCGTACGGAGTCAATCCCGCAAGAACTATGATGCTATTGGTTAATGCAACGCACTTCGTGAATCCATTTGAAACAAAAAAAGAGAGCCCCCCACGCTCTATAAGCGAACGCATATGTGCAGGTGGCTGTTCTAGGTGTTGACTTGGATTTTGCACCATTACGGGCGATGGTACCATGAAGAAATAGTCGATGATATAATGTGAAATCTATGCACGAATCAACAGTCTCATCCTTCAGCCCCTACCAATTACTCTTGCGAGCGTATTTTTCAGTTAGGAATTCATGGCCGATATGGTACGGCGTGCTTAATCGTGGGGCGCGTACACAATTTGCACAACACACACCATCTCTCAACACTATACAAACGACTATCTTGCAAAACCTTGAGCGCGACGGTATTGCCTTCACCTCCCTTGAGCAACTATTCCCGGGGCAACAGGCACTCGAAACGCTACAACACTACACCACAACTTTGGAAGAACGCGGCGCTGCAAACACCAAGAAAGAATTTTTGTTGCCCTACTGGGAACTTTCACCTCACCTTGATACAACAAACCCCTTTCTCACATACTCCCTTTCTCCAATCGTCCTCGATATTGTGAATTCATACGACCGTATGTGGCGCCGTCTTAATTACTACTCGCTCGCAAAAACTGTCCCCATAGGAGAAAAAGCGCCGCAGTTCTCGCAGCGATGGCATCGTGATAACGAAGAGAAACGCATGGTGAAATTCTTTATTTATTTGAACGATGTTGACTCTGAAGCCGGACCCTTTACCTAC
Organism: Minisyncoccota bacterium; assembly: GCA_022842645.1. Taxonomy (GTDB): domain Bacteria; phylum Patescibacteriota; class Minisyncoccia; order Phycocordibacterales; family UBA2100; genus UBA10103. The sequence continues at coordinate 18,220 of JALHPE010000004.1, forward strand.
GTAAAAGGATCTCAATTCAAGGGCGCGAAGTACGGTACACTCTTCCCACAAAAACTACCCTTGGGCGTTTACCCCCCATCAGGAGCAGTCGAAAAAGCGGTACAAGCGGAGGACATTATCAAAGCGACGGGCACAGCGGGAACTGTTATTTTCTGCGATACTGCCGGTCTCCACCGAGGAGGGCATGCAATCAGTAAGCATCGTATTATGTTTACCGCTTTCTACCCTTCTAGTTGGTGGACGGAATCTCCACGATATGTCATGACTGAGGAGGTACAAAAGAGCCCGCTCTCGGAAGAGGCGCGGTACGCACTTTTTTTAAAGTGAGCTACCGTTTTTGATAGAAATATTTGTTGGCCTCGGCATCGTGCTCAAAAAAAGCCACTTGTTCGCCAAAGTGCTCTTCAATTGCCTTGGTAGCTCCTGGCCACGCAGGTGTCTTGTATTCATCAAATAAAATATATCCGCCTTTTACCACACGCGGCTCAAGGACACGTAGCACATCTTTGTATGATTGGTAAAGGTCGACGTCAACGTGGAGGAGCGCAATATCATCATTAAAGTGCATAAACGTATCGGGGAAAAAACCAGGTACCAAATGGATATTCGCTTCGATAAATGCGTTGTTAATACCCGAACGCCGCACAATGTGCTTGATATCATCAGGGCTTGTGCCCGACCATTCACCCTTACGGGGTGCGCGAGGACTCGTGTCATGAGTAGTAGGATCTGGAAAACCTGCAAATGAATCAAACCCCCACACGTGACGCTCTGGACTAAGAGAGGCAAGATACGAAAAATAGAGAAACGTTCTTCCTCTCCCCACACCACATTCAACAATCGCCCCTCTCGTATTCCCGAGCCTCTCGTACACCCGCGAGATATACCGCAAGGATCGCATTTGGCGCACATCTATGTGTATACCGTGCGACGGCACTACGTCATACCCTGCGATTTTCGCGATTTTTTTTATACTTTGACGAAACATATTGATGAAGAATAGCACGTATGTTGTGTTTTATTAGTCGCGCACGAGACCAAGGAGTTTTAACACGCGCAATTCGTTATGCAGCCCTTGGTATTCAAAGCGCACCTGGTGCTTCCCTGCGGGCACATGTATTGCCATATACAGCCCATTAGCTCGTACAAGCGAAGTCTCTGTGTCATTAATCCATGCACGCCAACCCGGAGTATACGCCTCGGAGAGCATCACATACCCTCCTTTGGTCTCCACTTCCATAGTATGTAACCCATTCTTGCTCGTGTAGTTTCGAATTATACCCCCCTGATGCGGGGCACATGGTTCGCAATCAAGGTATGCTTCACCCTCAAAATTACGACGACTGGAAGATGCGTAGAGTGACGCAAAGCTTTCGTGGAACTCCCCATACACCACGCTCGGCATAAACACGCGCGGATAGGGGTTCTGCACTTCGTAAAGACGTAGCACGATTTCGTATTTCGTGACTCGCTCTGAGGCTCGGAACACGAGGCGAGGATGAGATAGTTCAACTCCAGAAATAACATATTTACCCCCCATCATTGCAAGAACCTCCACGTTCTGAAGTAATCGATCCGTACGTTCCGCGTATGTACCCGAACCATATCCCGCGTACAGTTCGCCCCCTGCCGCTTCGACAGCAGTCAACATATCAACAGTCTGAAACTGATCGTACCCGTCGACACTGCCCATTGGGTGGTGCAGGTGATAATTGGGAACACCTGCACGCACCGTCACCTCCTTCACCGCATCCATTTCAGGTCGCGAAAGCTTGTACTGCGGAGGAATAGCATTGCCCAGAGATGCATTCGCAAGAAACGAATAAAAACGATACTGCTGCATATCCTCCAAGCTCGCGTAATCAAGCGCAAGATGGGGTGCGGCTCCCGCCTGCGTCGGAAGATAAAAATGTTCGTAGCGAAGTATGGGAATCATGAGAACTGTTGCACACGAAATAACGAGTGCGGCGTACTTAAATTCTGATACTGTTACTTTGTTGCGCATAAGCGCAAGCATCGCAACAATTGAAAATCCGAGAATCGCCGTGGGAAGAAGAATACCTATATCAACGAAGCTCAACAGTTCATGATATGCAAAAAGAGCCCTCTCAAGCGCCTCGGCATAGTGAGCATCTCCCTTGGACATATCAAGAAAGTGGTACACGCCCAGGGTGCTTGCAAGCGCATGCCCCGTCTCTGCCATAAAGCGAATACTTCTCTCTGACAAGAAATTACTCCCTACAATAAGCCCTAGAAGGAGTGTGTAAGCCCCGAGCAGTACGTAGAGGCATATGCGCACTATTCTGTCTTTCAAAAACATCGCGATACGGTCAAATCCAAATGCACCAAGGAGCGCAAAAAAGAAGACGCCCACATACATAAACCGGTACGGGAACCTGAAGAGCTCGAAAAGAGGTAGTTTACTCAAAAGATAATACAGGGGTGAATGTGCGACCGAGAAAAGTAAAAAAAGAATTGCCGTACACGCCACCGCCCCGAGACGGGATTCATCGAAAGGTATTTTCCGCTTACGCACAAAGCGGGTAACGACATACACACATGCCGTAACCGCAAGTAGCCCCCATAGCGTGCCCACGTAGAGTGGCTTTCGTCCCGCGGTGATATACGGAATATAAAAATGATCGGGAACCGCTATGAGCGTAAAATCTCCCAACTCAATAACTTTTCTCGTAGCGTCCGCATACGATGCGACCTCCGATCGAGCGCTCAGCGGTAAGAGTGAAAGTGCCGGTAGTATGAATGGTAACCCCACCACAACACCACATATAATGCCCACGAGCGGTGCAATACTCTTTGATGCAAGCGAACGAACAGATTCAACGCGCTCTAAAAAGATGCGTATGCCTGCATACAGAGAAGCGGCAAGGAGCGCATACAGCACAATTTGTGTATACCCGGCAAGTAAGGTGCTCCCAACACTGAGCGCAAGAAGTGCCACAATCGTGCGCCTCCTGAGAGTGAGGTCAAGCACGCCATTTACCACGTAGATAAGCAGTGGGATGAGAAACAATGTATTAGTAATTATCGGATTCGAAAGAAAACGCGTATGAAATGCTATCAGGAAACTTGGACCCACAAGTGCAGATGCGGTACGAGAAAGTCCGAAAGAGCGGGCGGCAAGATACGAGAACACAAACGTGAGAACGATGTCAAAAAAAAGACGAATGTGTGTTCCGGTAAACCCATCAAAAATACTAAAGATGAGTATATTGAGGGGGTCAAGAAATCCCGCAACCTGGCTTGCATACGCCGGAAAGCCCGAGAATATTCCAGGTACCCACAAAAAAGATTGTCCCGACTGGAGAGCTCGGGCATAGAATTCAAAAAGTGGATAGTAATATAAAGCAGCATCGTGGTCGGTAATATGCATTGCATAACCCAAGAACCCCGGCGCAACCCACACAAGACCCAGACCTACGAAAGCGGCGGCGAGCTTGACCTGAGTATTATTCCAGAGTTGCATGAACACGATCGTACCACCATATTGCGGCCATTACCGCAACAAACAACAAAAATCCCTCTATTGGTACCCGGTACCGAGCGTTCGAGACAGGTCCCGTGAGAAGTGCAAAATATACGACGAGCGCTGAGAGAAAGAGTAGTGACGACCATTCCCGCCGCATGATTGACCGCATTGTCTCGAAACCAAAAAGAAGCGTTACCACCCCCCAAAACCCGGTACCTACCAAAAACAAAGTGACCGCCAATCCCCCACCCATCACATACGTGACCAAAAGTGGAAAATCAAGGCGCATGAGTGCTGTTGATATGTTAGGGATTGCACCAACATCGACGCCAAACAGGCGAATAGTGTCGCGTAGTCCATCGGTTACAAAAAAAGGAATTGTTTTCACGAGGTGAAAGAACGTATAGGACAGCTCCTTCCCACGGATGATTTCGCGAAATGTCTCGGTAAATACGCTGTTTCTCGTGAGCGAAAGTGCCTCTTCTCGCGGCAATGCCGCTTGTTCGTTTCGAAATGAATCGAGGAGAGCTTCTGATTTTTCATCACTATGCCATTTTAAGAATTCCGGAGCATTGTACAGCATAAGATTCGCCGCGCCGACAGAGGAGATACTCCATGAGTCGAATGTAATATGGTTGCGGTACATCCATGGACCTATAACTAGGAGTGAGGACGTGCACAAGAGGCTTGCGGCAATAATGCTTGTTCTCGAAAATGTTCCCATCGCAAGAAGATAGGCGCTGTATACCAATGGCAAGAATATGGCGATGGGACGCACGAGTATAGCGATTCCGAGAAGGATCCCACTCGCAAGTACCGCACGATACGAGTGTGACGTGTGCATCAGGCAGAGCAATGACGCTAAGAACACTACCGTAAAAAACGCATCCGACAGAAAAGATGCCGAAAGATATAAGCGCACCGGCTCACAAGCAAACAGGATCGAAGCCCAAAATGCGGCTCGTTCATGAAAGGGGCGCACGAGTAGATAGAGCAACATAGGAGCACTACTTACGATTAGCGCGTGTACAAAAAGCGCAGCATACGAAACACCGACGATACTGAATATAAGCGCGAGAAACGCTGGATAGCCGGGGGCGCGGAAGCTTTCTGGATAAAATGGCGCGCTCGTTGCTACGGAAAATACCCCGTGAGCTCGCATATTTTCGGCAAGAAGCACGTATCCCTTACTATCTCCCGTGAGGTGAAGCGGATTGAGTCCCTGCTTTTCTGCAAAAATAATAAGTGCCGCACATGCCGCAAGCGTCACAGCAACCGAAACGAGAGCGACAATGCGAAATCGTTTTTCGTGTATGATATTCATGACTTTTGCACAACCGCAACAAGCGAGACCCCATATGGAAGCGGTGTGAATCGTAGGAGAAATCGTTCGCTACCAAAGAGTGACGCAAGGATGGGATTCAAAAAGCCGGGTGATTTGTTGAAATCGTTTCCCGCTTCTTTCCAACGCAGCTTCCCGAAAAGTCGCACCAGTGCGATAAGCGGAAATAAGAAAAAGTTGTAATAACTTAGCACACGCACTGTGAGTCCCGCCTCCTGAAAAAGCTTTTGCAGCTCGCGCTTGCGATAACGCCTGAAATGGTGTGCACGCTCATCGTGAGAGGTCCATAAAAACTGAAACGCGGGCACCGTAATAACGGCTACGCCGCCCTTGTTAAGGATACGGTGCACATCCCTAAGTGCTGCACTATCGTCTTCTAAGTGTTCTACTACGTCGAGAAGCGTTACCACATCGTAAGTACCGGAAGGAATTTCTGATGAGGGAAATACTGACTGCACAATAGCGACCTGAGGAACTGCTTCTTTCGCAAAGAGAATGGCGTCCGGCGATGGTTCGAGGCCATGCACATCATAACCCTGATCACAAAAAGCCTTTGCATTGAACCCTGTGCCGAGCCCAATATCCAGCAACTTCCCCTTTGGCGCGTAGTGACGCATGAGATCAAAAACGACGGCACGGCGCCCCTGAAACCACCAATGGTTCTTTTCAAGCTCGGCCATCTCCGCATACATGCTTTTCTCCATACGTTAATTATACTTTCCTTGCAGGAAGCGGATAGCTATAAAAAACATGCCTTTGAGCGAACGAAAAGTGTCGCGAACGGGATGCACACGTGAATCCGGATCATCTGTCCAGGTAACTGGTAGCTCGATAAAATGATGTCCGCGTATTTTTGTAACGAATACCTTTTCTGCCTCTGCGACATAAAAATGATCAAATTGGTGCATGAAGATGTCGTGCGCCGCTTCTCGGCGGTACATTTTGAATCCGAGTGTAAAATCGGTCGTAGACCACATCCAGAATTGCACGCGTGCCAGAAACAAAAATCCGTATCCTAAGAACACGCGAAGTAATGGTTGCCAGAGCACGATGCGTGATTCTGGCAACTCACGACTCCCAAAAATCACTTCCAGTTCAGGATGCTCTCGCAACTGCTTCACAAAACGAGGAATGGCTTCATCTGCAACTGAACCATCTGAGTCCGTCTCCAGGATGAGAGCGCCGCGCGCCTCAAATATACCCTTCTTCACGGTAGCACCACGACCTCGATTTACACCATCGCTCATGACACGAATCTCGGGATACCGCCCTTTCGCAAGAGCCTCTACGGTCGTGACAGTTGCATCCTTACTTCCATCATCCATGATGAGCATCTCAAACAAAATACCTTCTGAACGAAGATAGGGAATGGTGCGCTCGAGCATTTTTGGCAGTCGTTGTTCCTCGTTGTATGCCGGGACAACAATCGAGAGCTCGAGGGGAGTGGGATTTTGCATACCCACATACTATACTTAATTCTATGACAAACGACATTGCGACAGCACCCGAGGGCGAAACTAGTCCCGCAGTTTCCCTTATAGGCTCAGAACACACCCATGAATTTGTCCGCTACCTCCTTGCCTCCGTACTTGCTCTCGCAGCTGATGTGAGTGCACTCTTCCTCCTTACTAGTGTCGCAGGTATATCGTATCTCCTCTCCGGGGCGCTTGCCTTCACCTTGGGTCTTGTGGTCATATATCTCCTCAGCACCCGTTGGGTATTTACAACGCGAAGCATGCAAAGTCCGCTCGCTGAATTTGGGATATTCGCAGGTATTGGCCTCGTTGGTCTTGCCTTGAATGCATTGGTGCTCTGGATATTAACGGGATGGCTTGGCGTCTTTTACCTTATTTCCAAATTCGCAAGCATAGTACTCGTATTTGCCTGGAACTTTTCTGCTCGTAAGTGGATGTTGTTTCATTGACAAAATCAATAATTTGTATCACAATGATCCTGGAAAGGTACGTTTAGCGAAAGGAGGCAGCGGTGCCGAAGTATATTCTTCCTCTCCTGAAGAGCCCAAACCCAGCTGGACGAGTGGGCCCCAGAAGGTGGCAAGATTGGTACGTTTCTTGTTACCGAGCGACACTTTTGGCTCAGGGCAGCAATACGATAGTTCTCGTAGTAAGCGGCTTCATTGAGTCTCATTTCGACGAAGCGGAGTGCTACAAGAAAGCGCTTGAGGAGTCGGGCGTCGCGAATATTGTTCTCATCCGCGAAGGCATGGAAACAATCGGGCAACTGGAGTCAGCACTCGGAAGGCTGAATTGGGATGACTCACTCACCGTGATCGCGTCTCTTCCGCATTGGCCGCGAGTGTGGTGGCTTACCCACCACGACGCGCGAGTGCAAAGACAAATAGTCGTCGGTATACCACGCCCGAAAGAGCTCGTGACCGATCTTATCTTAGCCATCGCATTTCCGATGATCGACTCTATCGGCCTCAGAGGCTGGTGGCTCGGACGTATCGAGTCAAAACGTGCGAAAGGAAAAATATGACCTAGAAATACTGGATTACTCTAAGGCTGTGCGCACATGCGCACAGCCTCTTCTTTCGTTCGCTGTCTCTGTTATGATGGCGCAACTATATGGCACAGAAGACCGCACTCATTATAGGTGCTGGCCCCGCAGGACTTACGGCGGCACTCGAATTGTTGCGAAAGACGGATATTCACCCGATCGTCGTTGAGGCAGACCCAGAATACGTGGGGGGAATTTCACGCACCGTAAATTACAAAGGCAACCGCATTGATATTGGTGGACACCGATTCTTTTCAAAATCGGATCGTGTTATGCAGTGGTGGTCAGAGATATTGCCAGTGCGCATTGTTCAAGAAGGGAGTATGGATATCACCTACCAACGCACCACACGTGCGCTGACCCAAGGTCTGAAACGGGCCACGGAAGCAGACGGTGACAACGTGATGCATGTCCGCCCCCGTAAAACACGCATTATTTACGGAGGTAAATTCTTCGCGTATCCAGTCGAACTTTCTCTCGACACCCTGCGAAAATTAGGATTGGTCAAAGTGGTGCGGATTGGAATCACCTATATGCGCGCAGTTGTGTTCCCCATTCGTCCCGAAAAAACTCTTGAAGATTTCTTTCTTAATCGATTTGGACGAGAACTCTACGAAACATTTTTTAAATCCTATACAGAGAAAGTCTGGGGAACGACGTGCGACACCATGTCTGCTGAATGGGGTGCGCAACGAGTCAAAGGTCTTTCAATCACCAAGGCGATTAGTCACGCAGTAAAAAAGATTGTGCGCGCCGGGGCGCTTTCGGGTAAGGGAGTCGAAACCTCGCTCATCGAGCAATATCTCTACCCCACCTATGGGCCAGGACAAATGTGGGAGACGGTTGCGGATCATGTACGCGAAAAAGGGGGCGATATACGCATGGGCACACGGGCTATCTCTATCCACATAGACCACAACCGTGCGACGACTGTCACACTTGAACATGACGGAGAACGTAAGATCGAAGCGATTGATTACGTCTTTTCTACAACGGATGTGCAAAACCTTGTGCGCATTATCGAACCTGCGGCACCTTTGCATGTGTCTGCAGTATCGTCCGAGTTGCACTATCGGGATTTTCTTACCGTTGGCCTCTTAATGCAGGAAAAACTCAAGGATCCTGATGGTTCGCCTATGACTGATACGTGGATGTATGTGCATGAAAAAAATGTGCACGTTGGTCGTGTACAACTCTTTCATAACTGGCATCCAAAACTTGTGGCTAATCCTGCTCATGGATGGATTGGTCTTGAATACTTTGTAAACGAGGGTGATCATCTATGGAACATGGATGATCAGGCTCTTATCACGCTTGGTACAGACGAGCTTGAGAAAATCGGTCTTCGTCAAGGCATTCCGATTATTGACGGCACCGTGATACGACAACCAAAAGCATACCCAGGCTATTTTGGTGCCTACACCGAATTTCCTCAGATTCGCGCCTATCTTGATACCATCGAAAATCTCTTCCCTATCGGTAGAAACGGCATGCATCGGTATAACAATCAAGATCACTCTATGCTCGCCGCCATAGAGGCAGTAGCTATCATTGCGACGGAGGCAACGGACAAAACACGCCTATGGGCAATCAACACTGAAGAAGAATATCACGAGACCAAGTGAGGTTAGATGTTTATGTGTGCTGCCGCATTGGATTGACGCTGCTCGAGCTCATTAATAAGGCCCACGATTGTGACTCCCAGAGCGAGAGATTCGTCTTCCTTTCTTTTTGAACGAATCGCCTCAAGAAAATGGGTGATTTCTTTTGTAAGCGGCAAGGCAACGTCGTATGCAGGGTACGAAACAACATCATTACAGATGAGCGTGAGTTTTCTCTCTTTTGCCACATCGTCGAACATCAGTGTTCCATGTTCTCCGTAGAATACGAGAGTAGTACGCTTTACGGGAGAAAGCCAGCTCATATAAGAGAACATTGTTGTGGTGCCCCACTGAAAACGTGTTACCGCTGCCTCAGTAAGGCCTGTGGGCGTTTTTGCTAGACTCCAGGCACGCATATCTGAAGGCTCGCCCCCAAAAAGCGTGTATGCAATAGAAAGCGTGTGGGGGAGGCAGTCCCACAACACGGACGAATCGGTGCGTGGAAGAGCATAAAGATGCTCAAATGACGCGAGACGAATTGAGCCGAGACTTGGCATATGATCGCGCATGGCGAGAAGTGCGGGATTGTGCGTATGAATATGCCCCACTTGCACGAATGTAGTATGTTCTTCAGCCGCTTTTTGAATTGCATGTGCATCAACGAAAGACGTTGCAAGCGGCTTTTCTATGAAGGTTGGGATGCCCTTCCTAATATACGGGAGTGCGACGTGCGCATGAGTTGCGCTCGGCGTTGCAATCATGACTCCGTCGACCGTGAAATCACTTTCCCCTTTTTCAATGAGGACGACCTCCATGTTCGGAAGTGTACGCAGTGTTTTCTCGATAATGGTTCCCCAATGCCCGTGTCCAACGAGGCCAATTCTGAGACTCATGCCCCTATCGTACCGCATCACGATAGCTCTCTTCTGCTTTTGCCCACTCCACAAACCGCTTGAGACCCTCATGCAGATCTACAGTCGCGCTATATCCAAGGTCTTTTTCCGCCTTTGCAAGATCGGGGCACCGACGCTGTGGCTCGCCTGCGGGGTAGGTATCTGGATAATCGATCAACGAGTGGCGCGCGCCTGGCACGACTTTGCGAAAGAGTTCCGCTAATTCGCGCATTGCAATTTCGTTTTCAGCATTACCAATGTTGTAAGCATGCCCTGATGTGCCGCGAAGGAGCACCTGTAGGAAGCCCGTAATCGCATCTGAAATGTAGCAAAACGTACGCGTCTGGTGTCCATCGCCATGCACAGGAATCTCTCGTTTGTTTAGTGCCTGGTAGGTAAACATGGGGATCACGCGACGATCGTTATGCCCCATACCGGGACCAAATACGTTGAAAGGTCGTACGATCTTTGCGGGAACCTGGTGACGATCATGGTAAATAGTTACCAAGGTCTCACCGAGACGCTTTGATTCGTCGTAGCAGGCGCGAGGACCAACGCTGGAAACATACCCATGGTAGGTCTCCGGCGTAGGCACCGCTTTGGGATCCGGATCGCCGTAAATCTCGCTTGATGAAAAGAAGAGGAAGCTTTCAAGCTTTGGATTCTTCCGAGCAAGTTCGAGTAGGTTGCGTGTTCCATGTACCGCACTCTCGATTGTTTCGATTGGATGCTTCATGTAGTAGACAGGCGAGGCGACGCCGGCGGCATGAATGATGAAATCAATGTCTTGTCGAAGTGGAAGCGGGTGGGTAACGTCTGCCCACACATGGAGAATATGAGGATCTCCCGCAGCGCCTGCGCGATGCGCCTTTGCATCTCCGGTAATAAAGTTATCAACTGAGATGAGTGTGCAAGGCTCTGAGAGCACCTCTGCGTTCAAACGCTTCACGAGCGCAGTGATATGGCGACCAAGAAATCCAGCGCCTCCTGAAAGCAGTACTGTTTTCCCGGAGAAGCGATGAACGTCTTTGCCAAGTTTTCGGATTATTTCTGCTGTGTCATCGAAGCGCGAACCGGCACGCATCGCCGCTTTTCGCACAGGCTTTTTAGTTTTTTTCTTACTTGCCGAGTGTGGTGTCTTTTTCTTTTTCATACACGATGGCCTGCCTTATAGTATTTCCGGGCGGGGCACGGGGAGTATATACTTTCCACCCCCTTCCGCAAAGCGCTTCGTTGCTTCCATTATGGGAAGCGCAAAATTCCACGCCAATAGCAAACAATAATCAGGCTTGCGAGCATAAAGCTCGTCTCGCGCGACAATGGGAATATGCGTCCCGGGCATCACCCTACCCTGCTTAAGCGGAGAATCGTCGACGATAAAATCAATGTCTGCATGTGTGAGCCCAAATGCGTATGAGAACGTTGTCGCTTTAGCGGGCGCGCCGTATCCCGCGATTCGGCCACCATTCATTTTTATACGATTCATCACTTCAGACAGAGCCGCCTTATTTGCTAGAATGGACGCGCGAAACTGCTCGTAGATTGGGGACGTATTGAGGTGGGCTTCACCCTGCAGAAGTGTGGCGAGTGTTTCAGACACCTGACATGCACCCCCTTTTTTCTGTACCCACACTCTGACTGAACCGCCGTGCACCGCTATACGCTCCACATCAAAGATTTCCATGTCGAGGCCAGCAAAAAAGTGCTGAAGCGGAGCGAGGTGATGGTAAAAGATGTGCTCATGATACACAATGTCGAACAAATTTTTCTCAATAAGATCCTTCAGATATTGCACTTCAAAAACAAATACTCCGTCATCGGAGAGCAGTGTGCGCACTGATTCTGCAAAACCACGGAGGTCGTCAGTGTGCGCAAATACATTATTTGCCGTCACAACACGGGCATGACGCTTCTGTGCAAGAGACGACGCGAGCGCGGGCGTTAAAAATGCATTCACGGTTTCAAGTCCCGCGGCATTTGCATCGGCTGCAATGTTCTTTGCGGGTTCAATACCCAATACATCCACACCGTGATCCTTGAATGCCTTGAGGAGCACCCCATCATTTGAGCCGACATCTATCACCAGATCTTTGGAATTGAGCTCAAGCTTCTGCAGAACCTGTTTCGCATAATCCTCAAAATGTTTCCGAAATGACGGGGACGTACCTGATACGTACAAATAGTTTTCAAACAACGCCCGTGGATCAACCGTATGTCGCAACTGCACCGAAAAACACGAAACGCAGCGCACAACCTCAAGAGGAGCAAAAGGTTCTTCTGTGCCCACCTCCTCAGGGAGCAGGAAATTGTTTGCGAAAGGAGTCTCGCCAAAAGAAATAACCTCTTCAAAGGCTCGAGCGCCGCATAAGCGACATGTCGTAGATTCTACGAATAGAGAGCTCATCGAGACAGTATCCTGCATTACTACATGTGAAGCAACTCTGGCGCAGATGGCAGTCACATCGTACTATAACGCTATGGATCCATTACACGAGCGCGCAGAATATATACAGAAAACATCCAATCCCTTTGTCGATGTTCGGGGACGCATTGATAATTATGATTTGGTCGCGCCCATCAACATGGCGAACATTATCACTTCTGCACCCCGCACCATTCGCGCCAATCACTACCATCCAGAACAACTACAACAATGCCTCGTGATTTCTGGTTCATACATCAGTGTATTCAAAGATCTGCTTCGCCCAGACGCAGTCCTTCAGTCACAGGTGGTGCGCGCAGGAGATCTTTCTGTGATGCCACCCATGGTGGCGCACGCTATGATTTTTACTGAGGACACGGTGTTTCTCAATCTCGTAGGTGGCAACAGAGATCGTGACACATTCGGTAAGCATACCGTTCCCTTTACCCTCGTCACCGACGCTGATATTGATGGCTTTATTGAGAAGCACCGTGAGCGTGCGCTCTAAGCAACGCTCTCTAGCAGTCTCTTGATTGCTTCCGCTCGCGCCTCCCACGTATGTGTTCGAGCGAGTGTTTGCGCAGACTCTTTCCGCGCACCATGGGCACTGCTCTCAAGAATAGTTTGTATGGCTCGTGCAAAAGACTCTGGGTTATCCGGCTCCGCAAATATCACTTCTTTTTCAGTAACAATTTCGCGTATTGATGGTAAGTCGGATGTCACGATAGGAGTTCCTGATGCAAGGTACTCAAATAATTTTACTGGTGACGTTTCGTATTTCGATGCTCGCTCTTTCGCTGTATTGGGAAGCACAATCACATCTGCCGCTCTCAAAAACAGGGGGATGCGCGCATGCTCTTGGTGTGGCAAAAACACAATACGAGGAAGTGACCGCTCAGCAACAAACTGCTCGATACTTGCGCGATCCGACTCGGTCCCTCCAACGAAATAGACGCATGTGTCTTCGGGAAGGAAAGGCGTAACTTCTGCAAGGGTGTGTACTCCTTTCCAGGAAAACAGATGCCCCGTATAAAGCACGATCCGCTGTTCTAGAGGCAAATGCAAGATCTCTCTCGCTTCCGGTTGTGTTTGAGGTATATCAAACATAGGAACGTCCACTGCATTCGGCTGTACGATCATTCGTTTTTCCGGAAAGCCATAATACTCCGCGAGGCGTTTCTTTTTTATAGAATTAGTGACAATTAATCCTGCCACACGATGAAGCACAAAACGATTGAGTACATGCCATCGACTTTCATAAAAATCATGAATCTCGACACAGATCGGCAACCCAAGAATACTGGGGAGCACAAAATCGCGCAGATCGTGACCGTATAGCAGTACATTCTCGTTGAGCCCCCGCAACCTCCACCACACCGCAAGATTAAATGAAAAGACCATCATGAAGAATCCGATTGATCCGAGCTGAGCCATAAGATCGAGTGCCCAGATTTTTCGAATCGGGAAATTCAATTGGATTCTGTGTTTCTCGAAAGGATCTCCGTCAAACGCATTACGACGCTGTGGAACCCACAGTTCAACATCGTACCCGAGACGGACAAATTCCTCACATGTTTTGAGAATAAGAGGTGACATCGTTTTTTCCGACGGAATCCGCCAGTGAGTGAGATAGATCAGCCTCTGAGCCATATCGCTGTATCGTACTCTCGCCCATCTCAAAACACCAGAATTACGGTACTATACAGCATGCGTGATTTACTGAGCTCTCGCGAACGCATTATTCACATGGCACGAGTCGCCTGTGTTGGCGGTATTGGATTTGTCGTACAAACAAGCATTTTTGAAATCGTTGGTATCCAATTGGAACTCCTTCGCCCTTCAACAGCCCACTCCTTGGCGGCGAAATAGCCGTCTTGCTTGGATTCGTTTTGAACAACCACTTCAACTTTCCGGATCGGACAGTGCCAGTGCACACACGTCTGCTTCGATTCCATACCGTGGTTCTTGGCTCCCTCTTCTTGCAGTGGCTCTTTGTACGCCTCGCTGAAATATATTTCCCCGGATCTACAATGATGCTCCGCGCCGCGTACCTCTGCGGTATTGGTCTTGGTTTCCTCTCGAATTATATCGGCTACACGCTCTGGGTGTGGCGAAAGTAATCTGAGCGTGCGCCTTTGGCGAGACGTATACGAATGTCATTCACGATATTTGGCACTTGTGCATCGATACGAAAGTATCGCACGAACACTTCGCGTGCTTTGTACTGCATGTCTTTGTATTGCTGTGGTGAGAGGGACGCATGAAAATCCGCGATGCGTTCGGGAAGTTTTTGTAGATCTCTAAAATCAACGACGAGTGAGAAATCGCGCATGTCGACATGGTCGCTAAAAGGAAAATTGCGTTCTGTATCAAGAATGATGGGAATGCGCCCAAGCGAGAGAATCTCATAGAGCCGTGTTGCATCGTTTGCATCCCCTCGCACATCGAGTGCATAGTCGGAATTAAGAATCGTATCCACCAATTCCTCACGCAGTGCCCGCATGTCTTTTTCGGCAGTCTTAGCAGTGCCAGAAAAAGAGTTGCGCGCTTTAAGATTGAGGGAGACCCGCGGCGATGAGCGCAGTACATCAACGGCACGTTTCCGCCAAAACACACCCTTCGTGCATGCTTTGTATCGATCATCGAATAAACCGTGCAGGCGCACTGGTGCCTCACGCATCATGGTACGAAGCGCTGGGAGGAGTGGATAGTGTACCCAGGCGGCAAAACCAACGCTTGGTATTCCTTCTTGTTTCTCGCGGGGAGAGAATACCCCACTCCGGCAGCGTTCGAGCAAATCGTCAGAAGCAGGCGGTACCTGAATACGGTTGCGCTCTGGCAGAAAGCGGTAGCCGCCGATTCTCAATACATATGCGTCTTCGTAGGAAACCGGGAATTCAACATCGCCCATACCATCAATAAAAAGTGGGAGCTTGTGCGCGCGAGCACGCTCGATACATTCAGCGAGAAGCGCCGGGTCGTTCTGCATAAGCCACACGTGCCGGTATGGCGCGAAGACCATGTCGGCATTTGTAATATCATGAACGATCGTATAGTGCCGCCTGTCGAATGAAAACGCATCAAACATTTCTTTGGCAAAAAGAGACGTGGCTTCGTTGGGATTCCCCCAAAATGGGTAGAGGAACGGCGCATGAAGCCCCCTCCTTCTCCACGCAGGATCAACGTAGAGGCGTAAGGGGGTGCTCATAGAGCCTCCACCACGCGAATATATTCTCGTGCGGCTTTGGGCCAGGAAAAGATTGTCGCGCGGTCTTTTCCTTTAGTGATGAGTTCTGTGCGGAGAGCTTCGCCATTGTAGATGCGCTCCATTGCTTCGGATATCGCATCAACATTATGTGGATCAACGAGGAGAGCTGCATCGTCCGCAACTTCTGCCATCGAGGAAATATTCGAAGTAATAACTGGCGTACCAAGGCTCATGGCTTCCACGATTGGCATGCCGAATCCTTCATTAATTGATGGAAAGACACATGCGAGTGCGTTTTTATAGTAGGCATAGAGCGCCCCCTTCACCGTATACCCCACAAAATGAACGTTCTGTTCTAGTCCAGCCTCCTTAATGTCCTCCTGGATTTTTTCGTAATAGGATCCGCCATAGTCGCCTGCAATAACGAGCTGACAATTGGAAGACATCCGTTTTTTAAAGCGAATAAATGCGGAGACAATGCCGTGCACATTTTTGCGGTATTTCACTTTTCCTATAAAGAAAAAATAGGGTTTCAAATTCTCGTTCACGGGAACTGCCTCGTCTTTATATACTTCAAGACTCTGAAATCCGTCATAACTCACCGCAATACGATCCTCTCCTATACCATAAAAATGCATGAGGTCTTTTTTTGTAGCCTCAGAAGCGGCGATGATATGACTCGCACGCGCAAACGAAAGACGCATGAGTATCTGATCGCGTAAGAACGCAAACGCTTTTGCACTCAATCCTTGTGGTGGGATCTTCTGGCTCGCGAGCTCTTGGCACATGGGGATCGCATGTACACCGCGCACAATCAAAGGCACCATCGGCACCATGAAAATAAGTGCATCGGGACAGTTTTTGAGCGTAAAAAAGAACCAGAGTTTCTTTAGAAAGTTATGGGGGACGATTATGTTCTCATAGGCACCGGGAACGAGTGCCCGATCAATTGGTTTTGATGAGTAGAAAAGAAATTCGTGCGCAGGCCCTTCTTTCGGAAGGTTACGCATAAGTTCGAGAATCACATACCCCATCCCCGAGGCATTACGCTCCTCGTATGGCTCTGCGACAAACCCAATTCTCATACCACCAAGGGCTCAAGCACAGCGCGATTCTCTTTGATCCACGCAAACATGTCGTCAAAACCCTCTTCAAGAGCAATTGCCGGTTTCCAGCCAAAATCATGCTCGGCTTTGCGTACGTCAGAGATATAGAGCTTTTGGTCACCGGGGCGCCAATCACTATGAGACACTGCGACCGTACCAATTTTTTTCTCAAGAAACGAGACAAATTCAAGAATGGACGATGTGTAGCCGGCGCCGCCACCAATGTTGTAGATCTGACCCCGTGTCGCATCAATGCGTGCGATTGCGGCGTCAAAAGCTCGCACCAGATCGTTCACGTGCAGAATGTCGCGCACTTGTTTGCCGTCGCCATAGATCGTGATCGGTTTTCCAAAAAGCGCACGCATCGTGAGAAACGCCACCCATCCTTGATCCACAATGCCAAATTGGTGTCCGCCATAAATACACGATTGGCGGAATACGACAGTCGGCACATCATAGATACGACTCCAATCGCGCACATATTGATCTGCCGTGCCCTTAGAACAACCGTAGGGTGAGTGGAAGTCGAGAAGCATCTCTTCGGGAACACCGTGGGGCATATCGGGAAATACATAGCGTGTTCCCTCTTCTTTCACGACAACATGCTCCAACCCTCCGTACACTTTATTAGTTGAAGTGTAGAGAACGATCGGCTTCTTCGTTGCGCGACGCGCGCCATCCAGTACTGCCAGCGTGCCCAGCGCGTTAGTATTGAAGTCAAGAAGAGGGTCGGTCACCGATGTCGTCACGGCAACCTGCGCTGCGGCATGGAGAATGACATCGTAGTCACCTTGTGCAATGTGCTCGGAAACTGCGGGAACATCTTTAGCTACATCCATCTCAAGAACGATGATGTTCGGTACGGCTTGTTTTAGAAACGCTTCGTTAACCCGAGAACCTGGGCGAGAGAAATTATCAAGACACGTAATATCCCATCCCTTTGCTGCAAAATACACTGCAGCGTTTGTACCGATAAAGCCGCTTCCCCCTGTGATGAGCATCTTCATGCGCGTATGATACCGCTACTTCGCATGAAGCTCCAGAGTAAAAAAATGGTGGTAGGGACTCTCAAACGGGATAAAATCACTGACGATTTTGCCGTGCTTCGAAAGTTCTCCGCGGATGCGAGAGATGGGGTAATCGCGCTTCCCTATTTCCCAGTAGTGCTGGCCATTGAAGGCGTGTGCTTTGGGATATGGGATTTTATAGGCAAGACGCACGCGCGGAAGAAATGGGATCTTGCATGAAAGTGAGAGCATGGGACCAAAATGCGGAAGACTTATGAGTACATGCGAGCGCGCAACACGCGCAAGCTCACTCAGTGCTGGTTGGAATTGATCAAACGGAAGGTGTTCCAGAACCTCAAATGCGCATGACACATCAAAAGAAGCACCGGGAAACGGAAGCTTTGTTACAGGCGCGATCACATCCGCCCCAACATCATCCGCAATGTCGACTCCTATGTATGCAATGCCGGTATTGTTTTTGAGATAACTCCCCACCACACGATCTCCCACACCAATTTCGAGCACTGAGCGCGGCTTCACGCGCATGATTTCAGTGAGCTGCGCGTGATAGCTCACAAAACGCTCCTCATCGCCATAGAGGTCAAAATGATACGCATCTTTGTCTACTTGTTTTTGAGTATGCATACAAGGCGTTCTATAAGATTTGGGAGTGCGTGATCGCGCTCTACGATAGCACGGCTTTGCTTTCCGAGCGCCTCGAGCGTCTCGCGCCTAAGGTTGTAGACGCGCACAAGCGCGCGAATGAAAAGCTCTGGCTTTGGCTCTGAAACCACAAGATCAGAATGGATTTTTGCGAGGATTGGTTTTGCCGCGTCGTTTGAAGAAATAACAATGCACCCCGCGGCCATTGCCTCCAAGACTGCCTTATCAAGACTCCCCGTCGTACTTGCATGGAGCATGATGTCGGAATTCGCCAGCAATTTCGGGATCTCAGCGGGTGTCTTGGAACCTGCAAAAAGAACCTTGTCTTGGAGATGAAACCGCTCGACGAAGGAGTGTAGCTCTGCTTCATAGCGCTGATCATCTCGAGTTACGGACGCCCCCACCACAAGCAGCTGGTATGGCACCCCGCTTCTCGGAAGCTCCGGTAATGCCTCAAAAATGGTCATTAAGCCCTTGGAAGGCGCGATACGACCGAACGCAATAAGCCGCAGAAAATCAGGTGTTGGAGGGCGTTCTAAGGCAAAAAGAGTGGTGTCGATGCCATGTCCGGTCACAGTCACGTTTGGGCGCTTGAGGCGGAAACTTTCGGGAGACGCAGTGCAGATAGCGTCGACGAGATGGCTCCCGAGACGAACCTTGAGATCAGTGCTCTTATGCGCATACCAGAGCAAGCGACGCCTCTGAGCCAGTTTCCAAAGTGGCCACCCGAGGATCGCGTACTCAGGATTCATGTGGATGAAAACTGCATCGCAGCGAAACAAAAAACGAAGGGCGAAATAATAAAAGCGAAAGAAGCGGACGACTCGATGAGTTCCCCTTTCTTTACCGAGAGAATGCACATGCACGTGCGCGGGAAGATCGTACTTCCCTTTGCGCAAACAAATAATCTCGATCGATTCGCAGTGCTTTGCAAATTCAAGCACCCATCGATGGAAAAATCCCAAAACCGGATCTTCGCTATCAAGTGCCTGTGTACAAATTAAGAGGCGCATACGGCCTTTGGGTTCTCGCCATAGACGCCGCGCAAGAGATCGAGGTCTTTCTCGCTCTCAAGGAGAAGCCCGATGTTCTTACACTCAAGTGCACGCAAGACCGCCGCGCCGTTTTTGTCGTGCGGCAGTGTTTTTTCGTACATGGAGCGGAGTGCCGCAATGTCTTTGATAAAGCAAAGGCCTCCCGCACCACGCCCCGGCTTTGAGCCCTGATGCCCGCTTTCATGCACAACCGTGAGGTGCGATGGGCCAATGCGCGGATCGGCTGCAAGTGCCTTTTTAATTTCCTCGTAATTACACCCGTCGGCTTTCACGAGGTCATAAAAGATATTCGCAAACATCACCTTCATATAGAGAAAAAGGTTGTTAGCGTATTTGACATACTCAGCTTCCCGCGCAGTGCAGATTGAGGAGTAAGTTGCTGAGGCCAAAACCGAAAGCACTTTTTCTGCGTGGGGACGGTCTTTTTCTGCAACAATACCGATGATGTTTTTGTCGGGGTGCGCCGCATCGTGTGCCGCGGTTGTCACGCGCAAAAACTCTGGCGAGTGCATGACAATGCGATCGGGATATTCTTTTTGGATCGATTCAGTTGTCCCTGGAATGATGGTGGATTTAATAACAACGACGGTGCCAGGAGCGGTTGTTGCAACCGCAGCACGTACGATTGAATCGTCATATCCTTCAGGAGTTGTGGGTGTAGGGACGGCGATAAAAACGATTTCGCATTCCTTTATTTTCTCTTTGTTTTGTACGTAGGGCTCTTCAAGCGCATACCGCACAATCGAGAGGCCGCGACGCTCAAAATCGTCGGCATAATTCTTTCCGATAAACCCTTGTCCGATGAATCCGATCTGCATAGTGTTTTACCAATCTTTAGTGTAACCCTTCTCACTCTCAAGCCACTGTGCGGTTTTTCGTAAGCCCTCTTCCCATTCTGTCTTTGCATACCAGCCACCGAGGAGGGCCCGCGCTTTTTCAACGCTAAATTCTTCGTGATAGGTCTGGCGAGGCCGGTCAGTGACATGCACAATCTGTGAAGGCGATTCAACCACACGCTTTATATCTTCTGCCATCTTGTTTGCGGAAATAGGCTCAGACGCGGTGAGATTGATCACGTGCCCCTGGCTTTCGGGATGCTCGTGTGTGCGCACAATGCCGTCCACGAGGTCTTCGATAAACGTGAGGGTGCGATCCTGCTCGCCAGTGCCATGCACGGTAATGTCAGCACCTTTGTATGCTTGATCGAAAAAGACGTGCGTCGCAAGTGCCTCACGCATGCCGGGGCCATAGATCGTCGCAAAGCGCAAAATTGTCCACGCCATGCCGAAATTGAGCCCGTAGCCTTTGATAACCTCTTCCCCCGCGAGTTTCGTTGCGGCATAGAGCTCTGCCGGCTTTGGAAGTGTTGAGTCTTCATACTCAGGATGTGTTTCTTGATTGCCATACACGCAACAGGTGGACGCGTACACAAGCCATACTTTGTGCTTCGCGCATGCAAAGGCAACGTTGTGCGTCCCGGTCACATTGAGTTCAGTGCAGAGGTAGGCGTCTTCAAACGATTTTACTTTGGTGAGATCTGCTTGTGCGGCGATGTGGTACACGACTTGAACCCCATCTGCAATCGCCGCGTCAACCGCATTGCGATCGAGAATGTCCCCTCCAGAACGAATATCAAATGGCACAATCTCGTGCCCCTGCTCCTTGAGGCGGAGAACAACGTGTCCACCAATGAATCCGTCTGATCCGGTAACAAGTATTTTCATGACAAGTAACGATACCATTACACGCGGGCGCGCTCAATATCGGCGCACCATGCCTCGACGTACGCGTCGAATGACTGTGGAAGAGAGAGCGCAAGCGCTCCACTCCGGGGACCGTGTTCGATCCAATCACAGAGTGCGTCAGAAAATCCCTCTTTTGTGGTAATGAGCGCACCAGCCTCCCGTGCGATTCCTACATCGGTTGAGAGAACCGGCACGCCTGCAGAAAGCGCGCTCACCACTGAAAGTCCGTACCCTTCATACTCGGAGGGTGCGAGCACAATGTCAGCCTCGGCAAGAAACGGACGCATGTCTGCTTGAAAACCCTTGAAATCGACGAAACGTTCGAGGCCGAGAGCGCGCGAGAGCGCGCGAAGTTCTGATTCGAGGGAGCCCGTGCCAAGGATCGTGAGTCCCGCGTCATGCCCAGCGTCACGCGCCTCTTTGAGTGCGCGAATCGCATGTTCGACACCTTTCTCGGGTTCAAGGCGACTCATCACGAGAAGCGCAATTTTGAAGCGCGAATGTTTGAGGCGCTGCATAGTGGCAAACTGAGTTACGTCGACGAAGATGGGAAGAACAGTTGGCACAGTTTGTAGACTGTAGTTTGTAGTTTGTAGAGAATCTCTAATTCGTTCGGAGACGACCCGAATGCCTTGTGCGCGAGGAAGGACGATACGCGCGATCATGCGACGCACGCGATTGAGAAGTGAGGCGCGTACAAATTCAGGCGCGAGAAAATCAGTATGAATTTGCACATGGAGTGGAACACCAAACGCACGCGCAATGAAAAGTCCTGCGAGTCCCGCCTCGAATGGGTCTTGCACCGTTACAACATCCGGCTTCTTGAGTTTTCGTGCAATTCGGTACGCGTCATAGATATATAGAAAACGGCTTCGTGAGGAAGTGGGATGCGCATGCACTCGCGTAGAAAGTTCCGTCGATTTGCATGCGTGCGCACGGAGTGAAAATACTACGATATCGAGTGCGCCCAAGCGTTCTCCATAGGCAATTTGGCGCTTTGCACTCGCGCTTCCTTGCACACACACACTTCTATCCGATCCAATCGAAAGTACGTGCATATTAGTTTTTCATCGCTTCCACAATTTCGCGCGCGATATCGTCCCAAGAATGAGTAAATGAGAAATTTCGTGCGTTCGTTGCGAGTCGCTCGTACGTGACAGGATCAAGGAGGGACTCAACCGCCTGCGTGAGCGCAGATTCAGAACGAGTGTCGACGAAAAGGCCGCATTCGCCGAAGCGCTCTTTGGTACCGGTGTCGTCTGTCATCACAAATGGTTTACCGAACATCACCGCATCAATCGCGGTGTTTGAACACACCTCTGAATATGAAGGGATGATGACCGCATACGCTTCTCCAATGCGCTTCTGGTGTTCCTCGCGTGGCAAAAGGCGCGTATCGAGTGTGAGTCCAGGATGGTCATTTACGAGACGCGCAACGACACGCTGTAAAGAATGGATGTTTTTGAGGCCGATAACACGCCCAGCAGAAACGAGCGTAAGACCCGTGGCAGGAAGATAGGTACCTATCGTCGGTGACACATAATTTTCAATAATGCGTACGCGTTCGTCGGGCATGTCGTACGCGCGCTTCCATAAATCGCGCTGAAAGTGTGTGGTGAAGAATGGATGCGCTGTGTGGAGAAGTGTGCGGGTAAAACGAAATATGAGTTTCTCCTTCAGAGAGAGCGTGTGAGGAGTTGCATAAAAATCAGAAAGTCGCACTGCTTCTCCCGTCCGCGCCACATATGACTCCCACAGAAAGTCCCCGCCAATGCGCAGCGCAACCGGCACGCCTCGAAGGCGTGCTGCGAAATACGCGGGCATCCCAACACTCCACGTGTCGAGCGCAAGCACGAATGAAGCGTCACGGAGAGTGCGGAAGAGTTGCAATGCGTATACCGCGTGAGAAAGCCCGGGCAGAAGATGATGTGGAGTGACCACGACCACAACCTCATGCCCAAGCTTTTTCAAACCCTCTTCAATTCCTGTAGCGTAGATAGCATGCACCCCAGCGCGGGGCGGGTAAAAAGCAGTTGCTATCACGATCTTCATGAGGAAACTCTAGCGCGTGAAAGGAAAAGGCGCCATCAGTGATGACGCCTTAGCCTACGTATCTACGCCCAAAGAGCGTCTGCGCCAGATCTTACCTACTAGGAAAGACTGTGCGCGGGTATAAAAATTCGAGAAGAACGCTCCTCGCCACATGACTTGCGGTGCGGAGAACGGTGAAGATGAGCATTGCGAGAATCCTTCTCTTTGGCGCCCAGGAACTGCCCCTAAGGCGACCACTCTCACCCTACCCCGAAACCATAATTTTGCAACTTAGTTATGCACCGAGCGCTTTCGCAAAGACTTTCTCTCGCATATCGCTCGCCACGAGATCCCAATCAAAGCGCTCTTTTGCTATCTCGCGCGCCGTCGCCACAACGCCCCGCATTACCTCAGGATTATCTATGATGTTATGTACCGCTTCAACAATCTGCTCGGACGAATCCTTATCCACCACCCATGCTGTCTTTGGCATGTCAGGATTTCGCTTCGGGTCAAAAATAAAATCAGACAGCCCTCCCTCTTGCGTTGCGATCACAGGAAGCCCAGCGGCGAAGGCTTCGACAAACGAGTTTCCCATGCCTTCGGATCGGCTGGGGCGGAGAAATATGTCGCACGCTTTCAGATATTTGGGAAGATCCTCGTGCTCCACGTGGCCAAGAAAATGAACGCGATTTTGTAGTGTGTAGTTTGTCGTCTGTAATTTTAATTCCTTCTCAAGAGGTCCGGTGCCGAGAATAATGAAATGAATGTTCTCCGGAAGTTTCCGCAGTGCTTCAATGCACACATCGAGCGCATTTTTGCGCACGAGCCGCGAGGTGGTGACGAGAAATATATCACCCATCCGTTTCCCTAGAGAATCTTTGATTTCGTTAATAAGAGGCTCGGGATATGCGCGCGCAAAGACTTCGGTATCAACACCATTTGGAATGACAATGGGCTCCCCAGGAAACCCCGCCTTTTTTGCCCACCCAGCAAGGAATGTAGAAATGGTTTGAATCACCACCGCATTCTTAAACCCTGCACGAAGGATGGGCGCGATGACACGGATGTGTGGGCGCCGAAACACGTGCTCAAACGGATCTCCCTCCTGGAGGCTTAGTGCATACGGAAGACGCACGCCAAAAAGACGTAAGAGAATGAGCGGGAGCGACATATAGCTCATCATTGCCCATGCCGCATCAAAATTGTGTTCACGATGCAATCGTCGCGCCGCGAATGTTGCAGAAATAATGAAAAACATTTTGGAGAAATATGACGTGCCATCGCCAATACGATGCACATGCACGTTTCCGAGCACCTCTTCGCGCGGCAGCGTAGTATCAAAACGATGCGTGAGAATATGGAACTCAATATCAGAAATCCGTTCAGTAATTTCCTTCACTGCGATCTCGGCGCCTCCTACTGGGCGTGGAAAATAGGCAAGGGAGAAGATGAGGATTTTTTTACACTCCATTGCAGAGTATATTGACATAGATATAAAAATGATGCAATATGTTCTTATCCAACAGCAGGAGGAAGTTATGAAAGCAAAGGCTGTGATCTTTGACTTCGGAAACGTGCTTGGCACGTTCGACAAGTTTCGTGCCTTGCAACGCCTTGCGTGCGCAAGTCGCTACGAAACTAAGGAGATCATTCAGGTCATTCTAAACGATGGATTAGAGCGTATGCTCGAATCCGGTAAGATGTCGGAAATAGCGTTCTGCAACGAAGTGCTTTACCGATGCAAGATCAATCTCACCGTGCCGGACGCGATGCGGATTTGGGGCAACATTTTCGCGCCAAATTCAGCAATCGTCCCTATCGTTGAGCAATTGATCGAAAAGCGCGTGCCAATTGGCGTTCTCTCGAACACGAACGGCATTCACTGGCCATACATTATGGATTTGCCGGTAATGCAGATGCTGAAAGCATACAGAGCGCCGTTGACACTCTCTCATGAAATTGGCAGTTACAAGCCGGAGAGAATCATGTACGACAACGCTCTCGCGCAACTCGGGAGCAATCCCGAAGAGACGCTCTACCTCGACGATATTCAAGCGTATGTCGAGGCGGCCCGAGCTCGAGGCATGCACGCCGAACAATACGACTGCACGAAAGATCCCGACGCAATCGGATCGATCATGCAGAAGTATGGTCTCCTATGAAAAACACCCCCGCGGCCAACTTGGCTGCGGGGGTGAAGTTTTTGCACTAAACGCGACTCAGCGCGGCCAGAGCTCTGGAAACGTCGCGAAGAAAATCAGCCAAAGTGAGTTTGCGGTGCACATACGATACACCGCCCCCTCATCGTCTTTTCCTTCGCGAATGCGTCGCAAGAGCTCGGAGACCGGAATGTACTCGGCCGAGTAGATTGGCTCGTTCCGGTCGGCCTTCAATGCCTCCACTTTGTCGAGATCGACCTCAACAAAAAGGATGTCCGTCCATGAGCCTACGAATGTTGGATTAGGGTTGTGCCATGGGCATTTAGGTGTAACCACCCGAATGACCGCAGTTGCACCCGTCTCCTCGCCGACCTCGCGAACAGCACCTGCGTTGGCGCTTTCGAACTTCCCACCGAGAAGCTTCTCGCGAAACCCCATAGGAAGTTGTCCGAACACAACTGGCGCGTGACCGTCGTTCCATTGACTCTCCGGATCATCGGCGTGCGGACGCGGCTGTCGAATGACAGCCACGCACGCCTCAGGCCTCCGAAACCATCGCTTTCGCCAACCCCATGCAACAACGTTCGTTGCAGGAGCCTCGTAGATGATTGGACGATCAAAGTTTGGTGCGCCGTCCGGATGCATCACCACAGCGGTTTTGATGCCGCCATGCCGTGATTGCACTTCCCACTCGGTTTCGGGTGGCATTTCCTCGCCATTGACGACAAGTCGCCACCCAGCCTTGTGAGTCGGACAGTCTTTGAGTCGCTTTGTTGCCGTCATGGGTTTCCCCTCCTTCTGTTGCAACAAAAAAGACCTCAATTTGGTCTATAAAGATTGTAACACGAAATATGCTATCTAGCAATAGTCCCCGGAACCACCTATCGGTTCCGGGGACTGCGTTCTCGCTATGCAGCACCAAAAGGAAATGATTCCACTTGATACCACTCTCCAACTGATCCTTCTGTGCGCCATAATTCGATAGTGTTCACCGTGAATGTGGCGGCACATAGGGCGTTACAGCTCTCGAGCGACAACTTCGCAGACATAAGATCTTCATCTGAGAAGTCACCGTAGGCAAAGCTGCAGTGGGGAAAGTATATGCTCTCCCCAATTTCGAAAACATCGCGAGCGCGCTGCCCTGCCGCCATCACCTCTTCAGATTGCGCAACGCGCGAAAATAATATCTGAAAATATGTGCCGTGGGAGCCGATGGTGCCGAGATGCACTGCATACGGCACAAGATTGCTCGCGAGCCACCTTGTCTTTTGACGCACCTCTTCTGAGTCGCCCACAATTCCTCCGAGGAGGGTTACGTGCGGCTCAAAGGCTGGCGTTCCATAGTGTCGTGCAATTTCTTGTATCGCCGCATTGAGTAGTCGATACATATCGGACTCCCGATCGGGCACAAGCCAGAGCGAATATCCAGTTGCTTTTGACATGGGTATGTCCCCTTTCCTGATTTGCTTTATACCACACATGTGGCCTGTTTACAACTTTTTCTCTGGCTCCTTCGTGATTCTCACTCTCAAAAAGTTTGCATACGCAAACCGGATCTGGTTTGCAAACGCATCGCCCTCACCCATCGATGAGCGGAGTTTGATACGTGCGCTCACGCGGCTCGCATCTTTTTCTTGAGAAAATTCTGAGGCGTAGACCTGATCGGCACGACGCAGGAGCAGCCGCAGAAGAAGGCGGGTGAAAAAAGGTGCGTTATCGAGCGATTGATTTGCAAGGGTTACCAAGAGCGGCAGATTACTCACCTGCTTGAGCATGAGCGCCGCAAGGCCGCCATAGCTCGCCATCAAGGACCACGAAAAAAGATACTGATGCTTTGCGTGGAGAGAGCGTGCTTTTGAAAACCCTAGAATGGGGAGTAAGAATTTATCACTCGGACGACCATAACCCACACGATAGATGGTGGCGTTCCCGACGGGACACACCGCTTTTTCAGTTGAGGGATGATATTTCGTCGTGACGACATCGAAATGTACATCTGGCATCGCCGCCATTAAGTCGCAGAGCGCTTCTTCAGCAACACCCGCTATCGGATGAAAGGTGGTAGTGAAGACCAAGACGCGACGTTCGCGCTTTATCGCCCTCTTGGGCACATGCTCAACCAGCTCGTAGATTTCATCTTCGAGATTTCTTTTTGGCTCCCAGCCGAGAGAGCGCGACTTGGAAATATCGATTCCGGCGCTCATGCGGTTACCGGGGCGCTCGGGGAGCATAACGATATCCTCGCTAAAGAGTCGTGCCACGTGGAGCATGGAAAATGCTTTTTCGTTCCCCAAACCATACTCATCCCCTTCACCTTTTTCACCAATGAGCATGAGGCCGTCGACAATATCGTCGATGTGCGTAAAGTTGCGCAGCTGTGTGCCGGGAGACGTGACGGTGATTGGCTGGCCGTTTCTCACTTGCTCCGCGAAGATTGCAATCACGGTGCCATAGCGGCCGCTTCGCTCGCCGTGGCCGTAGACGTTATAGAAATAGGTGATCGCAAAGGCAAGGCCATACCACTCGCCATAATTTTTTACGAGCTCGGTGTTTGCGGCTTTGGTGTAGGCATACGGTGTCGCGTTTCGCGCGAGCCCGCCGTCGCCGAATTTGGTTGAAGAGCCCGCATACACAAGTTTGCATTTTCGTTTTCGCCAATACTCGAGGACTGCGGCAGTGCCAACTGTATTAAGATCGTTCACAACATCCGGCTCTTCAAGACTCTGCTCTACACGCGAATATTCACCGAGATGATAGATGATGTCTGGGGTCTCGGGCACGAGGCTCTCGATCTCTTTGGTGTGGCCGGTACGATACTCGACGCCTTCCACGTGTGCCGCTTCGGTGCCTGCGAAATAATTGTCGAGTGAGATGACACGCGCACCCTCAGAAGCGAGCCGCTTGATGAGGTTGGAGCCGACAAAGCCAGCGCCGCCGGTGACTAAGATTAATTTTCCCTGCATGAGACTAGACTATACCCTGCTTCACGTTTCCTCAATGATGGTCCATTCCTCTCTTTCAGCGCGGCGCGCGAGCACGGCGCCCGCGATGCCGACAAACGAAATGCAGCCGACACCGAGAAGCCAAAGTGTCATACTTGGGTTTTCTTGGGGGAGCTCGAAGGATCCGAGCGATTCTCTCTCAGTTTGAGTTCCAAGAACCTGAGGAGAGGAAGCTGGTGTGGCCACGGCTTTCTTTGCACTCGCTTTTTCTTGTATCGCCGCACGCACTAGGCCTCCTACAGGAATTCCTGCGCCGGGGGTTGGGAGGCCGGGAGCCAGCGCCCCGCCTGTCGGTGTTGTTCTTTGGAGCGATTCCCCTGAACCGTTACCACCGAGAGATTTTGTGTACACAGCACTATCGATAGTCGTATCTCCTTTGCGTAGTTCAATCGTCTCGCCATCGTTATTCAAACTGAACGCACTATCGAAAAGAAGTCCTGTGTAGTTCGGATAATCGGCACGAAATTTTTCTGGCTTGTCGGCAATGACAGCATGTGCCCCGGGCGCAATGAGTGATTCGCCCTTGATTACGTGTTTGCGATTACTTTCGAAAAGAATAAGTTCTGCGAGCGATAGGGGTACTGCGCCTATGTTGTATACCTCAATCCATTCGCGACCACTGTCTGACCCTTCGGCAAGGTCGTACATGATTTCAGAAATTATCACCTGCGCCGAGGTGAGTGCGGGAAGTAGTAAGGCAACAATGAACGCATTACGAACCATGGAGGACTTTGCGAAGGTCTTCGGGCGATATGCCATCGGTGTTTTTTTCTGATACTGATTCTCGTGGCGGGGCCACATGCACCGTGTTTGGATCGCGGCGCGCTTCGCGCGCCGCTTTTCGCGAACGAATAATATCCGCAGGGGAACGCATATCAATGGTTGCCCCGCGCGCCGAAGCAATAGCACTTTTTAGCGCATCGCGTGTATGAGTCTCAGGTTGTGGGGTCTGGGGGCGGGGCGCAGGAGGCGTTTCTCGCATTGGTTCTGGGGCGCGCGGACGAGGAGCCTCTTCTCGACGCTCTTGTACCGGCTCTTCCCTCCGAGGTTCTCGAGGAGCGGGAGGCCGCGCCTCGCGCGGACGATCATCGCGACGCGGCTCTCTCGGGGCACTCCCAAAATCCCGCCGCTCTCCGCCAAAACGAGTCGCACCGCCCGGCCGATCCGTCTTTGGCTTCGGCGGAGGTGCTGCAAAGGCTGTTTGCCATTCGCCAATCTGCTTCTCCACCTCGGCGCGAGAGAGCGCGAACTCTGCGCGCGTATGATGAATCACATCTTCGCGGTATGAAATAGCGGGCGCATCAATTGGTGGAATGGTCTCCGCAGAAAAAGGCTGACTCCCCACGCCGTCGATCATGAGCGTGAGATAGATTTGCCCCAGCCCCAGGTTCGTTAAATCCTCTGGAAGGAAGATTGGTTTGTAAACGGTCTCCAACACCTCAGCATCAAACGGCCCCACACGAAACGTGATCAGCGTCCCCACGTTACCAAACACGGCATTGCGCACATTCTCTTCCATCTGCTCGATGTACTGGTTTGCAAGCGTGAGTGCGAGCTTATATTTGCGTGATTCGGAGAGAATGTCGGCGAATGCCTCGTTCATCATCGACTGGAACTCATCGACGTAGAAGTAACAGCGCGGAAGCGCCGCCATGCGTGCGGGAGGCTCGTCGGCGCGCGACATCGCCGCGAGATAGATTTTCACGGTGAGCATTGAGCCCAAAAGCGCAGCGTTTGATTCTCCCATTCTTCCCTTCGAGAGATTCACGATAAAAATCTTTTTCTCATCCATCATCTTTCGAAGATCAAAGGTGGATTTTGACTGTCCAACGATATTACGGATCAGTGGGTTCGAAACAAACTGACCAACTTTGTTTTGAATCGCGGGCGTGGCTTCCTGTGTGTAGCGGTCGGTGTACGTCGCAAATTCGACTGTCCAGAAATCGCGCACGATGGGGTCGGTGATTTTCTCAATCACCGCCGCACGAAATGATTTGTTGGTGAGCATGCGGTTCACGTCGATCAAGGTCGCTCCGGGGTATTCCAGAAGTGCTAAGAGCACGTTCTGAAGGATGTATTCCATACGCGCACTCCACGCGTCCACCCAAATACGCTTGAAGGCGCCCATGAGGCCGGAGACCACCAAATGGCGCTTGTCGTAACCCACATCTTCCATCACATTAAAGCCGACAGGATAATCCACATCAAACGGCGCAAAGTAGAGCACGTCTTTAATGCGCTCGTGTGGGATGAAATCCAAGAGCTTCTCGGCAGTTGAACCGTGGGGGTCGATATAGGCAATACCTTCTCCATTTTGAATATCCTGAATCGCCATATTCTCGAGCATGGTCGATTTCCCCATACCCGTCTTTCCAATCACATACATATGCTTCCCACGATCAATCGCGCGAATGCCAAACATCTCGCGCTTTCCGCGCGTATGCGTTGTCGCAAAATACGTTATGCGCCGTTCGTCGTTATGGCTCCCGCTTCCCTTGGGGGTCATGAGAATAGTATACCGCTACTCTGGCTTCAAAACCTGCTTCAAACTCGAATACTTGTTCGCCGGATCCCAAACAAAGTAGGAATGGAGGCCGAGCTCGGCGTTCGCGCGGAT
Organism: Minisyncoccota bacterium; assembly: GCA_022842645.1. Taxonomy (GTDB): domain Bacteria; phylum Patescibacteriota; class Minisyncoccia; order Phycocordibacterales; family UBA2100; genus UBA10103. Next base: position 49,081 of record JALHPE010000004.1, read on the forward strand.
CTGGGCTTCCACCATTCTTGGCGTGTATTCGACTGGGTAATCGAAGTCTTGGAGCCAGGGGCGCATCTTTTTCTTGTCGTACGAAGGCTTTAAATAGACTGCGGGGGTTGAGGTGCCGATGCGTGTGTAGGCGAGCGAGGCAATCTGTGTCGTTGTTGCAACGGTTCTCTCGACAGCGCTCGCCATCACAAATTTCATGAGTTCATACGGCACCGCGTTCACATTCTGCCAGCCGTTAAAGCCTTTCGGATAGTGGGACGGATAGACCATAGGGCCGATGTAATCGAAATATGGAAGTGCCCTCTCTAAGACTTGGCCGATATTAAGATCGTCGTAGTTTGTCGTCACCATGCCGAAAAGGTCGGCGGAAGTGACAATTTCGGGAGAAAGTTTCTCGTCGAGATATTTGAAGAATTCTTCGAGCATTTCTTGCTTAGTTTTTCCGTCGCGTTTGATATAGACCGCCGCTTTCATGTCGCCGTCTGATGGGTAACGAATGTAGTCGAAGTTTATTTCATCAAAACCAATTGCGTATGATTCTTCGGCAAGTGCAACGACGCTATCCCAGTATTCAGTGGCGCCCACGTCCACGAACGCTAAGCCCTTGTGATCTTTCCACACTCCCCCGCCCACTTTTTGCACCGCCTGCTCCGGGTGCATTTTGGTGTAGAGCGGATTTTGGAACGTGGTAATGCGCCCAATGACGTAGATATTTTTCTCATGAAGCTTCTCGATAAACGCTTTCATATCCTGCGCACCACACTGATCTGACACCATATCTTTGAGAAGCGGATGGTCTGTCGGGAACGCGATGCCGCCAGTGTAATCACGAATGTCGATGATGACTGCGTTGAGTTCTGTCGTATCAATGAGCTTCACGAGTTCTTCGCGGAAGGACGGCGTGCCGACCACACACTGCGACATATAAATCGCTTTCACGGGATCCGGCGTGGGAAGGTGTGCGACCTTTGGCTTTTCGGGTTCGGGAGGGGTGCCAGGAATCATGTCGCTTGAGCTTGCTGACCGTGAGAACGATACACTGCCGGGGAGCTGTGGCGCACTCGTAATCTTTTCAAAAAGCGCTCCGGCGGAACCAGAAACGACTCCGGCGGAAAGGAGTAATCCTCCACCGAGCATGAATGCAAGCGGAAGCTTACTGCGTGGCTGACGTGTCATGCGACGCGATGGGTGGAGCGCTTTCGACAAAGGTAGTGGTTCGTCGCGTGCGAAGTCCCAAACCCCGACGGCGTACGACGATACCGAGCATGATCGTAAGAAGTCCGAGCACAACAAGAATGATGTTGTCCCAGGCAATCGGAAAGCCCATAAACGGCAGAAGCGCTACAAGTGCGCCGAGCGTCATAATGAGAATGTCGAGAGTCATCGCAGAAGTATATAGTATCCCGTATATCGTATCTAGTATTCATACGAAATACCGGATACAAAATACTAGATACTTTGAATGATTACTACAAATTCCCCGCGGGCGGTGCCGGCAGTGTCGAGACGCATGCGGAGTTCGTAGGCGGTGCCGGAGAGCACTTCTTCGTGCATTTTTGTGAGTTCGCGAGCGATGACGATCGTGCGGTCGCCCAGGGTTTCTAATTCTTCTAAAAGCTTCAGAATGCGGTGGGGGGATTCGTAGAGAACGACGGTTCTTTTCTCGGCAACAATCCCCTTCAAAGCAGTTTGGCGACCTTTTTTGTGTGGGAGAAATCCAAGAAAGACAAATTCGGTGGCGTCGACGCCTGCAATCGAGAGCGCGGCAGTGAGCGCAGAAGCGCCGGGAATCGCCTCAATCCGCCAGCCGGCGGAGCGCACGCGCGCTACGAGACGCACTCCCGGATCCGAAATCCCCGGCGTCCCTGCATCAGAAACATACGCAACGCGCTTACCTTCCTCGAGCATCTCGATCGCGCGCTGAGCCGCCTTCTCTTCACTCGCTTCATCAGCACGCACCAAAGTTTTCCCTGTAATTTCGTAGCGTGCCAAAAGCTTACTCGTCACGCGCGTATCTTCGCAAAAAATAGCATCTGCTTCTTTCAGCGTGCGGAGTGCGCGAAGCGTAATGTCTTCAAGATTGCCGATGGGCGTCGCGACGATTGAGAGTGTTCCCATACTTATTTACTTAGGAAACGGTCTAAGTCGTCAATAACCATAATGACATGCGGAGCAACAGTGGAATTCTGCACCACTTCGTCTCGAGTAAGGAATTTGCCGTACTGTCCTTCATTCACTGTAATATGGGTTTCAAAATCGGCAGAGACTTCATCGATAAAAACATTATAGAACGCCCGCGCATCTTCAAATCGACTGAAATAACGAGGGGCTTGTGGCATATATTCGATTTCTTCTTCAGTCTCGCGCATCAGTGCTGTATACATATCCTCACCCTCATCGATCCCCCCACCAAAAAGACCGAATTGATTTGCATACATGGGAGCATTACCATCGCGCATTTGGAGAAAGTATTCATATACACCTTCTGCATTTTTACGAAATGGAATAAGAGAGACTGAAAAACGCTTATGATTTTGGATCGGTTCCATATCACGCCTCAACAATCTGTTCAGCCACTTTGTAAATATCTCCTGCGCCCATGGTGATGATGAGTGTGTTTTCTGGCTCGGTGAGAAGGGCTTCGCGAATGTCGTCGAAGGAATCAAGCGCCTCGACGTGATTCCCGGCTTCGGCGAGGGAGTGATTTGAGACGGTCTGTGTTTCCTCTGTGCGCGCTTCGTAAATAGGAGCGACTATCGCGCGGTCGGCAGTGTCTAACGCGTCCGCAAATTCTTGGAGAAAACTTTCCGTGCGGCTGTGGAGATGGGGGTGGAACGCGACGACGATGCGCTTCTCGGGGAATTTTTCGCGTGCGGCGGCAATGGTTTTTGCGACGGCGGTGGGGTGGTGTGCGTAGTCGTCGTAAACAATCGCGCCGTTCGGGGTTTCGCCTTTGTGTTCGAAGCGACGCCACGAGCCTTTGAAATTTGAAAGCGAGCGCACACCAGCCTCGAGTTCGATGTGGGGCGCGGCAGCGCGGGCGGCGCAGAGCGCCGCCCGCGCATTCTCACGATTAAACTCTCCCACAAGCTGCAATTCTCCCACCGCAGCCTGTGTGTAATCAACGATACGCGCAGAAACACCTTGTAACACCGGAATCACAGTGTGGTCGCTCGGATTCGCAACGATCACGCCGTGCGCGGGTACCCTCTTCGCTGCCTGATGAAACGTATCTTGCAGCGCATGAAGCGAAGGAAAATAATCAGTGTGATCAAGCTCGATGTTGGTGATAACCAAAATCTCGGGCGAGAGCTCGAGTACGTGATCGCGATATTCACACGCTTCGACGACAAATAAATCGTCGCGCCCCGCCAAAAAATTCGACTGAAAATCACGCACGATAGAGCCCACAATCGCTGTTGGCTTCTCACCTGCATCAGAAAGAATTTTTGCAACCATCCCCGTCACCGTTGTTTTGCCGTGTGTTCCTGTAACTGCGATCGTTTTGGCGCCGCGAGACACTTCACCCAAGACCTCAAAATAGGATTGCTGTGGAATACCCATCTCATGCGCCTTTTGCCGCTCAGGATTCTCCGCGCGCACGGCATCGCTATATATCAAAAGCTCCGTGCCCCCCGGCACTTGCCCCGCCTCGTGTCCAATCTGCACGTGCACCCCCTTTTCTTTCAAAAGCATAGTCGTCGGCGATTCTTCCCTGTCCGAGCCAGTCACACTGCGCCCGCGCGAAGCAAGCAACTGCGCAAGCGCCGACATCCCAATCCCCCCAATCCCAACCATGTGAATGTTTTGGGGGATTTTCATATGACGAATATAACAGTTTTTGAGAAAAACTCCCCCTCGCGGGGGAGAAACGAAGAGAGTTGCGGGAACGAGGACCGCGAACGCCCCGCCGTCGACCCACTGGTCGTCTGACTTGACCCAGTAGGCGTACAGCCACCGACCACCGTCATTGCGGTTCGCGGTGAGGACGTTCGGGTTGCCGTCTGAGTCGAAATGTACGAGATGTCTTCCGTGCCACCGTCCATAGAAGGCTCGCGCCGATCTCCAGACTGGATCGTATTCGGCATCTCATTCAGTAGAATAACCTACTGGGTATAATGCCCTAACATCTCGCACCAAGTATCTTCATTTTTTTGAAGTGTCTGCATACACCACGCTACCTGAAACCGTGATCGCAGATATTCTGGATGTATGGATACTGGATTCGGCAGCGGGAAGCCGTAACCGCCCACATATTCGCCTACTACCGCGTTCATTGTATACGAAAACCCCGCCCGCGAGTACGCGGGCGGGGCAAAGGTCTAAGGGATCAAGGGCAAGTGCAAAACTCCAAGTCCCAAGTGCTAAATTGCGGGAACGAGGACCGCGAACGCCCCGCCGTCGACCCACTGGTCGTCTGACTTGACCCAGTAGGCGTACAGCCACCGACCACCGTCATCGCGGTCCGCGATGAGGACGTTCGGGTCGCCGTCTGAGTCGAGAATGGTGTCATGAAGCCCTGTAATATACGAGAATCCCATTTCCTTCAACTGCTCGCCGGAAACAAGTTCACGAATACGAGGCATGATGCCAGCCTGCGGTTTTTCGTAGCCAAACCTGAGCGCTTCTTTGCGCAGGTTCGCCGTAGTTCCATCGCGATTTTTCACAATCACGTTTCCAGGCATAATGGCAACCTGGTACGTCTGTCCGGCAATCAGACGATGCTTTTTGTCATAGCCGTCTGTGCCGACACTCAGCAAAACGGATTTCGCATATTCGCTTATGCGATAACCCGCCGCTTCAAGACGCGCGATTTCCTCTGCGCCCGTGAGATTGAGCCCAGTGATCGTCGCAACGAAGTGACCGTGCTGATTACGACTGATCGGCGACAAGGTATCTCCGAAGGGATTTTTGCGCTGCGTAAAGAGCGCAAGCTCGTCGAGTGTGAGAGCCCCCTTCCGAATCTTCTCGATTTGGTCGATCAATAGTCCAGCCAGGCGATCGCCCGGCAAGGTTCCGATGATTCCCATCAGATTGCTCCTATTTCAAGGTACTGTTGCGTAGCAGATGCCACGTCACCACACTATACAATATTTTTAATTATTTGCAAAAACTGATCATTCCTCTCATACTCATTCTTAAACATACCAAACGAGGCGAAGGCGGGACTGAAGAGGATGGTGTCGCCTTCCTCGGCAAGTTCGAGAGCTTTAGAGACGGCCTGGTTGAGAGAGTTGAAGGGACCGTGGTGTGCAGGTTTTAGGTTATAGGTTTTAGGTTCTAGGGAATTCCCTAACACCTTATCCCTAGCACCTAGCACCTTTTCGGTGCCGGAGCCCGCGAGAAAGACTACAGCCTTACATGAGCGATTCACTTCCTCCACGAGTGCACTCATGTCCAACCCTTTATCTGCCCCACCCATAATAAGTAGTATGTGGGACTTCGTAAGTCCCACATTGAGTGCTTGCAAGGCAGCGATCGCTGCCTCCGGCGTCGTTGCGTTGTTGTCGTTATAGATTTTGACGCCATTAATTTCACGTACGAATTGTAAACGCCCCTCCACACCACCGAATGAAGCGAGTCCTTCGCGAATTTCTTTTTCCGACAATCCATAGGCCTCTAGCGCGGCGGCGGCAAGTGCAGCGTTCAGGCGATTGTGCTCGCCCGGCATTTGAATCCCCCACCCTTGAGGAAGTGGCGTTTCAATATGCTTTGCGTACACATCCGGGACAGCAATCCCGGCAATGCGCTCAGCGAGCTCAGGTGTTGCAATAAGCGTATCTCCTTTCTTTTGGAAGCGGAAAATATTCGCCTTATCAGCAAAATAGGTATCCATGTCAGGATAATAATTTTGGTGATCCGGCATGAGATTGGTAAAAACGGCAATATGCGGACTCAGCTTCAAATCGCCAAACCCCTGCAACTGCCACGAATCAAGTTCCAAGACGAGCACATCGCCTTCTCGAAAATCCGGAAGCATGGCGAGTGTAGAGACACCGCGAATGTTCCCGCCAAGATGTGCTCTCCGCCGGCTGGCGGACCCCGAAGCGACAAGCGCATGGTGGATCATGTGCGCGACGGTGGATTTGCCGCGCGTGCCGGTGACACCAATAATCTTGACTCCCATTTCATATGCAAACTTCGCCGCCAGAGCGGTCGACATGTAGACAGGCACCCCCGCAGCTTTTGCTGCAGCGACTTCTTTTGAATCGAGCCGCACGCCCGCGCTTTTTATGACCATGTCGGTGTCGGTGAAATCTACGCTATCATGCCCCCCGAGATGGAATGTGACGCCGAGCCCCTCGAGCCGCGCTACTGATTCAACAAGTTCCTCATGCGTCTTCAAATCCGTCACCGTCACACGCCCGCCGCACTTGGCGATACATTCAGCGTCGCCTACTGAGCGCCCCAAAAGTCCGAGCCCGAGTATGGTGACACGCTTCCCCTTAAAAAAATCGCCGTACATTCCGCAACTATACCGCGCCTATCCGCGCGCCAGAAGAGCAAGAATAATGTACCAAAGCCAGTGCAAGGCATAGGAATATATGACCCCATTCTCAACACGAATGATGAGATAGGGGAATATCAACGCACCAATACAGGCAAATATGCTAAACAAAAGCGTCATGCCAAGATCAAAGCCGATAAACACGAGTAAGAGATGCGTAAAACCAAATACAAATAGTGCCATAAACGCGACCGTTGTCACCGACTCAAATTTACGAAACGATGCCAGGATAAATACAGTAATAAGAACCTGCTGGAGTGCGATATCAAAAAACTTTGGAAAGAAAAAGAAAGGTTCTGTCGCCAAAAACCAGTAGCGTGTGGTATCAAGTGGCACACGTGAGTCTAGAGGAGTGAGCGGAAGAAGGACCAGATACAATGTGCCGATCACGCTCACAAATACACTTCCCCAGAGCAGAGCCCTATGCCAATTATCAACTAACGTGCGCGAGCGCAGTATGGGAAAAAACGCAATCACCGCGACGATCGTCCAGAGTGCGAAATAGATCGCGCTTTCGACGGGATGCGTCCCATACCCTACGTCAAACCCCAACACATTAAACACACTGTGGTACACGACTACCACAAAAATCCACAGTGAAATACACTGCAGGGTTACCCACGCAAGATTACCCTCTTTCTGTCGCATACTATACAAGTATTTTCATCGTATCTTCGTACTCGGGAAACAGTTCACGAATACGACGTCTAAAATGTTCAGAATCTTGCGACGCGCGGAAATAAATCGAGCCCGAGCCTGCAGTATCAAAACGACGCTCGGTCTCCTCCGCAACAGAATCCGCCGGATCCAAAATTTCGACATTTCCGAAGGCAACACGCGCCTCTTCCTCAATAATATGTCGCGCAAACGGATAGTGTGTGCATCCTAAAAAGACGTAATCTAAGGGTTGGCGCCACCGTTTCTGGAACTCAGTGCGCACGATGTCGCGAATTTTGTCATCATGCGCGCCAAATTCGATTGCTCCCGCAAGTTCCACAAACGGGTGTTGGTGCAGTATGACCATGCCGCCGAACGCGCTCTCATAAATGCGCGATTTGACCGTTGCGGGCGTTGCCATAAGGAGGACGCGCCCACCTGCATAGTGGCGCATGCCGCGCGCAGCCGGGCGAGTCATTTCAATCACATCTGCCCCTTCCGCGCCGTGACTCAGCACATGCGGCGAAACAGTATTACACGCGCTCACAATCTCCTGCGCACCAAACATCCTGAGCGTGCGAAGCCCTCCTGTTGCTAAATGCACAAGCTCTGACGCCTCGCGCGTGCCATACGGCGCATGTTTGATGTCGCCAAAATACACGACATCGGCCGTAGGTTTGCGCTTCCGTATTGCCTGGAGGACCGAAAGTCCGCCAGATCCTGAATCAAAAAGACCAATCATAACGTGTCAGTAGTTTTTGTATTCGTTTTCGAGAAAATCTTTGAGTCGCCGTAAACCCTCATCAATTTTTGTTACATCAAGAGCGTAACTAAACCGCACACGATCCGGCGCGCCAAACCACGCGCCGTCGTAGGTAATCATGCGGTAGGTATAGTATAAATCACTCACGACGCGTCCTGAATGCTTAAACGTGGGAAGCACATAAAAGGCGCCCTCAGGTTCCCAGAGCTCAAGCCCGAGTGCGCGCATGCCCGTGTACATTCTATCGCGCCGCTCTTTCCACACATCAACATAGGATGTCACATACGAGCGCGGGGAAAGAAGCGCCGCAAGTGCCATGTCCTGCGCCAAAATACTTGTGTTCATCGCTGTATGCGTTTTCATCTCTACCACCGCTTTCACAAGTTCTGCGTCTTTAGAAAACAGATAGCCGACGCGAAGCCCGCACATCGCATACGTCTTCGAGAACGAATTGATGGTAACCACATGCGGTCCGTGGAGGAGATAATTTTCGCGGACATAGATTAAATCTTTGTACACTTCGTCAGAGAGTATGTAGATTCCTTCCCGCGCACAGAACTGCTCAACTGCCTTTAGTGTTTCTACGTCTTGCACTGTACCCGTTGGGTTTGAGGGTGAGTTAATAAAGACCGCAATAGAACCTGTCGCTGCTTTTTTAAATGTCTCGAGATTAATTTTTCCTTCCTCAAGGTCGTAGTACACAGGTTCCATACCCGCGAGCCGCACGTTGTGTGGGTAGGAATAGTAGTAGGGGCGCGGAAGTGCGACCTTTCCACCTGGTCCGCCAACTGGCGGAGCAATTGCACGAAGCGCGAGATCGATCGCCTCTGAAGCGCCATTGGTTATGACGAAATCATCGGGCCCTGCGTCTGCGTACTGTTTTGCAAGCTCGCTTCGCAGCGCGACGGAACCAGCCACTGGTCCATATTTAAATCCACGGTGACTTGCAAGTATCGCAAAAGCCTCCTCCGGCGGCGGCAAGTCCGGTTGCCCCGAGCCGAAGGAAATTAAAGAATCATCGCCTTTCCCAATGAAAAAAGATGGGCCGGGAATTGGAGGATTCATCGGGGGATTCTAGCGCTTGCGGCGCTCCGACACAAACACTTGTGGGCATGGGAAGCTCGGACAAGAGCTCGTTTTGATCCCGTCGAATCAAAACTCCTCTCAGCCCTGCTCGCACGACCCGTTCTGCTGAACGGGTGCCCGTGCTCACTTTCGAGTCTCCCCGTACGCCTCACAAAACATAGTCGCCAAACACATGTGTTTGGCTCGTTGTTTTGTGGGCATGGGGAGACTCGAACTCCCATGTCTTTCGACACACGCTTCTGAGACGTGCGCGGCTACCAATTACGCCACATGCCCGTCTCGCAATACTAAGCGCCCCGCACTGCTGGTGCAATGCGGGGCGCGTTCAGTGCATAGTCCGATCTTCATGAGTGCGAACTAGATGGGCGTAATTCTGCCGCCATGCAACCCTTTTCGCCCATGCCCCACCGAACTTCGATAGTCTGCCCTGGACGGAGCTCGATGAAGCCAAAGCGACGCAAGGTCTCCCTGTGGACAAAGATATCTGACCTGTCCTTGATGCGAGTCAGAAACCCGAACCCACGAACGCGACTGAACCATTTTACGACAGCCGATTCCCAGTCACTCTCCGGTGTCACGACGACATGCGTGCGTTGAGGCAATCGAGAAGGATGAATAGCGGTGCTGTCATCCACCTCCAAGAGACGAACTGTTTGCATACCCCTCGGTGTCTGTACCACTTCGCAATGCACCCGTGCCCCTTCGTATACGACCTGAAAGCCGCCCGCTTTGAGGCAGTTGATGGGCAAAAGCACATCTGGAAGCCCGTTGTCTGGAACGATGAATCCGTAGCCTTTCCCGACGTCGAACCATTTAATAGTTCCGACGATCTCGATGGTCTTGAGATCCGGCTGAGGTTTCTTGATGTGCTGAGAGAACGTATCCAACTGTGTCATCTAACTAACTCCACACACATATCTAGCACTATTGCTAGATAGCCTGCGAAAACAATATAGCCGCTCTCTCTGTATGTAAAGACTACTCAATCGCATCAATTTCTGCGCCCACCGCCTTTAAGCGTTCGTGCAAATTCTCGTACCCGCGGTTGATTGGGTACACATTTTGGAGCTCTGACTCCCCTTCTGCGGCGAGCATGCCAATGAGAAGCATAGTCGCCGGGCGAAGTGCGGGAGGCGCTTCCATATGCACGGAGTGCAGTGGAGTTGGCCCTTCAATTTCGACACGATGTGGATCGAGCAGCTTCACGCGTGCACCAAGCTTTTCCATCAGTGTGTAGTATTGCGCTCGACCTTCGTAGACCCAATCGTGAATGAGAGTCGTGCCCGTGGCCTGCGTTGCGACCGGCACGAAGAACGGCAGGTTGTCGATGTTAATGCCGGGATACGGACGCGGTGCAATCTTTTCTGGTGGTGCATTCAAAACATCGCCTTTCTTTACTGTGATATCAATGAGTCGTGTGTGCCCATTTTCTGCAAGATATTCTGCGCCACGCGAATGTCGCACGCCCATGCTCCAGAGCGTTGCGAGTTCGAGCTCAAGAAAATCAATCGGGCAGCGCTTCACCGTGATTTCAGATTTCGTCGTCGCGGCAAGTGAGATGAAGAACATGCTTTCTATTGGATCTTCGCTCGGAGCGTACTCAACTGCCTCGTTAATTTCCTCAACACCGTGCACAACCAAAGTTGTGGTTCCTATGCCTTCAATTTTCACTCCACATCGCTCAAGGAAGAAACAGAGATCCTGCACCATGTAATTCGCACTCGCGAATTTGATCGTCGTCTCTCCCGGAATCTTCGCGGCGGCCATGAGAACATTCTCAACACCCGTATCCGACGCTTCATACATGATGATCTCGCGCGGCCGTTTCTCGCCAACTTCAACGTGATAGCTATGCGTGTCTTCGTGACCCTCGAGATTGATACCGAGTCGTGCAAGTGCGTCGATATGCGCACCAAGCGAGCGTTTGCCAAGATTACACCCCTTAGGCGCAGGAAGATCGAAGGAAGCAACAAGGTGCGCAAGCGGCGCGATAAAAAGCGCGATTGAACGCGTCTTCTCCGCCGCTAGGCGATCAATGTTCTCAAGGTCGAACTGTGCGCGAGGCTCTATAACAACGTCGCCCCCAACCCATTCGACAGAGACACCGATTGAGCGGAGTACTTCAATAAGGCGATTTACCTCCTCAATGTGCGGCATGCGCTTGAGTGTCGTTTTTCCTTTGTTCAAAAGTGAAGCGGCAAGAAGCACGACCGCGGCGTTCTTGGAGATGTTGGTAGTCACTTCCCCTGAAAGGGTTTTACTCCCGATGACGCGGTAGTTCATATCAGTGAGGGTTAGTTTTACATGGACAGCGATGGATGTCTAAGGCCTCCTGCTTGCACCTTGTGGTCACAAATAATTTCTGTCCCGTCGGACAGAAATTTTCGCGACCCCGGCTCGCCCGTTTTTGCTACTGCAAAAACATGGCTCCGCCCCGCACCAAAGCACAAAATCCTGCCGCAGGGCAGGATGTTTGTGTCTTTGGTGCGCGCACTAGGGGTCGAACCTAGGACCTCCCGAGTATCAGTCGGACGCTCTACCAGCTGAGCTATGCGCGCGTGGAAAGGATAGTAGCAAAAAGAGCCCGGATATGCTACCTTTTCGAGCGCGGCACGTGTTAGGCCGTGTTCAGAGTTAGCAAAGGAGAAAGTAGTAATGAAGAAGCTCAAGTATCCTGGTGCTCACAGCAAGAAGACGAGCGGGCGCAAGTACAAAGCCGGTAAAGTAAGTCGTCGAGAAGCGTGGCAAGCCCAAGCCAAGCTCGAAACCGAGCGGGCATCCCAGCGACCATCCTTCCGCTAATCGACTTTGACATAAACACATTGTGCGGCGCGCCCAAAGGCGCGCCGCTTTCTTTGTAAGCCACCCCAATCCCAATCGTCATAAGTGCTATCATCACAATATGAAAACACTTCTCATTGGCGTCCTCTTAATTATCCTTAGCGCAGTGGGCTATTACTTTTTCTTCATGATGCCCGCAACAACGCTCAATTCGAATCCGACACCCTCTATCGGAACTCCTGCTCCCGGGAACGAAGGCAACTACCCCGAGCCGCAAAGCAAACTCAATATCGATGTGATTTGCACCGAATCTCTTGCCTACATGTCATTCCAGAGCGGTGCGGAAGCAGAAGCCTGGGTCGCCGCTTGTAAGCGCGGCGAGCATCCTGAGGCAATTGATCAGTGGAAACAAATGAACGGCATTACTGACGATCGCGCGATCTAACGCTCAATCTTAGACGCCGCTTTCTCTTCAAGCCGTGCCGATACGCCGGCAATCACGAACGCAGTGACGGTAAGAAAGAGACCGACGGCGACGCCGCCCGCGATGTCGTCCTGGCCTTGATTCGTGAGCGCGAGAAAAGCCATCGCCGCGAACATAAGTCCGGCAAACGACAGCGCGCAGTATCTGATAGTGCGCAAGGCGCGCACTGATTGCGGCGAGCATGCGTTGCCCTGCCCGACATAGCCCGCAAGTCTGAATGCCGTGTAGAGCCCCACGAACACGGCAACAAACGAGATGTAGATGTACGCTAGAAACGGGTCGTCGAAATAGATGTCGTAAAGCGAAGTAGCGTTTGCATTCACACCCTCGACTGTAGGTTCATAGAGCAGTGCGGCCAGAATGCCAGTCCCGAGGAAAACGATTGCTGCCTGCAGAAATATCGCTAGAACGCGCTTAGTGCTTCGAACTTCCATATTTTGAGCCTATCATAAAAACAAAAACCTGAGCATTTGTGTAGAATTGCCCTATGGAAGACAAAGAAGTGTTTGAGAGATTTTGAAATAAGCCCGAGATTTAACATGAGAGAGGCTTTGTATTTCCCCCAAATTTAACGTATCGAGTTTCTTATTTTTTTGGTCTTATCCAACTCGAAATAATAGACCCTAATATGGCAATCATGATTGAGAGTATCAGAAGACCCAAAAGATAATCACCTGAGAAAAATTGAGAAGGATTACCCGACAACAAACTCAGGGTGCCGAATATTAAGATGAGGCCTACAGCTGACCAGCAAAACCAGCGGATAAAAGATTTTAGATTCATGATAAAAGCATACAATAAAAAAACTACCCATTCGGGCGTTTTGTGTTTGCATTTTGACTACAAACTGCTTTCTACAAACTACACACTGTTCACAAAACACTCTTTTGTTCCGTCCAATACCCCGGTCTTTCCCGGCGTCCGACATATTTGAGGGGTCTAATGTCATGACCCTTGGATACTCGTACGAGATATCCAAATCGACTAACAGCAGATACCGAAGTATCTGGTTGTATAGAATGAATCCACGAGCAGCTTCCGCTACCCGTGCCTTGTTACGACTTACTCTTTGTCATTGAGTTTGCCTTGATGCATCGCAAGGATGCGCTTCGGGCACTCCCAACTTCCCTGAGTTGACGGGCGGATTGCTACCACTGAAGGCTCAGTGTGCGTCCCCACGTAGCGTACGGATTTCCCGTACTACGCGAGTTCGATATGTTCTATCGATTTTGTCCTTCATTACTCTTTCGAATAACTACTACGACTCTGCTGACTTCTCATGACTGATTTGGTGCCTTAAATCATGAGATCTCCTTCGGTCATTTTGATTTCTGTTCCATGCATCCATCCGAGCTTTTTTGCATACTTCCCCATTACTCACCGACTGGGTCGTATGCACTCTTTCTGTATTGCTACAGGGAGGCTGCGTTTTGCTACTAGGACTCTCGGCACAAAACCTCGCGATTTTATGCTGTCCGTTCACTACATCTTTCGATGATCCGATTTTAACGGATTAGAAAACAAAACTACGAAGCACTTTTCTATGTTGAGTACAAGGCTTGAGAACGTATTCACCGCGGTGTGGCTGACCCGCGATTACTAGTGATTCCAGCTTCATGAGGTCGGGTTGCAGACCTCAATCCGAACTGACGCCGCTTTTATAGATTTGCTCCGGGTTACCCCATTGCGCCTTGTTGTAACGGCGATTGTAGCGCGTGTGCAGCCCAAGATATCAGAGGGACATGCTGACTTGGCGTCATCTCCACCTTCCTCCCCCGTGAGGGGGCAGTCTCGCCTGACAAATATAACAGGCAACGAAGGTTGCGTTCGTTACCCCACTGAAGGGAACGATTCAAACCACGAACTGACGACAGCCATGCATCACCTGTCCTACACCCTCGAAGGCTTCCTAGCTTTCGCTAGGCGTGCAGTAGGATTTCTAACCTTGGTAAGGTTCTTCGCTTAGCGACGAATTAAGCCACACGCTCCACCACTTGTGCAAGCCCCCGTCTATTCCTTTGAGTTTTAGTCTTGCGACCGTACTACCCAGGCGGATAACTTAACGCGTTAGCTTCGACTCAGAGAGGGTCGATACTCCCTAAATCCAGTTATCATCGTTTAGGGCGTGGACTACCGGGGTATCTAATCCCGTTCGCTACCCACGCTTTCGTGCTTGAGTGTCAGAAATGTGCCAGTGAATTGCTTTCGCTTTCGGTGTTCCCCATGATATCAACGGATTTCACCCCTACACCATGAGTTCCATTCACCTCTCACATCCTCGAGTCATGCCGTTTCGAGTGCGATTCCAGAGTTGAGCCCTGGGATTTAACACTCGACTAACATGACCACCTACGCACCCTTTACGCCCAATGATTCCGGGTAATGCTCGGGGCCTCTGTATTACCGCTCCTGCTGGCACAGAGTTAGGAGCCCCTTATTCATGAGGTAACGTCAATTACTTCCTCCCTCATAAAAGGTGTTTACGTCCCGAAGGACTTCATCCACCACGCGGCGTCGCTCGATCAGGCTTTCGCCCATTGTCGAATATTCTCGACTGCAGCCTCCCGTAGGAGTATGGACCGTATCTCAATTCCATCGATGGGGGTCAGCCTCTCAGCTCCCCTAAACGTCATAGCCTTGGTGAGCCATTACCTCACCAACTAGCTGATATTACGCAGGCCGCTCCAGAAGCGATAAATCTTTAGTCTTTCGACACCATCGGGAATTACCCCGCCTTTCGGCGAGCTGTGCCCGACTTCTGGGTACGTTCCTACGCGTTACTATCTCGTCTGCCGGTTACCTTGCGGTCCCCTTGACTTGCATGCCCTATCCACGCCGCCAGCATTCACCCTGAGCTAGGATCAAACTCTCAGTTAAAGACGGAGAAATTAATCTCCGAACTTTTTTGGTTGGACGGAACAAAAGAGTGTACCTTCATGCACTGCAATGGGAGGAAGAGACGAACCTATGCTCGTAGAGCTAGTCTCGGCTCAGACGCTCAGCGCATCCATAACCTATCTCGCCCCTTCCATTGCAGCGCACAAAGATTTTCCGCCCGAATGAAATTCGTTCGGATAAACTTTTGTTCCTACTTACTTTACTTTCTTGTGTTCTTGCTTTTTGTGTGTGTTCCGAACGCGCAATTAAAAATTGTGCGCTCGAATAGTTTCTTACTCTCTTCAATTTTCAAAGGTCACACCACATAACGAAAAAAGCCACGTGGGATCCGTAATCTCACGAGGCTCTAGATCAGTAGAGTGAGATGGATAGGCATAGTATAGCCATCCCCGCCCCCCTGTCAAGTGCTCTATAGAGCCAAAAAAGAAGGCCCCCGACCTGAAGCCGGGGACCCTTAATTTCCACTTACAAACGAGGGGATCCTGTACGACGCATACCCGATACGCGCACCTTTCTGAGGGCACATCTGTACTCAAGATCCTCTAAGAGAACACGAACGCTCTCCTCAGAGGAGTCGTCGAAACCGCCCTCGATAAGAGTTTTTTCTATTTTCGCAAGAGTCTCAGGTTTCAAATGCTGCACCGTGCTCGACATGGCTTTACTCCCTATTCTGTTGCGTAACGTGACACTACCCTTAATTTATAGAACGTCAAGTTGTCATCCAGAAAATTGGCTTTATACTCGTTCTATGCACTCACGAATTTGCTCCATCCTCAATCGCGCCAGCTTTGTGTGGTATTGGTTTACACGCTCCCTCGCGAAGGAGAGGATTGTGGTGAATTAACTTAGGAGAATTCACACCAACCCCCTCCTTCGCGGAGGGGTTTTGTTTTCTGTTCTTTACGGAGGATGTATGAAAAAGGGATATGAACATCTACTCGTGCGGTTGTGGGGTCAGGCCTATGCGAGTGACTCTCGCTACCATGACTGGAAGACAAACGTGGAGCACAAGTTTGGCCCCGGCTACGCGGAAGCTGATCTATGTGACAAGCTGCACGAGCTCCACAAAGAATCATCGCCCCGAGCCGGAAGTGGTGGTTGGTGAAAACAAGGCATCGCGCATGCGCGATGCCTTTTTGTTTTAAGCCTTCTTACCCTTCCATCGCTCGTAGGCAACAAGGAGCGGCGTCGCGAGCGCAATAGACGAATACGTTCCCGCAACAACACCAATAATGAGCGTGAGTGCAAAGTCGCGCGTTGCTTCAGGGCCAAAGATAAAGAGTGCCACGAGGGCAAGCAGTGTTGAAACCGACGTGTTTACTGAGCGCACAAAGGTCTGTTCGATTGCACGCCCTGCAACCGTCTCAAAATCTTCTTTGCGATGTGCTTCAGCATTGAGACGCAGATTTTCGCGTGTACGATCGAAGACGACGATGGTGTCATGCACCGAGTAACCAAGGATGGTAAGGATTGCGGTTACAAAAAGCGTGTCGACGTGGGCACCCCAGAGATACCCGAAGAGCGCGAATGCGCCGAGCGGCACGAGCACATCATGGGCGAGTGTCACAATCGTAATGAGTCCATAGACCCAACTCGAAACCGGCTCTGATACTTTGCGAAACGCAAAGGCAACATAGAGCACAATACAGAGCACGACGAGTCCGAGTGCAACGAGTGCTTTTGTGCGCAGTTCTTTCCCTAAGGATGGACCTACGTCAGTGAGCCGCTCCACGGATCCACCTGTCTCTGCAATAAGGACCGGCAGCGCGGTGCGCGCGCCTTCTGAGAGTGGCGCAGAGCGGATGATATACCCCGCCTCCGATGCGCGGACAGACACATTTTCGAGCCCGCCTTCTGTAAGTTTTGTCGAGAGCTCTTCCTGCGATGGACGCTCCGCCTCATAGCGAACCTCAATGAGTCCACCTCCCGTGAAGTCGGTTCCCAAATTCAAACCGAGTGTTACAAAAAGCACGAGAGATGCAAGGGTGATTGCACCAATGATCCCGAAGAATATGTTTCTGTATTTGATGAACATCATATGTTTTATCGGATACCACTGCCGTAAAGGAATCGGCTTATGCGACCCTCGCCTGGCGGAAGCGCGAGCAGGAATGTGCGCGAGACAGTAATCGCCGAGAGCATAGAAATAACAACGCCGAGCCCGAAGACAAGCGCGAAGCCTTTCACAATGGATGTGCCAAACCAGAAGAGAATGATGGCGGTGATGATCGAGGAAATATTTGAATCACGAATCGAGAGCCATGCACGATTAAATCCTTCACGAATCGCTTCTTCACCAATTTTTCCATTTTTCATCTCTTCACGCATGCGCGCAAATATGAGCACATTGGCATCC
Organism: Minisyncoccota bacterium; assembly: GCA_022842645.1. Taxonomy (GTDB): domain Bacteria; phylum Patescibacteriota; class Minisyncoccia; order Phycocordibacterales; family UBA2100; genus UBA10103. Next base: position 66,614 of record JALHPE010000004.1, read on the forward strand.
ACGGCCATACCAATCGAGAGAATGAATGCGGCAATGCCGGCTGCCGTGAGCGTGACGGGAATGAGTTTAAAAATCGCCAGTGAAAGCACGACATAGAGACTCAGTGCTAAAACCGCAAGAAGACCCGGGACGCGATACCAAAGAATCATAAAGAGCGCGACGATGCCAAAACCAGCCGCACCCGCAAAAATGCCGTCACGCACGGCTTCCCCACCAAGCGTGCCGGAAACTGTCTGCGTCGAAACAAGCTCAATCGGCACTGGGAGCGCACCGAAGTTAAGGTTCTTCACAAGATCGCGCGCCTCCACTGCGGTGAAATTGCCAGAAATAACCGCGGTGCCCCCGGGAATTGCTTCGTTAATGACGGGTGTTGAAATCGGCACGCCGTCGAGAAAAATGCCGAACACTTGGCCAACGCTTTGTGCTGTTGTGTCGGCAAAAATCTTTGTGCCTTCATCGTCAAAAAAGAGAACGACAACGGGCTCATTTGCGAGGCCGCCTGCGCTTCCGAATTGCAGCTCCGCGCGGGCAATGTGCCGCCCCGTAAGAATCGCCGGACCAAACAGATCGTTTGCACCAGGAAGTGTCGTTGTGCCACTTGCCACTATTTCCTCGCCATCGCCTTTCAGCATGCGAAATTCCAAGACTGGCGTTTCTCCGATTTGGCGAATTGCCTCGTTTGCATCCGTCACACCCGGAAGCTCAATAATGAGCCGCTCCTCTCCTTCGCCGGCAACAGAACTTCCCTTTTCGCGTTGAACAAGAGGCTCTGCAACACCAAAAAGATTGACGCGTCGTTCGATCGTCTCACGCAGCGCATCGAGGGACTCCTCGGTGTCGCCCGCAATCGCGCTCGTATCTGCTTTGTAGAGAAGCTGGGTTCCGCCGGAGAGGTCGAGCCCGAGACGGAACGGACGAGTTCCGTTCACTTCAGAGCTATAGACATACCAGCCCAAAAAGGCGGTTACAAAAATTGCGGCAAGCGCGGAGAAGCGATATGTCCACATGAGGGTGCAGTCTACATTCTGCAAGCATTTGACGCGAGTTGACAGAATCTTAAATTATGATTAAATGCTTCCAGAAACAACTGGAGGAGCACTCCCATGATTGCCGTCGCGCACTTGGCCATCGCTTGCATTATCGCATTTCTCGTAGCGCATGTGATGGAGCACATCTCCATCACCCACTTCAACATGCCTGCAGCGGATCCGACGAAGCTGTCAGCGACCGATGTCGCCCTCTTCACGTTCGCGGGCGCAGCACTCTTTATCTTCGGCATCCTTCGTCTGTTCTCTGACGACAAGCGCTGAAGCGTAGCGACCTCATCCATCTTCTTTTAGGGTGAGGTCGTTTGTTTTCCACACTTTTTCCACATCCTATCCACAACTCTTACGCCACAACACAAAAACTACACCTATCGTAAATGCTACCGTTGGTATAGGTTCTTTGAAACCTAAGCAACGCATAGGAGATGCGCGTGAATACCGTAGTAGAATTAAAAAGTCCTGAACGCTCTCCAATAGTTCCCGCACAGGATATTGGTGAAGCAGTTCACAACATGCTTGAGCGCGGTTGGACCCGCCTGGAGTACCCTTCTATCTCGCGTCGTTTCGAACAACTCGTGTCGTCGTTCATTGCCATGATCGGCGACGAAATGCGGGATCAGTATGTGATCACCGACACGCGAGAGCTCGACACCGATGGTGAACCTGACCTCGGGCTTATTTTCAAAGCAAAAGGTCAGGTGAAGCCGCGGCCACGCCCAGACGAAATCGCCGAGGGTCGGCTTCGGTATGACAGCACGAAAGCAGTGCATCACTACAACCCGCGTCTCTTGGCATACCTCGGCCGCACGCCGGGAGTTCTCGAGAAACACGCTGAGTTTTTCCTCGAGAGTGCTCGCTTGCATGCCTCGACCGTTCTTCTCGTCATTGAATTGGCGGAAGAAATGGATCGACGTATGCCCGGGTATGGTTTCGCAGACCGAGTGCGCATGATGGAGTGGGAACATAAATCCCGTCTTCTTCACTACGAATGCGACGGCCCGACGCAAGAGATTGCAACACGACATCGCGACAAATGCTTCATCACGCCACATGCTCGATCAAGCCGCGGCGGTTTGTGGCTCGTCGATAATCGTGACACGATCGTGCCGGACGCCGAAGAAACGCGCGCAAATTCTGTACTGCTTTTCTTCAGTCGCCAGGCGTGGGAAATCACGCGCGGCAAACTGAAAGGCATCGTGCATGGCGTGAAAGACACCACGTTCAACGACCTTGTCGGGAGAACGCCCCGTCAAACGCTCGTGTCGTTCGTAAAGGCGCACACGACCGAAGAAGATCGTGCGTGGGCAAAAGACAACATGTCGCAGCTCAATATCCCTGCGCATGTCGATCGTTTTGCGAATACATAAAACTAGACGGGAGCCTTGCGGCTCCCGTTTTTCATTCAAGAGAAAGACTGCGCTACACATAAAGTGTTTGCGCAAACGTTGCAATAACTGAGATACTTACCACAGTCAATAGAGGAGAAACAACGATGCGTACTAAACGCGCGAAAGAGCTCTCCGATCTCATCGAGTTCGTCGAGTTTACCAATCTATTTCGGAAAGTGGAACGCCTAATCTGGTTTAAGGGTGTCGAGGGTCGTGAGAGAGTTGGTGAACATTCGTTCCAGCTTGCACTCGTATGCTGGTTCGTGAATGAACGATGCGAGCTCGGTCTTAACACAGGGCTTATGATTGAATATCCGATCGTGCACGATATTTTCGAGACGTATGCGGAAGACACTCCTGCGTTCGGTACACATTATGAAAATGGCGAACCTATCCCGCAACGAAGTGACAAAGCTGCACGAGAAAAAGCAGCTGAGCGTCGAATTATTCGTGAATGGGGTGAAAAATTCCCCCCCCCCCTCATCAATCGAATGACCCGTTATGCACGCCAAGAAGACGAAGAGAGCCGTTTTGTATATGCGATGGATAAAGTACTCGCACTATTGAACGTATACACTGACGGCGGCAGGAGTTGGCACATGCTCGATGTAACTATTGAGACCATGGATCTCTACAAACGTCCCCGGGTCGCGGCACATGCGTTCGTAAAAGAGCTATACGAAGAGCTTTTTAAGATCTTGTCGCGGGAACAAAAGAAATTGTTTGCACCCTCCAAGGAGCCGATCTCATGATCGGCTCCTACTTTTTTGTAAGCTCAAACAGATTCTTAAAAATCATGGCGACCGCAATCGGGCCTACTCCCCCAGGCACCGGAGTAAAAATAGATGCTTTTTCGGCACATACAGGATCTGCATCCCCTGCCACTTTTCCATTGCTCTCACTCGTTCCCGCATCGATTAACACAACACCGTCTTTGATATGTTCTGGCCTTACCAATCCCGGCTCACCGGCACCGAGAACAACGACGTCTGCATCTTTCAAAGATTCGAGCGAGTCTCCTTTCCCCAGCACCTGCACTTCTGCACCAAGCTCTCGCAGAAGTTGCGTGCACGGCGCACCCACAAGCCGCCCTGAACCCACAACAATAGCCTTCCGGCCGCGCGTCGCCACTAATTCGCACATGATAATTTCCTCTACCGCAGCGGCAACTGGCGGACGCACGCGCGCCTGGGGCGAAATGCCATCCACGTCTTTGTGGGGAGGAATCTCCGCAAGTAACGCATCCGTATCAATTCTCTCTGGGAGAGGTAGTTGCACGATCACGCCATCTGTTCGCTGCGCAAGCTCGCGCACAGTAGCGCAAGCAACATCAGTTGTTGCATCCAGTGGAAGCTCGGCGCGCACGAGCGTGACACCAAGTCGCTCTGCCGCTTTTGCTTTAATGCGCACAAAAGAATCCGTGACGGGGCTCCCACCCGCAAGAAAAACACCGAGCGAAAGGGGTCGCGGCGTAAGCGACACATAGACACTCTCAGCAATTTTTCTTCCATCGATAATCATAAAGGTAAGACACGCCGCGTCTTAAATGCCCCACTCCGTCTTAAGTGCGGCGATACCTTCTTCAAGCATACGTGAGGGCTCCCACTCAAGAAGCTCGTGTGCTTTCCGATTGTCAGCCTGGGCGCGCCCTGGTTCGACGCGCGCCTCGACATGCGTCACCTCGCCACCAATAAGGCTCGCAAGCGCATTTACATCAGTCTCGCGTCCGGTGCCGATATTAATCGCTTCTCCCTTCCCCACTTTCTGAGAAGTGGCCGCGAGAAGATTCGCGCGCGCGACATCACTCACATGTACATAATCGCGGGTGTTCGTGCCATCTCCCCAAATCTCGATCATTTCCCCCTCTTTGCGGAGTCGCAAAAACTTCCCAATCGCAAGCGCGTACGCGCCGTTCGGATCAAGGCGTGGACCATACACATTGAAATAGCGGAGCGCCACCGTTTCCAGTCCGTAGAGCTCGCTCCAGAGTTTACAGGTGTTTTCCCCAATCGCCTTATGCAAGGCATAGGGACTCTTGGGAGCAAGCGGCATATCTTCAGAAAGGGGCATGGTCGGTTGGTCGCCATACACAGCAGCAGATGACGAGAATACAAAGCGACGCACGCCTGCGTCGCTTGCCGCTTTAAGCAGATTCACTGTTCCATCCACATTGACGCTAAATGTTTCAATCGGATTCTCAATCGAATACTGCACACGCGGAAGCGCCGCAAGGTGAAAGACACACTGAGCACCCTGTACGAGCGGCACGAGCGCTTCGAATGAACGAATATCCACTTCATGATAGGTCGCACGCGAGTTGATGCGATTCTCAAAACGACCAGAACAAAACGTGTCTACCACGTGCACGTCGTCACCGCGCTCAACGAGCGCATCCACAATATGAGATCCAATAAACCCACCGCCGCCGGTTACCAACATCTTAGCCATATGCTGATACTACGACCCACGCGCCGTAAGCACAATACGAATAGTCTGCAGAATGATGTAGAGATCAAGAAGAAGCGAACGGTGGAAAAAGTAGTAGAGATCGTAGGAAAGCTTTTCTTTTGTCGCCGCGACGTCCGTCCCGTGGTGCGGATGGCGGTCATGATAGATCTGCGCCCAGCCAGTGAGTCCTGGCGTCACAAGATACCGCGCGTTGTAATACGGAATGCGGGCGTTGTAGTGCTCGGCAAGCGTCGGAAATTCAGGACGCGGCCCTACCAAGGAGAGTTCCCCCCGAAATACGTTCCAAATTTGCGGAAGCTCATCGAGCCGAAGTGCCCGAAGCACTTTACCGACGCGTGTCACCGTCAATTCTGTTTTACCTTTTTCACCATATTCTCCGCTGTCATTCCCCGTCATTGATCGAAACTTAATGACCGTAATCGGCCTTTGAAACCGACCAACGCGTTTTTGAGTAATGAAAATGTCCCCACCATCATCCATCTTGATCGCGAGCATAATAAACGGATACAAAAGCAACGAAAGCACACCACCCACGACTGAGGCACCAATATCAATCACTCGCTTCAATACATCGTATGCAGGAGAAGTGCTTGAATTTCCTAAAACCCATTCGTAGCGAACCAAAGAGAGCGGTACGCGATCAAATACTTCCTGGTACATATCCATCACATTCACCATGACAAATCGTTGCTTTTGAAATGCGGCATCATAGAGAATCGGAAGTGCAGTTTGGATTGCAGTGTCTGAAACATCAACCACCAAAAACGCAATGTGGTCGTCTTCTGCGATGCGACATGCATGCTGAATAATTTCATGCGATGGTGTCTGGGCAGTATCAATCACATATTCAAACGAAAATGGATAGCGCGCATCAGAGGCAATCTCTTCGGCGAGTGCTTTCGCATCGGACCCCGTTGCAAGGAGTACTCCTTTGAGGCGTTTACCGTTTCTAATGTACGGGAATACTAATACGCGCCAGGTAAAAATAAGGAGTGAGGAAACCGCGAGATAGATAATGAGCACCGTTTTCGGCGCGATTCCAAAGAGTGGGATGAAAAAGAAAAAAACAGCAGCGAGCGCAATGTTGATAATCTGCGCGTAAAGAATGGTCGGAAGCAAACGACTCCTGAAAATCTTTGTGTGCTTACCATAGAGTCCCGCAAGGAAGAACACGACAAACCACGCGGCAAAAAGGATGCTGAAGGGCGTGAGGTGTTGGAGGACGAGATCCGCTTCGGGAACTGAGAGATAGCGCAAAAAGAGGGAGAGCCAGAGCGCGACCCCAAACACGAGCAAATCGCCGACAATGAGAAAGAGATAATCCCGCCTCGGGACGAACGCCATACCTCGCATGATTGCACGAAAAATGCTAGGATACAAGCCACATTAGAGGCATGACAGATACCAAAAAAGTCTTGATTGTCGTCACAAAATCCAACTTCGGGGGAGCTCAACGATACTGTCTCGACCTTGCTCGTGAGCTTGCAAAAAGACATGTCGATGTCACGGTCGCATACGGATCTGGTGCAGATGGAACACCTGGCACACTTGCCTCTCTTCTTGGTACGGAAAATATACGAAGCATCTTCCTTCCTTCCCTTGCGCGCGACATACACTTAGTGCGCGATCTATCTGCTTTTAAAGAGTTGCTCGGCCTCTTTAAAAAAGAACGGCCCAGTGTTGTACATCTCAATAGTTCAAAAGCAGGCGGCCTCGGTTCGCTTGCGGCGCGTTTTGCAGGCATTCCACGCATTATTTTCACTCTGCACGGCTTCCCTGGCGATGAGGCGCGAAGCCCTCTCTCGCGCGCGCTCATCATAACCACAACGTGGCTCACCATGATGCTCTCCCATGTCACAATCACCGTAAGTGCGCAGGAGTACGAACGCATGCGCAGACTCCCGTTCCTCCGACGCAAAGTGGTGCTCATACGAAACGGGATAGAAACACCAACCTTCCTCTCACAGAAAGACGCGCGCAAGGAACTACGCACACTAGCGCCTACACTTCCCGAGGATGGTATATGGATTGGCTCAATTGGCGAGTTGCATGTGAATAAAGATCAGGCAACTCTTATTCGCGCCCTTGTACATATACCCAGCGCTCATCTTGTAGTCATCGGCGATGGCGAAGAGCAGAGAGCGCTCTTTGCTACCGCACGCGAGCTCGACCTCGCAGAGCGCGTACACCTCCTTGGCTTCGTACCAGAAGCCGCACGCTATTTGCGTGCATTCGACTGCTTCGCACTCTCTTCCCAAAAAGAAGGTCTCCCCTACGTGCTCCTTGAAGCCGGGTGTGCCTATGTGCCCGTTGTTGCAACGCGCATCGGGGGCATTCCTGATGTGATTGTGCCAGATTTCACCGGACTTCTTGTTCCGCCCGAAGAGCCGCAAACGCTCGGGGAAGCAATAGAGCGCGTCATATCAGACGCCACGCTCGCACGCTCACTCTCCGAAGAACTTCTCAAGCGCGTACGTAAGAGCTTTTCGCTTGAGGCAATGGTTGAAAAGACTCTCCTTTCTTATCGAGTAAGCGCATCTGCCTCAAACACCGCCTGAGTGCGTGGCCGTGCTTTCGAAAGCCCAACGAGCATCCCAAGCGCCACAAACTCAGTGAGAAGATGCGAACCGCCGTAACTCATAAAGGGAATGGTCGTTCCTGTGACTGGTAGCAGCCCGAGGTTAATCCCGATGTGCACGATCGTATGTGTGAGGAGCATAATCGCAACGCCAACGCCAAAAAGCACCGTAAAGTTATCGCCCCCGGCAGATGCAAGCGCGAGCACGCGCGCGATTACGATACCAAAAAGTCCGAGCACGATGAGCACCCCTACAAACCCCCATTCTTCTGCAAACGCCGCAAAGATAAAGTCAGTTTGATATTCGGGCAGGAAGCGCAGCTTTGATTGCGTTCCAAAACCAATCCCTTTTCCTAAAAGCTCACCCGAGCCAACCGCAACTGTTGATTGATAGGCGTTGTAGCCTGCACCATGAATATCCGCAAGTGGATGCAGGAACGTAGTGATGCGCACTTTCTGATAATCCTGAAGCACGAATGTCCAGAGTGACCCGACGGTAAGTATCCCCGTAACAAAAAGAAATAGCAGATGCCTCCATGAAATACCCGCAACCAAAACCATACCAAACCACACCGCGCCAATAATAATGGCGCCGCCGAGATCCGGCTGCAAAAACACCATGCCGCAGATAAGTGCCGCATAGGCACCAGAAATAAATATATGTTTCCAGTGCGCAATCTCAACATGCCGGCGCGCAAAATACTTTGCCAAGACGATGATGAGAATGAGTTTCGCCGGATCCGATGGCTGGAGCGCAAAGAGTCCTAAGTCAAAACGCTGCTGCGCACCCTTGACTACAACGCCGAAGATAAAGACAAGCGAAAGAAGGAGTAGTGCAAGTGCGTAGAGCGCTGCCACAATCGGCGTACGTCGTAAAAAGGTATATTCCGGTATGGTGGCAAGGAAGAATGCTACGACCGCAATCCCAATCCATATAATCTGTCGCTCAAAGAACGATTCCCCTCCAGCAATCAAGGGATGCATCGTTGCAAGCCCCATGAGCGCGAGCGCGAGCGCTGCCCCAAAAAGAAACCAGTCCTGGGAGCGTCGGAGTGTTCGAACAACCATGCGGCCATTCTGCAGGAGATGCGTCTGCTTTACCAGTCTTCTAACGCGGCTCTTCCAGAGGCGCCATGATGGGCAGTACATCGATGCGCCCAGGAAGAAACGGGAATGGATCACGCCAAGTAAACATCACTTCCTGCTGTTTTCCCCGCTCAAGAAATTGCACTTCGGTTGCCGAGCCAGCAAACGCGTTTCCTGCAGTATCAAACACCGTCGCAACAAACTGTGTATCGCGCAAATCCTGCACTGAATCATTTTTAATTACCGCACGAAGGCGCGGTTCGGCATTTGCGTTTTGAATTTCTTTTGTCGGCACGGTAATTGGCTCTGTGGCGTCATACAAACGCTCCCAGATGAGCGGCGCTGAAAATTCAAAAAAGACCCTCCCTGCTTTGCGGAACCCCGTGTCGATGCCTCCCACAAAGACCGGCGTTACGTTTCCTGGCATCACCGGCGTGACGCCTTCAATTTCACTGATGAGCACATTAGCGTCGTCGTAGAGTTTGAATCGAAACGGCGCCTTCGCAACACCAGCGTTTGCATTTGGATTTTCAATATAGGCAACCGCGCTGAAGCTCCCTGTCTCTTCCCCAGGCAGTCGCACCGGCATCGCCCGTGCCCACACGATAGTGACCGGCAGAAGCGCACGCTCATCCAAAAGTTTACAGCCCCCCCCCTTATCAACTGCGGTTTCAGCATTGTTTTGCTTTCCATCAAAACAATCTCCCGGCTTATGGAGATACACTAAAAGAGGCAGCACCGTAACCGCTCCAAGCACGATAAGAAACCCGGCAATGTACAGAAATCGACGGCGTGAGGCCCAGGACATTCGACTAGTGTATAGGGTTTAGGGACTAGGGGCTAGGGAGAAATACACAAAACACCGCCTTTCAGCGGTGTTTTGTGTATTAAAAATTCTGTTCTGGCGGACTAACTACTCTGCCATGTGGACATTAAAGACTTTGTGTTGGCGGCGACCTACTCTCGCCTTGCGACTACCATCGGCGCAGAAGGGCTTAACTGCCGTGTTCGGAATGCGTGAGCCTGGGGTGGGACCCAGGCGCAAGGCCGCAGGAGCGACGGCGACGAGGAGGGGTCGAGCAAAAATTTACCAAAATTTTATGCGTGACCGGGTGTACACATTTGTCTAAACCAGTTATTCAGGCTTCTTCAAACAGGTTAGGGCGTCACGTGCATGATTATATGCTTGCACGACATCGCCGTTCTCCAAGCCTTCAATCTCAGAACCCGGCGCATCGTCACTGTTGAGTCTTGTTTGAAAATGAATCACTTCAGGACGTGCTGCTAATTCGTCTATTACCGCTTTTAGATGTTCTGCAACGTTTTCCATGCCAGGCAGAATTTCCGTGCGCAGACGGTGCAGATGTGGAGCTGCTTCACTAGTCATATAGTTATAAAATGCTATTTACTACTATTTACATAGCCTACCACAACGTAAAGATGCACAAAAACCACCTTCCGGTGGTTTTTGTGCAGAAACTGGTTCAATCAAATATTCTGTGTTGGCGGCGACCTACTCTCGCCTTGCGACTACCATCGGCGCAGAAGGGCTTAACTGCCGTGTTCGGAATGAGAACGGGTGTACCCCCTTCGCCAAACCACCAACACACAATATTCGATTCGAATGAACAATGTTACAACTTCAGGACTCTTCGGAATAAAAACAGGTGTGTCACATGTAGTTTCCTGCTCGAAACTCACGCGACCCCGCCTCGCACCAGTGCTCCGGCCTTGCGGCGCTGCGCCCACTCGCGCCTCACCCCTTCGCCAAACCACCAACACAAAATCTTCAATTTTTAAAGCATCCGGAAGTGAAGAGTGAGGAGGACACCCTAGCAAGAAGAAGAGGACTTATGGTGGTGCCTCTCACATTGCAAAGCGTATGGCCCATCGCTCCCCAAGCGAATCGCCTCCCCACTTCCGAATGCCTTACAAAGAACATCTCGCAACAACCGAATAACGACATCAACAAAAAACACAAAAGCTTGTAGACCCCTTACGAAAGCGCTTTCACGCTTTCTCACACGCATGTTTCCCACATTCCAGTGCAGGAGTTCTGATCGACGTATTAGTACACCTCGGCTGAATGCATTGCTGCACGTACACCTGGTGCCTATCAACGTGGTCATCTCCCACGGGTCTATAACGATTCCTTATCTTGGAGTTGGCTTCCCGCTTAGATGCTTTCAGCGGTTATCCATTCCGAACATAGCTACGGGACGTTGCCACTGGCGTGACAGCCCCCAGACCAGAGGTTCGTTCATTTCGGTCCTCTCGTACTAGAAACGAATCTCCTCAAGAATCAACGCCTACAGCAGATTAAGACCAACCTGTCTCACGACGGTTTGAACCCAGCTCACGTACCTTTTTAAATGGCGAACAGCCATACCCTTGGGACCTTCTTCAGCCCCGGGATAAGATGAGCCGACATCGAGGTGCCGAACATTGCCGTCGCTTTGGACGCTTAGGCAATACCAGCCTGTTATCCCCAGAGTAACTTTTATCCGTTAATCTTCAGTCGCATCTAATGCGAACTGTCGGTTCACTTTGCTCCGCTTTCGCGCCTGTTTGTCATGTACGACTCACAGTCAAGCCTGCTTATGCCAATGCACTATCGTCACGGTTTCCATTCGCGACTAGCAGACCTTAATAGGCTCCTCCGTTACTTTTTAGGAGGACAGCGCCCCACCGAAACTGTCCATCAGGTACTGTCTCTCTACAGTTTTGTCTGCAGAGGTTAGAAAATACAATTTTTAGGAGAGGTGTTGCATTGGCGACTCCACAAAGGCCAAAACCCTTGCTTCAAAGTCTCCCTCTTACGCTACGCGGAAAAATCGTATCCTCAATACCAAATTACAGTAAAGCTTCTGGGGTCTTTTCGTCTAGCTGCAGGAAGGCGGCATCTTCACCGCCCTTGTATTTTCACCGGGCAAATCCTCGAGACAGTTCCCAACTCGTTATACCATTCGTGCGCGTCTGAACTTACCAGACAAGGAATTTCGCTACCTTAGGACGATTATAGTTATCGCCGACATTGACCGGGGCTTATGTAGTCCAGCATCTGCCCTTGCGGGCACACACCCTCCACACTTGACCTTCCGGCATTGGTCAGGCATCACCCCCTATACTTCCTCTTACGAGTTTGCAGGGAGCTGTGTTTTTGGTAAACAGTCGATTGGGAATCTTTAGCTGCGGCACCTCTTGCGAGGTGCGGACCTTATTGCGAACGTACGGTCGCTTTTTTGCCGAGTTCCTTGAGGATCTCTCACCCGTTCGCCTTGGGCTACTCGCCCTGAACACCTGTGTCGGTTTGCGGTACGGTTTGTCTATAGATTAAGTTTAGAAGTTTTTCTTGAAAGCGCGCTCCTCACAATTTGCTTTGACGAATCTCCACTTCTAGCCACAACTCTCGCTTACTTCCCGGATTTACCTAGGAAGCACAATCATTGTCTCTCCCCCAATCCAATAAGGGGGTGTGAATACAGCGCTCCGTCCCTCCATCACTCTATATACAAGTCACGGAATATTAACCGTGAATCCATCGCCTGCGGCGTTTGCCATTGGCTTAGGACCGACTAACCCTTCGATGATCTCCATTGCGAAGGAAACCTTGTTCTTTCGGCGGGCATGAATCTCACATGCCTTGCGGTTACTCGTGCCAACATTTTCACTTCCACGCGCTCCACCATGGGTCACCCCTTTGGCTTCATCGCACGTAAAACGCTCTCCTACCACTCGTGGATTTCATTGAGTGGAGGAACCAAGATCGGTTCCTCTCACATGTCTCTAAGGATCTCGCTTCAGTTACCTATTAGCGGTATTAACGCTAACAAGGTAACGAAACACATGCCGATAAGAAAACCAAAACAAGTCCCGACGAAGAATCCCGCTTGGAATCCAACTTCGAGCGGATCGTCTTCTTTGCACGTATGTTTGCTTCTACTCTCAGCAATCATGACTTTCTCCTTTCGACTTCACTCAATGAAATCCACGAATCCGCATCTTCGGTACAACGCTTAGCCCCGATCATTTGTGGCGCGAGATCTCTAGATGAGTGAGCTGTTACGCTTTCTTTGAATGGTGGCTGCTTCTAAGCCAACATCCTCATTGTCTGAGAAATCTCACCTCCTTATTTGCACTTAGCGTTAATTTAGGGACCTTAGATTGCGATCTGGGCTGTTTCCCTTTTGACGAGTGGAGCTTCGCCCCCACCGTCTAACTGCCGTATTCTAACTTTAGGTATTCGGAGTTTGATAGGTCCAGTGGTCTTGCGACCTATCCAGACCTTCCAGTGCTCTACCCCCTAAAGGAACATACGACGC
>JALHPE010000005.1:0-32574 GCA_022842645.1 Minisyncoccota bacterium
ACACAGCTTGGGCGGCTAGAGCGGGGGCGCGCGAAGCGCGCGCCGCTTCAATGATCATTTTTTGGAGCTTCTCATGCCCCTCTATTTCCGGGTGATGAGAAATTTCGAGAAACAAATCTTCACCGTAGGTTTTGTGATAGAACGCGAGCGCTTCTTCTGCTTTATCGCGCATGGTGTCGCGCATATGAATCACATGCTCACCCTCAATCGAGGGAAGTATTGCAATCACGCCTTCCCGATAAGCTTCCATAAGCTCTCGGTCGATTCTTGGGCGAAGATGAAATCCTTCCAAAAACGACTTTGAGACAAGTTGGATGAGATTCTTATAGCCAACGAGGTCTTTTGCAAGAAGTACGAGGCGCGAAGCGCGATCATCCACTCGGTGCTCCTTATCATGTCGTGAGCGCGGGGCAACAAAGAAATCAACGCCGATAATAGGTTTTATCCCAGCTGCTTTAGCGGCTTTATAAAAATCAATCGCACCATACATGTTGCCGGTGTCCGTAAGCGCGAGTGCCTCTTGTTCATCCGCTTTTGCGGCCTCAATAAGCTCGTCTATTTTGGGGAGCGCCTCCAGGAGTGAATAGTGGGAGTGGGTATGCAGATGGGCGAAGCGCACGCTCATAGCGGCAGTATAACACTGTGGATTTTTTGATTCGCGTTCGTTTTTTCTGTTACGATTGAGTAGTGCAGTGGTATATCGGCGTTGACGAGGCTGGGCGAGGTGCACTCGCCGGTCCTGTGTGTGTCGGCGCCGTACTTTACCCAGAAGACTTTGATTGGCGAGAGGTTTTTGCGCTTATTACAAAACGTGGCTCTCCTAAATTACGCGATTCAAAACAGCTCTCGGCCCAGCACCGGGAGATTCTCTACGAGTCAATTACTGCACACGGGCGCTTGCGGCATGCATATGCGTTCGTGGAAGCGGAAGTTATTGATGCTATTGGGATCTCGAACGCTGCACGCGAGGCGGCAGCGGTTGCGGTCAATCGTCTTGGTATCGGGGCGGAGCGGGTCAAAGTGCTTCTCGACGCAGGACTCTCTGTTTCTTCAGAATGGCATCAAGAATCGTTTGTGCGGGGTGACGAAACAATACCCGCCATTTCGTTTGCTTCGATTATCGCGAAGGTAACTCGCGACACGCATATGGAAGATCTTGCGGAAACACACGCAGGCTACGGGTTTGATGCCCATAAAGGATACGGCACGGCCGTGCACCGACTTGCGATACGCCAGCGCGGGGCACTGCCCTTAATTCATCGAAAATCGTTTATCACAGCCTTAGCTTGATTTGACAGAGTCTTGGGTATAAGGTGGTGTCTGCGTGCGAAAGTTGCACGCTTTTCGTTCGTTAAGGGAGGGAATAATCCGTGTTTATAAGCCGATTTGTCGGAGATACACTCGGCCTCATGCCTGAGGATCCTCAGGTTACTGAAGTCACTCAGAGAATCTGTCACGAGCATGGTCTGGAAGGTGATTGTGATCTTAACAAGATCTCCGCCCCGATTGCTCAACGTATTATGCGTGAGGTTGAGATTCTGGTGTGCCAAGGCCAAGGCCACGGCCGAGGGCAAAAGAAAGCACTCGGTCGATAGTGGTTTACTTTTTAGCAGGCCCGATCTTTTCATGATCGGGCCTGTTTCTTGTTCTTGCCGATTTTAGCCGTTTAGGTTATAGTGTCCGCCATGGTAGTCCGAATGCGCCGCAATAGGTCGCAAACAGCAAAACGCCGAAGCCACCACGCTTTGGCCTCAAAGCATATCTCCAAGGATGGGGCGGGGAACTTGTTTCTTAGTCACCGCGCCAATCCGGTCACCGGCATGTATCGTGGTAAGCAGATTATCGATGTTACCGCACGCGCAAAGCGTGATGCACGTCGTTTGAAGCGCCGCGAGAAGGCCCTGAAGGCAAGCGGTCAGGAAGCGCAAAAGGAATCCACAGCACAATAGTTTTGCGCACCATATGCGTGCTACGATGGACCCATATGGGTTCTTTGTTCTTTACGGCTTAGCATATGGCCAATCGTCACCTTGCGCGCTCGGTAGTCCTTCAAGTGCTTTTTGAGCGAGATGCTTCCGGTGGCTCGATGACGTTCGAAGAGGGTGTGACACGTCTCACCGATTACACCAAAGAGTTTGGCGCGCGCGAGAGTGATATCTCGTTTATGACGGAACTTCTCAAAACCGTCATCGCTAAACAAAAGGAAATAGATACCGTGATTGAAAAAGCCGCGCCCGAGTGGCCGCTTGAGAAGATTGCGGCGATCGATAGAAACATTCTCCGCCTCGGACTGTGCGAACTTCTTTTTGCTGACAGGACTCAGGTGCCAGCAAAAGTTGCAATTAACGAAGCTATCGAGCTCGCGAAGAATTTCGGTTCAAACTCATCGAGTCGGTTCGTAAACGGCGTCATGGGCGCGGTTTATATTGAGCTTGGCGAACCAGGGAAAAACGATGGAAGTGCGCGAAAGTCTGGTCCCGGTGGGCAGGGGGTTGGCAAAATGCCAGTTGAACACCTGGCGGGCGCGGTTGTGTTTGCAAAACATGAAAGCGAGACCTACCTCGCATTCGTCCACGATATTTTCGGGCATTGGACTATCTCAAAGGGAAAAATCCGAGAAGGTGAGACGCTCGAGGATGGCACCAAGCGTGCGATCAAAGAAGAGCTCGACCTGGACATCACTATCAAACAAGAGCTGGGGGTGAATGAGTACACTGCAAATGATTCTGAAGTGAAAGGCGGCAAGAAACGAAAGCGAGTTACGTATTTTCTTGCGGAGTCTCCTTTTGCAGATATTAAGCTTGGCTCGTCAGGAGGGCTTGATGACGCACAGTGGTTTCCGCTTTCTCAAGTGGGGTCACTCAACTTCTATGACGATACGCTCAAAATCATCATCCCAGCCATCAATGTGCTAGCGCAGAAAGTAAAATGATAGTACTGTACCGCCATGGACTTTGGTCCATTTGAACAAAAAATTAACGTAGGCTTTAAGGATAAGCGACTGCTCGAAACAGCGTTTACCCATAGATCCTACCTCAATGAAAATCGCGCACCGGGGCGCGAGCATAATGAGCGCTTGGAATTTTTGGGCGATGCGGTTCTCGAGCTTGTGGTGACTGAGTTTCTCTACAAGAAATATCCAGAAAAGCCTGAGGGTGAATTAACCTCACTTCGTGCTGCGCTGGTGAACACACAATCTATTTCAGACGCTGCGACGAAACTTGGCATGAACGAATTTTTGCTTCTTTCGCGCGGTGAGGCGAAAGACACAGGCCGCGCTCGCCAGATTATTCTTGCGAACGCATTTGAAGCGGTGATTGGCGCGATCTACCTCGATCAGGGCTACGCAGGGGCATATACATTCATTGAAGCGCAGCTCTTCCACAAAACCGATGAAGTTGTTGAAAAGCGGCTTTGGCAAGACGCCAAAAGCCGCCTCCAGGAAGTCGCGCAAGAAAAAATAGGCGTGACACCCACCTATGAACTTATGGATCAAAGTGGCCCTGATCATGCGCGCTCGTTTACCATCGCGGTCTTCTTAGGCAAAGAAAAGCAGGCGTTAGGCGAAGGGAAGTCCAAGCAAGAGGCGGAACAAGATGCGGCAGGGAAGGCACTTGTGGCAAAGGGGTGGTAGCATGAAGTAATGGAAAGAGGGAAGGTGGATAGCAAAAAGTTACCGCAATGGGCAAAAGAAAGAACCTAGGCAGTTGCCCGCCTAGGTCCATGATCGTCCGCTGTGTATCACCTCGTCTTAGAGGCGACTTCGCCGAAGTGGACTACTTCGTCGGCGGAGCCAACTGAGAACTGCGCCCGATAGGCTTGAGCTTCTGGATTCCGGAGAATCCAGTGAGCCCATATTTCGTGGGGTTCTTGACGAACTCGCCGACGAAAGCCCAGAGCTTGTTGTTCTCGTTGTTAACGAGCGGGAGGGGCAAGCTTTGTTGGTCGAAGAGCTTGCTGGTCTTCATGATCTCGCGCAGTGCTTCGCTGATGTCGGCTTTGTTTGCCTCAAAGACCTCTGCCGGCGTGGGGTTCTGCTTTCCCTCGTCGATGGTCATCTTGACATATCCGACCTTAACGGCACGGATGAGAGCCTTCACCAAACCAAGCGGCGCGTGATACCGATCCTCGACGCTCCCCCCAGATTCCTTCGCCAGCTTTTCCCGGTCCACAGGAAACTCCGGCGCTTTTCTCTGAGCAGGCAGATTTTGCGTCGCGGTTGCCAGACTATTCATAGAGTCGGCCATAGGTATACCCTCCTCAATGGGGTATGTAGCCCTTCGCTGATCTAGACCCTTACGGGCATCCCTGGCGGCTACAACCAGGCTAGACCGTGTGCAATATTAACATATAGTATTTATTTGTCAAGGCCTCTTTTTTTACCCATTTTCCTACTTATGGCTGAGCGGACAACGCCCAATTCGCCGCGGTTGAAGAAAGTAAAGGATCGTATTTCCTCATCGAGGGATAAAAGTTCTGCTTCAGAGTCGGCCGAGCGAATGCGCTCTATAAATGCTTTTCGAGCCTCGCGCTCGATTTCTCCCCGTTCGCTGATTTCATCAAGCGTTAGACGCTGCTTGGTGGGTGTTAATGTTTTTGGGTGAAGTTCTGAAACTCGCGTCTCAATTGTTGAAACAATATGGTCGCGCGCGCTTTCGTTAAAGAAACTAAAATTCTTTACGCGATCAAGAATCACTCTAATATCCTCCTCATTATTTGCCTGCCATGCATCTCGAACAAAGAGAAACGTGGCTCGCTTATCAATTAAATCAGGGATTTGTATTTCGCGTAGTTGATCCTCACTATACAAACTAAAGAGATCAAACGCACGCATGAGATCGTCAACCGAATTGCTTTCGGCAATGAAGCGCCAGAACCTATCAAGAGTCTCGTCGCGTTCTGGTTCTTTTCTTGTTTCGCTCCCCCTTATTCTCTGCAGTTTAGTCTGAGGATAGTGCTCTTTCTGGAGCACTCCCTCTCTGTAGCGTGACAGACATTCAACGAATGCTGCGGGTGTTGCAGGAAGAAAAATGGAAATGTTAGAGGGGAAGTCAACCTGAGCGTCGTCAGGGATTGTGTCAGGCCATCCATCTTGAAGATTTGCTAATTGGCGTTCATTGAGACTCGTATTGAGCTCTGAGAGAATGTGCATGACAGAGAAATTGCGACCCGTACTATTGCCAACAATGTCGGGGTGCCACTGTCTAAAGAGTTGTTTCAACTGTGCTTTTGTCCGCTCTCTCTCAGAGCTCCCATTTAGATCGTCAGTATTATGTATCATGACAAAACCATAACATTTTTTTGGTGTCTCCACAGGCGGGGGTGAGGACTGCGCTGTGCAGGCGTATAATGTAGCGTACATGAACGAAATGCCGTCGGATGCTCAACAAAAACCCCTCACAGAAGATGAGTGGTCTCAGATTGTATCTGCGCTACGCACTGTCCGGGCGGCTGAAAGTGGGGATCGAGAACGGATACAGAATGATGCACGAGCGCAACTGCCCGCTACTCTACGAAAGAGATTTGATAGTGAGTATAGCGCGACTCTTGGCGAGAGTTACGAGGGAGAACTGAGTGAGGAACAGGGGCCGCGAACTGATAGTGAAGAGACTCAGATTGTCGACGAAGCCGTGCTTGTTGATCGATTACAGGAGGTGCGTCAAAAAAGAAAAGCGTCCCAAAAAATACTTAGTGAGCGCTTCGGAAATCGAGGGGTCAAGGTTGACGGGACGCCAGGATATGCCTGGCACGACCCGGCAGATGATTCGATGTATGTGGTGCGTAAAGATGGTGAAATTCAACAAGTAAATTCTGGAGAATCCTATGATTTTGGTCAGCGCGGAGAACGTAATTGGAAGATTTGGCGTGGAAGGGAGGGGGGGTGGCACGATCAGGCAGAGAACCAGCGGACGCACACTAATCCTCCGATTGCGCCATCTCGCATGGGCGTACGTCTCAACCAAGCCTCAATTGAAAGACCCTCGGCACAGGAGACTATAGTAGATAAAAACAAACAAAGACCCACTCGCTCAAGAACATCAATGGAAGGAGATCGTGTAATCAAAGAAGAATACGACAACGCACTTGATGCATATCCCTCTGACATTGCAGCTCGGCTGGGAATCTCGACCAATGAGCTTGCGCACCTACGAGAATCTCAAGGCATAGGGCATGTACGTCGTCTCCTGCTAAAAAAGCAAGTAGAGCACACCGCAAAAAAGTTAGCCGAACAAATGTCCGATACTCCTAAAGCTAATCGCGAACAAACCCCACCGCCAATCCCAACACAAACCCCCGATGATTTGCAGGAGCGCATTCGAGAAGTAAGAAAGATGTTGCGCCAACCCCCTCCGATTCCACAAACTCCACCGTCTATCACTCAAACATTACACACTCCAGGATCGTTAGATACCATGATCGGGAATGGGATACATAATGATTGGCAATGGTTGCGCGACATCTTCAAAAAACGATTTATGTAAATTTTTGAGTCTGAAGGGATGTCCGTGTTCGTTCTTTACTTTGCAAAAATAGCTCGAGGCTCAACTTTTTTGGTAGAATAAGCAGGTGTATCTGAAATCCATCGAGCTCACGGGGTTTAAGTCGTTCGGGAAGAAAACCGAGCTTCAATTTGGTTCGCCGATTGCGGGGATTGTGGGACCGAACGGGAGTGGGAAGTCGAATGTGGCGGATGGGTTTCGTTTTGTACTCGGTGAGCAGTCGATGAAGAGCATGCGCGGGAAGCGCGGAGAAGACATGATCTGGGGAGGCTCTCCTGCACTTCCGCGCATGAATCGTGCGGCGGTGCGGCTCGTGTTTGATAATGCGCTAGTTGGCGGAAAACGGCTTTTGGATATTGATTTTTCGGAGGTTACCGTCGAGCGTATTGTGCATCGCGATGGCGCAAATGAGTACCTCCTCAACGGCTCTCAGGTGCGTTTGAAAGATGTGATTCGTCTTCTTGCGGGCGCGAATATTGGCGGCTCGGGGTATCAGATTATTTCGCAGGGCGAGGCCGATCGTATTTTGAATGCAAGCCCACGCGAGCGCCGGGAGATGGTGGAAGATGCGCTGGGGCTTAAGCTTTATCAGCACAAAAAAGCCGAGAGCGAGCGGAAGCTTGAAGAAACGGCGGTGAATATTGATAAGACAAAGTCGCTTCGCCGCGAGCTCGCACCTCATCTTAAATTTCTTGAAGCGCAGGTGGAAAGAATAGAGAAGGCGCGCGAGATGAAAGCGGAGCTCGCACACAAGCTTGCTGATTATTTGGCGCGCGAAAATGCGTGGCTCACGGCGGAGGGGGTGCGTATTGCGGATGATGTGCACGAGCGCGAGACCGAGATTCACGCACTCCAAACCAAACTTCACGGCGCGCGTTCTGTGAAAGGGGGTGCGCATACAGAGTCCCCACTTCTTACGAAGGTGCGGACGCTCCAGGGAGAGCTTGACGAAGCGCGCAGAAAGCGAGAACTGCTTGTGCGCGATCTCGGGCGTGCTGAGGGGGCGGTTGAGGCGGCGGCGATTACCGTTGAGCACGTGGTGCCTGCGCCGCATGTACGCGATTTCGTGCGCGAGATCACTGAAGCGATCGAGGAGGCGGAGCGAAGCCTTGACGTGGTGGGGATACGAAAACTACTCTCGCAACTTCGTGAGCGCATTCGCGCGTTTATCGAGGGGCTCTCTGGTGCTGCGCCGATTACAAACGAAGAGGCGCGGAAGGAAGTGATTCGTCTCTCTGCTGCGCTTCCTAAAGCAGAGGCTGAAGAGAGTCGTATCACAAAAGCGCTTGAGGAGGCGCGCAGTGAGATTGCGCGGGAGCGCGAGGCGGCTTTTGCCGCCGAGCGCGAGGAAGTGCAGTTTGAAGCGCAGCTGCGCGAAGCGCAATCAAAAATGTTTGCGCTCAAGAGTGAGCGCGAACATCTTCTCGAACAGAAGCGACGATTTGAAGAAGAAGTGCGCGAAGGAATTGCGCTTCTCGGTTATTCATTTGAGGGTTGGAATAATCACGATGTCCCCGAAGGCGCGCTTCTGGAAGAGCGACGCGAGCAAGAAAAACGCCGCCGGGATATTGAGCGATACAAAATAAAGATTGAAGAAGCGGGTGTTGGTGGCGGGGAAGCGATCGAGCAAGAATATAAACAGACAACCGAGCGCGATGCGTTTCTTGCGAAAGAGCTTCAAGATTTAGAGCACTCAGCTGCGTCTTTGAAAGATTTAATTGTCGAACTTGAAAAAACAATCGACGCTCGATTTACGGATGGCTTGAAACATATCAATGAGGCGCTGGGAGGATTCTTTCAGAAGCTTTTTGGCGGTGGGCACGCGAAGCTTTTTGTGGAAGATTCTAAAAAGGTGCGTGCGTCGCGCGGGGAGGAATTAGAAGAGGGTGAGATTTTAGAAGAGGAAGAATTATACGCCGGGCTTTCAATTGACGTTGCGCTTCCGCGTAAGAAAATCCGCGGACTTGAAGTCTTATCCGGCGGCGAGCGCGCACTCACTTCCATCGCGCTCATTTTCTCAATGTCGCAGGTGAACCCACCACCATTTCTTATTTTGGACGAAACTGATGCGGCGCTCGATGAGGCAAATTCAAAGCGCTATGCCGACATGATTATGGAACTCGGCAAAAAGAGTCAGCTCATCGTCATTACCCACAACCGCGCCACCATGAGCGCGGCGGGGGAACTTTATGGCGTCACCATGAGCCAAGATGGAGTCTCAAAAATACTTTCTGTGAAGCTTGAGGAAGCGGAGCGGGTGGCCAAATAAGGAACACCCACATCATCGCGTTGCGTGACGTGGGTGTTGGTGTCTTTAGGGCTGGATCGGTTGAGTGACCGCAGGGGGTTTGCTAAGAGCATCCTCTTGAGGGAATAAGAGATCTCCGATGACCATCATGATCCCTATCCCGATGATGCCCACGATTAAGCCGTATTCAATTGCTGTTGCGACACGCACTCCTTTTCTAGAGCTCGTCCAAATTTTTGGACTCGCAGACCATACTATGTGTTGCATTATGAGTCAACGTCTGCTAAAGTGCCCCGACATGTTAAAGATCCGATTACAGCGCACTGGGCGCACCAATAACCCCTCGTACCGCGTGGTGGTGACCGAACACCAAAATGGCCCTAAATCTGGCCGTGCAAATGAGGTGCTTGGCTCCTACAATCCTAAGAGCAAGGAGCGTGTGCTCGATGGTGAGCGCATCAAATACTGGCTCTCGAAGGGTGCGCAGGCAAGTGGCACTATGCACAATATGCTCATTTCTGCGGGCATTATCTCCGGTAAGAAGGTGAATGTGCTTCCAAAGAAGACGGTTGCGAAGGTGGAGGCTCCAGCAGCGGAGGCACCTGCAGCACCAGCTCCTGAGACTCCTTCAGAACCTGAGGCTCCGGTTGAAACTCCGGCCGAGGAACCAGTTCCTGCGCAAGCCTAACGCTTGACGAGGTGCGAGAAAGAGCGCACCATTTGAGTATTACTGACCTAGGAAACCCGCCATGGAAAACGATCAGAAATTCCTTGAATACGTTGTGACCTCCCTCGTCGATCATCCAGAAGACGTCAAAATCAACCGTACCGTTGATGAGATGGGCGTGCTCCTCACGCTTTCCGTACATAAAGATGACATGGGGAAGATTATTGGTCGCTCCGGCGCGACGGCAAAAGCCATTCGCACCGTTCTTCGCGTTGTTGGTATGAAGCACGATGCGCGCGTGAATTTGAAGATTGAAGAACCAGAGGGAAGTGAGCGCAGCGCGGGCGGCGGATCATACCAGCGCGACACATCGGTTGATGATGTGATTGCGGATCTTAAGGGGGAGAGATAAATAGTTTGTAGTGTGTAGACTGTAGTTTGTAGTGGATTGCCCTTGTGTTTTGACTACAGTCTACAAACTACTTTCTACAAACTAACCATGCTCCACTTCCACATCGTTACCTTGTTTCCCGAATCTATTGAGGGCTACTTCAAAAGCTCGATGTTAAAGCGTGCACAGGAGGATGGGAAAATAAAGGTGCATTTCTACGACCCAAAAGATTTTACGGAAAGCAAAAAAGAGCGCATTGATCGACGGCCGTATGGTGGGGGCCCCGGCATGGTACTTGCGCCGGAATTCGTTCTTAAAGCAGCGGAGAAAGCATTTAAGAAAATAGAAAATAGAAAAAAGACATTAGATAAAAATACAGTCACGTTATTTTTCTCACCGGCGGGGGATTTGTTCGACGGAAAAATGGCCAAAGCGTTGGCGAAGAAAAAACACATCGTAATGATTGCGGGGCATTATGAGGGCGTCGACGCGCGTGTGGAAAAAATTCTTAAAGCGAAGCGTGTTTCTGTGGGGCCGTATGTGCTCACCGGTGGAGAGCTTCCGGCAGCCATCGTGGTGGATGCTGTCTCTCGCCACGTGAAAGGGGTGTTGGGAGACAACGATTCGCTCGAGGAAAATCGCACCGCTTCACCGGCTGTGTACACTCGTCCTGATGTCTTGGTGTGGAAGAAAAAAAAGTATCCTGTACCGGAAGTTTTGAAATCGGGGCACCATGCGAAGATTGAGGAGTGGAAAAAGTCACAGCAAGGGGGTTGACGCACGTTTGTATCGGGCGTAGAGTCGCCCGTGAGTCGCATGTACTTTTGATCCATTTTAGACGCGACTCTAGTGGGAGGAAAATACCATGTACGATACGAAGGGCGAGCATCAGTCAGTGAAGCCCGTGAAAGAAGCTGAAATCATCTGCGGCGAACTGCCAAGGATTCTTTTTACGAGACTGCCTCGAAAACAAGCTCGACCAACGTATGTGCCGAAAGTCCCGGATCGACTCTGTGAAGACGTCGTTAATGGGAAAATCCGGTAGGCTCCGGAACAATGGCAGTCCTTCGCGGGCTGCCCGTATTTATTTTTATTTCCCCGCAACCACGGATGTAACTTGACTCTTGACGGGGGGTGGTATAGAGTATTGCAGTACTTTTGATACGCGATTGAGTTACGAAAACTCAGGGTACGCTCTGGTAGATTTTTATAAAAGAAAGACAAGCACCCAAGAAGGGTTGCTTGTTCTTGTGCGTAATCTATTCGCGTCATGGCAAAACAAAAGCGCCTCACGAAGAAATACTTCGGCAAATTCCGAGAACCGTTGGTCGAGCTTCCAAACCTCGTTGAGTCACAAGTCGATTCATTTCAAAAGTTTGCGCGAGAAAGTGCTGCGCGTGTGTTTAAAGAATTCTCCCCGATTTCTGATCATGCGGGAAAGAAGTTCACACTCGAACTCTCTGATTTCACATTTGGCCCCGTACGCTTCGACGAAGAATATGCAAAGCGGATGATGCGCACCTATGAGGCGCCACTGTCTTTGACCGCGACACTTAAAAACAAAACCACTGGCTCAGAAAAGAGTCAGGAGATTTTTATTGCCGATTTTCCGTGGATGACAAAACACGGTACGTTCATCATTAATGGTGTTGAGCGCATTGTGGTGCCACAGCTCGCGCGCTCCTACGGCGTTTTCTTTGAGACTGTACCGGTGAAGGGGGTAAATTACTTTGCCGCAAAGATCATTCCTTCGCGCGGTGTGTGGATTGAGATTGAAAGTGATGCTGACAACGCGATTTACGTAAAGATCGACCGTAAGCGTCGTTTCCCAGTCACGTCACTCCTTCGTGTCTTGGGTGCATCAACTGATGCGCAGATTCTTACCTACTTCCGTGATGAGCATGCGCTCAGTGCAGTGCGCGCGACACTCGCCTTGGACACTGCAAAGACGAGCTCTGAAGCCGCGGTTGAAATTTATCGCCGCCTTCGCGACGGTGACATTGCAACGCCAGACACAGCAGTTGATCACGTCGCTTCTCTTCTTTCAGCAGAGCGCTACGACCTCTCGCGTGTTGGCCGGTTCCACTTCAATCGTCGTTTCGGACTCTCCATCGCTGAGAAAGATTTGGCGCGCGCCACACTCTCTGTAGAAGACATTGCACGCATCATTACCTTGATTGCGCAGTCGAATAATGATCCAAAGGCAGAAGCAGACGACATCGATCACCTAGGATTCCGTCGCGTGCGCTTTGTGGGCGAACTTCTCGAGCAGCGTATGCGCATTGGTCTCTCGCGCATGAAGCGCAACATTCAGGATCGTATGGCGATGGTGGAGGCTGAGACATCGCTTCCGGTAAATTTTGTGAACCCACGTCCGTTCCAAGCAGCGATTCGTGAATTCTTCACGACCGATCAGCTCTCGCAGCTCATGCAGCAGTACAACTCGCTCGATGAGATCGAACACCTTCGCACGCTCTCCACGCTTGGTCGTGGCGGCCTCGTTTCCGAGCGCGCAGGACTCGAAGTGCGCGACGTGCACGCCTCGCACTATGGTCGCGTGTGTCCGATTCATACACCAGAAGGTAAGAACATCGGGCTTGTGCTTCACATGGCACTCTACGCTCGCCCCAATGAATTTGGCATCATTGAAACACCGTATGCGAAAGTAGAGAAGGGGAGGGTGACCAAAGAAATTGTGTACATGAACGCACTCGAAGAAGAAACGCATGCGATTGCACACTCGGCAACACCAGTGGATGACGAGGGCAAAATTATCCCCAGCATTGTCGAAGTGCGCAAAGAAGGCGAACCGACGATTGTTGGCCGTGCCGATGTGGATCTCATGGAAATTGCAACGAATCAACCGTTCTCTGTCGCGACATCCCTCATTCCGTTTGTTGAAAACGACGACGCAAACCGCGCACTCATGGGTTCGAACATGCAGAAGCAGGCAGTGCCTTTGGTTATTCCAGACGCACCTGTCGTTGCGACGGGTATTGAAGAGAGTGCGGCACGTGATTCTGGACGTATGCTTCTCGCAGAAGACGTGGGTGAAGTGGTTGCCGTTGACGCAAAAATGATCAAGGTCAAAAACGCAGACGGCAAATCGAAGGAATATAGTCTCATTAATTTTTCTCGAACTAATGGCTTTACGTGCTTCCACCAGCGTCCCAGCGTTTCCGTTGGTGACAAAGTGAAGAAGGGCAGCGTGCTTGCGGATTCTGCAACATCAGACCGCGGACACCTCGCAATCGGACAAAACGTCCGCGTGGCGTTCCTTCCGTGGTCAGGTGCGAACTTCGAAGACGCTATCATCATTTCTGAACGTCTTGCAAAAGAGGCGCGCTTCACCTCGATCCACATGGAAGAATTTGTGTGTGTCGTGCGCGACACCAAGCTTGGGCCTGAGGTCACAACCCACGACATTCCGAACGTTTCTGAATTCAAACTCCGTAACCTCGATGAAGAAGGCATTATTCGCATTGGCGCTGAAGTGCGCACCGGTGACATTCTTGTCGGTAAAGTAACACCGAAAGGTGAGACACAGCTCACCCCAGAAGAGCGTCTTCTCCATGCAATCTTCGGCGAGAAGGCAAAAGACGTGAAAGACACCTCAATGCGCATGGAAGGTGGCAAGCGTGGTCGTGTTGTTTCCGTCAAAGTGTTCTCGCGCGAAAGCGGCGACAGCCTTGAGAGCGGTGTTATCAAGCGTGTGCACGTGGAAGTGGCACAGCTTCGCACTATCTCTGTGGGTGACAAGCTTGCAGGACGTCACGGTAACAAAGGTGTTATCTCGCGCGTTCTTCCAGAAGAAGATATGCCATTTGACGCGAATGGCGAACCTGTCGACATTATTCTCACTCCACTTGGCGTGCCTTCACGTATGAACTTGGGGCAAATTCTCGAGCTTCACTTAGGGCTTGCGGCAACCGAGCTTGGCTATCAAGCGGTCGTGCCATCGTTTGCAGGCGCAACGGAAGAAGAAATCAAGACAGAGCTTAAAGAAGCTGGTTTCCGCGACGATGGTAAGCGTATGCTCTTCGATGGCCGCACGGGCGAGCCGTTTGCACAGCCGGTTTCCGTCGGTGTTATGTATATGCTCAAACTTCACCACATGGTGGAAGACAAGATACACATGCGCTCGATTGGTCCGTACTCACTTACCACCCAGCAGCCGCTTGGTGGCAAGGCGCAAAACGGTGGTCAGCGTGTCGGAGAAATGGAAGTGTGGGCATTCCTCGGCTACGGCGCCGCACACTCGCTCCGTGAAATTCTCACCTACAAATCTGACGACATTCTCGGCCGTTCTGCTGCGTTCGATGCCATCGTTTCCGGTGAACGCATCAAGGAATCAAACACACCCGCAACATTCAATGTCTTGGTACGACACTTGCGAGGCCTCGGTATCGATCTTGAATTTAAAAGCCAGGGTAATGACGCATAACGCCTATGAACCAAAACACACAGCGCCGCACAAAGGACGCACTGCCGCAGGATTTCGACGCGATTGAGATGCGCCTTGCCTCGCCCGATCGCATTGAGGAGTGGTCACATGGAGAAATCACAAAGCCGGAGACCATCAACTACCGCACCCAGCGCCCGGAGAAGAACGGCCTCTTCGACGAACGCGTCTTCGGCCCTGAAAAAGATTACGAATGTTACTGCGGTAAATACCGCGGCATCCGCTTCCGTGGGATCGTCTGCGAGAAGTGTGGCGTTGAAATTACGCGCGCCATCGTACGCCGTGAGCGCATGGGGCACATCGATCTTGCAACACCGGTCGCGCACATTTGGTTCCTCCGCGGTATTCCGTCGCGTATCGCGCTTCTCCTCGGACTCTCTGCGGCAGAAGTTGAGAAGGTAGTTTATTTTGCGGGCTACATCGTCACCTCGGTTGATGAGACCGAGCGTACACGTCTTTTGAAAGATCTTGAACAGGAGTACACGATGAAGCAGAAGTCGGCGACGGCAGAAGAGAAAACACGTCTCAAAGATCTCGCGACGAAAGCAAAGAAAGACATTGAGTCGATCGTTCAGGGTTCTGTCTTGGATGAAGCTGCCTATCACCTGTTTGCGGTGAAATATGGCGCGATGTTCCGTGCCGCGATTGGTCCGGAGGCGCTCTACGCCATTTTGAAAAAGCTCGATCTTCCGATGTTCATAAAAACTGTTGCTGAGGAATACGACAAGGCGCCGGCCGCAGAACGCGACAAAGTGCGCAAGCGCCTCGCGCTCGCGCAAGCAATGAATCGTGCAGGTGTTCGTCCGGAATGGATGTTCCTTACACGTCTTCCTGTCGTCCCGCCAGCACTGCGTCCTATGGTTGCGCTCGAAGGTGGTCGTCACGCCTCATCCGATTTGAACGACCTCTACCGCCGCGTCATCAACCGTAACAACCGCTTGAAGCGCTTGCTCGCGATTCACGCACCAGACGTCATTCTTCGCAACGAAAAGCGAATTCTCCAAGAAGCAGTCGATGCACTTCTCGATAACTCGATGCGTCGCGGCGCGGGAGTACTCGGTGTGCTTGGTGGTCGCCGTCGCGCGCTTAAGTCCCTTGCTGATTACTTGAAAGGTAAGCACGGATATCTTCGCCAAAACCTTTTGGGTAAGCGCGTTGACTACTCTGGTCGCTCGGTGATCGTTGTCGGTCCGCACCTCGCACTCGATGAGTGTGGTGTGCCGAAGCATATGGCGCTTGAACTCTTCCGCCCGTTCGTGATTCAAGGACTTCTTCAGCGTGAACATGCCTACAACATCCGCGGTGCAGGCCGCCTTATTGAAGATGAGGCGCCAGAAGTCTGGCCGATTCTTGAAGAGGCAATTAAGGGTAAGCATGTGCTCCTCAACCGTGCGCCAACGCTTCACCGTCAATCTATCCAGGCGTTTCGTCCGGTCCTCACCGAAGGTAACGCGCTTCAGATTCACCCGCTTGTCTGTCCTGCCTACAACGCAGACTTCGACGGCGACGCGATGGCGATCCACGTGCCGCTTTCTGAAGAATCACAGATGGAAGCAGAGAAAATCATGTCGGCGAACAAGAACGTCTTGAAGCCAGGTTCGGGTGACGTTGTTGTTGCCTCGAAGCTGCTCGATATCGTTCTCGGATGCTACTGGATGACCCGCATTATTCCGGGTTCAAAGGGCGAAGGGAATACCTATCCTTCTACGAACGCTGCGATTACGGCGCACGACTTCGGTGCAGTTGATTTTCGCGCGAAGATCAAGGTGCTTCCGAGCGAGAACAAAAAATACGCTGCGTTTGAAGGGAAGCCATTCGAAACATCCGTTGGTCGTCTTCTCTTTAACTCAGTGCTTCCCAGCGACTTCCCCTACTTCAACGACGAGATCACCAACAAGAAAATGGGGGCACTCGTGCACGAGCTCGTGACGCACTACTCGCTCGACGGCATCCCTGCGATCATCGACAAGATTAAGAATTTCGGCTTTAAGTATGCAACGCATGCGGGTATCACGTGGTCTATTTCAGATGTGCACGTTCCTGACGTGAAGGAAGGGCTCGTTGACGAAGCCAAGAAAGCTGTTGCCAAGGAGCGTGAAAATTACGAAAACGGACTTCTCACCGACGAAGAGCGTCGCCGTGCAACAATCGAGATCTGGGCAAAGGCTTCGGGCGAACTCCGTAAGCACGTTGTTGAAGCACTCGACGCACGAGGACCAGTACACAACATGATTACTTCCGGTGCTCGTGGTTCTGTCGTGCAGCTTCACCAGATGGCCGGCATGAAGGGGCTCATCACAAACCCGCGCGGTGAAGTCATTGAATTCCCAATTCTTTCGTCTCTTAAGGAAGGTCTCACGCCAATCGAATACTTCACCTCAACACACGGTGCGCGTAAGGGTCTTGCCGACACTGCGCTCAATACCGCACGCGCAGGGTATCTCACCCGCCGTCTCTTCGACGTTGCGCACGATGTGGTTGTCTTGGAGGAAGATTGTGGCACGAAGGAAGGTATTCTCATCACACGTCCTGGCAAAGAAGAGCTTGGCGAATCATTCGGTGGCCGCCTTGCAGGGCGCGTGCTTGCGGAAACGATTGAAGGGAAGGAGATTTCGTTTAAGCGCAATGCGCTTCTTACCCGCGATGAGGCGAAAGAAATCGAGGTCTCGGATGTTGCGCAGGCGCTCGTCCGCTCACCAATCACCTGTAAGGTTGCGCGTGGCGTCTGTCAAAAGTGCTATGGCGTTGATCTCTCGAACGGCGAAATGATTGATCTTGGTGAAGCCGTTGGCGTTGTTGCTGCACAAGCGATTGGTGAACCAGGTACTCAGCTCACGATGCGTACGTTCCACACAGGAGGTGTTGCAACTGCGGGCGGCGACATCACCATGGGTCTTCCGCGCGTTGAAGAAGTGTTTGAAACACGCATGCCAAAGTCCCCCGCTGCAATCGCGCGCGTGGACGGTGTGATCACCGACATCGCAAAGGATGGTATGGAAACGGTGCTCATCCTGACGCCAGAGAGCGGTAAGAGTGCGAAGCGCGATACTGAATATCGCATTCCGCCTGCCCGCACGCTTTTGGTGAAGGTAGGTGCTTCCGTCAAAAAGGGCGACTTCCTCACGGATGGTTCTGCTGATCTTGACGAACTCTTCCTCCTTGCGGGCAAGGAACGCGCTCAAGAATACGTCATTGCAGAAATTACACGCATCTACGAACTCCAGGGTGTTTCGACGGCGCGCAAGCACCTCGAGATCATCGTGAAGCAAATGTTTAGTCGTATCTCCGTCACGCACTCGGGTGACACCGGCATCTCGGCAGGTGAAATTGTCGCGGATTTCGAATTCGAGCGCATCAACAAGGTGATGAAAGAAGAGGGCAAGGAACCAGCGAAAGGGAAGCAGCTCTTGCTTGGTATCACCGAAGTCTCGCTCACCCGCGCATCATTCCTCTCCGCAATTTCCTTCCAGAACACGCCGCGCAAGCTCGCAGAAGCAGCGGTTTCTGGTGCCGTTGATCGTTTGGTTGGTCTCAAGGAAAACGTCATCATCGGTCGCCTCATCCCAGCAGGAACAGGTTTCAAGGGTTCGAAGAAGAACGCAATGATTACTACGCTTCAGAACGAACTCGCTGCGGCAGAAGCGGCTGTGGCGCCGGTGGAGGACAAAGTGGCATAGAAGGGCGCTCGCGACCCGCGAAATAATGCTTCTCTCAGGTCGCTGTCTGGCAGTGCTCTGCCAGCGCTCACGCTCGGCCCGTCGGCCTGCGCGAGACCCTCGAGAAGCATTATTTCGCGGGTCGTCTCGCTTGAGCTAGATAGCTAGGTCTGAGCCAAGGATCGGCTAAAACAGCGCTATTTGAGCCGATCCTTGGCTCACGCCTGAGCATATATGACTGCCCATCCGGCCCTTGTTATAGAAGCTTGATTGTTGTATAAAAGACGCTGGGCGGAATGAGTCGTCCTTCTGCAAGAGAGGAAACGATGTCTGAAACGATGTCTGAAATGTGTCCCGAATCGGAATTTCTTCCCGAAGCTGTTCCTGAAGTTACGATGCTGGTCATCACGTGTGAAGATGGAGATGAGGTGCTCCTTATTCTGGATCCTCATAACATACAACGCGGCTGGACTTTTGTCAGTACGACAGTGCAGTCAGGCGAAGAGCCAATCCAAGCCATTCATCGGACCGTGCGAGATAAGCTTGATCTCGATATCAGCAACAGGGTCGTGAGATTTATAAAGAGGAAAGCAAAGAAGAGTACGTCTTTTTCTTCTTTCACAATCGAGCTTCCGCGTGATGAATTCGAGTATTTGAGAGGAACGGGTCCTCGCGGTCATTCAGTGAGGGCAATACCTATACACAAATTGCGCGACTATCTTGACCGGGGGCGGTACGACATGGGTGTTAGTCCGAAGACCCGAATACCGTCTTGGTAGACACCGTCACGATGAAGGCCTCTGAGAAAGTTTCTCAGAGGCCTTTTATACTGAAACTGCTTGCCCACGAAGGGCGGACAGTTACTTGTACATATTTTCGATTCGTCGCGCTTCAATGCGCCCGCGGATCTCGTCGATCACCAGCATGAGGGCGAACGCCCCAAGGCCAGTAAGTACGATGTAGTGCGTCAGGTCTTCTAGACCGAGAAAGTCAACGAATGACGCGCTTATGCCCCCGAAGATGCAGATTGTCCCAAGTACAAAGAGTACTATGGAGATCTTGCCGCCCACATAGTAAGCGGTGAAGGGGGGACGCACGTGTTTCTGTTCCATTTTTTTTCCTTCCGTAGCTACTAGTTTTTAACTAAAAGAACTATAACCTTTATTCTAAAAAAGTCAATTCTCACGCATGCGTGAGCTATTTTGCTATGATGCCTCTATGTCCGACACTGTTCAGCAAATCAAAGACCGGCTTTCCATCGTCGATGTGGTGTCGGGGTATGTGAAATTGGAGCGCGCGGGGCAGAATATGCGGGCGCGGTGCCCGTTCCACTCGGAGCGCACACCGTCGTTTATTGTTTCTCCGGACAGAGGCACGTATCACTGTTTTGGGTGCAGTGTTGGTGGCGACGTCTTTAGTTTTGTGCAGGCGATTGAGGGGGTGGATTTTAAGGGGGCACTCAAAATTCTTGCGGAGCGAGCGGGAGTGGAGTTCGTGTATGCGCGCGGAGAAAAAGAAGATGATAAGGATCGTCTCTTTGCGGCAATGGAAGCGGCGACAGTATTCTACCAATCAAAAATGAATACTGAGGCGGAAGGCTATTTGGTGAAACGAGGTCTTGAAAAGCAGACAATTGCCACGTTTCGTATTGGCTATGCGGGGGACGGGTGGACTGACCTCTCGGATCATTTGCGTGGGAAAAAATTTAGCGAGAAAGAGATTGTAGACGCGGGGCTTGCTAAGAAAGGCGATAGAGGTTTGAGCGATAAATTCCGCAATCGCGTTATGTTTCCGATTGCGGACAATGCTGGGCGTGTAGTCGCGTTCTCGGGTCGCACGTTTGGTGAGAAGGCACATCCGGATGCGCCGAAGTATTTGAATTCCCCAGAAACGGCGCTCTATCACAAGTCACGCATTCTCTATGGTTTTGATAGGGCAAAACAGAGCATTCGCCGCCTTGATTTCTCACTCCTTGTGGAAGGGCAACTTGATCTGATCCTTAGCCACCAGGCCGGGTGGGGAAACACGGTTGCGGTTTCGGGAACGGCGTTTACGGTGGAGCATGCCGCGCTTTTGAAGCGCATGAGCGAGAACCTCTGTATAGCGCTTGATGCGGACGAGGCGGGTTTGAAGGCGGCGGCGCGCGCCGCTCGAGCGGCACTTCAGCAGGGGATGAATGTGAAAATTGTGGAGCTTCCGAAAGATGTTGATCCGGCGGATCTCATTTCAAAAGACGGGGCAGATGCATGGAAGGCACGCATTCGCGAGGCGAAGGATGTGATTGCATTTCTCTTGGACGCGCTTGAGGCGCGGGCGAAAGCACCGGATGCGTTTCGGCGCGTAGTTGAAACGGCTATCATTCCGTTTCTTCTTGATGTGCAGAGTCCTATTGCGCGCGAACAATACGAGAGACTCATTGCAAAGCGCCTTGGTGTCTCTGAAGCGGCCATTGCAGAGGCGCGCACAAAGCTCGCGCGCGTAACACCGAGCACAACGCCTGTATCAGATCAGAAACCGGAAAAAAAGATGCATGAACGCGCGGCACAGGCGTTTGGGATTCTTCTGTGGCAAGAATCACTCTCGAAACCCACAATTGATTTCAAAGAATTTGCACAAGATTTTGAGGAGGTGATCGGGTCAGAGCTTTTTAAAGCCCTTCGTGCAAAGCCGCCGGCGGAACTTGAGGCACTTCGCTTTCATGCGGAAGCACTGCATGGCGGGAGGGAATCGCTCACGCGTGACGTTGCGCTTGTCATGCGCATGCTCAGGCGCGAACGTCTTGACCGCGAACTTGCCGAGAACGCCGAAGCCCTGCGAAAGGCCGAGGCTGGTGGTGGGGCGGGGGCGCAGGAGCTTCTGGAGCGCGGAAAGCTATTAACAGCCCAGATTGCCAAAATCGCAAAAGAAGAGTAGAATGTTCCCACGTGACCGCTACTTTAGGTAGCGGTGTCGTTGTTGCATATTTCTCACTTTTCATGGCAAAAAAGAGCTCCAAAAAGAAGGTTCAAGTGAAGCGGGCAAAACCCAAAGCTTCTTCTGCGCCGAAGAAAAAGGCTCTGAAGCCAAAGCCCAAAACAACGAAAAAGTCAGCGCCAAAGTCTGCGCCGAAAAGTGTGAAGCCCGCAAGTCGTGCAGGTGTGAAGGATGAACAAAAGATGCAGGGCCTCATCACGCTTGGGCGTGAGCGCGGCTACATCACCTACGACGAAATACTCCGCGAATTTCCGCACATCGAAGACAACGTTCTCATTCTCGAAGAAATGTACGAACGTTTTGGCACTGCCGGCATTGATGTCTTGGAAGGCGGCAACATGCTTGAAGATACGTCTGCAACGGAAGTGTTGGAAAAGAAAAAGCTTCAGCACCGTCGTGCGGATTCTGGGTTTGATTCTGTGCAGATGTATCTGCGCGAGATTGGTCAGTATCCGCTCCTCAACGCCGCGATGGAGCGCGAGCTTGCGCAGCGAATTCTCGATGGCGACGAAGAGGCGCGCTCGATTCTTGCGCGCTCCAACCTTCGCCTCGTCGTTTCTATTGCAAAGAAATATGTGAACCGTAGCCCAGATCTGACCCTTCTCGACCTCATTCAGGAAGGGAATCTCGGCCTTTTTAAGGCAGTGGATAAGTTCGACCACTCGAAGGGCTTTAAATTCTCAACCTATGCAACCTGGTGGATTCGCCAGGCTATTACACGCGCGCTTGCCGACCAGAGCCGTACCATTCGTATTCCCGTGCACATGGTGGAAACTATCGCGAAATACAAGCAGAAGGTGCGCGAACTCTCGCAGCACCTCGGACGCGATCCGCTCCCAGAAGAAATTGCAGCGGAGATGGGTGTGGAGGTAGATAAAATTTACACCATTCAGAAGATCAATCAGGACACCGTCTCCCTTGAGAGCCCGATTGGCGATGACGACGATGAGCGCTCAACCCTCGGCTCTTTTATCGCTGACGAAACTATTTCAAGCCCCGACATGGACTCCTCGCGCCGCATTCTCTCCGAGCAAATGACGGCGATTCTCGATGAACTTTCCCCCAAGGAGCGCAAAATTTTGGAAATGCGTAATGGGCTCACGGAAGAAGGTATTTGCTTCACGCTTGAAGAAGTGGGGCGTGAGTTTGGTGTCACCCGCGAGCGCATCCGCCAGATTGAGGCAAAAGCCCTTGAGCGTATTCGCTTCCACGACCGTGCGAAGCAGTTGAAGAGTTACTAGGCGGCGATGGGAGGCAAATTCCTAATTATTTCAGGAATTTCTCCATACTTTTCTGTCGCCATTTTTTTTGCAGCATCTAGCTCTGCTTTAACAAGTTCTTCAATGTTTTTGTCAATCCGATCTATAGCGGGGAGTTCTCGATGATATGCATCTATTGCTCTTCTGTGTAAATAGAACTTGAAACTGTGACCTTCGTTTTGCCATAGGAAGTACCTATGTTTCGCATTCATTTTCCGTGAATATACCCGAGCTTGAACAACCGTTTTAAGGCCGGCTACGACATATTTCGAAAAGCCCTGAAGCATTCTTTTAAAGGATTCAAGATTTGCGATGTAACTCTCTCTTTGTGTTGTAAATGGTACTTTTTGCGCAACCATAAATTCATTCTTGCTTTTTAGCCCCTCGTACTCTGATCTTAGTCTCTCTAGGCAAAGATTGGTATTTCGAATTCCTGCGTCAATGAAAAGAATCTTATTGTGAAGATAGTAGCTTTTAATCTTAAACGTTGGCAAATCCGGTTCATGGAATACATCTGTCATTGGAGCAAAATTTGTTTCTTGCAAACAATACGTAGTCCCGTCCACCTCTTTTATGGAGTGAACGATAGAATCAATTCTTTCTATAAATGCCTCAAGTTCAATTAACACATCGAACTGATCATTAAGACTTCGAGCCAGAGCAATTTCAATACGTCTAAGATGTTCTCTAATCTCACGCTTTTTTCCGACATGGCTTTTAAGCCAAAATCCAGAAGTTGCAAAAATTACCCCTAAAAAAGGACCAAGGGCAGACCCAATAAGTTGTTGCCAATTATAAATAAATTCTGGATTCATTGTTATATAAATACGCATTTAATTTTCACCAAATCCCCCTCAGCAATTCCTTCCTTATGCCGCACGTCGGCTTTGATGGCTAACAAATACGGGCCGTCTTTGGTGGGGAAGAGGGTGGTGTTCCAGGAGGTTTTGCCAACCGTTGCTTTGACGCGGACAAACGCGACGCCTGTTTTCTTTTTTGATCGGGCAATGTCGCGCAGGCGACGCGAGAGGGGGAGGGGTACATAAAGGCAATACCAGCCGCCAATCCCTGGATAGCGCCAGACCTTCCCCTTTACCTCAAATGATTTCATCCCGTTAGAAGCAGGACGCGGACCACAAGGGGCCGTTTCCTGCATGATTAGGGTTGGTAAGCCCGATTTCGGCGGCGTTTTTCGCTTGCATGCGTCCGCGGCTTCTAACGGGATTCATGCCTGCATACTAGCCCTCTCCTCTGTAAAAGGAAAGTGTTGCTAGGCCAGGGCGCGGATGTCGCGCTCAAGTTCTTCTTCGAGTGCGGCACGCACTTTCGGCGTAATCATTTCATGCTCAAGGAGTTCGTCGAGCACATGTTCTTCCACCTTCAAGACGCCACAGTGCGCAAGGCGCTCCGAAAGAGCGCGGGTGATTGCGGGATCTTTTTTCTCTGCGGCATCCATCTTGGCGCGTGCATCTGCTTTGAATCGAGCATAGATTTCTTCCGTGCGCGCAACAGCGGCGGCGGAGAAAATGCCATGGTGGCGGGCAGCTTTAATGCGCGCAATTTCTTTTTCTACCTTATGCGCGATGATGATGAGCGCGCGGTAATAGGTGTATTCGTCTGCGATGCGCGCTGCTTCCGTAGGAGCTCCATAGAGCATGGTGCGTATCCACCCGGCCACACGCTCAATGATATCTTCTCCCGGGGTGATATGAATCTCGGATGAATTAAGGTGGCGCTCGGCGTCTTCGGTGCGAATGGTGAGCTTATTGGCAATTCGCTTGTAGACGCGTTCAGAGACTTCGCCATGAAGGAGGAGATCTTTGAGCGATTCTTTCTCAATACCTAACACCCAGACGCGCAGTGCTGCTTCGGCGAGTTTTTCTTGTGCCCCCACCTTTGCACACTCGGCACTCGATTCTTGAAGACGTTTTTCATAGTGATTGCGGAGGGATGTGTACACAGACTCAGGGATATAGTTTTTCTCAGAGAACCGAGCAAGGCGTTCGAGCACGCGTGCATAGACGAGTGCGCGTGCCTCGTCATATTCGGCGGTCTCAATTTCGCTGAGGCGGCCCACTTTGAGATACTGCATAAGGGGACCGATGGTCGTGGCTTTGAAAAAGAGCGTGACAAAAATACATCCGGTGGTGAATGCAAGAAGCGCTTCTGAGATGGGCATGGCGTGCTCCCAGCCAGGGAGTGTGAGACTTGCGGGAATAAGAAGCGCCATGGTGACAGCAAGCGCGCCGCGAAGTGAGCCCCACGCAAGGAGGTGTTGCCAGGCACGAGGAATGCGTCGCGCTTCCTCCGCGAATCGATTCCAGCCCCCGACGACGGGATAAATGGAGAGTGCGCGGGCGAATGCAACAACAATAACTGCAATAAAGATTGGCACGAAAAGTTCGGGAGAAGAGAAGGGGAGCGACGAGGCGAGCATGCCAATCAGTATGAAAATAATGGAATTTGCGAGGAATGCCATTTGCCCCCAGAATTTTTCCACAAATTCCTCGGCACGCAGCGGCATTTTGGTTCTGCCGTAGTTCCCTAAGACCATTGCAGCGACCGTGGTGGCGGTGATTGCCGATAGGTGGATCTCAAAGCCACCAATGTGTGCGTGGTGGGAGATGAACTCCGAAAGGAGGAAGGTGACGTGTGCGAGGACTATGGTGAGAGTGATGGCTACCGATTCGCTGGAGCGTGCCCAACCGATCATTTTTGAAAAGACTCCTCCGATGATGAGGCCAAAGAGTGCGCCGCCGAGCATCATGACCGTAAACGAGACAACACCTTCAAGGGCGGTGTCGGAGGCGAATCCTCCCTTCAGGGCGAATTCGAGTGCGATTAAGAAGAGTGCAAAACCCGTAGCGTCATTAAAGAGGCTTTCCCCTTCAAAAAGAAGTGCGAGACGGCGCGGGGCGCCATATTCTTTAAAGAGCGCGAGCACCGCGACGGGATCAGTTGCTGAAATGAGGGAGCCAAAAAGAAATGCGACGACGAAAGGAATGGGAAAGCCGACGAGTGGGAGGAAATAATATAGTCCCGCCGCAATCGTGAGTGCGGATATGAGAAGGCTTACGATTGAAAGCAGTGCCACGGGAACGGCGTCTTGTGTAAGGCGACGAATGCTGATGGCGTATGCCGATTCAAAAATGAGCGTTGGGAGGAATATGTAAAAGAGTAACTCTGGCGTGAGTTCGAGCGAACCGAGGAATGAAAGCGTGGGTATGTGAGAAAGGGCGGTAAGAAGCACGCCGATTGCAACGAGAATAACGCTATGAGGAACGCCACTTCTGCGTGCAACAAAAAAAGCTGCGCCAGAAACTGCAAATAGCACAAATACGAGTAAGACTGGGACAAGCGATAGCTCCATGAAAGATGCTACAGCAGGTGCGAGGTGCACTCTGTGAATACAGAGTTCATCAGGGCACATGCTTTAGCGCGGCATTATGGTACTCCTCGCGTGAATATGTGTCAAAAATAAAGAGGTGCGATCTTTCGATCGCACCCCCATGCCGTCTAGGCGGCAAGTGCCGAACCCCAGAATTGCTCCCAGAGCCGATGTGTTTGTTCCGATCGGTACTGAGGAGCGCTGAGCCAGTCCTGTGTGAACTTCACACATTCCGGTGATTCCCATGCCTTGCGGTTAAAGAAGTAACTTCTCCGCGCGCCGTCGGGCCACTGGATATGCATCCAAAGGTGACACGCGTCGAGCGTGATACCGGCTTCATGTGCGTAGGTGCGAACTCGATGCTTGGCACGGACGTAGTGATCGAGTGCCTCTGGCGCCGAGATGTTGTTGCCTCGTGCTTTTCCGCACGGTGCATGACCATACAAGACCACGGTATCGATACCCTTGATCGCCTTTCCTTCGAAGGTGTGCCGCAAGAGTACATCGCCATCGGAACGCATCTCTGCTGGTACTTGGTCGGAAAGAAGTAGTGGGCCACCATTGAGCGCTGGACTGTGGTGACACTTGTCCGGGCACCCGCAGACGTTTCGGTGATGCGTCAGAAGGTCGTGGAGCTGATCGCCATCTGCGCACGGCACAATGACGGATCCTTTCTGCACAGCATCTCGTATGGCGTCGGGTGCAAGATCGGTAAAGACGCCGAACTCCATTCGCATTAGTTTCAGGAACACGATGTCCTCGCGGACTTCGGGTTTTTCAAACGATTTTGGCATTGGACCCTCATTCGTTGTAGAGACTCTAAAAGAACGAGCCTGCGCTATCCTACTCTTACGAGTGAGATCCGCAAGCTAAGGGAAGTGGACAAGAGAGCGGGCGGTCTCTAAGAGAAACCGCCCGCAGACGCTAGCGCATTTGCTGTGCGAAGACGGTCGCCGCATCATCCCAATCAAGTGGCATGCCGAGGCGAGCCTTCATTCTCACTGTTGCTTCACGACGTTCAAGTCGATCGGCAACGTCACTGCGTCGGTAAGGGTTCTTCACAGCTGCCACGATGGCAGCTGCGAGAAGCAGAAGTCCAAAGATTTCGTGCATGGTTCACCTCCTTGCCAAGGGTACACTTTTCGTGGCGTAAATGCAAGGGGGGATTGGGGCTAGAAACGAGCAACCTCTTTTAGCCCCCATTCCGCGTCTGAGGCGTAGGTGGCAACAAGAGCCATTACGGAGCCGGTGAAGCCGGTGCGTGCTTTCACGAGTTGCGCTACCTCGCTTGCATCAAGATCGTGCTCGTCATCAGATACCGGATGTCCTGCACAGTTCTGGTGTCCCATAATAATAAGTACTGAGGGATTTTTTGCTCCTATAAGCAGTACAAAATCATCAATAAGCGCTTCGAAGTGCGCTTGTGGCTTCTTATGAACACCGTTTGGTCCTGGTTTTGCAATGAGATAGATATGGTCGATCCCAAGAAGTTCCGCGGCTCTTTCCGTGATGCGTACCTCAGGACGATGGAGACGCGCATCTGAACAAATAAGTCCTACCGCAATACTATGTGACATAGGTGAGTGTGATGAATATGAAAACCTCGGAAGTATACTCAGATGACTGCGTAACGCAAATCGTGACATGAATAAAAAACGCCGTAGCTCTTCGAGCTACGGCGCGACTTATGCGGGCGAGCGCATGATGCCGAGTTGGCGAGCGAGAGTTCGTGCGTTTTTGACACATCCCCACGCCCAGACTGTTTCTCGCATCTCGAGCCACTGTTCAGCAAACGAAAGGTCTTCAAAGAGGCAGGGCGCATATGCACCGGTTGTCTTTGTCCAATCTTCTGCTCGATAGCGTAAGCGCTCGAGATACTTTCGCACACGTTGTTCGTTCATCAGATCCTCCTTTCGTGGCGTGCATACAGGATGACATGCCTTTAAGAAATACGTAACCCCGCGCCTGTAGTACAAGCGCGGGGTCTTGGTTCTTAGAGACGATCTGCAATCTCGAAGAACCACTCGCCTATCTTATAGAGCCCGCGGCGAATACGAGCTCGGAAACCAGTCCGTGATCCTGTTTTACCATTGGGCCGCATGTGTCGGAGTTCTTCGATAGAAAAAACTCCCGCCGCATACAGCAATCCTTCCGCGAAACCAAACACATGAATTGAACGCAAGAGGTATCCGTCGAATGCAAGTCGCGCCGCTTTATTGAAAAGAAATATCGCGTGCGATACAAGTTCTTCAGGATTTCCTGTGCTACGTTTTGCGTAATTTGGTTCTTTTGGTGTAGCGTTTGGTATTCGTGTCGCGTGCCGTTGGGACAGGGCACGGATTTGTGCAAGTCTTAAAGCCATCAAACCCTCCGCTTTTTAGACCGTAAGTATTATACCATTTTTAAAAATATACACAATTCGTACACAGCGGGGTGTAATACGTATACTGCTTGTATGTCGCGCGAAACGAGTGCAAAGGATGATCAGCACACATTGTCAAAGAAGAAGCTACCGCCTCGTGAATACCGTGGGAAACTCCCGATAGCGTACTGGAGTCATTCGTCCTTGATGGCGTATTTAAGGAACCCACTTGCTTGGTATAAGCGGTATGTTGAGCATGTGTACGACACACCTTCATCTCCCGCGGGAATCATTGGGCGGGCGGGGCACGTGGCGCTCCAGCATTTTTATGGCGGTATTGCAAAAGA
The DNA here is from genome assembly GCA_022842645.1 of Minisyncoccota bacterium. Lineage (GTDB taxonomy): Bacteria > Patescibacteriota > Minisyncoccia > Phycocordibacterales > UBA2100 > UBA10103. The sequence goes on from JALHPE010000005.1 coordinate 28,254, forward strand.
CGGCGCGATTGAGCTTGGACTTGAGAACCTGCGTACCGTTGGTGACTTTGAAGTGAATTTTGGTGTGGCGAAAACCAGAAAGGCGCAGAGGGAGAAGCGCCTTAGTATGGAACGAGAATATCTCCAAGCTATTGGTTTTTATCTTGCACGGCCACCGCACTACGACATTATTGGTATTGAGGTGAAAGGTATGACAAAGGTCCCTGGACTTCCGCTTCCCTTAAAAGCAGTTTCAGATCTGGTGGTGCGCTCAAAAACAAATCCGCGCGAGATCGACATCGTTGACCACAAATTCGTGGATTCATTTAGCGGTATGGGTGCATCGAAAACATTATTTGTCATTCAGGCGATTTTTAATTACTACACGGTGCAAGCGCAGTATGGGAGGCCGGTGGGGAAGTTTATTCTCCACGAATGCAAGAAGCGCAAGAATGCGGATGGGAAAAGTCAGATGCGAAAATACGTTATTGATTTCTCAGAGTGTGCCGAAGAATTTGTCATCTTCAAACGTCTCATTAAAGACGCAACGAACGATCTTGGTCGCAGAAAGGTGTTTTTGCCGAACCCGTCGGACATGTTTGAAGGGGAACATTCGTTTGATATCTACCGCATGGGACTGTAAAACATTGGTTGCGCAGGCTGGAAGTGGGTATATAGTGGCGCCAGAAACCACCCACGAGAGGGCGGCAGTAAGAATGCCGTATACAACATGCATAGTGGATACGTATTCTTCGGTTTTGGTGTGCTGTTTATGTGCGCGCTTTACACAGTCTTACGCTCTCCGCCAAGGAGCGAATGGAGGTTTGCGAGCACCGCAACGACAGCAACGATCTTTGTGTTGGCGCAGCTTTTTATCCTGGATAGCAGGATGCTCTCGAGTACTTCTTCGTCAGGAGGAATACTTGGTTTGAGTTATATTCCCCACGAAATCGAGTGTCTTGCGCTTGGGATGCTTGTGACTCTCGGTGCTATCCAGATGTCTCTCGCCAAGAAAAACAAACAGCAAAAAACGCGCCTCGTATGAGGCGCGTTTTTCTTACACTCACCAGTAAATAGTTTAGAGAAGCGAATCGATGAGCCCCTTCACGACATCATACGGCTGAGCGCCTTCGAGGGGGATTTGTTCACCATCGACGATAACAATGGAGTGTGGGGTGCCGCCGCCGCCTGCTGCAACAACTTCTGCCTGATCCTCGTTCACTCGTTCTGCCATGCGGCCGGAAGTGAGGCACTCCTCAAACTTTGCGACGTCAAGTCCGAGCTCTTTAGCAAAATCAGAGAGTTTGCCAGCGTCGGTCGCTGAGCGTGGGGTTGCTTGCGTGTAGTAGGGCTTGCCGTCGGGACCAAGTGGCACTTCTTTTGGATTGTTATGTACGCCAATATCGAGAGAATTATTTGCGTTTGTGCGCTCATAGAGCATGTCGGTGAACTTCCAGAACATATCGTTTCCGCCTTGTTCCGAAGCGCATTCAAGTGCTTCTGCTTGCTTTTGAGCCTTCGGGTGAAGCGATGGAATGGGGAAGTGGCGGTAGACCCATGCCACATCGCCCGAAGCACCGTATTCATTTACGATGCGCTTCATTGTTTCGTGGAATTGCTTACAGAATGGGCACTCGGTATCCGAGAATTCAACAATGACGATCTTTGCGTTCGGGTTGCCACGGATGTGGTCATCAGACTGTGGACCACGAATTTCTTCTGCTACCGCTGCTTGAGGTGCGCCGCCGGCTGCTGGTGCTTTTGACTGCACAAGGAAGAGGGACGCCGCGATCATGCCGCCAGCAATAACGATTGCGATAGGAACTGCAAGTTTTTGAAGGGTTTCCATAAGGGAGAAGTATGTTGTATCTGGTATTTTGTATTTAGTATAAAATTCAATACAAGATACCCTATACTATATACGACATACGGGCATTTTAAAATCCGAGGGTTTTTGTTAGGGCACTTTGCGCCGAAACCGTCAACCACTTAGAAGTGTCGAGTTTGACCTCTTTTTTGATGCCGAGTTCTTTAAATTTGAGAAGGTTGTTTTCGAGTGCGTAATCGAGCACTTTTTTCGTGATTTCCACGTCTTTGAGGCAGTAGGCGCGGAGTTTCTCGATGTTGCCCTCTTTCCACCACTGGATCGCTTGAAGGCCCGAACCGTTCTTTTTGAGCCCGAGCGTGCCCTCGGCGATTGCGTCGAGCTTCACGCGGCGACCGAGCGAGGCCGCAATCTCTTTGAGGAGATCGAGCGAGCGGATTTTGGTGAGGTCTCCTGGGTAGTATTTGTTGAGGACTGGAATATCGAAGTGATCGGAATTAAATCCGACGAGAATATCGGTCGATTCGAGAATCTTCCAAAGCTGCGGCAATTCTTCTTTTAAGTATGAATAATACGAATCGGTTTCGGAATCATGGATGCAGCAGATGGTGAGCTCTAAATCTTCCGGCTTCCACGGCCCGCGCATGTCGCCGTAGGTTTCAATATCGAATGTAACGATACGCATTCGCGGAAGTATAGCAAACTAGCCGAGTGACGAAAACAAATGTTCTGCAATACGATCGGCGCTTGTGGTGAGTTCGTGGCCGGTGGCGAGGTTTTTTACGGTGTACTGTCCTGAGTCGCGTTCCTTTTCACCGAGCGCGATGATAAATGGCACTTTGAGCTTGTCGGCTTGGCGGATTTGATCGCCGAGTTTCTTGCTCGAAATGTTGACTGCGACCGCAACGTCTTCACGGCGCAAATCTGTTGCAAGTTTTTGTGCGTGAGCCATTGCGCTCTGGTCTATCACGCAGAGCATGAGCTCTGTTCCTGGCACATAGGCGGGCAATAGATTGTGCGTTTCAAGGAAATCGCGCGTGGTAACGTCGCCCATACCAAAGCCGACGGCTGGGATTGGTTCGTGACCAAAAAGTGTCATGAGATTGTCGTAGCGACCACCGCCAAAAAGCGATCGGGAGTTTTCGCCCGAGGTGTCGAACACTTCAAAAACAACCCCGGTGTAGTAATCGAAGCCGCGCGTTATTTTGGTGTCGACGATCATGTTGCCGACGCCGCGGGCAAGGAGAAGTGAGCGGAGTTCTTCAAGATAGGCGGTGGAAGTGGTGCGGTCGATGCGGTCGATCAGAACTGCTGCATCTTGCCCAATCACCGACTCGAGTTTTTCTGCGAAGTCTTCGATTTTGGCACGGCGGTCGAGGATACGTGTCGCTTCAGCGCGTTTTTCAGGAGGGATGCCAAGCTCTTCAAACATGCTCTCAAGAAGGCGGCGGTCAGAGACGCGGATTTCAAAGCTGCGTTCGTCAGCACCGAGTGACCGAAGGATAGTATGTGCAAGGGCGATGATTTCTGCATCGGCTTCTATCGATGCGGAGCCGAGAATGTCGGCGTTGAGCTGCCAGAATTCGCGGATGCGGCCTTTTTGCGGTCGCTCATAGCGGAAGAAGTTGCCAATTGAAAAGAGGCGAGCGGGCATCGGGATCTCGCGGCTTTTCGCGGCGACCATGCGCGCGAGTGTGGGTGTCATTTCGGGACGAAGCGTCACTTCGCGGTCGCCTCTATCGGTGAAGGTGTAGGTTTGTTCGTTCACGATCTCTTCAGATGTTTTTGATCGATAGAGTTCGGCATGCTCGAGGATGGAGGCGTTGTATTCCTCGTAGCCAAAGAGTTCGCACCCATGGCGCATCTGCTCGAAGATATAATCTTGCACGAACTGGTCCTGCGGGTAGAAATCGCGTACGCCTTTGTAGGGGTCTGTTGGTAGCTTGTGATCTTTACTCATGGTCGTAAGTATCAAGTATCAGGTAACAAGTATCAAGCAAGTTATAAAGTAGCAAGGATCAAGTTTTTTACTTTTGCATTGAAACTTGTTTGTTACTTGATACTTCGGATTTGATACTTCAAGTAGTGGGAAGCTCCACGATGAAAGTCGATCCCACACCAGAGCCTTGTGACTCTGCGCGGATAGTGCCGCTGTGTGCTTCGACGATTTGTTTTGCTATTGAGAGACCGAAGCCTGTAGAATCAGGGTTTATTTCTTTTGAATGAGTACCATGGCCGCCTTCGGTGAAGAGTTTAGGCATGTCTTCGGGTGAGATACCGACGCCGGTGTCGATGATGGTAAAGCGAATGACGTTATCTGATTTGGTGAGTTCCATATGGATGCTACCGCTTGGTGTGTAGCGAATTGAGTTCTCGATGAGGTTGCGAAAGACTTGGTCGCGGAGCTTCGCTTCATCGCCCGTGAATGTGTAATTGCCCTCGTTTGCGAAGAGATCGTAAGAAAGGCCTTTTCGGCGCGGGGGCGCTGGGGGGGCGCGCGCCGCGTGGGGCCGGTTT
>JALHPE010000005.1:32584-32996 GCA_022842645.1 Minisyncoccota bacterium
GTATTTTTTGTTAATATTGGCTTTTTGGGCGGGGGGCATTTTGGTGGCCGCGCGCCGCTTGGAGCACTGTTTGTTTTAGATCGAATACTTTCTTTTCAATTGCAAGCGTGCCCTTCGAAACATCTGCGCCATGGAGAATATCCGAAACGGTCGCAACGCCCTTACGTGTCTCTTTGAGCGCGGCTCCTGCCATTTTTTGCACACCTTCGGGAACAGCTCCAAGATCGCCTTCAGCAATTGCGGCAAGTGCTCCTGCGCTTTTGGTAAGGTAGCTCTTCACTTCGTGCCCAACCTTGTGAATCAATTTTTCTTGATCTTGTGTTGCCGTTTGGAGCGCCGCGTTCTCGCGTTCTAGTTGTGGAAGGCGCTCGATTTGATCTAAAAGGAGCGAGCGCACCATGTGAGGATCAGG
>JALHPE010000006.1 GCA_022842645.1 Minisyncoccota bacterium
AATAGTTGTCTCGCGGTCCCAATCCTTTAGGTATTCCATAGAGAACGCTTACTAACACGAAAGCATTAGAATGTCAAAGCGCGCCCCTTCGGGGCGCGCTTTGGATCCAAAACAATCACTTTATTTTGCCGCTCCAGCAAACGAGAGTGTCATACGACGCTCCTTTGGCTCGAAGAGCTTGATCGTAAATGGATATACCTTACCAAGCTCGAGTCCTGCACGAAGCGCTCCTTCGTTTGCAAACTCGGAGATGTGGACGAGGCCGGCAACACCTTCTTCAATAGAAGCAAGTGCGCCATGTTTGTTGTATTTGATAACAACAGCTTCCACCGTCTGATCTTTCTTGTATTTTGCAGCAGCAGATTTCCATGGATCATCCTTGAGTGCCTTAATGGAGAGAGATACTTTACCGTCTTTGATTTCAATAACCTTTACGGGAATAGTCTCTCCTACTTTATAGCGAGTCTTTGGATTCTCAACGAGCGCCCAATCCATTTCTGAGATGTGCACAAGTCCTTCAAGACCTTCCTCAAGCTTCACAAAGACACCGAATTCAGTTGCACCAGTGACGAGACCTTCTACCGCGTCGCCGACGTGATATTTCTCCACAAGACCAGAGCGTTCAGTATTGCCCGCACCCTTTTCAGCGAAGATGAGCTTCTGCTCCTTTGGGTTTGCGGTGATGACGATGACCTCAATTTTCGTACCAATAAGTTTCTTGAGTTCGACGAAGATTTTGTCTTTGTCGCCATCAGGAACGCGTGGATAGTGTGCTGGTGCGAGCTGAGAAGCAGGGAGGAAGCCCTGAATGCCTTGCCAGTTGATGATAAGACCGCCCTTGTTCGCGTCCGCAATAGGAAGTTCGAAGACATTTTTCTTCTGCATCGCTTGCTCAGCTTCATTCCAGATGAGTGCTTGGCGAGCCTCGCGGAGTGAGAGTTCGATGTAGCCCTCCTTCTTTTCAGTACCAACCACCTTGGCTGTAATGATGTCGCCAACGTTTGTGTTTTTGAGCGATTCGCGTGCCGAAAGGTATTCGCGGCCGTAGATGATGCCCGTCCCAAATGGGTGAAGATCAACGAAAACGCGCGCGCGGCCAATGGCGATGACCGGTCCTTCGACCACATCATCGTTTGCCGGGCGCTTGGGCGTCCCTTCCATTAATTCGGCCATTGGCCCCTTGGGGAGCTGTACCTCTTCTTTTTCGTCGTGGCTGTCGGCCTCGACGACCTTTTTAGTTGTAGCCATTGTGTTTGTACGACCAGGTTCTCCCTCCTTTGCATCCGTTTCTTTGAGAGGAGGCGAGGATTAGCCTGTCCGTAGAACTAGTAAGCTATGGCGAGACTATATATAAGAAATAGCCCCGACGCAAGGTCGGGGCTATTGATCTTTTGCCCCTTGCGGGGCTAATCGAATGGAAGAACGGGATTATCCATTGCTGGACTCCTTGTCGCCGGCCGCCGATCAGTTCGAGCTATGATGAGACACAAGCGAGATGAAATTATTCATCTGCTTATTCCTTCTACCGTTGACGTACGTGCACGAAAGTCGCACGTAGGCGAGATATTAACACCCCCTTTTTCTTTGTCAAGTCCTCAAGGAGATGATATTCTTTGTAAGTCTATCCCCCCTCTAACCTAATCTCTAGCACCTAGAACCTTCTTTAACCCTATGATCCTCACTTACCACGACGGTTTCTGTATCCGAGCAAGCGCAGGAGATACCACTATTGTATTCGGCCCCGTCTCAAAGCAATCAAAGGAATATAAACCAACGAACTTTGGCGCAGATGTTGCGCTCATTTCTCTTAATCATCCTGATATGAATGGCGGAGAGGAAGCGTCGCGTGGGGAAAAACAGCCGTTCGTCATTTCTGGTCCTGGCGAATACGAAGTGAAAGACATTGTGGTCTTCGGATTTTCGTCCGACTCTGAATACGGGGTTCCGCCAGCTGGCGGAAAGCGTATCAACACACTCTACTCAGTATCGTTTGACGGACTTTCGGTATTCTATGCAGGCGCAGTTGGCACTCCGGCGCTCCCGAAAGATCTCGAAGACATGGATGCGCCCGATATTCTTATTGTGCCGATTGGAGACAGGGGTGCGCTCACACCCGCACAGGCGCAGAAACTCGCGGTTGCACTTGAAGCGAAAATCGTGATCCCGATTGCCTACGACGAAAAGTCACTCAAGCTGTTCCTGAAAGAAGCGGGCGCAGAGGCAGTGAAGCCCGAAGAAAAACTAACGCTCAAGAAAAAAGATGTGGTAGGGAAGGAGAATGAAGTGGTGGTACTGAAAGCATAAAGCATAAAGCATAAAGCATTAAAGTATCAAGTTGCAAGTATCAGGTATCAAACAAGTGGTAAGGAAATAAGTATCAAGTTTTTTACTTTGTTATTGCTACTTTCTTGATACTTTTTACTTGATACCTGATACTTACTCCATATGGTGGTTCAAAAAACAATCGACAACCTCAAAGATCGTCCACACGAAGATAAGAAAGTTGTTGCGAGCGGTATCGCGATCTTCGTGGTAGTTATCCTCTTCATAGGGTGGGGATTTCTGTTCCTGCGCAAGATTCAGACCGGTACGTTTGAGGCGAGTGAATCTGCGGTGCCGCGCGATCAATTGGGCGAGCAGTTTGCGCCACAAGCAGAATTAGACGCTATCTACCAATCGTCCCTCGACGAGCTGCGCGCACTTCGCGAATCGTCGGCGCAAAACCAAATACCAACGAATGCCGGATCACAAAATTCGTCACAGACTGATTTTGGCACGGGATTTTAGCTTTCTTCAGAGTCGATTTTCTGCTATAATAGGGGCATATGGCGCGTGAGAAGAAGAACGTTCAATCCTCTTCAGAAAATGAGGGGGTGGTGATTGCACAGCGCATAGTGCCGCGTTCGATCTCGACAGAAATGCGCGAGTCGTATCTTGACTATGCAATGTCGGTTATTACGGCACGCGCACTTCCTGATGTGCGCGACGGCCTCAAGCCTGTGCACCGGCGCATTCTTTTTGCCATGAATGAGCTTGGGCTTTCTGCCTCAGCAAAAACACGAAAATCAGCAACGGTGGTGGGAGAGGTCTTGGGTAAATACCACCCGCACGGCGACGTGGCCGTCTATGACGCAATGGTGAAATTGGCGCAGGATTTTTCGATGCGCTATCCGCTCATCATTGGCCAGGGAAACTTCGGCTCAATCGATGGTGATGCGGCTGCGGCAATGCGCTACACCGAGGCAAAGATGTCGCGTCTTGCGAGTGAGATGCTCAAAGATATTGAAAAAGATACCGTTGATTTTCGTCCTAACTACGACAACACGAAGATGGAACCCATTGTTATGCCTGCGGGTGTACCAAACCTTCTCTTGAACGGCACCTTGGGTATTGCCGTTGGTATGGCATCCAACATTCCACCGCATAATCTACGAGAGGTGACCGATGCAACAGTCCATCTTATTGAGAATCCCGAAGCAACTACCGAAGATCTGTTGCAGTTCGTGCAAGGACCCGATTTCCCGACGGGATGTATTGCATTCAATCAGAGCGACATTCGCCACGCCTATTCCACTGGGCGCGGGGGTGTTGTTGTGCGGGGAGAGGCGGAGATTACGGAGAACAAAAAAGGCGACTATCAGATTATCGTTACCTCCATACCATATCGCGTTAACAAATCAGACTTGCTTACGAAAATGGCAGATCTGGTGCACGAAAAGAAGCTGGAGGGAATTAAAGATATTCGCGACGAGTCGACAAAAGACATTCGCGTCGCGATTGATCTTAAGGGGAGTGCAAATCCGCAAACCGTCCTCAACTACCTCTATAAGCACACGCAGCTCGAGGAAACATTCCACTACAACGTGGTTGCCTTGGTAGACGGCGTGCCACAAACTCTCTCTCTCAAAGCAATCATCGAGGAATTCGTGAAGCACCGGAAGGAAGTGGTCACGCGTCGCACGAAATACGATCTCGCACGCGCTAAAGAACGTGAACACATCCTTCTCGGTCTCTCCAAGGCGCTCGATCACATTGACGCTATTATCCAGCTCATCAAGAAATCTAAGGACACGGATGAGGCGCGCATGGGGCTCATGACGAAGTTCAAATTCTCAGAGATTCAGGCAAATGCGATTCTCGACATGCGCCTTCAGAAGCTCTCGGGTCTTGAGCGTAAGAAGATTGAAGATGAGTTGAACGCGGTGCAAGAAACCATTGCCTACCTCGAGTCGCTTTTGAAGAGTGAGAAAAAGATGATGGACGTCATCAAAAAAGAATTGCGCGAGATTGCGGAGAAGTTTGGCGATGATCGTCGCACTAAGATTGCAAAACGCGGCGCAAAACTACTCTCTCCAGAGGATCTCGTGGCGGATGATGATTTTGCGCTGGTCTTAACACAGGGTGGTTATATTAAGCGCACGAACCCAGCCGAGTATCGCCGTCAGAAGCGTGGGGGCGTCGGCGTGGTTGATCTCGAAACGAAAGAAGAAGATTTTGTGACACACCTTCTTACAGCGAGCGCACACTCGGATCTTCTCTTTTTCTCTGATCGTGGCAAGGCATATCAAATCAAGATGTATGAACTTCCTGAAGGTCGGCGCGCAACGAAAGGTAAATCGATCATGAACTTCATTTCTCTCGAAGCAGGGGAGCGCATCACCTCAATTCTTCCGATGCCGAAAGATGTAAAAGCGTCCGAGGGGCTCTCACTCATCATGACGACGCAGAATGGTACCGTCAAAAAAACATCAGCCGAGAGTTTCAAGGAAGTTCGACGATCAGGACTGTTAGCTATTTCACTCGACAAAGGCGATTCGCTCATATCCGTCAGTTTTGTGCGAAAGGGAGACACCGTCTTTTTGGTGACCGCCAAAGGTCAATCGATTCGCTTTGCAGAAGCGGATGTGCGCGAGATGGGTCGCCAAGCAGGCGGCGTGCGCGGTATTAAGATTGGTTCGTCTGACGCAGTGATTGGAGCAGGCGTTGTGGAAAAAGGTTCGAGCAAAGAATTGCTCATTCTTTCCTCGCTCGGTTTTGGTAAAAAAACTCCTATGAAGGAATATAAGGTGCAAGGCCGCGGTGGTTCGGGCATCAAGACTTCTGCCGTGACTGCAAAAACGGGCCCTGTCATTGCCGGCCTTATCGTGAGCGAATACGGAGAACTTATCGCGATGTCACAGAAGAGTCAGGTGATTCGCACCGATCTCTCAGAAATTCGCTCAAGCGGTCGTCAAACACAGGGTGTGCGCGTGATGAAGCTCCGTGATGGTGACAAGATTGCGGCGTGTGTGGTGCTTGAGGGTGCTGGTGAGTAATGAAGAGTTTGTCACCAGACTTTCCCACACATGTTCCTTAGAGGGACTATACTATCTCTATATGGAAACCGCATCCTTTGCGCATCCGCGCAGGAATATTGAGGCACTCGGTATCGAGCCGGGAATGCGTATCGCAGACTTTGGCGCGGGTAGTGGTGCGTATGTACTTGCCATCGCTGAGACACTTCGGGGAAATGGCACGATATATGCGGTTGATATTCAGAAAGATCTCCTCCGTCGCATTAAAAATGAAGCGACGCGCCGCTCGCTGGAAGTTGAGATTATATGGAGCGATCTTGAGGAAGAGGGCGGTTCGAAACTTGCAGATGATTCACTCGATCTTGTTTTAGTTTCAAATCTTTTGTTTCAAGTGAAGGAGCGAGAGCAAGTGTTTGCTGAAGCGGCTCGTATCACGGGTTCGAGTGGTCGGGTTGTCGTAATTGATTGGAGCGATTCTCCGCCAGTTGGCGGACGGTGGATGGGGCCGCGCCCTGAAGATGTATGTACGAAAGAGACAGTGCTCACGCTTGCCCGCGATAGAGGCCTCATATTTGTAAAAGAGTTTGACGCAGGTGCGCACCACTATGGTCTTGTATTCCGGAAAAGTACTGTCAGTACGCCTTGACCGTAGTACGATAGTAATATGCCCGGGGGAATGTCATCATTTCAGATAATAGTACTCTCCGTTTTTGGTGCGTTTACTGTAGGTGGAGTACTCGTGTTTGCATTTCTGGTCGGCTCCAATTCCTCTGTTTCGATTGGGCAGGTTGTTGTGTGGGGGCCGTTGGATGAGACTGCATTTGGCGCGGTACTGCGCGAGCTTGCCGAAGCCGACGGCCGCTTTCGACAGGTAACGTATGTGCAGAAAAATGAAGATTCATACCTAGAAGAGCTCACTAATGCGCTTGCGGCAGGTTCAGGTCCTGACCTTTTTATCATGCGAGAAGATCATACTATCTCTGAAGGATCAAAAGTATTTCCGGTACCCTATAACCAACTCTCTCGTGACGATTTTCGCAATACGTGGGTGGAGGCAGCAGATCCTTTCCTCGGTCCCGGAGGCGTTGTCGGGATTCCATTCGCAGTCGATCCGTTTGTGCTCTATTGGAATCGCGACATGCTCTCGACAGGCGGCATCTCACAGCCTCCTCAATATTGGGATGAGCTTTCGCCGATTGTGCGCGCGGTGACGAAGCGTGATGACGGGGGCTCCATTCAAAAGAGTGCCATTGCATTCGGTGAGTATTCAAATGTAAATCACGCAAAGACACTTCTTGGTATGCTTATACTTCAGGCAGGTGGGCGCGTCACCATGCGAGATGGTAACGGAGAGCTCACCCCAGCGCTCGCAACACGTGTCGGCGAAACAGGGCGCCCCGCAGAGAGTGCGCTCACATTTTTTACACAGTTCTCAAATCCTTCAAGTGCAGATTACACATGGAATCGCTCACGCCCCGAGGCGCGCGTTGCGTTTGCGCAGGGAGATCTTGCTCTCTACGTTGGTCTGGCAAGTGAAGAGCCCTTGATCCGTCGTCTTAATCCGAACCTTAATTTTGCGATCGCGCCGTCCGTGCCACAGGTGCGCTCGTCGTCTTTGCCCGTGAGTGGTGGACACGCATATGCGTTTGCTATTCCTAAGGCTTCAGCAAATCCACAGGGCGCACTTACAGCGGCGTATCTTCTCGGAGGTGCGGATGCGTCAAAACTTCTGGGTGCTGTATATGGTTTTGCTTCAGCTCGTCGTGATGCGCTTTCTGTGCCTGGAGAGGGAAACGAGGAAACGTTTCGAAAAATGGCACTTCTGGTGCGCACCTGGGAAGATCCAGATACTGAAGAGACAGAGCGTGTTTTCCGCGATATGATTGAGAGCGTCACCTCCGGCGCCGCACGCAGTGTTGAAGCGATACAGCGAGCCGAACAGGCGATGCGCGAACTTACAAACATATGAGTGCTTTCATCACAGTTTCTAAGCTAGCGGCGCTTTCGTTTGCGTGGCTTCTTTGGATTGTTGTGCCAGTATTTGGACAACAAGAAGGGCCGCGTTTGGAGAGCCCTCTCAATGCCAATATAACAACGATCCCACAATTCATAGAAGGGTTCCTGCGCGCAATCGTCATCATTGCGCTCCCGCTCATAACAATTTTTATTGTCTACGCCGGGTTTATGTTCATTAAAGCGCGCGGTAATCCAAGCGAATTAACTGATGCGAAGAGAAATTTCATGTGGGTTATCATAGGAGCGATCCTCATACTTTCTGCGTGGATTCTCGCCACACTTATCGGCGGCACCGTGTCGCAACTTGTAAATAATTGATATGCACTTCGTTTTTATCGCACTCCTTGCGCTTCCTGGAGTTGCATTTGCGGCACCTCGTACGTTCGATGAGTTGGCTGGTCGTGTGGTGCAGATCCTCAATGCGGGAATCGGGATTTCAATTATTCTCGGACTCGTTGTATTTTTTTATGGCCTCGCGGCTTCTATGGCTCATAGGGATGGAAGTGACTTCGAGCGTCTGCGCAATACGATTATCTGGGGTATTATCGCACTGTTTGTGATGGTTTCTGTATGGGGGATTCTCGGACTGGTGCGCAATACTCTTTTTGGGGGCGGAGGAGGAGTAAATTTGAATGGCGGAGATGGGCCTTTTTGTACATCGCTTGATAATTGTTAGCTATGTCGCTTCACATCATTATTGTGTATGGCCTAGTAGGTGCTTTCGGAGCAATTGCAATCATGGTGGGTTTGTGGGGGTTTAATGTCTACATTACACGTCTTGGTACTGAGCGTCGCGTGGAAAGTCGTGACGAAGGACTTGAGATTATGCAGTGGGCGGTTGTCATTATGGTAGTCGTGGTCTTGCTCGCCGGACTTCTCCGGTATCTGATTCAGGGGTGATATCCACACGAGAGCGCGCAAGAGGATTGCGTGAGGCGCAGGGCGCGTTACGATGAAGCTACTTATTCTTATATGACTCACACTATGCGCATGCGACTCTCAGCCGTTTCTGCACTTTCTGGTGCAACGCTTCTTCTTCCACTGGTCGCTTCCGCTCAGACGCTTCTTAATACACTTGCGCTTGTTTCGCAGTTTTTGAATTCGCTCGTGTACCTGATGATCACGGCGGCAATCGTTGTCTTTTTCTATGGACTCATAAAATACCTCCTTGGCGAAGGACAGGAAGGTAAGGCTGCTGGCCTCAAGGTCATGCTTATGGGCGTTATTACCATCTTCGTCATGGTTTCGATCTGGGGTATCATCCGCCTTCTTCAATCCACATTCCGCGTTACCTCAACTGATCCGGTAATTCCAAAAACGATTCAGCTTGATACGCGCATCATCCAATAGCGCCTAATGTATGGGCGCCGGAGAAGAACTCCTTGATAAGATGATCGCCCTGATCATCGACCCCGCGCTTCGCGTGGTATTTACCCTCGGCCTCTTTCTTTTCCTGTGGGGAGTTGTTGAGTTTTTATATAAGTTGAGCAAGGGAGAAGTGTCGACAGAAGGCAAGAATCACATGATTTGGGGGTTGGTCGGCATGCTCATTATGGTGTCTGTGTACGGCATCATCGCACTCATTGTGAACACGTTTGAACTCCGAGGCGCATCGACTGATGTGGGGCGCATGAATGGCATTCAAACGGGGAATCCGTTTAGTGATACGCTCGGACAATAATCTTTGTGGGCAGGGGGAGACTCGAACTCCCATGCCTTGCGGCGCCGCGTCCTAAGCGCGGTACGTCTACCAATTTCGCCACCTGCCCGCTTCCATACTTTATCACTTTTCCGCCCACAAGGGATCGAACCTTGGACCTTCTCGTTAAGAGCGAGCTGCTCTACCAGCTGAGCTATGGGCGGATTAGGAGATAGTACCATTATGTGCGGAAAATTAAAGGGGATTTTTGTGCCGGGGTGTGACTCGGTCAGGAATATTTTTTGCGTCGTCACACAAAAAATTTCACGACCCTGGCTCGCGGCTTTGCGTGCTTGCAAAACATCGCTCCGCCTTTCGAATCCGACGAGAAGAGCGAGAAGGCGTTCTTCCTTCCGGCATTGCTTTCGCTGTGCTTAAACTATGCCGGGGGTGGGACTCGAACCCACAACCTCTTACGAGGTAACGATTTTAAGTCGTCTGCGTAAACCATTCCGCCACCCCGGCTTCTCGCACATTCTACGCCGCCTAGAGCGATTGCGCGATATTCTTGATGAAGTCTTTGAACTCACCATTCAGTCCCTCGTGTCTGAGGCCAAACTCAACAACGGTCTTTAAGTATTCGAGCTTGTTGCCGGTGTCGTAGTATTTGCCATCTTTAATTTCAACTGCGTAGAGATCGGTTTCTTTTGCAAGTGTTGAGAGGGCATCTGCGAGCCAGAGTTCGTTACCCTGGCCAAGCGGGGTTTTTTCAAGAATCTCAAAAATGCGCGGTGGAAGGACATAGGCACCGTGCGCAGCAAGGTTTGAAGGCGCTTCTCCCGCTTTTGGTTTTTCTACAATGCGGTTAATTTTGAAGACATTGTTTGCGACAGGGGAGACGTCAGCGATGCCGTATTTGTCGGTTTTGTTTTCTGGAACGCGCACGGCAGAAATTGCAGGTTTACCGTACTCTTCGTAGACATCAATGACTTGTTTGAGTCGAGGCACGGGCGCATGAATGAATTCATCTCCCCACATAACGGCGAACGGCTCATCACCAATAAGGTGTCGTGCATTGAGAACTGGTGTGCCGTTTCCGTACGGTCCTTTTTGGCGGATGTAGATAAAGTTTGCAAGATTTGCGATTGCGCGCACTTCTTCTGCTTGTTTGTCTTTACCCGCCTCGAGAAGGCGTTTTTCGAGTTCATACGGATAGTCGAAGTGGTCTTCAATCGAGCGCTTATGCCAGCCCGTCACCATAATGACGTCCTTGATGCCGGAAGCAACCGCTTCCTCAACGATGTATTGAATAATCGGCTTGTCGACAATCGGAAGCATCTCTTTCGGCATTGCCTTCGTTGCAGGCAAAAAGCGGGTTCCCGAACCCGCAACCGGAATGACGACTTTGGTTACTTTCTGCATAGAGACCATCCTGCGACGTAGCAGCTGTTTAGTCAATGAAACACTGTGGAGTTGAATTTGAGGCCACGGCCGGATTTGCACCGGCGCATAGAAGTTTTGCAAACTCCCGTGTTAACTAACTTCACCACGTGGCCGTTTCGGCACTATAGCATGCAGGCTATCGACGTGTCAGTTCGTCTATACGCTGACGATTTTCTTCGCCAATATCGAGCGCAAAGTCGACAGTGGGAACATTGCGAAGCACCGTTTTCTCCTTGAGAAAGTCGTGGAAGTCTGTGCGAAGGCGCTTCAGGGACACCAGCATGTCTTCCTCGCGGGATTTGGGTAAGACGGACACAAAAATAGTGACGCGCTTGAGGTCCGGCGCGATACTTGCATGAGTGACCGTCACCAATGATCCGCCAGCTTTTACGGTGCGCGCAAGAAAGATGCCCGCCTGATGTGCGATTTCTTCTGCAACTTTATTTTGGCGACGAGAGGTTGTGCGATCCATACATGTTATACACGTGTTGTTTTAAAGCTTTCAATTATATCGCCTTGCGAAATAGCGGTATCGGTCTCAATCTCTGCGCCGAATTCACCGCCCATGTCCACGCCATCAACACTCTGTTTGTTTGATTGAATACTGACGATAGCTCCTTCACCAATCATTTCGCCACGACGGGTAATTCTGAATGCAGCTTTTTTGTTGATCCTACCTTCCTGCACAGACGCACCGATGGTTTGTTTGCCCTTGCCGCTCGAAAAGAGTTTTAGAACCTTTGCCTTACCAAGTGTTTCTTCCACAGTGCGTTTTGGGGCAGATGTTTTCAGAATTTCCGCAAGGCGCTCTTTCAGTTTGTAAATAATGTCAAATGTTTCTATCGTGATCCCGTGTTGGCGCGCGCTTTCGCGCGCGAGCGAATCAACAGGCACGTTAAACCCTAAAATGACGGCGGGCGTTGCAGAAGCAATTGCCGCTTTCACGTCTGCTTCGGATATTGAGCCGATACCTGTTTGCACAATTGCAATGCCGGTATAGTCGTCGCCGAGATCCTTTGTTTCGTGGGCGATGCCTTCGAGTGAACCACTTACATCGGCGCGCACTATGACTGGGAGAATGAAGCGACCAGAGCTTTCTTCCGCACTTATGTTGAGGGCGCGCGCTGCCTCTGGGCGATCTTCTTCCGCCGTGCGCTTGGTTGGATAGGTCGTGAATTCAGCACCCACAGTCGGTAGTTCATCAAATCCATAGAGAGTAACAGGGGAAGAAAACGTTGCTTCTTTGATGGCTTTCCCTTTGTGGTCGGTCATCATGCGCACGGGGACGATTGCACGCCCCACACGCACCGCTTTTCCCGAGTGAAGCGTCCCTTCTGTGATAATGAGTGTCGCCGCAATACCGCGTTTCTCGTCACGATGCGCTTCCACGACATACCCTTTTGCGGAGACTGATGCGTCCGCCTTGAACTCAGTCAATTCTGCGACAAGGAGGACGAGATCGAGGAGCTCATCAACACCCGCGCCTGTTTTTGCAGAAATTGCCGTCCACGGAATATCGCCGCCAAGTTTTTCAAGATAGACGTGGTGTTCAAGAAGCGAGGCTTGTGTGCGCGACAGATCAGCATTTGGCTTATCAATCTTATTGATTGCAACGACAAATGGCGTGCCGGAGGCGAGAATACTCTCAAGCGCCTCAAGTGTTTGCGCTTTCACACCGTCGTCTGCGGCGACAACGAGAATCGCGATGTCGGCAATTTTTGCGCCACGTGCACGAATCGCTTGAAACGCGGCGTGCCCAGGCGTGTCTATGAACGTGATCTTTTTCTTTTTACCTTCACGCTCATGCTCTACCTCATAAGCGGCGACATGTTGGGTTATACCGCCTGCTTCCTTAGCGACGGTGTTTGCCTTCCGAATGTAATCGAGAAGCGTCGATTTACCATGATCGACGTGACCAAGTACAGCAACTATGGGAGGGCGTTCTGAGAGAGACATAGGCGAGGATGGTCATAATGACCCGCGCAGCATACAACGAAATGAGGGAACATGCTAGGATGCGCGCATGTGGTTTTCCCCCGCACAAAAGCGCATCTATCTTGATTATGCAGGAGGAACGCCCGTGCATCCTTCTGCACTCTCTGTCATGCGGCGAAAGAGTTCCGTGTTTGGGAACCCCGGGGCCATACATAACGACGGTGTTATAGCTGCTTCGATACTCAACGAGGCGCGCCGCACCATTGCCGGAGAACTAGCCTGTAAGCCGCGAGAGATTGTGTTTACCTCCGGCGGAACGGAGTCCAATAATCTTGCAATTTTGGGACTCGCTCGGCGGTTGATGCTGGCCAATACTTCATTCGAGGAAACGCATTGGGTTATAAGCAGCATTGAGCATCCATCGGTCTTGGAATGTTTTTCTGAGATTGAACGTTTGGGAGGGGTAGTTACGCATATCGATCCCGATGAACACGGGCTCTTTAAGCCCGACACAGTGTTAAGTGCGATCCGAAAGAACACGGTACTCCTCTCCATAGGATGGGCGAACGGAGAAATTGGCACAGTGCAGTCGCTTCGAGACATTTCGCATGCGCTTCGTGCACATCCGCACGTTCTTTTTCATACCGATGCGGGACAAGCACCGCTCTATCTTGCCCCGCACGTCCACACACTTGGTGTCGATATGATGACTCTCGATAGTGGAAAGCTCTGTGGGCCACGTGGCATTGCTGCGCTCTATATTTCGAATCGTGTGGAACTTGCGCCGATTATGTTGGGGGGAGGACAAGAGCGTGAGTTGCGGCCAGGCACCGAAAATCCAACGCTTGCGGCGGGATTTGCAGAAGCTCTCCGTGCAGGAGGGCGTGAACGTGAGGGGGAGATGCGCCGCTTAGGCGCGCTGCACAAACTTTTCTTGGAAATGGTGACACAGATTCCTGGCTCCGTGGTGAATGGAGAAAAGCGAGTGCTCCCCAACATTGCAAACATTTCTATACCCGATATTCAGAGTGAATACGTAACACTTGCGCTCGATGCGCGTGGTTTTTTTATTTCGACGAAGAGCGCGTGTCGCGAAGGGAATAATCGCCGATCACATGTCGTTGAAGCATTGGGGGAGATTCCGCCAGCTGGCGGATGGCGCGCTGAAAACACTCTCAGATTTTCGTTTGGGCGCGATACAACAGAGCGTGATGTGCGTGCCGCCGCAGAAGAGCTCAAGAAAATCGCTGCGCAGAAAAGCGCGTGATAGTATAGAGACGTTATGGAACTTGAGAGACTCACTAAATCACAAGTTGTCCTCCTCACGCTCCTCGTGAGCTTTGTGACTTCAATCGCGACAGGGATCGTCACCGTCTCCCTCATGGAGGATGCGCCGCCGACGATCACACAAACGGTGAATCGCATCGTGGAGCGCACCGTTGAGACGGTGGCACCTTCGCAACCCGCAGCTGTTGCCGCAATTGAGAAGGAGGTGCTTGTGGGAGAATCCGAACAGCTTGCGCGTGCGATTGAACGTGTCGCGCCATCTGTTGTCCGCCTCTATATGCCCGGCAAGGATGAGAGTGGAAACGATATGCGAATGTTTGTCGGACATGCCGTTGTGATAAGTCGAGACGGATCGCTCATTGCTGACGCGGGCACTCCCGATGGATCCCTGACTGCGCTTCGCGCAGATTCTATCGAAGTGCCGGTAAACATCGCTGCGCGGCCCGAGGGTTCACCCCTCATTCGATTGCAGGCTTCGGCACCCACAGGATCCAATCTCACCTGGGAACCAGCAGTGTTTTCTCAAGAAAAAGTACGACTCGCCGCGCCCGTTGTTGTCATCGGTGGACGCACTGGAACTCGTGTAGCACAGGGCATTGTGACGGGTTTTGGGGGTCCTGAGAAAGACGGGGTGCCTTCATACGTCGAGACAGATATCGCGAGCGACACTGTTGCCGCGGGAAGTCCTTTGATCAGTGTTGACGGTTCTGTGCGCGGAATTGCAACACGAACCAGTAGGGAGGCATCAATTGGTACATTTCTTGCTTTATGGGCTGTAATGTTGGATAATGTAATTCCTCGCTCTGAAACCGGAGCTTAACTTAGAAAGATATGACACCATTCAATAACTTCACGACAAAGGCGAAGGAGGCTATACACCGTGCGCATCAGATTGCGGTTGAGCGTGGCCATAATCAGGTTTCAACAGCGCACCTGGTCGCAGCCTTGATTGCCCAAGATGAGACCATGGTACTTCCCATTCTCGACCAACTCGAAGTCGATGTAACCCACTTCTCAGACTCAGTGATGGAGCTTATTGAAGGTGGCGGGGGAGCCACTGTCTCTCCAAGTTTTCAGCTGTATCTCACACCAGAACTCGTGCGGGTGTTTGAATCAGCGCCGCGCATCGCCGCATCGTTTAATGATCAATTCGTTTCTCCCGAGCACTTGCTTCTCGGGGTAATTGAACATCCAGGCCCACTCGCAGAGGCGCTCGCGCGTTTCCGTATTGATCGCGCCGCAATTGCGCGCGTACTCGCCGATTTTAAAGAAGGGCGCATTCGTGACGTCGAGACAGACAAGAAACCGCGTGCACTTGTCCGCTTCGCTCGCTCGCTCACGGAGCGCGCACGTGAAAACAAGCTTGATCCAGTCATCGGGCGTGATCAAGAGATTACCCGTGTGATCCAGATTCTTTCTCGTCGCACCAAAAACAATCCCATTCTCATCGGTGAAGCTGGCGTAGGAAAGACGGCTGTTGCCGAGGGCCTCGCAACACGCATCGCCTCAGGGGATGTGCCCGAGTCACTTCGCGGAAAAGAACTCATCCAGCTTGATCTTGGGCTTCTTGTGGCAGGTACTAAATATCGGGGTGAATTTGAAGAGCGCTTGAAACAGGTGATGAAAGAGGTGGAGCGCAGCGAAGGGAAAATCATCCTCTTTATTGATGAACTCCACACACTCATTGGCGCAGGTGCTGCGGATGGTGCCTTGGACGCGTCAAACATGCTGAAACCCGCGCTCGCGCGAGGAGAAATTCGTGTGGTGGGCGCAACGACCCTTAAGGAATACCAGAGGCACATCGAGCATGATGCGGCGTTCACGCGTCGTTTCCAGCCGGTGCACGTGAATGAGCCTTCGGTTGACGATGCTATTTCAATCCTGCGTGGCTTGAAGGAGAAATATGAGCTCTATCACGGCGTGCACATCACTGACCAGGCGATTGTTGCTGCGGTGCAGCTTTCTTCGCGCTACATTACCGAGCGCTATCTTCCAGACAAGGCAATTGATCTCATTGATGAGGCGGCTTCGGCACTTCGTCTTTCACTTGAAAACAAGCCGCCGAAACTTGAGGAAGCTCATCGCACTATCATGCGCCTCGAGATTGAAAAGGAGGCTCTCAAAAAAGATGTTGAACTAGGTGACGCACAAGCAAAAACCCGTGTAAAAACAATTGAAAGTGAAATTGCTGATTTGAAAGATTCAACACACGAGCTTGAACTTAAGTGGACGAATGAGAAGGAAACACTTACCGAAATCAAGCGTGTCAAAGGTGAATTGGAGACTGCGCGCATTGACGCGGAGCATGCTGAGGCACGCTCGGATCTCACAAAAACTGCAGAGATTCGTTATGGCAGAATTCCTGCTCTTGAGCGTGAACTCGATACGGCCAGTAAGCGCCTCAAAAAGTTACAGGCAACGCGTCGTGTGCTCCGCGAAGATATTGGGGAAGAAGATATTGCGGGCGTTGTTTCGCGCTGGACAGGCGTTCCTGTTGCACGCATGCTCGAGGAAGAGGCTGAAAAATTGTCACGCCTAGAAGACGAGCTCAAGAACCGCATCATTGGACAACACGAGGCAGTGCAAAAAGTGGCGGATGCGATCAAGCGTAGTCGTGCGGGAATTTCAGACCCACATCGTCCTGTCGGTTCGTTCCTGTTCCTTGGACCAACTGGCGTGGGGAAGACAGAACTTACAAAGGCACTTGCTGATCTCCTCTTCAATAGCGACAAATCTCTCATCCGCGTCGACATGTCCGAATACATGGAGCGTCACTCAATTTCTAAGATGATTGGTTCGCCGCCAGGCTACGTTGGTCATGACGAGGGTGGGGGACTCACAGAACTCGTGCGTCATCGTCCGTATTCTGTCATTCTCTTTGACGAGATTGAGAAAGCGCACCCGGAAGTGTTCAATATCCTTCTCCAGGTTCTCGA
Source organism: Minisyncoccota bacterium (assembly GCA_022842645.1). Taxonomy (GTDB): domain Bacteria; phylum Patescibacteriota; class Minisyncoccia; order Phycocordibacterales; family UBA2100; genus UBA10103. The sequence goes on from JALHPE010000006.1 coordinate 16,551, forward strand.
CAACGGCCGCCTCACAGATTCCAAGGGCCGCACCGTAAACTTCAAAAACACCGTCATCATCATGACCTCCAACATTGGAGCGGAGCATATCGATAAGATGTCTGGCCTCGGTTTTTCCAATGGCGCACAGACAACAGAGAATGAGCGTTATGAGCAGGTGCGGGAGAAGGTCATGGGTTCTCTTAAAGACTTCTTCCGACCGGAATTCTTGAATCGTCTTGATGAGATTATTCTCTTCAACATTCTCTCGCCAGAAGCAATGCGAGAGATCGTGAAGTTGCAAACTGACATTGTTGCAAAACGTTTGGAAGAGAAGCATATCAACCTCTCGTTCTCCGATTCTGCACTCGCGCTTCTTGCAAAAGAAGGGCACAGTCCGCAGTACGGTGCTCGCCCACTGAAGCGCCTGATTCAAACAAAGATTTTGACGCCGATCGCAAACATGATGGTGGCACGGGGCGTCTTGGAAGGTGGCTCGGTTCGTGTGGACGTTAAAGATGAGCTCTTTACCTTTGACGTCAAGAAGCATGCCGACCGCTCTCGCTCGCGCACTCGCGCGAAAGCCGGAGTTGGGGCATAATAGCCTCACATCGAAGCTTCGATGGTAGCTGCATATTGACGGTAAGCGGCAATGTACTGCTCAGTCGCTGTTTCTGTTGTGAGAGAGCGTCGATGGTAGAGTGGTCAATTACACCGCGCTGTAGACGCGGCGGCTTCGGCCTTCGGGGGTTCGAATCCCTCTCGGCGCACAAAATGAAAACACCTCCCTCTCGGAGGTTGTTTTCATTTTGTGGCACGAAGGAGAGTCCGGCGGACTCTCCGGGGGGATTCGAAAGGCGGAGTGGGGTACCCGTCGAGTACGACGGGTCGCGAGCCGGGGTCGCGGAAATTTCTGTCCGACGGGACAGAAATTATCTGTGACCGAATCCCTCTCGGCGCACAAGTGAAAAACGCCCCCATGGGGCGTTTTTCAATGCTACACTTTGATTATGTCGCTTAGACGTACCTTTTTTTGCTAATTGCTTTCTCGCTTCTTAC
>JALHPE010000007.1 GCA_022842645.1 Minisyncoccota bacterium
TGGGGTTGTTCCCGGGGGGGGCTCCGCGCGTGGCGGAGCCGCCGCCTCAACAACTGCGAGAGGTCGCGAACCATCCGCCTTCGGCCGTCCAAACATCTGCACAGCAAACACCGCCTCACGCCCTTGATACATCCCCACCGCCGTTGCAATGCCAATCTCGGTGTATTTAGGATTCACAATATTGTCACGATGCGTCGGCGAATTCATCCACGCCTTTTGCACATCGCCCGAATCAACAAAATTCACTGCCAAGTTCTCCCCTGCAAATTGATAGTCGTACCCCGCTTCGCGAAACCAGTGCCACGAATCATATCCTTCTGGTGTTGTGTGTGAAAAATAGTCCTTCGCCGCCATGTCATTCGCCTTTGCCTGCGCTGCCGCAGTAAGGAGAGGATTCGCCGCAAGCGTCGGAAGCGCAAGCGCCTCTCGATCATCGTTCGCTAAGTCAACCAATACCGACGCAATCACCGCCGCAACGTACGGCGTATGCATCTCGCGCACCACGCGCTCGACAACCCCCGCCGCAACAAACAAACACACCACTAAGGCACCCGTCGCAATCATCACATGATGCTTCAGATATTTTGGTTCAAAACTATATTGTTTTTTGACGTGCTTCCGTATCCGGCGTTTCGGACTCATTCCTCTAATGGTACACGCAGAAAAACCATGCAAACGATGTTTTCAACAGGGGAAAAATAAAACTACCACCCCCAGAAAAATCCAAGTACGCGCGCGAACAATGTTGGAACTGATTTTAGTGCCTCTTCAAAACGAGTCGCGAACGTTGATGTTTCTGTAGAAACGGACGAGGCATTTGCTTCGAGCGTTTCTTTCTCTCCGGAAGCATCTTCTGATGTTGCAGTGACTTCCGCACCCTTTTCATTCGCACGCACCGAGACATCAAGCTTCATAGCTTCTCCCGCCTCGACATTCTTCTCATAGTCGCGCGTTTCCACTTCCCCATTGCGCGATGTTTCTATTTTCACCTTCGCTTCACCCCCGTGCGAACCAATATTAATGTGTGTCTCTGAACGAGATGATGCGCTCACATCGCCATCCGTAACAACCTTCTCACCACTTCCTGCAACTTGCCCGCCGGTTGAAACCGACGAATGATTTTCAATTATTACCGTTCCGCCTTTGCCTTCTGCTGCCTGCGTCGCTTCGCGGATAAGCTCGTCTACCCAAGATTGCGCTAAGGAGATGCCGGGAACCAGTAACCCCACGAAGAGGACGAGCGGGAGAATTGCCCGAGAGAACCTCGTGCAGGGAACATTCATACATGCGAATACATTGCAGTGGCTCTTCATACCCAAGTAAGTACACTCTCTCAGTTCGAACGAGCAATTCTCCCGCTCGTTCTAGAGTTCAAACGCCTCAACAAACGGTACCAAGTTCAGGAAAAGTCCCGAGAAAAGCTTCATAGGAAGACCGAACTGCGTCTCGCTTGGCTTTGGCGCGAGCAAACTCACGCTCTGAATCGGCTTCGGCGTTGAAGCATTCTGCTTCGGCTTCACCTGCCCCGTCTCATTCTTCTTCAGAAGCTCGTCAAGCCCAGTGCCCGGCGCTTTCACCGAAGTGCGGAAGCGCGAGATTTCCGTAACCTGTTCTTCCGAGAGCTCAAACGTCATCTGATTCTGGCAGGCAATTTCATTCACCTTCTTCTGCGTCGTGTAATAGACGTTCCCCGTCGGTCGTGAAATACCCCACGGCGCGAGAATATCGGTCGCATACTTGGTTTGGAAGCGCATCACTGCAGCAACCGTGCGAGAGTCGTAGATACCTGTTGTCTCGAGCGTCTCGCCTTCGTACGAATTCAAGAATGTCTGGAGCGCAATCACCTGTGCCGGCGTATTTCGCTTAGCTGGACGAATGTACTCTGTAAGAAGCGGTGCGCAGGTTTCTTCTGCAAGCACTTCACCTGTCGGAAGAATCTCAACCACATCCTGCGCAGTCAAAGTGGAAAGTGGCACGCCATTTTCTCGAAGTCCTGACATCTTTGCCGTGTTCTTGTAGTAACCCGGCTTAATCTGCGCACCGAAATCAACGGTGTACTTGATGGTCACCACTTCGTTTGCACGAAGGACACCAAGATCCCATTTCTGAGTACCGATTTCGCGTCCGTCTGGCGCCACAAGTGTGTCATTAACCACCACTTTGCGAAGCCCCTGTCCCTTGTTATCAACCGTGATCACATATTCAACTTGCGCTGGAGAAGAAACCTGTACCACATTCGCTTCTTTGGTGAATACGACGTTCGGCGTGTAGTAATTGCCACGAGATGTTGAGCCACCACTTCCACCGCCGCCTCCACCTCCTCCACCACCAATCACCTGCTCAGTAATTTCGCCGAGGATATCAGGTTCGCCTGGCTTTGGGCCAAACTGGAGGTCGCCATCCCAATCGCCCGCAATGTTGAACATCGCAAAGATCCAGTCTTGGCCGATGATTGTTTGATTGACCACGTTCAAAATGGTGAGAAACGCATCGGCGTTGCCCGTGTCGATCGTTGCGCTCTGACCTTCAGCAATATTTGCACCAGTCTTCGCCTCCACAATCGCGTCGTTCAAGATGCGTGCATAGTTGGTTGTTGAAGCGACGAGGCCGTCATGTCCTCCACGATCCTGCGCACCGCCAGCACCACAAATAAGGTGACCAAATTCAGTGCCGACATGCTGGAATCCTTCTGGCATCTGCACTACGTTTCCATTCCATGTGCCCCCAACACTCACCACAAAGCAGATTGGTGCACCGATTTGGTTTACGAAGTTCGCAACGGTTGTCTTTGCACGGCCATCACCTGTTGTAATGTCTGAACCTTCTGTTGAGAGTGCGGTGTTGTCTCCCGTGAGCGCCGTTGTCGTGCCGTTATTCAGAATGCCCGCGTCGTTGTTCACGTTCAAGACGCTATCGCGACCAAGTGTTGCACCAGTCGAAAGCGTCTTGAAGAACGCACCGTCCGGAAGCAGAATGTCTCCCGAGAGATCGCCTTCATTCTGCATGAGGAGAATGAGATAACGAGAATCAACAAGCTGGAGATTCCCGAAGTTTACGATACCACCGTAGGCAAGGGCGTCTCCTGTGTCGATCGACGCATCACCCTCGGTTGAGTGCGCACGGTTATCACCCGAGAGCGAGCTCACAACGAGTTCGTTTTTAATTTCAACTTCATTTTCTGTGTAGATCTTGAACTTCGCATCGTCGTTGCTTTCGCATGAGACGAGATTACAAGCGGTCGATACAAGACCTGAGAAAAGATCGATGATGCGCTGCGTAAAATCGAGCGCATCTCCGAGCGGATTTCTCAAAAAGAGAATGTTGCCGGTCGAGTTCGTAATCGCGATATTAAAGAGTGAGATGAGATAGCCAAACGCGCTTGAGCGACCCGTCATAATGAGAGCGTCGCCCACTTCAGTCACTTCAGTCTCTCCTGTGAGATCAGTCTGGGCCTCGCTGCTTGTCGCAGTGTCGCCCAGCTCATCTTCGATTTGCTGTGCAGTTGTGCTCGCTCCCGCAACGTCGCCCGTTCCGCTTCCCGAGCCTCCGCCAGAACCATCACCAGAAGCACCTCCCGAAGATCCCGCGCCTCCGGTATCAGCAGAACCACCGTCGCCACCCGCGCCACCTGACCCGCCGTCGCCACCGGTTGCATCAGAGCCTGCAGATTCTTCACCAGTTGAACCTGTCTCTGCTACACCGCCGTTTCCGCCGTTGCCGCCCTCTCCAGCGTCCGCACCGCCGCCGAGACCATCGCCCCCTGCGCCACCTGACCCGCCGTCGCCGCCACCTGCAGTTGCGTCCGAAGCATCATTCTCAGAATCTGCGCCCGCACCTCCGCCGTCGCCACCGGTGCCGCCGCTTCCCGCATCTCCTGTTGTGGCATCGCCACCAGTTCCACCCGCACCGCCGTCGCCGCCAGTTGCATCCGCTGAACCTTCATCGCCTGTTGCCGTGCCCGTGCCGCCGTCGCCGCCAGTTCCTGCGTCGCCGCCATTGGCACCAGTGCCACCATTCCCCCCAGCGCCCGCGTCGCCACCAGTTGCAGATGCATCGCCGCCAGTATCAGATGTTGAACCAGAACTCTCTGTCGATGAACCTGAGTCCGAAGAAGAGTCAGAGGAAGGCGCGCTCTCAGAAGGTGCAGAGGATTCCGCAGGCGGAGCCTCATCTGCCCAAGCAACAAAAGCTGGAGCGGGAGCCGCAAACACAAGAACGAACATCGTGACGATGCTCGCGAGCCTAATGGTGATGGAGGTTGTTGTAAGCATAGTATGTAAAATTGTCTGCTTTTCCCTTGTAATGTGTAGAAGTTCTCCCTCTGTCTCACGCATAAACGTCCCCACGATTTTGCGCGACCCCAGCTCGAGCCCGTCGGCTCTGCGCCATTGCGCTTGGGTCCCATCCCAAGCTCACCCTCTCCGAGAACCCGAATGATTTTCCTAGTCGCTAGAACCTAGTGGCTAGTACCTATTTCCGGTTCTCGTGAGAAGGAGGGAGGTTTCCCTCCCTTCCTTCACTCCGTTAATTAACGGATAACGCGGATCAAGAGTGAATTGATGAGATTCACTGTGCCCGAGTTGGTTACTGCGTTGCCCGTTACAATGAGGCCGCCTTCGCCGCCTTCACCGCCGTTGCCGCCGTGACCACCTGCGCCTGCTTCGCCGCCGTCAGCTTCTGCGTCTGCGTTGGCATCGCCCTCGTCGTTAGCATCTGCATCTGCGTCAGCATCTGCATCGCCACCCGTTGAGCCCTTGCCACCGTTTGCGCCGTTGCCGCCGAACGAGCCCTCAGCCCAGTTCCAGCCAGTCTTTGCGTATGCATCCGTGACGTTCACGAGTGCACCTTCGTTCAAGACCTCGATCTTCACTTCGTTGTCTACATCGTAGTCAACATCGTCGAAGTTTTCGACGTCATCGAGATCAGTGTGGCAACCACAACCTTCAACTTTGATGTCGGTTGAGTTGATCTGATTCATCGTGCCAGCGTTTGCTTCTGCATCGCCGGTTGAGATTGTGCCGCCAGCGCCACCTGCGCCGCCGTTACCACCATCGCCACCCGTGCCGCCGTAACCGCCGTTTGCATCTGCGTCAGCATCTGCATCGCCGTAGTCAGCATCTGCATCTGCGTCAGCATCTGCATTACCACCGTAACCGCCCTTGCCGCCCTTTGCGCCGTTGCCGCCGTAAGAGCCGCCTGCCCAGTTACCGCCAGTTGAAGCCTCAGCCGTCGTCGAGTTGATGACGAATGCGCTGTTCTGAACAGTAATTTTTACATCGTTGTCCATGTCAACGTCGATCTCCGAGTCGTTGTAGTCTGCGAACGCTGGGAGAGCCGCCGTCAAGGAAAGAAGTGCTGCAATTGTTGCAACTGCTGCACCGTAGTTCATTGTCTTTGTCATAATTTTTTTGAATGTTAGAAGATTCTTAATTCCCTTTTAATCTCCCATTCCGCCCCCGTACGGATGGCGCAATGCAGGAGTTTTCGACCTCGCAGACCTGTATGAGCCGCTAAGCTCCACGTGCAGTCCACGGCGCGATTCCTCGGGGGAGGAATCGCGCCATATACTTCACGCATTTCTCTCCGAACCAACAGCAAAAACACCACGAGCAAGGACTCGCGTGTTGAACACAAAAAAACCAGTAGTGAAAATCTTGTAACGAGTCATGCGCATTAAGCGCTGGTTTCCCCTACGTCTCGCAGTGTGCTTACGCAACCACTAACGTATAACTCGCTGATTTCCCTTACTGGTTTCCTTACCATCTCTCTTTGCGTAGAGATGATGGAACGATTATCTCGCACTCAAACTACAAGTCAATGTTTTTTCGCGTGTGGATAAGGTCGACGATACAAATAAACGGTCACGTCAATAATTTTCTAAGGATATAAAGAAAAAAGTGTACGTGAACGTACACTTTTCTCTTGCCGTATTCGTAGGGCACCAGAACGGGTCCAAGACAGTAGGGAAACCAGCGCAAAGCTGTCTGTCTCGGAACCCGTTCCGATGTCCTACAAAGATCAAACCGGCTCGCGGCGGGCGCATAAGCGCCCGCCGCTTATCTCACATTTACCAAATCCTGTCGAAGAAACGTCGGAAGAAGTCTGAGATGCGATTGCTTGGCATCGAGACAGCTGGTTCCTCGGCGTTCTTTTCTGTGTCCGTCTTCTCCTGCGTCGATGCTGGAGCCACTGCTTGTGCGGGAGCTTTTACACCTCCAGTGATAGGACGTGCCGAAGCGGCGCCTGCAACTGCACCAGTTGCTTTTGCGGCTTTTACAATAGTCTCCTCTTCTGCTGAAAGTGGGAATTCCTTGCCTTTGCAGTAAATCTCATTCACCTGCTTACGAGTCGTAAGGTATACGAATCCTGTCGGCTCAGAGAGGCCCCATGGAGTGAGAATCTTGTCTGCGTACTTTGCTTGGAATGCAAGCACTGCCGCATGAGTACTCTCATCGAATAGACCTGTTACTGCAACCTCGAATCCATCCTTCTGAAGCACGTCCTGGAGGCGCTGCACTTGCTCGAGAGGGTTTGTACCGCCCTTTTTCAAGAAATCAGTGAGGTACATGTCGCACGAAGTAATGCCTTCAAGATATGCTGGGGTCGAAGTGCCGAGGACGCTACCACCTCCACCGCCGCCTCCGCCACCACCGCCGCCGCCACCAGAAACAGGATCGTTCTCGTCAGAATCTGAGGCGTCAACACAACCAGGGTCATTCAGGTCAATTTTTCCGTCTCCATCATTATCGTTTCCGTCATTGCAGGCAGCATTTGCACCTCCGCCACCCTGATCAACACACTGACCATCAACAATCACCTTACCGGCAGGTACTGAGGTTTGGACGCCGTCTATGTTTGGACACACGTCAGTTGGTTCTTCACCCCCACCTCCTCCGTCACAGGAGCTCGAGTCAAATGTTGGAAAGAATGCCGGGTTCCACTGACCCGCCGCATTGAGCGCAGCGTAAATTTCACAGTTTATTTCTGCACCATCTACTGGTACGTCTGGCACATCGGTGCCACCGCCATTAGAACCACCTCCGCACGCGCTTTCCAGTTCGTCCGGAATGGGTTGACCAGCTTCCTGGAGCATTGCGTAAGTCTCACAAATAATATCTTCCGCATTTACAGGAAGTACGTCCGCATATACGTCACGCTGGTTTCCCAAAACCACTGCCACCAAAGAAAGAAACGCGAGAATGATCGCGATTCCTAGGTGTGCTTTTTTCATTATTGTCATACGTGAGTAATGATGTGTAGTAATTAAATTCCCTTAATAAACAAAACTGGCGTCAGGGTATCTCTCCAATAACTTGAGTCAATATAGCCAAACACAAGCAATTATGCCGTGATGTGACAAAGTCCTTTAGTATATATTTCACAGTCTTTTTTAAAATGTCTTTTATAAAACATGGTGTTTAAATATCTTTTGTTTGTCGCATAAAATCCTATACTTTAAAGGACATTTAGTATGTATGTCCTTTATAAAGGACATTGTTCCATACACCGACAATACTTGACACAATGCCTGTATAGATTTGTAACATTAAAACTCGTCTGGGCTTTGGCTTGCTATACTTGGCGCATGTCGTTTCGCAATGAACTCACGTCTCTTCTCAAAGGCACCGTAAGCGATGCCTCAGAAGATCTCAAACGCCTCTCTCGCGATACGAGTATTTTCAAGCGAAAACCCTCCCTTCTTGTCGCACCGAAAGACGCCTCTGATCTCTCATCCCTAGTGCGCTTCGTGGCAAAAGAAAAAGCAGAAGGAACGAAGATTTCTCTTACTGCCCGATCTGCGGGGACCGATATGACCGGGGGACCTTTGACTGACTCGATTGTCGTCTCCTTCACAGAACACATGAATAAAGTTCTTGAAATCGGAGATGATTACGCGGTAACGGAGCCAGGAGTCTATTATCGTGACTTCGAAAAAGCCACGCTGGCTAAAAACGGCAAGCTCTTGCCCTCCTTCCCCGCCTCTCGAGAGATTTGCGCGATGGGCGGCATTGTTGCGAATAACTCAGGCGGTGAACTTACTCTTAAATACGGCAAAACCGAAAATTACGTCCGCTCCCTTGATGTTGTGCTCTCTGATGGTTCCGAAACTACATTCAAACCCCTTTCGAAGGACGAACTTGAAGCCAAAAAGCAGGGAGATTCGCTCGAGGCGCATATCTACCGCACTATGGATGAGCTCCTCTCTCAGAACGAAAAACTCATAGCGGCCGCTCGCCCCAAAGTATCTAAAAATTCTTCCGGCTATGCGCTCTGGAGTATAAAGGACAACGAAAAAGGTACGTTCGATCTTTCGAAGCTGATCGTGGGGTCTCAAGGGACTCTTGCCCTCGTAACTCAAGCAAAACTTGGGCTGGTGAAGCGCGCGTCTCACAAAGCAATGCTCGTGATTTTTCTGAAGGACTTGAAGGTTTTGCCTGAGATAGTGAAGCGCGTACTTGCCCACAATCCCGAATCATTTGAGAGCTATGACAACCACACGTTCTCGCTTGCTGTGCGCTTTCTCCCCCAAATCCTTCGCTCCATGGGCCCCCTCCAAGCCGTGGCGCTTGGCGCATCATTTCTTCCCGAACTCTATCTCGTACTCACGGGAGGCGTGCCGAAACTCGTCCTCATGGCGGAGTTCGCCGAAGAATCCGAAGCCCTCGCTCGTGACAAGGTGCGGGAGACACGACATGCTCTTCAGGATCTTGCCATCACTACTCGTATGGCCGCTGGTAAGGTCGGGCCTGAAAAGTACTGGAAAATTAGGCGCGAAAGCTTCAACCTCCTGCGCAAGAACGTGCCAGGACTTTATGCCGCCCCTTTTATTGATGACTGTGTTGTCCTTCCGGAAACATACCCACAATTCCTCCCTGAGCTAGAATCTCTCCTTTCCGAATACCCCTTCACCTTCACTATCGCGGGGCACGTTGGAAACGGCAATTTTCATATCTTTCCTTTGGTGGATATGACAAAAGACGCTGTGCATGAGCAAATTATTGAACTCAACAAGCGCGTGTACGAGCTCGTCCTTAAATACGGCGGCTCAACGACAGGAGAACATAACGACGGCATTATCCGCACGCCGTATGTGAAGGATATGTTTGGTTCAGAGATGTACACCCTTTTTGAGAAAACCAAGCAAATTTTCGATCCTCAAAACATCTTCAACCCAGGCAAAAAAGTAGGCGGCACACTCGACGACATCGAAACCTACATGATGCACTCCGAGCGTTAGGTGCGTTCAGCACGCAGAATGAGCATGGCGACCATAAGGAGTGCAAAAAGCACAAATGCCATGAGAGGATAGGTCATGAAGCCAAACTCAAAAAGGAAGCGCTGGGCGCAGGAAACGCCGGTCGAGGGGCATGGAAGTGAGTTTGGAAAAATCTGGAGGAAATGCTGGTAGAGCGCCACAATCGCACCGAAGAACGAGAGCACAATAGAATACTCGGCAACATACGAATCCTTCTTCCACGCTGCCATTCCCAAAAGAATGACCTGCGGATAGAGAAACACTCTCTGCCACCAGCACAAGGAACACGGCTCAATGCCGAGATAGTCTGAGTAGACTAAGGTCATCGCGCTTGCCAGAAAGGAGAACCCAAACGCACCCCAGAGGACGTGGGGTGTAATCCACGAAATAAGCGCGCGAGCGTACTCATTGCGGTGTCGCAGGAAAAATGCCCCGCCGAGCACAATGGAAAAAATCCCAATAAGAATACTTCCGAGTGCAAGCCAATAGTTAAGTGTTGAAAAAAGCTCCATGCCTACTCAGGAAGCGCACAGCCAGTCTTTTCTGCGAGGACGGCTGGCGAGAGAAGCCCTGTCTGACGCGCCCCATCTGCAAACTCCCAGGTTGGATACTGCTTAATCTCCTTATCGATACATACCTGTGTTTGCGATTTACCATCAGGGTTTGAACATTCAACATATGGCAAAAGCTCGGCCGAATTACCAAAGGCTTTCTTTTGATCCTGGCAATGCGGACACCAGAACGCACCGTAAAATGTGGCACCCTTCTCGCTCAAACACTGCGCGAGAGCATCATACTTTCCTGGGAGCGTTTTTGCATACATCGTCCAGCCTAGACCTCCGACAATCAGAAGTACAATGACCGCCCAAAATATGGTGATTCCTTTACCTTTCATTGCACCCAAGCGTACCACAGACATGCTAAAATGCACGAGTGCAAAATCTTAAATCGCGCCTCGCTTATTACATTGGCGACATTGTCTACGGCGCGAATGACGGTCTTATCACTACCTTTGCAGTAATCGCTGGAGCTGCTGGTGCCGGTTTTTCTTCGAGCGTGATCATCGTGCTCGGCGTTGCAAATCTCATTGCCGACGGTTTTTCTATGGGCGCATCAAAATATCTCTCGCTCAAATCCGAGCAATCGGTGGAGGGGGCTTTTTCAAAACGCAGCCCATTTGATGATGGACTCGCAACGTTCGTTGCATTCGTCATTGCAGGCTCATTACCACTCATTCCATTCATCCTCCCGCACACGGCCGAAAACGCATTTCAAACAGCAGCTATCGCAACTGGTGTCGCATTTTTCGTTGTTGGCGCTGCGCGCTCACTCGTTATAAAACGGCATCCACTCGTCGCTGGTCTCGAGATGCTCGTTGTCGGCGGCATCGCCTCAGCAATCGCCTATGGCCTGGGTTCGTGGGTAGAAAAACTTATTGCGTAGGAGTCCCTGTCTTCACGTGTGGCGACGGCAGCCCTTTCTCACACGACGCGCACTTGCAACCAATTGGTTTTAAAAATTCCTCAAAATATTCGTCGTCGTAGTCAATGGTTAATTCCTCTCCTGCCGCAATATTTTTCTGCGCATAAATCATTATTTTTCCATCCTCGATCTCCGCCTCAACATTAGGGTGGCAGTCGTGATTGATATAGCCGGCAGTATTTTCCGGCACCGGGCCGTCGAGCGTCCACTCGTCGTCTATTTCAAACAGATAGCGTGAGTCTGATTCATCCGCAATTGCGGTTGGAATCTTCACGCCAGTGTACTCAATAATAAATTCCCCATCCTTAATAGGAACGCGCGCAAAAAGCCCGAGCCCCGTGCCCGGCCTCCCCTCACGCACTTCAAACCGCGGGTCAATACTGATTTCGCCCATAGCGCTCGCTATCGTAACACACAGCGAGACCTTTCAATATGATGGAGGGTCGGTGATAATCGAGTTATGGAAAGTGGTGTCGTCTCTGGATTCTTCCCTCTTTTGGGTTGGGCTATTTTTCTTGGCGCACTCGCACTCTCGGTTGCTCTCGGTGTGATTCTCGGCTTTCATTGGTTTAGTTATGCTCGTAACGATGGCGCCGCGTTCACCGCGAGTATTCTCTACGGCACAGGATGCATCATTATTCTTGTCATGCTTCTTGGAGCTGTGCTTACGCTATGAGCGATCCTATTTCAGGAAGTGACACCGTCCTCATGACCGTGCGTAAGCACTGGATTATTCTTGCGCAAGAAACCGTCGGGATTGCAATTGCTGCGTTCATTCCACTCCTCTTTCTCGGTGGGCTCGCTGCCGCGCCATACGGCTTTTCAGCGGATCTCTCGTTTCTGCGCGTCCTCGCCATCCTCTGGATCCTTGTGTGTTGGATGACGCTTGCGCTCCTGTGGACTGCCTACTACCTCGATATTTGGATCGTAACCGACAAACACATTTACGCCGTCGATCAGATTGGTCTTTTTACGCGAAACGTGCGCACCATCGCACTTGAGCGCATCGAAGAAATCAACGTGCGCACCGATGGCGTGCTTCAGACATTTTTCACATACGGCACAATCGAGGTGCACACCGCGAGCCCCAATGAAGACGACGCGGTTTTTCGCGGCATTCCTGATCCTCACATGGTGCGCTCGCTCCTTTTAGATCAAATCGAGCGCCTTCCACAACTAGAACGCGAGAACGCGGCGCTCCAAACGGCAACACAAGATCAAGAAAAATTGATTCACATG
>JALHPE010000008.1 GCA_022842645.1 Minisyncoccota bacterium
TTATGGGAGCTCATACAGCAGGCACTCGGCTATTTGATTATATTCGCATGCCCGAATGTTCAGACGTAGAGCATTCTACGCATGGAGGTGCGTGTAAAACACGAGATTTAAAGGGTGAAGTTGTTATGCACATACAGCCCCCGAATCACTCTTTCTTGGGAAGGGACGAACCTCTACCACAGAGTATTCGTCTTGTGATTAAGGACGATACGCTTACGGACTTGGAAGAGGCTTTGAAAGAGATTGGTTTTCCAGATATTCATAGTCCCGGACCTTTGCAGGAGGAAATAGCAAAATTACATGATCCGAATCAATGGAGTCCTGTGATCAGAAAAAGCCCTCAACAGCCTGCGCCGTTAGAATCGGAACCCAAGCCTGACCCTCGTTTTGACCAGAAAGGTCTCGAACAGAAACTGCGAGAAATTGATAGCAAACCGCCTGCTCAAGAAGAGCCAAGTACGACACCTGAGAGAAAGTAGTGTGTGTTTTTTAATACACGTACGGTGCGTACGAACCTGTCCACACAGGGGCACCGATGAAGATGGCGCCTGCGTTGTTGCTCTCGTTTGATTCGGATACAGAGCCGTATGGGTCAACGGAGACGGTTACTGTACCTCCGCCGCTCTGGACTGGCTTGAAGCGCAGTGTGTTTACCACGTGTGAGCCAGGAGTGAGTGAAGACTGTGCGGGGGAAGTGTAGACGTATCCGCCTTGAAGTGGGAGCGAGACGGTGAATGCATAACTTCCGGTGGAGCCTGTGCCGTTGTTCGCAATATCGAATTGTACTGCTGCAATGTCTTCCGGACCAGGATAGCGATTTTCAATCATGCCGGAAACAGGATTCACCGTACCGACCGAGAGAATTCTCACTGAGAGATCGGGTTTCCCAGCTGGGCGCGGTGCTGCGGAAGTTGCAGGAGTACTCGGTGTTGTTGGTTTTGTAGGCGTTGTTGCAGCGCCTGTAGCCGCAGTTACTTTGATTGTCGTTGCGCCTTGTGGGCGAGCACTCGAGCTTGTGGCCGATGGTACAAAGACAACTGAGACCGGCACGTCAATCGTTGTGGTGCCCGTGAGTACAGGAACGAGATTGATTGTTTTATCCGCGCCAACAGTGAATGCATTTCCACACGGAAGTGCGGCACGAGTCGGTGCGTTTGTTTCAAAACGGAATCCCGCCTTACACTGATACAAAACCGCAAAGCTTCCAGCTTCCTTCGGCGCATAGTCCCAGGCAAGTGGGAACGCTTTTCCAGATTCGACGGACGTTGTTGGGGTCGTAATTTTAATCTCAGTCCCGGTGCGCGAGAAGAGGGAAGAGATGCCTGCGCCCGTTAGGCGCAGGAGATGATAAGCACCCCAAACGATAATAACGATAAGGATGATAAAGCCGGCAACCGCAAGAATATTTGCCAAAAGGCCGGGGCTCTGGCTCTCGTGTGAGTCGCTCATGCCGCATTTATACCACACTCAGGAGGATTGACAAGAGGGCAGAGTTACGGTACAATAGAAACGTGAAAAATCCTCGAAACAAGCCACCGTTTCCCGTCTTTCTCGCAACAAGCGTGGTTGTTTTCTTTTTGACACTTTCTGCGGCGAGTTCGGTCGGTTTTGTGCCGTACTACATCGACGGCTCTGAACCAACGCGTTCAGTTTCGATTGCGGAACTCCCCGAGCTCGGAGAAGAGATTGCTGCGCAAGAAGCTGCTGCGCCGGAAGCGGCAGAAGAAGTCAAAGGCGTGCTTCCGACACGTGTGCGCATCGCGGCGATTGATCTTGATCTTCCACTTTCAAACCCAGAAACGCGCGACATCGCAAAGCTCGATGAGTATTTGAAAGATGGTCCTGCGCGCTACGCTGATTCAGCACTTCTTGGCGAAAAAGGGAATGTGCTCCTTTTCGGCCACTCGTCACATCTTCCCGTCGTTCACAATGCGATGTACAAAGCATTTAACCGAGTGCCGGAGCTTGAAGTGGGCGACATGATCGAAGTCGAAGGCGGCGGCACGGTATATTCCTACCGCGTACTTGGAGTGAAGAAAGTAAATGCCGAAGAGGGAATTATTGACCTCTCCCGCGAAGGCAATCGTCTTACGATCGTCACCTGCGATACTCTCACCGGGAAATCCTCCCGCTTCGTTGTCGACGCCGAACTCATCGGCTTTTACGCCCTGTAGCCCTTGTGTGGATATCAGATATCCACAAACAGGGAGCAATGCAGGTTTTAAAACCCATTACTTGACTAGTTAGTTTTTTAATGTATTATTTTTTTACCACACTGTCGTGGTGTCTCTGGAGAAATATACATGACACGACTCTCCACGATTCTTTCCGATGCGGGCTCTATCGTTCTTGCTATCGGTCTTCTGCTCTTCTACAACACGATGCCAAACTATACGCCTTCGGGCGAGTACGGACAGCTCATCGGCCTTTCGATCGCACTCGTAATTGCCGTCATCTACGGCTGGTTCGAGGTCTTGACCGTCGTGCGCGCAGACACCGTTTCTCCAATCTATTTTGCCTGGGAGACGTTCATGTCGTACGTGCCGATGTTCGCGTTTGTATGGCTCGCTGCTGAATGGTGGTATGGCATCATCGTCATATCACCATTCCAGTGGGTCGTTGGCGGCATCTTCTTCACAGTCGTCGTGCTCGACATCTTCGGCTTTGTGATGATGCTTGCGCAACGCTACTTGCTAACTGACGAACTGAAAACCGTGCGTTAGCAGAGAGGAAGGCACAAACAGAGAGAGGCGATCTAAAGATCGCCTCTTGCTTTTATATATTTTTATTTTATAATTGCGAGCAGTGTCAGCAACAGCCAAAAGGAGGTTATCGTGCTGATAAAAATAGTGTCGGGAATTTTTGTGATTGCCACGGTGTTCGCTCTCGGTATCGCAGGACTCGATCATTGGAGGAATCAGGATTTTGCGAAAGTGTCGTTGCGACAAGGTGATGCGCAAACACCACCTTCACCTGCTGCGACTCAACCGACTCCCGATGTTCCACCTCCTAAACCGGAGCCGGAAAAGAAGGAGGCGAATGCGGAATCGTCACCACCTGCGAACGAAACAATTGTGACAAAGAAGACGGACCGTTTGCCAGTATCTGGGGAATCTGTTCAGGAAGTGAAAGTTCCACTACCCGTCGAGACTTCGGAAGATAAAGGTGCGACACCCAGGTGCACCGCCATCTTTTCTAGAGACTCGGAGGGGAGAGGGAGTTTCTACAGCCCCTGTTGAGTGAATTAAGCTGGTTTCCTAGGTAAAAATCACCACAAGGCAGCCTCCCAAGGCTGCCTTGACTTTTATATTTTATATGATACTATTAGACTCTAACCATTTCCTTATGGGGTGGTAAGTACATTCACAGATAGCAAAAGGAGATAAAAAGAGATGAAGATCCTCTTTGTCACGTCAGTTTTCCTTGCCCTCCTGGCTCTTGCTGGGTGCGGCAATGAAGACTGGATGAGGCCTTCTGGTCCCCAGGGCGATAGCACGATGAAAGTCGTTGCGCTTCCGGGTGGCGGCAAGGTCGTTCGTCAAGAAGTTGGCGGCGAAGTTCGCGTAACGATTTTCAATGCTGACGGAAAAATTCTTTCCGAGCATGCTCAGGATAGTCGGGGAGACCAGCTCTACCAGCGTCCTGGCGCGCCTGGAGAGACACAAGTGATGCCGGGACGCGATACAAGCACTCGTTCGGCCTCAAGAGAGCGTCGTCCGACCACGGTTGTAAGGGGGCGGGAAACTCCTCCTCCACCATCCGACTGTCGCGGTGAATTAAGGCGTGATGAGGCTCGTAAAGCCTGGGTATGCCGTGAGTACCACTGATCTTTGGGAGAGGCAGATACAAATCCGCCTCTCCCACACTACTTTTTTGCGGGTGATTATGTGTGGGCCATCGGTCTTTACATAATCCTTCGTAACATGTTCATTCACATATTCGCTCTTACGAAGGAGGGCGAGTAACAAAGGAGAAGGGAAGATGAAAATCTTTCTTATGCTTGTTGCAGTTTTTTTCGGAGGCGGGAGTGCACTGGCCGAAAGCTGGCGCGGGAATCCGCATCAGGTGACGGTCAATCCGAACGATCCCCGGTACTCGGTGCGGGTGGTCATCCCATTCCACGTCGGGAACCAGAATGGTTGCGGCCACGGCCTTTGTGGCTCGAGACCTCGGCGTCATCGCATGTCGATGTGCAATCGTCCCCACCAACATCATGCTGGTTGTAGGGGGCATGCACATGGCTCGATGATGCGTCCGCGGTCTCGTCACCCCATTGCAGTTCGTGGAGCGGAAACACCCCCGCCACCCGAGTGTCCCGGCGAACTGCGTCGGGATGTAAACCCCCAGACTGGTCGTGAGGCATGGGTCTGCAGGGTACGACACTAAAGACAGGCAATTCTCAAAACCCGCGCTAGAAATAGCGCGGGTTTTAAATACTTGACAAATTAAATATACATGATATTATTACTACAGAACCTGATCTTAATGCTCTCGTGGGTACGGCATGGTTGAACTCAAGCGGTCTATCTCTCGCTTGGTACGTCGCTTGAGTTCAACCAAGGGAGGCGCACATGCGCACACTCAAAAACCTCGTACTCGCCATCTCGGTGGCGTTTGCAACTTCTGCCTCGGCAGGCGACCTGGTTCAGCATGAGAACGGTGTCAACTACGACGACATCTGTTCATGCTTAACGAATATTGGCATGGAGGAAGGCGTCCACTTCCGCAAGGGAGGGGATGGTCGCATCCAGACCAACGGTGCCGCCGTCAGCAGCGACTTCCTCAGCCAGGGAGTCACCAAGCAGGAGATCGACTCGTGCTGGAAAAAGCGCGAGCGAACGAAGAAGGACATCGCATGCCCGTCTTCGAAGACCTCTCAAGCTAGGCAGTAGCAAACAACGGGGCACGAGGCGGCATTCCTAACGGAAAGCCGCCTCTTGACTTTTGTTTTCAATAGGGTTATAATGCATATAGATATTGAACCTCCTTTTTTATTCCCTTATTTATCAGCCTGGACGCGGATTAAGCGCTAAATTAATTCACCATGAAAATATTCTCTTCAGCATTTGTACTTGTTGCACTTGTACTCGTGCTTGTGTCTGGTTCTACATCTGTTGCGCGAGCAGCAGACTTGGGTGGCTGGGGTTGGAACGACTATGGTACGTACGACGAGTGGTCTGATTACGGTACGTATGATAACTGGTCGGATTACGGTACTTACGACAATTGGTCTGACTATGGAACTTATGACAATTGGTCAGACTATGGTACCTATGGTGGCTACACTGATACGTACCACTACGATGATCCAGTCTCTTACACCGATTATTACTACGATGATCCAAGCTACACGGATTATTACTACGACGATCCTACGTACACGGACTACTACTACGATGATTACTATCCGACCTACTCGCAAGGTGGCGGGTACGACTACGGATGTGGTTCTTCGTGTGGCGGTGGATACAGCTCATGGGTTCCTTCCTACAGCCAGCCAGCACGTCCTTCAGGTGGTTCGTCTTCCTACTACAACAGCAACACGGTAACGAACACGAACATCAACAACATTAACAACACGAACATCGACAATTCGATTCGTGACAGCTTCAACAACTACAATAGCGGCAACACCTCTATCGTCGTTGCAACGCCTCAGGTTCCTGTTGTGCACACCACTCCTGCACCGTACTGCACCATCAATCATGCACTCTCTGGTGGTCACTATGGTCACAACAACAGCGCATATCTCTCGTGGAGCTCTACCAACGCAAGTTCGGCATATCTCTCGAACGTTGGTTCTGTAGAAGTGTCTGGTTCTCGCACTGTCTATTCTGGACACGCGACTACCTACACACTTACCGTCTACGGATACAATGGTCAGAGCGCGACATGCTCAACGACTGTTCAGGGCTACACCTACACGCCGCCGACATATATTCCGCCAGTAGTTCAGCAGCCGTACGTTTCGCTCACGCAGATTCCGTACACTGGCTTTGATCTCGGCCCGATTGGTAACTCGCTCTACTGGGTTGGACTTATGGCCTTCGCACTCGCTGGTAGTTATCTCATGATCTACTACCGCGGTGGTGCACTTGCTTTCGCAGGGGCTATGCTTCCACGTACTCAGAAGCCACTTCCAGCAGTCGTTGCTCCTAAAGCTCCGATTCTCGTTGAGAAAGAGGCAGCAGCACTTCGCGCTGAGGAAGCACGTGTCGCTCCGATCGTAGCTTCGCTTCGCAAGGCAGCAGGTACCAACGATTCTATGGCTATTATTAAAGCAAACGACGGCTCGATGCCTCGGATTGTGATTAACCGTAGCTAAGCCGCCGCCTTTGGCCTCGCGGCCGCTCCAAAAGTGAAACGGACGGCGGCTTTGCAAGAGGACTTGCAAAGCCGCCGTTTGCGAAGCCGAGTAGCAGTATTACCAATCCCTACAAATAACTTATGACTTACAAAACACAGTTTGCCGGGCTCATGCTCATGGCCTTCGTGCTTTTCGGGAGCGTCGCCCCGGCGTTTGCCTCCCACGATGACCATAATTATGACAACGATGATGAGGATGCAAGTTGCTGGATTTCAGCTCACCCAGACAACATTAACGAGGGTGGAACCACGGTTCTTACCTGGGGTTCGCGTAACGCAGATGAGGCTTGGATTTCAGACATCGGAGAGGTCAGGACTTCTGGGTCGCGCATCGTCTATGTATCTGAAGACACTACGTTTACTCTTACCGTCGAAAACGATCGCGGCACAGGCGAATGCGAAACTGAAGTGGAAGTTCGTGGCAGCAGCTACGGCGGCTCACATAAGGCACCAGGATGCACAATCTATCGTCAAGAAACCTGGAATGGTGGTGCAATCTTGCGTTGGTCTTCTTCGAACGCAAGTTCGGCGTATCTCTCAAACGTCGGCACCGTCGCGCTCTGGGGCTCGCAGACGGTCTCTACGCCACATGATCGCACCTACACACTCACTGTCTACGGTAACGGCAAGTCGCAGTCGTGTGAGGTTCTCGTCTCGGGCACGAACTCTTATAACTACCCGCACTACAACCAGTACCCAAAGTATCAGTACGGAACGCAGTGCCCACAGTACAATACGAGCTATCCGTTCATCTCGCTCACGCAGATTCCGTACACAGGTATCGATTTCGGTATCTTCGGTAATCTGATCTACTGGGCCGCACTTCTTGCCTTTGCGCTTGCAGGTGGCTACCTCCTCGTCTATCAGGCGGGAGTCATGCGCCTTTCGTTCGCAGGTGAAGTCAAAACCGCGATGCGCAATCAACTGCGCGCAATCCGCTCGATTCTCTCGTGATACAATTTCTCTTGTAGGGAAACCAAAAACCGCCTTTGGGCGGTTTTTGGTTTGCTATTTAAGTATTACGCTCGCGTTCGAATCTCTGCAAGGAGTGTGGACAAAAATGCATCCACCGCCTCCGCGCCAATTTTGCCTTTCTCGCGGTGTTCGACGGTGACGGTCTGCGCTTCCACTTCCGCATCGCCAATCACGAGCACATAGGGCACTTTTTCTACCTTTGCGCTACGTACTTTTTTGCCGAGGGACTCGTTTGAATCATCGAGCTCCACGCGCACACCGTTTTCGAGAAGACGATCACATACCGTTTTTGCATAGGCAATGTGTTTTTCAGAAATCGGAAGAACCTTCACTTGCACGGGCGAGAGCCAGGTAGGGAAGGCGCCCGCATATTTCTCAATAAGAAACGCCATAATGCGGCCAATTGCGCCAATGGATGAGCGATGCACTACGAAGACGCGATGGGGCTTTCCGTCCTCTCCAGTGTAGGTGAGATCAAATCGATCGGGCATGCAGAAATCGTATTGCACGGTGAATGCGGTATCTTCTTTGCCGTTCACGTTCTTCATCTGAATATCAATTTTCGGGCCATAGAACGCGGCTTCGTCTGTTGCTTCTTCGAACTCTGAGCCTCGTGAGACAAGAAGTTTGCGCAAGAGGTCTTCGCTCTTTTCCCACGCAGCGTCGTTCTTATAGTATTTTTCGGCGTTTTCGCGATTACCGAGCGAAAGGCGGTAACGGTAATCTGTGCCAAGCGAAAGGCCGAAGACCTTGGTCATGTGTTCGATGAGATCGAGCGCACGACCCACTTCGTGAGCAGCCTGTTCTTCACTCGCGCAAATCACATGCGCGTCTGCAAGACAAAAGCTGCGCGTACGAATAAGGCCCATGAGTTCACCAGATTGTTCGTAGCGGTAGAGTTGTGCGAGTTCTGCAAAACGAATAGGGAGTTCGCGATAACTTCGTGGGCGGGAGAGAAACAGTTCGAAGTGATGCGGGCAGGTCATCGGACGAAGCATGTACTCTTCGTCATCGATGACGATCGGTGCATACATCGAATCTTGGTAGTGAGGGTAGTGGCCGCTTTTTCGGTAGAGATCCAGTTTTGCGATGTCAGTCGTTTTTACATGGCTATAGCCCCACTTGGTCTCCTGTTGGAGCACGAATTTTTCGAGCTCGCGGTAGATTGCCGCGCCTTTTGGGGTGTAGAGAGGGAGGCCTTTCCCGACGGAATCAGAAAAGGTGAAGAGATCGAGTTCTCGCCCGAGCTTCTTGTGGTCGCGTTCGTTCATTTCATGTTCGGACATAGTGGCGATAATAGCATTATTAGAGCCATTCTGGAGGGACTTGACAAGATAGACATAAGAATATACTATCTTTCTAGCTTGAAAGTTATGGGGTACTTTTCGAGCTGTGCGGTTCGTCCGCTCTCACTAAACAAACCTCTAGTTAAAAACGCCCGGATTCCTAGGATCCGGGCGTTATATTTATAAAGCCTTCGCTTTCTCAACCACAAAACTTGCTTCGCCGTTTCTGTCTGAGAATTTGCCTTTGAGCATGAGGCAAGTGCCAGAGACGAAGAGTGTGGGAGCTTCAGCGAGCGTGCGCGGGAAGACGACGATTTCGGTTGAGCCTGCGTGATCGGCGAGGCGGCCAAAGAGCATGCGCTCGCCGTTTTTGGTGAGAATGGATTGAGTGCTCTCCAGCATGCCGCCGATCACTGTTTCTAGTCCTCGAGGAAAACGTTCTTTGAGTTGCGGGATATTCATCTTTTGGCGCGCGAGCACCGTCGCGTGCTTATCAAGTGGATGACCGGAAACATAGAAGCCGAGAAGTTCTTTTTCCCACTTGAGTTTTTCTTCTTGAGATGCTGGCTTTTCTTCGGGAAGTTTTAGTTCTGCGCGCTTTGTGGAGAGTGAGGAGCCGAAGAGCGAATCTTGCCCCTCTGGTGCACTTATACTTTGACGACGGTATTCAAGCAGGGGCTCAATGTGTGTAAGAAGCGTTTTTCGTCCACCCGCTTCTGGGGCGAGGTCGTCGAGCGCGCCGCACATGATCAAGGCTTCGAGCGATTTTTTGTTGAGGTTCTTATCTCCAATGCGCGCAAGAAAATCCGCGATCGAGATGAACTTTCCGCCGCTCTCTCGTTCGGCGATGATGGAGTCTGCGATACCAGTGCCGAAGTTTTTTATGGAGTAGAGTCCGAATCGGATTGTTGTTTCGTCCATGACCGTGAAGGTGCCGCGGCTTTCGTTTACGAGTGGCGGAAGGATGGCGAGCTTCATGCGCTTGCATTCTGCAACTACTTCTGCGATTTTTTCGACGTCGCCTGCGTCGGAGGTAAGAACCGCCGCCATGTAGTCCACCGGGTAATTAGCCTTCATGTAGGCGGTTTGGTAGGCAAGGAGGCCGTAGGACGCGGCGTGGGCTTTGTTGAAGCCGTAGGCAGCGAAGGTCTCGATCTGTTCCCAGAGTTTTTGCACGATGTCGGGTTTCATTTTTCCGTGCTCGATACAGCCCTTCACAAACTTTTCTTTTTGCGCAGCCATTTCGGCCGGAATCTTTTTACCCATCGCTTTGCGGAATTTGTCGGCCTCGAGCCAGGAGTAGCCGGCGAACTGAATTGCAATCTGGAGCACGTCGTCTTGGTAGGTGATGACGCCGTAGGAGTTTTTGAGAATTGGCTCGAGGCGTGGATCAAGATATTTCACTTTGGAATGATCGTGTTTGCGCTCAATGTATTGCGGGATGAAATTCATTGGCCCGGGGCGATAGAGTGCCACCATTGCGTTGATGTCGTGAATGACGCTTGGTTTCAGTTCCACAAGATAGTTCGTCATGCCGCCACCTGCGAGCTGGAAGACGCCGAGGGTTTCGCCGCGGGAGAGCATCTCGTATGTTTTTTTATCGTCGCGGGGGAGTGTATCGAAATCGATTGAAACATTGAGGCGTTCTTTCACGCGGTCGCGCGCGTCGGCGAGCGTGGAAAGGTTGGTGAGACCCAAGAAGTCGAACTTCAAAAGCCCCGCGTCTTCGACGGCGTGCATGTCGTACTGCGTGATGATTTTTCCGCCCTTAGGATCGAGCTGAATCGGAACAAAATCAGTCACGGGAGTTGGTGCAATCACGACGCCCGCGGCGTGCACGCCGACGTGCCGTGCGTTGCCTTCGACCTTGCGCGCCATGTCGAGTATTTCGCGCGCATCCGGGTCTCTTTTGTACGCTTCGGCGAGCTCGGTCACTTCCTGAAGAGAACTTTCAATGGTGACCGGAAAGCCTTGTTTTCCAAACGGGATCATTTTCGCGATACGATCGCCGGTGCCATAGCTGTGTCCAAGTGCGCGGGAGACGTCGCGCACAGCGGCACGTGCCATCATTGTCCCAAAGGTGCCGATTTGTGCCACGTGCTCTTCACCGTATTTTTTGCGTGCGTAGGCAATTATTTCATCACGACGGTTATCGGCGTAGTCCATATCGATGTCTGGAGCTGATGGGCGTTCGGGGTTGAGAAAGCGTTCGAATGGGAGGCCGTATTCGATCGGATTTACGTTCGTAATGTGCGAAAGAAAGGTGACGAGAGAGCCGGCAACCGAGCCTCGGATGTTGGTGAGGATGCCGTGTTCGTGGGCGTAACTAAGGAGATCAGAGACGACGAGAAAGTAGGGCGAATATCCTTTTTTAGCGATGACCGAGAGCTCGTAATCGAGTCGCTCGCGAAGGGCGGGAGTTTCTTCAAGGCCGCGGGATGCGAATCCTTTATACGCGAGTGCACGGAGAGCTTCGTCGTATGATCCGCCCTCGACCTGGATTGCCGGAAAGACCCATTTACCAAGATCAAGTTCAAGATTGCATGACCCTACAATGCGTCCGATGTTTTCTAATGCTTCGGGAGTTTCTTTGAAAAAGCGTGTGGCACTGTCGTGGGTAATGAATGAGAAATCACCAGCGCTCCCACCGAACTCTCGATCGAGCGTTCCCCCAGTGCGAATTTTGTCGACCATTTCTCGTGCAAGCGCATCGTCTTTTTTAAGGTAGTACACATCGTGGGCGGCGAGAAGCGGCGCGTGCGAAGCGCGCGCCGCTTCAATGATCATTTTTTGGAGCTTCTCATGCCCCTCTATTTCCGGGTGATGAGAAATTTCGAGAAACAAATCTTCACCGTAGGTTTTGTGATAGAACGCGAG